>NZ_NTFY01000088.1 GCF_002289565.1 Rhodopirellula sp. SM50 | reverse complement strand
CCAATGATTCGTGCGCGGCGACTGTCATGGATCGCTTCCATCGAATGCCATGCGGCCCAATCATCAGCAGTCAGCCCAACCGTGTTTTGAGATCCATGCAACAGATAGGAATCCAGGTGGTCCGTGCCGAGATGTCTGAGCGAACTGGCCAGTGACTGCTCGACCTGAGTCGGAATCGGCGCTTCGGAATCATAAGGCAGGCGATGGTCCTGGCCGCGTTGAAACGTATACTTGGACTGCAGGAAAAGTTCGTCCCGGACCACCAACCGCCTGCCAATTGACGCGGCGATCGCCTTTCCGACCGCCGCCTCATGGTAATGCCGTCGCTGATTGGCGGTGTCGATGCCCCGGAACCCCTGTTCAATGGCAAGCTCGATAAGCCGCTGTGTGTCGTCTTCCTTCCACGCCGTTCCGTAGATGAAACGTGGCAAGTGAACCCCAACTGGTCAAAACGCAAAGAGGTACGACGTATGTGCGTCAGGCGGCGCCGACCGAGCAGTTTTGGAATGCGTGGCGTCAGAACAAGGGAGAGGTAAAAGCCGCGGGGTTTTCGCTCAGCAAGTACCATGACGAGTGGTGCGTCAGCTTCTGGTCTGACAGCGCAGACACTCCGATTCCTCAGTATTGAGTTGCCATGAACCTCGCCGTTGATGTGATCTCTGATGTGATTTTCCCTTGGTGCTACATTGGCAAGCGACGGCTTGAGAAGGCAATCGCCGCCCTCGATGGCCGGCATGACGTCCAGGTCCGCTGGCATCCCTTCCAGCTCAATCCGACGATGCCAAAAGAAGGCATCAGCCGTAAGGAATATCGGACCCGCAAATTTGGCAGTTGGGAGCGGTCACTCGAGTTGGATGCCAGTGTCATCGCTGTCGGAGAATCCGAGGGGATTCGTTTTGCCTTTGATCAAATTGAACGAACGCCGAACACCCTTGATGCCCACCGGTTGATTTGGCTGGCGGATCATCATGGCTGTCAGGATGCCGTCGTCGAGGCGCTGTTCCGGGCCTACTTCAGCGATGCCTTGGACATCGGCAATCGCCAGACGTTGATCGACGTAGTTGTCGAAGCCGGCTTGGCCCTGCCAGCTGTCGAGGCCACACTGGATAGCGATGATGGGATGGATGCAATCGCAACCGCCAGAGAGATGTCTCAACGTAACGGAGTCAACGGAGTCCCGTTTTTTATCATCGACCAAAAGACCGCGTTGGCCGGTGCGCAACCGACCGATGTTTTCGTTGACACGCTTGGGCAGGCGATCAGCACGTCGTAGCGGAACAATTGCTCCATGCCGTGGCAGCTTCCCCGACAAAAGCTGCAAATTGTTTTTCCATCCCGGTTGCAAAAAACGGCAACCGGCGTTTCAGGTGCAGGCGTGCACTTCGGTCTCTGCCCGCGGTCATTCGATCTGGACGATCAGGAAGCGCGATGCATTAAGTGATCGCCATCGCCTCGTACCGCTTCCACTTCGCCAAGGCCCGTTTGGTCAGCCGAGAGACATCCAGCTGTTGCTGCAGTTCGTGATTTGGGTGTGGATGAACTACTTCAGCGGCTGGAGGGAAGTAGTGCGGCAGGGTCAGTTCTGGCTCTGGCAAAACGTCTACGTGAATTGACGGAGATCAAAGGTCGACAGATTTCCGAGTTCACTCGCCAAGATTAGTATTGCTTCAGCAGCTGGCCCCGCCACGGCCGGACCGGCTATTGGATCTGACTTGCACTCGACCGTTCGCTATTCAAGTCGAGTCGGTCAAGTCGGGAATCGGCGAGGCCGTCGGGTGTCTGTTGAGTTTCGCTCTGAAAAGAAAACAGATACTGCATGCGACTCGGGCGAATGAGCAACTGCTGGGCGAATTTCAGACGTTCATTCGCGGGCGGGGCGTCGAAACAAACTGGGGCTGACAATGAACAGTGGCCCGGCTTGCCTTGTTAGGGGTTGCACCAAACATCGCTCGATCGAATTGTCCGTCATCCTCCCGTTCAACCCTTGAAGGAGACTGAAAAACAATTGGATTGACGCTGTCCGCCGCGCGGTGTTGGAAGCTTCCGCCTTCATTTTCCCAGCGGTCGATCTCGTGTTCATACATCCGGTCGGTGTTCATTGATATGCTCCTCAAATGTTGGGAATAGGACTGAAGGGCCATCCGATCATCAGGCTGAAATGTCACGGTGAATCCCGCTCCCAGGTCCCCAACTCTTTCTCCAATGCAAACGACGGACCAACGAGCCGCGTAATCGGGTAGGCGAGTCCCTCCGAAGCTTGCAATTGCGGTGTCTCGGAGAGTGGCTGCTACGTGTCATCGCAGATACGTCCGAGCAAGCGATCAATCTTCATCGGCTGCTCGCTTGCGAAAACCAGGTACGTCAACCTGGGTTGTCACGTGAAATCGGCGGCGACGTATCTGTCGCAAAATCGACTCGTCATGCCATTTAACGCCCTCTCGTCCTCGTTGGCGCGATCGTTGCATGTGTAGGTAGTGAAAGTCGATTGGCAATCCTGTACATGATCCCGCCGAGTCCCTCAACCGTTTTAGCACGCCCGGAGATATCCGCCATGCTCCTGTGGAAGACATCATTGTCACAATTAGACCGCTCCGAGACCGTGCGAAGGCCACGATCAAGAGTTCGCCTTGTACCGCGAAAAATCAGGAATGTTTCGACGGTAAGTAACCGTGCACGAACCGCAAGTGCTGACGCGGAGATCGACAGAACATCTCGCGACGCCGAGGAGCGAAACACCTTCAAACTCGTGTTGGTGATGGTCCTCATAATTTTACTGTCCGTGATCCTGGTGCTGTTTTGCATTTTTTAAAAACCTTGAGGCTTTTCAGTTCGACATCACCCCGAAACAGGATCTCTCATCATGGCGTGCCCAAGAAAACTTGTGACTCATCGAGACTTTCGTCATCTTGTTGAACTGTTGAAGGACGAATTGCTCGGCGCGATGGTAGACCCAAAGGCCTTTCGCGAACTAGCCGGTGAACTGCAACACGCGACGATTGTCGATGCTGTGTCGGTGCCACCCGATGTGGTGACGATGAACTCGACCGTCAAGTTGAGGGACTTGGAATCCGACTCGACGGAGACCTACACGTTGGTCTATCCCGAAGACGCGAACATCGCCGAAGGCCGCCTATCGATCCTCGCACCAATCGGCATCGCGATCTTTGGCGACCGAGTCGGAAATCGAGTTCGCTGGGCGGTCCCGGCCGGAAAACGCAACATGCGAATCGACGACGTGATCTACCAACCCGAACGCGACGCCGTTTCCGCGTAACGCCCGATGGTTGAGTGGAGCGACATCGCCGGACAACCCTTTCCAACGTAGGACTCGGAACAATCACTCCCGTCACACTGACGATTCGGCAAGCAGTTGCCAACAAACGAGCTGCATACGGGGCATGTGGAAGGTGCCTTTCCAGAGATTGCCTTTCAATGTCGAGCTGATGGAACCGTCGCGGTGGAGATAGCCGAACCATTCGCCGTGCTCACCGTCGGGAAAGTGCGAGTAGGTCCAGTCGTGAATCATCCGGTGCCAGTCACGGTACTTGGGATCGGAGGTAAGCTGATACGCAAGCAGCGTGGCGATGATCGCTTCGTTCTGTGGCCACCAAAATTTCATGTCGTGCCAGTATTCTTGAACCGGCAGGCCATTCACGTCGACGAAGTAGAGCACGCCGCCGTACTGCTCGTCCCAGCCGCGCTGCCACATCCAGTCCAGCATCTGGCAGCCGGTGCGAATCAGTTCGTCATCACCCCGTATCTTGCCTTCCAACATGATGAACCAAGCGCCTTCGATTGCATGTCCCGGATTCATCATGCGACCTTCAAAATGGTCGATGATGTCGCCGCTGGGACTTACCGTCTCCATCACACATTGAATGTCCTCTTTGAGATGAAAGTGGCGGATGTCGGTAATGCTGCGGTCGATCCACTCGTTGGCGTCACACAGTCCGATGGACTCGCGGAGCTGCTGAGCCGTTGCGATCGCAATCATCGGGAATCCGATTCCGCGACTTGGACGTGTATCCGTGAATTTCGAGTGGACACCTTGCGTATCGAGGTTGTGTTCGATGAATCGCTGGAATGTTTGCTTCGCCCTTTCTGCGTATCGCTGGTCACCCGTCGCTTTGGCCAGCTCTCCGAACGCGATCGCGGCAAAACTCTCTGTAAATGCGTAGCGTCGCTTACGAATCGGTTTCCCGTCGCGAGTGACATGAAACCACATCCGGCCGTCACATGGATCAAAGCAGTGGTCGTCGATGAATTTCGCACCGTGTTTTGCCAACTCAAGCCACTCGGGCCGCTGTTCGATGTTGTTGTAAAGTTCTCCCAACAGCCATGTGAATCGTCCCTGTTGCCAAACGCCCTTGTCGGTGTCGATGACCGTGCCGTCGCGGCCAAGTGACATCATGAAACCACCATGCTCTCGATCGACGCAGTGCTTTGTCCAAAACGGCAAAGTGTCGTCGAGCAAGCCGTCGCGGTACGTAGCAATCAATTTCGATCGGCGGATATCATCCATCGACATGGCCTCCCGAGACTCCGGAAACGGTTGAAGAAACGCATCCGACCCCACTTCAGCCGGGATCGACCGTGTTTAATCATTGTAGTGACCAATGGCAGTCTTGGGCCGGGCTGCGAGTTCCGGCGTACGCAACGTATAGATGGTTAGCGGCGTGGCAACCCCGAGCGCCAAATCAGTTAACGACATCACGACGGCCATTCGGAAAACGTGAAAGAGCGTGAAACTGGCGCTACCAAACAAACGCACGCCAGGACTGAATCGCTTTTCCAAGTACTCGTACGCACTGGTCGCATCGATCCTCCGGTAAAAAGGCATTACCACAAAGACCGCGAGTACAGCAACCACCGGAATCATCAGATTGCCGATTGAATACACCCAATCCTGCGCAAACGATTTTGATGGAATGCCAGTGAATGTCAGCGAACTCAGCATCGTTGCAAAAATGCTGCAACCGGCCGCCCACCAGGGAATCTGTTTGCCGCCCTCTTTCCACTCAAAGGCGTTGCTGTCTTTTCCGAGGCCGTTCTTGACGAGTACGAAGATCTCGTCATGCCATTGTTTATCGTGGTCCCAAACTGGTTTGGCAAAGTTTGCGCCGCCTGCCATGATCAATGCGTCATTGTGGACACCTGCAAATGGACCAGCAAATCCAAGCTCATCGGGCACCGGTGGCAGGTCGTGCCGTCGCAGTCATCGACCGCAATCTCTGGGCGACGGCGCATTGTCCAGGTGGCCGGTTCAAGCGGAAGCGGCGGTAACGGCTTGACCGCGTACGCAAACAATGCTGTTGTCGCCTCCAGTTGACGCCGGAAACGCAAGTGGACGCGCTCGGCTAGTTGTGTCCGCCGTGGGGGAACCCATCGAGTGTTTCAACTGGCACCAACAAATCGCTCATTTCTTGGGCATGCGGCTACGGAAAAACTGCGTCGATCTTTCGGACTGCAATCTGACACGGGCGGCACAGGTCTTGCTCCCTTAAAAAACAATTTCCTCATTGTCGGCTAAGACGAGGCAGCTGATCGCCGTAGCGGTCGCCCATGTAACGCAATGTCCGTATTGTATTGAAGGACACACCAAGCATCGTCAATTGCGTAAAGCGTAGCTTTTCAGTGGTCGCAGAACCTCGTAAATCGTTCTTGGGTCCTTCATGGCTGCAGCCTCTCGAGGTATTCCTTCAGCACAACTGCGTTGTTGTGTTGTTCGTCTTTGGCCGCGTAAATCAACAGGATGGATTTACCATCCGCCGCGCGGAGTAGTTCATAGGCTGAATCCTTGTGCTGTGACAACTCATGGAGAAACCGTTTACGGAACTCCGCCCACTTATTGGGATCATGGTCGAACCATTGGCGCAACTTGTCGCTGGGCGCAAGCTCCTTCGTCCATCGATCCAGTTGCAATGAATCCTTCGTGACCCCGCGAGGCCAAAGCCGATCGACCAATACGCGGTAGTGGCCATCGGCGTCGGGCAAGTCGTACGATCGGGCGATTGCAATTGCTCGCGAGTTTCCACTCATCGTGCTCCTCAGTATCCTGAAAACTCTTAAGTGCGGATGTTGTCGTCGTTGATCTTAAGATTGATTAGAAGCTGTCGCATCGCCTTGACCGATTTTTCTAACGTAGGCATTTTTGACGTCGTCCTTTCTTCAGTGATTCAACGCAACGGTTGTTTTCAAAGCCAATCCTGCAAACGATATGCCACGAGCCTCACAATTGATATCGACGAGCCATTTATCCCTGAAGGTGCGATTCGAGGAAGTACAGGCTCTTGTTGACTTCACGCGTGATCTCCGTGAACAGGTCGGCAGTCACGGCATCATTTACATCCTCTGCTTGATTGATCGCTGCGCGAGACGACGCGCCATACGTAGCAAAGCGATCCGCCATCGCGACGACAAACGCCTTGCCATCGGTCATCTCAAATGGAAGTTCTTCTATGTTGGAATTCTCGGCCGCCATTCGCGCGGTTCCCTGTGCCAGGCCACCCAGTGCGGTCGCTCGCTCGGCGATGTCGTCCGCGTAGCGAAGCAGGTTGGCGGCGAGCTTGTCGAATAGCAGATGCAACGACATGAACTTCATGCCCTTCACGTTCCAGTGGGCCTGTTTGACCTGCGAGAACAGGTCGAACGTGTCGGCAAGCTGCTGATTCAACAGCTTAAGCATCGGTTCACGCGTGCACAGAGGGAGGTCGATACGCGTTTCAAGTTCCATTGCGGTTGCCAGACTCATGGTTTTTCCTCATTGAGATTCAGGATCTTCGTTTGCGGGTCGCACGTTGCCGACGCCGCTGAACGTTCACTCAAACAAGCACGTCGCGTTCCAGTTGGCCATAGAGGCCGAGAATGACAGCGGATCCCTAGCGAAGGAGGGATTTGTTGAACAAAGCCGCCCCGATAACGTCAACTATCAAATTGCCCCGTCAACTCGAGGCGACGCTTTTTGCCAAGGAACGGCTTAACGGACTCGCCCCGGATTTGGGGGCGGGCGGAAGCATTGACGACGACCGCAACAGTCAAGCTTGAGGCGTTGCGATTCCGTTTGGTCCGACGTTTGCTGGTTAGGAAAGTTGACACCAGTCTTATCTTTCCAGCCCACCAAAGTTTGATCACGTAAACAAATCTCATGAGTATGCAAACCCAAGAACGCAAACACGCAGCACGCCCAATTGAGTTTGTGACAATCAAGCCTCTCAAGCTGATGCATGCGGTCGTGTATGACGACTACGGCGACGCCAGCGTCTTACGCACGGGAATGGTTGAAGTTCCGCGACGGCAACCCGGCCAACTGCTGATTCATGTCGAGGCGTCAAGCGTAAATCCGATCGACTATCGGCTTCGCAGGGGCGAATTGAAAGGATTGCTTTTGTTCGGGTTCCCGCGAATTCCCGGATACGACGTGGCTGGACAGGTCGTCGATTGTGATGCGGATGCCCCTTTTAAGCCCGGTGATCGAGTGATGGCGTACCTCGACCATCTTCGCGGTGGAGCTTGTGCGGAGTTTGTGACTTGCCCGATGAGTGTGGCTGCGAAGATCCCTGATTCGATGTCGACAAAGGAAGCGGCCGCAATCCCATTGGCAGGAACGACGGCGTTGCAGTCACTACGCGATCATGGGCAGATCGCCCCCGGCAAGCGGGTGCTCATCAACGGAGCGAGCGGTGGAGTCGGAGCATTCGCGATTCAAATTGCAAAACGCTACGAGGCGCACGTGACGGCAGTTGCGAGTGGTTCCAACGAAGCGTTTTGCCTTGAACTTGGGGCAGATTGCTTCCTCGACTACCAGAAAACTGATTTCACGAAGTCTGGCCAGCAATGGGATTTGATCTTCGACGTCGCGGGGAAATCTGGCTACTTGGACGCTCGTCGTGTGCTCGCCGACGGAGGGCGCTACGTTTCAACCGAACCGAATGCGAAAGGGATGTTCATGACGCTCGTGACGTGGCCATTGTCCAAGTCTGGGACAGTGATGCTGGCCAAGCCTTCGGCCGCCGACCTACGCGAGTTAGTCGAACTCTACGAAGTCGGTAAACTGAAAGTAACGATCGACAGTCAGTTTTCAATGAATCAGGCTGCCGATGCGCATCGCCGCGTCGAAGAAGGCGTCGACCACGGCAAAGTTGTTTTAGTCAATCGATTTTAAGAGTTTAGCGTAGTGAAAAGCATTGTGGTTGCAACGGATTTTTCGGTACGCTCGGATCGTGCGATCCGTCGTGCGAAGTTGTTGGCGCGTGAATTTGATTCCAAGCTCCACTTGGTTCACGTTGTTGATGACGATCAGCCGCAAATGATTGTGCAGGCTCAGCGGGAGGCATCGACCAAACTTCTTGAGGAGCTAACGCATACTCTGGAAGAGATCGACGCCGTGAAGTGCGACTTTCATGTTGTCGTTGGTAATCCGTTTATCGGAATCACGCAGGCAGCGCGAAACCTCGGCGCTGATTTGATCGTCATCGGGCCGCATCGCAGGCAGATTCTTCGAGATATTCTGATCGGGACAACTGCGGAAAGAACGATCCGGACCGCAGACCGTCCCGTCTTGTTGGCTAACGGTGTTCCGACGGGCTCATACCGTCAAGCACTCGTGGCGACAGACTTGTCCGTTTATTCGGAGACGACGATTGGCGACGCCAGATCACTTGGATTGCTCGATCATGCGAATGTTTCTTTGCTGAACGTTTTCAGCGATCCAGGATCTGCCCTGCTAAATCGCGCATCGTTGAGCGACGATGCCAAACAATCATATCTTGCCGGTGCACGGAATCGGGCACAGAACGAGGTCGCGTCATTCGTGGACAGAATCAACGTCGACGGGATGTCCACGATCGTCAAACCTGCTGCTGGCGACATCGCCTCAACGATTTGTGATACAGCCAACGGGCTATCTGTCGAGTTAATTGTCATTGGTACTTGCGGTCGATCGGCGTTTGCCCGGACACTGATGGGAAGCGTGACCGAAGGCGTCCTGCGTGACTCCGATCGAGACGTACTCGCGATACCGCCGCCGCAAAACGACACAATGTCCTGATGCCGGAAATCATGAGTCGCTAAACTGCACCTTTAAGATCCATCTCAATCGCAATTTTCCTCATCAATGCTCAGCATCGAAACACTGATCCTCATCACCGGCATCTTGCTGTTGCTGGGCATTGCGTCCAATAAATTCTCCGCCCGAATGGGCGTGCCGGTCCTGTTCGTGTTTCTGATTGTGGGAATGCTTGCTGGCTCAGAAGGCATCGGTGGAATCGAGTTCGAGAATTACTCGCTTGCTCACGGCATCGGCACAGCCGCACTGTGCATCATTCTTTTTGATGGCGGCATCCGAACGCCCTACCGATCGATTCAATCGGCGTGGAAAGCAGCGGGAGTGCTGGCAACGGCAGGCGTGTTCATCACGGCACTCATTACCGGTTTGGCTGCCTCGTGGATTCTAGGGCTTTCCCTCCTGGAAGGTTTGCTGCTGGGCAGCATCGTGGGATCAACGGATGCATCGGTCGTGTTCTCAGTGCTGCGCGGTGGCGGCGTTCACATCCGCCCCAAATTGGCCAGCACGTTGGAGGTCGAGAGTGGATCGAATGACCCGATGGCCATTTTTCTGACCATCGGTTTGATTCAAGTCGTATCGGGTGCCGAGCCATTCGGGGTCGGATTGCTTGTGTTGTTCTTCAACCAGATCGTTTTGGGTTCCGTCATAGGGCTGCTCATCGGCTGGGTTGGCTCCTTGATGTTGAGACATATTCGGCTGGAAGCCGCCGGGCTGTATCCGGTCATGGCGACGGGACTAGGGCTCACTTCATTCGGATTCGCGGCGGCTCTCGGCGGCAGCGGTTTTTTGGCGGTCTACCTGACCGGCATCGTCATCGGGAATCGGCGGCCCGTTTTTCATCGGGGGATTTTGTTGTTTCATGATGCAATGGCTTGGATTTGCCAAATCCTCATGTTTACGGCTTTGGGGATTCTCTCTTTCCCAAGTCGATTGATCGATGTGGCAATTCCGGCACTGGGGATCGCGGCCGTGTTGATTTTCGTCGCCCGACCGATCGCGGTTTTCTTTTGCGCCGCGCCATTCAAGTTCGCTCGTCAGGAACTGGCTTTCTTGTCGTGGGTGGGACTCAAAGGGGCGGTCCCCATCACCCTCGCAACGTTTCCGATGCTAGCCAATTTGCAAGACGCGTCAGTGATGTTCGACGTCGTCTTCTTCGTCGTGCTTGTTTCTGCTTTGGTTCAGGGCTGGACCTTACCCGCCGTCGCGCGCTACCTGAAGCTCGAAGTGCCGACACGTTTGCCGCCTCCGGTGACCCTGGAAATCAGTTCGCTTCAAAATGTCGATGGTGACATCGTCGACTACTTCGTCGATCGTGATTGTCGGGCGGTAGGGACAATGATCAAGAACCTGGCGTTGCCCGAAGGAGTGGTCATTGCCCTGATCGTTCGAGGCGAACAAACCATCTTGCCTCAGGGGCGTTCCATCTTCGAGAGCGGCGATCACGTAATCGTTGTTTTGCGACCGGCATTGCGTTCCTTGGTCGACCGAATCTTCGCACCTTGCGATCACTCAACACCAAAATCAGACGAACGCGGGCGCAGCCAAGTCGAGCCGAGTTAGCGGACCTTCGGCGATGCCCTGCGGATTACCCAAAACTGACGCTTCACGCTAAAAGCTACCCCATTTGATTTAATACGCCCGTTGGATGACAAGGAATTGGTCAAACATTTGGTGGTCAAAAAATGAAGAGTTCCGCCAGGGGGATAAGATATCATTCGTCAGCAACTGCAACGAGACAGTGAATCGAAAAATTCGGTTCAGCACAGCCTTTGTGGTTTCTCTTCATTGATTCACTCGTACTCGAGTGCTATGTCTCATTGCTTATTTTTTGACCAACCAATTTTTTGACCAACCTTCTTGCCCATCGCTTCGCGACGAACAACGGTGATCGGTTAGACGCAGAAATTGGGTAATCCGCAGGGCGATGCTCAAGGCTATGGATGTAAACGGCTGATGGGCGAAACCATCCACTCAGACCAGATTAGAATCGAGAAAACAATGTGTAGACACCATTCACGTCTGTGAACCTTGTTCCATCACGTCGGTAAAAAATTCATACGCGCCTGCCAACATAAACTGCACACCGATTGCCACCAAGATTAAACCGAAAAAGCGGAGCAATATCTTTTGACCAAGCGGGCCAAGCAACTCGTGGACGCGTTGCGACAGTATTAGCATGAGCCATAGCACCGATGCCAAGACCACGATCGCCGTCAGAGCGACAGAGAGGTTCTTCCAGTAGGGTTCGGCCAACGCAATGGTGATCACCGTAGTGATCGCTCCCGGCCCGGCAATGAGTGGCATCGCGAGCGGGACAAAGATCTTGGTGAGACGATCGTTGTGAGTGAGCGACTCCTTCTGGACTCTTGACGTACGCCCTTGCAGCATAGTGAGGCCCATCAACAAGATCACCAATCCACCACCACAACGAAACGCGGCGATGGAAACGTCAAAAATATCGAGCACCCAATTGCCCGCGATGGCAGCGACAAGCAAAATTGCGAAAACAGAAACTGCCGCCAGAAAAGCCGGTTTTCGTCGTTGTTTCTTGTCCGTGCCGTCGACCGCCTCCAAAAAGACGGGAACTGCAGCGAGTGGGTTAGCGATTGCAAGCAATGCGACAATCGCTTGGATGTACTGGTCCAATGGTGTTCCTTCTATCGGTAATAACTTCCGCCGGGCGTCACAAGGCGTCGGAACGGCAAGACTGTCGTGTCCCATTGGATCGGTGGTTGCGTTTCTGCTGCAAGTTCGCTGGCGAGCGACTGATTTCCGATTCATCGCCCTACAAAGGTTGAATCGGCGGCATCTCCATGCCGACGGCGGGTTCTTGCAGTGGCTCCTCATTCTCAGGTCGTAAACGGACGGTCACGACCGGACACCTTGCGTGACGAATCACATGCTCGGCAACACTACCCATCAACAAATTTGCCAATCCAGTGCGACCGTGCGTTCCCACCACAATTTGGTCGCAAGCACGTTCCTGGGCAACCCAGCAAATAGCAGGTCAAAAATCTTGAATCGTTTCGTAATTATCTTGTTTGTCTTTTGTAGTTAGGTTGCAATTGCTAGCGATCGAGGTAGCTGGCCTGAGTCATTTCAAATCCAGTGGTGAAATCAACTGAGCACGTCGGCAGGAAAGTTGCGGTGTAATCATGTGAGCCGAACGCGATGACGTGCTTAGCTGCCGGCCCCCATCGCAATCACTTCATCTTGCCATGAACCGGCACTGGGAAATGACGGTGTCTTCACCGTCACGACCGGACAGTGAGCACCGTTCATCACTCGCCGGGCGACACTACCGACGACTAGGCTGGCAAGCCCCGTTCGGCCCTGAGTCCCCATCACAATCAGGTCGGCCGAACTTTGCCTCGCGTACGTAATCACAGTCTCGGCCGGATTGCCATGCCGAGTCACCTGCTCCCAATCAACCTCTTTCAGGTCGAGGTATTGACGACGCAGTCGTGCAAGAAGCCTGTTGTTGATCGACTGATTGATGGAGATCGCGGGAACGTCCGGGGCAATGACATGCAGCAAGATCACTTTCGAGTTGCCAGCGTTGGCCAAGTCGACGGCTAGGCTGATCGCCAACTCCGTGCTTTCGGAGAAGTCGACCGGGCAGAGGATGAGGTTTTTTTTCACTGCTTGAATCTCCACAGTTTGCGATACGATGCTGGTTCACATGACAGCCGAATGAACTCGGTGTAGCACCAATGACTGCTAGATTGCGAACCCTGTGCCAGAAACAGCACGCGCGTCCGAGTATCGCCGGAAGTCATCAAAACACCTGGCGGACTCGTTTAGTGACCGAGCGACACCGTAATTCATCCGACACTCGGCGTCAGCGCTCGTTGACGACGTCAACGCGGGGCGTCGTCGCCGGCGAACAGTCGCGGGTTACGCTCGATGAATCGTTGGATTCCTCGGTCGATGATTGATTCGTTGCCATGCTTCAGGTAGAGATAGCCGGCGATCGATACGACCAATGCGCCCAGGGCGTCCACAATCAAGTCGATCATGGTGTCGGTCAGGCCCGAGGGATCGCCGAGCATCGGTTTTTGCATATTCATCCCGAAGAACTGGTCCATGGAAAATTCAAACACTTCCCATATCGCGCCTGTGGCAAGAGCGAAGCAGAACGCGAAGAACGCCACAAACCCAGGTCGCATATGCAGATCAACACGAGGTGTCTCGTTGAGCACATAGACAAGCAGTAGACCGAGAATCCCCAGCAATCCGCCGGAAGTTGTGTGAAGCGCGATATCCCACCACCAGAATCTGATGTAGTAATCGCGAATCTCACCGAGAAAGAGCGAGGCGAAGATGAACGCGACTGTCATCACTTCGGATTCAGGCGGAATCTTCACCCTAATGCGGTTGGCGAAGTGCGTTGGCACAAAGGTCAGAAGCAAAATGCCGATCGCAATGGCTGCGTTCATCCAGAGGGCTTCCAGCAACTCCAGCAGAATGCCAAGCACAATCACCAGTCGTAGAAAAACAACCAAGCACCGTTGAATGAAATCGAACCAGTTCGTTTTGCTGCGGTTCTTCATCGGAGGGTTGAGATTTTCTAGTGGTGGATGACGGGTGCACGCACGTTGAACAGAACACGTCACCTGAAGTGGAAGAATGCGATAAATTTGTCCCATTTAGAGAATCAGCGGAACACGATGTGCTCGTTAGTCGCCCAGACGCTCTTCCGGTCCGTCGACGTCCCTTCAACCGGCGGATCGGTCGGGCGAAACTACTCCAAAGACAAAGGACTCTCAGTATGAACAAGAACGACTTGAAGCCGACAACGACCGATGCAGGTTGCCCCGTTTCTAGTGACGAGCACTCGTTGACCGTCGGGCCGGATGGTCCGATTTTACTGCACGACCATTATCTGATCGAGCAGATGGCCAACTTCAATCGCGAACGCATTCCCGAACGACAACCGCACGCGAAAGGTTCCGGGGCGTTTGGACATTTCGAGGTGACAGGCGATGTCAGTGCCTACACCAAGGCTGCCGTGTTCCAGCCGGGGACGACGACCGACACGTTGATTCGGTTTTCGACTGTGGCCGGCGAGCGAGGCAGTCCTGACACTTGGCGCGACCCGCGTGGCTTCTCGGTGAAGTTCTACACCAGCGAAGGAAACTATGACATGGTCGGGAACAACACGCCCGTATTCTTCCTTCGCGATCGGATGAAGTTTCAGCACTTCATCCGTTCCCAGAAACGTCGTGCTGACAGCGGACTCCGTGACCACGACATGCAATGGGACTTTGGGTCGCTGTCGCCCGAGTCGGCGCATCAAGTCACATGGCTGATGGGAGATCGTGGGATTCCAAAGACCTGGCGAAACATGAACGGCTACTCCAGTCATACCTACATGTGGGTCAACGCCGAAGGGGAGCGTTACTGGGTCAAATACCACTTCAAGACCGATCAGGGAATCGACTTTCTCACACAAGACGAAGCCGATCGATTAGCAGGAGCCGATGGTGACTATCATCGACGTGATCTCTTCGACGCTATCAAGCGGGGAGAGCACCCGAGTTGGACGCTGAAGATGCAGATCATGCCCTTCGAGGAGGCCAAGACCTATCGGTTCAACCCATTCGATTTGACCAAAGTGTGGCCGCATCATGACTATCCGCTGCACGAAGTCGGTCGACTTACTCTCAACCGCAACCCGACCGATTTCCACACTGAGATCGAGCAGGCTGCATTTGAGCCGAACAACCTTGTGCCGGGGATCGGCATTAGCCCAGACAAGATGCTGCTCGGTCGAATGTTTGCCTACGCCGATGCTCACCGGCATCGACTGGGAGTGAACTACAAGCAGATTCCCGTTAACGCTCCGCAGTGTCCTGTATTCAGCTACAGCAAGGATGGCATGGGTCGGGTCGAGAACGTCTCCGACCCAGTCTATGCACCGAACTCGAAAGACGGACCGGCAGCGGATGGGGAGCGCTATCCCGAGGACACAACCTGGGCGGCCGATGGCGAGTTTACTCGCGCGGCGTACACGCTTCGAAAAGACGACGATGATTTTGGTCAGGCTGGAACGCTTGTTCGAGACGTGATGGATGACGCAGCACGCGACCGGTTGGTGTCTAATGTGGTCGGCCATTTAAAAGCAGGTGTGACGGAACCCGTGCTCGAACGCGCATTTTCTTACTGGCGCAATGTCGATGAAGAGATTGGCAATCGCATATCCAGGGGAGTCAAAGAAGCCTGATGCGCCATTGTCGCTGCTCGTGGTGCGCAAATGGTTAGAACAGCAACAGTCGCCAGATCACTCCGTCGCTCGGAATCTAGCCAACGAACCGGCAGAGCGATTCGGCGACTATCAAAACGAATGAAGCGAGGAACAAGGTGATGGAGAAGACTTATGAGGTAACCGGCATGCACTGCCAGTCTTGCGTGGAAACACTCACGAACGCATTGTCTGAATTGAGCGAAGTCGATTCGGCAGCCGTCACGCTCAATCCACCACGGGCGCGTGTTGAAGGATCAGCAATCGATTCCAACCGTATCGCGGGAGCCGTGGCCTCTGCGGGTGACTATTCCGCTGAGGAAGTCTCAGGCGAAACGCCAGCATCGACCTCTGCGACTGACGCGAAATCTATGCTGTCGACCTATTACCCGCTCATCCTGATTGTCACGTTTCTGCTCGCTGGTTGCGCGATCCTTCAGCTTCGCTCAGGGGCGTGGAGCTGGATGGATTACATGAGTGACTTCATGGGTGGGTTCTTCGTCGTATTTGGCTTTTTTAAGCTGCTGGACCTGCGTGGATTCACGGACGCTTTCCAGACGTACGACGTGATCGCGTCCAGGTTTCGAGGATACGGCTTTGCGTATCCGTTCATCGAAGTGGCCTTGGGCTTTGCGTATCTGCTGCACTTTGAATTGTTCTGGACGAATGCAATCACCCTGATCGTCATGTCAATCGGTTCAGTCGGTGTGCTGCGAAGCTTGCTGCAGAAACGCAAGATACAATGCGCCTGCCTTGGCACGGTGTTTGATCTGCCAATGACAACTGTCACGCTGGTCGAAGATGTCTCAATGGCCGCCATGGCGGCCATCATGCTCGCCTATGGAGCCTACTGACGTCGACAACGAGCCGCAGTGCTGAAGTGACTCTGTGAATGACCTCGCGGCAATGCGTTGATCGACGTCAAGTGATACAATCAGTGATTCTCAGCATCTCAGCATAGAGCGGCCGTCGAGCCGTCCGTACAGACAGTCAATCACGCAAGATAAACCGAACATTCGAGACAAGGTCCGGTTCGATGTTCAATTACTGCTTCCCGAACTCCCGGACGAGCATATGGTCGCGTTGCTTGTTCCAGCGACGCTCTTGGGTTTTTCCATCGGGCCCGCCGTAGTGCTTCACGAAGGCTCAACAATTGTCGTTGTATTAAATGCGTTCCGGCTGCTGGCGTTTAGGAAGACCGCATCGCAAACGCTTTTCAAGCGGCTCTCGGCAGCATTCACGGTTCGGCCATCAAGTCCGACTCTGGGAAGTTTGCGTCCTATATTCCGCGGTTAGGTGGCATCGCTGTTGTTCACCTAGTTCACTACGCTATGGCCGTATGGAGTCCGCGCCTGAACAGCAAAGGCAATTCGGCAGCCGGCTTTCGCGCCCCGGAACGACTCGCAAATCAAACGGGGCTGTCGATCTTTTGGATTTCGCATTTGGATGGACGTTGAATTCGCACGACCGTCAGCGACATGTTGGCGTGCTTTCCACCGAAGTAGGTAGATCGCATTTGGCATTGTTTCAATGGCTCTCGTATCGCTTTTCGATTGTCTCGGACAGCTTGTCCGCGAAATCTGCCTGCACGCCGTTGAGCCTATGCTTCAATTCCAACTGCCGCACTTCATTCGCTAGATCATGATCGCAGAACAGACTTGTAATCCAACGTGAAAAGTCGTGATGCTTGTTGTGATTGGACAGCACTTCGGGGCAGACCCTTTTCGCCGCCGATGTCAATTCTCGGAGAGTTGCCGCGGTTTCGCCGATCGCCTGGCCATTGTCGGTAAAGACAAACCGACGTTCGTCCGGAACCGGGATGTCGAAGTACTTCGTGCGATGACGAACGTGCGTCGTCAACCTTGGGGCGACGGTGAAAAGTCGCAGGCGTCGCCCGGCCTCCTTCGTCGGGGGCAACAATGCCGCTTCCGTGATCCCAAGTTTCGCAAGCTGGTCATACCAATCGTAGGTGTCGAGTGATTCAAGTTGGGTGCCCTCGAGCATGTCTCTCAATGCATCCACTTCTTGCTGTTCAGCGAGTCGGGTCACCGCCACGACATCAATCAACTTCAGCACGCTTTGGGGCAATAGCGAAGGCCGGTACGTTACCAACGTGTAACTATCAAGCTCCGGGTCAATCAGGCGTTCATCGTGCGATCCATCCAAGAAATAGTGGCACTCGTCGAGCAGAATGCGATGCGGGAACCCTCGCTCGCGACGATTTTGAGCGACCAAGGGCATGTGGCGTTGGATGTATTCGCGTTTCTCATGATGTTGGAGATGGGACAAGTTCAGGATGACGCTCAGTCCCTGCGCCAACAACATCGACAAATCATCACCGTGTGGAAGCAGCCGACCTCCACCGAGTACGACCGTATTAGGAAGCGCCGCCAAGCTGCTGTAGTCGCCTTCGGGATCAAACGCATAGACCGTATAGCCCTGCAGGATCTGTTGCTCAATCAGTAGACCCGCGAGCCAAGATTTACCGCTTTTCGTGTCTCCGGCGACCAAGACATTTCGGCCGCGGATAGACATTTCAAACGGCGTCTCGCCTTCGACCTCTTCCAAGATCAGTTTGCGGTGTGTCGTCGTTTCGACTGGTAAACGAATTTCGGCGGAGATTCGTTCGATATACCGGGCGACTGCTGCCGGTCCGTCGCCTTCGATCACATGCCCGGCTGCTTTCTTCAAGCGTGACGAGCCCCAAGACACAGCGACACCGTGCTCACAGCAACTCAGCAACTCATGATCATTTTCCGCATCGCCAATTCCGACAGCGTTGTGGACGGAAGCACCCAGGGTATCGAGCAACGCGCGCAGTCCGCCTGCTTTGCTGATCGAACCCGGCAGCAACATCATCCGCCCGCGATTGAACGTGATTGACAATGGCAGTTCTAGCTGCCGTATCAACTCAATCGCGACGTTTGCCAACTCCGCATCCATTTCGACAACGCATCGACCCACTTTGAAGTCGATCCCTCGCTCGGTCAGTTTTTCGATCAGCGCCAATGGCGGCGGCGCTCCCAGCAACGTGACGTGACCGTTGGGAAGCGCAACCACAGCTCCGTTCTCTGCAACCACACCGTCGACAAAATCGAGGCAGCCGGCAACATGACGAAGCTCTGATAGAATCCGTCCAGTCACGATCACGACGAGGACGCCGCGCTTGCGAGCATTGGAAATCGCCGCGCGAACTGCCGGATCAAGAACACCATCTTTGGCAATCGTTCCGTCGTAGTCGGTCGCAATCACTCGTAAACGCATGGGGCAGTCCTATTTTTGGGCTTGGATTCGTTGTGTCTCATGGCCGAAGTTTCGAGCATCTCAATCTCCTCCTAGAATGCGATGGAGCAGTACTGGAAAACGATCGCCTTTGGTCGAACACGGTGCATCGACTCAGTGCATCTACCGTTCCACGACTAAAAAGCGCAGCGGCGCGTGTCAAACGCAGCGTGGGACGACCTTGATCAGACAACTCCGGTTGCCGGTACGAAACTCGCGTTGACAAACGTGGCGGAGCGGGTGCGTGAACTGACCGATGAAAAGATGAGCAAAGAGCACGAATTTCCTGCTTCTACAATCCAATGATTTTGTTTGATCGACGTGTATCATCCGGCTCGAGTCAGAAAGAGATTGGTTGGGGCGAGCTCCATGGACCAACGTTTGCTATCTGGTAGACTCCCTCACTGAAACTCACCAAAATTCAATCCACATCTCTACCCCGCATGGGAGGTTCAGAATCGAAAGCCCTGGTCACACCGAGCGCGTGTGTCGCGTCTCTACGCGCGAACCGTCGTCAGTCCAACCTGTGCAAAACGAGTTGCGCTCGACGAACCCCTTGTTGATCTGGGGCATCCTGCTCGTTGCCGTCAACCTGCGTCCGGCACTGGCAAGCGTTGGGCCATTGGTCGAAGACATACGGCAGACGACGGGCCTGTCCAGTTCACAGTTGGGTCTGTTGACGACGTTACCGCTGATCGCGTTTGGAATTATCTCAACCTTAACGCCTTTGTGTACGCGGCGGTTTGGTATCGGCGGCACGTTGCTCGGGGCGATGGCACTGTTGGCAATAGGTGCGGCGGTGCGGTCTATTGCTTGGCTGCCGGCCTTGTATCTCGGCACGCTCCTTGTGGGAATCGCGATTGCGTTTGGCAACGTGCTGCTGCCGAGTCTGACGAAACGCAATTTCGCCTCCCGTTCTGGATTCGTCACGAGTCTCTATTCAAGCATGATGGGATTGGGGGCTGCGCTGGCAGCGGGTATCAGCGTCCCGTTGGCCAATGATCTCCAACTGGGCTGGCGAGGATCGCTTGGCG
Organism: Rhodopirellula sp. SM50; assembly: GCF_002289565.1. Classification (GTDB taxonomy): domain Bacteria; phylum Planctomycetota; class Planctomycetia; order Pirellulales; family Pirellulaceae; genus Stieleria. The sequence continues at coordinate 38,483 of NZ_NTFY01000088.1, read as the reverse complement.
TCTGGTCGATCGCTGCCGTCGTTGCCTTCGTCGTTTGGTTGCCGCAGGTTCGTCGCTTGGTGAGATCGGAACCCAATCGAAGTTTCTCAAAGGCCATGAAACATCTCGGCGGCTCGACGTTGGCTTGGCAAGTCGCACTCTTTATGGGGCTCCAGTCGCTCACGTTCTACGTCGTCTTGGCGTGGTTGCCTGCCATCCTGATGAGCAGAGGCTACGATGCGTCGCATTCAGGCTGGATGCTCGCTTTGTCACAAGCGATGGGCATCCTTGGCTCTTTTCTGATTCCCATGTTCGCTGGCATGAGAGCGGACCAACGCAGTATCGTATGGCTTTTGACAGTGGTCGAGTCAATTGGTCTTGCCGGGATCTTGTTGGATCAGGGGGGATGGATCACGTTATGGGTTTCGCTGATCGGCTTTGTATTGGGCGGCTCCTTCGGGTTGGCGCTCCTGTTCATCGTCCTTCGGTCCAGCGACACTGAATCCGCCACGGAGCTTTCGGGAATGGCCCAGTCGATCGGTTACTGCGTCGCGGCAACCGGTCCGATGCTCTTCGGTTGGCTGTTTGATTTGACTCAGGACTGGACCTATTCCATTCTTTTTCTATTCGTCGTCCTCCTATTCAAACTCGGGATGGGAGTGGGGGCCGGTGCGGCGCGAAAGTTAGACTGAGTCATCTGCAACCGGTAAATCGCAGCCAGGCCAGAGCCCATTGGCATGCGACAGCCGCTCGTATGACTCAATTCATCAGTAAACTAGAGCAGAACAGCAGAGTGAATCAATCAGCGTCATTTCAAGAAATACTCGACAGAATTCACGGTTCGGCCATCAAGATCGACTCTGGGAAGGTAGCGAGCTATATCCCGCAGCTGGGCGGCATCGATCCGAACAAGTTCGGTATGCATCTGGTCACGATTGGGGGCGACGAATATGGCGTTGGTGACAACGACGAACGTTTCTCGATCCAGAGCGACGGATTCGAGGTATTCGTGCAACTGGTAATGGCCGCGATGACAACCGAGCCGTCGGTCACCGATGCTGCGGCGGTAGGTTGTTCCAAATTCTCTTTTGAGGCTTTGAAATATCCACTGGCCTTCGCGCCGCCTTCCGCCTTGAAACGCGCGAGTTCTTCCGGGCTCGCATCAGCAGCCGCGCCGTCGAAGACAGTTTGGAATGACTCTCTGACGCCGCCCAGTGCGACGCGGTCTTGTGGCCGCGTCGGGCCGGCGACGCTGGGTTCGACCTTACTCAAGTCAAAATCGAGGATTTCGCTGAAGTTCGGCGCGACTGCGTCGTCGGTCCGAAATAAACCTTGCTGACGCGTGTAGGCTTCGACCAGAACGACACTGTTGCCGCGTCCAGTGAGACGCAGATATTGCAGGGTGTTCGCGTCGACTGGTTTTATTCTGAGCGTTGAATTGATTGTTTGAGTGCGTGGCTACATTCCTGAGGACCGCGCGTTGTTGAAGTAGGTTCGCTGATAGTGCTTCCGCTCTCGCTCTTCCACTGTTCGAATCTTAGTTGGAAGCGACTGCGAGCATTGTCGATCGCAGTGCGAACCGCAGGAGCGAGTCCGCCATCTTTGGCGAGCGTTTCGTCATTGATTGTCGCGTTAACTCGCTGTTGCATGGGGCCAGCTCGCTACAACGGCTGTATCAATGACGGGGGAAAATCGATGGCAGGGTCCTTTAGGGGGGCTTCACCACGGGGCCGAGTCGGAACGGTCAGCACCGGACACCGCGCGTGGCGGACAACGTATTCGGCGACGCTACCCATCAATAGATTGATCAAACCGGTGCGCCCATGCGTTCCCAATACGATCTGGTCGCACCGATGTTCCTGAGCGATCCAGCAGATGACTTCGCCTGGTGATCCGGCGTAAAAAATACGTTCGATATCAACTTCGGACAACTGGGATTGCACGGCCTGTAGCTGGCGTCTCTTTTTGCTGTCCACATTGTTCAGGGGGCCGACAGTTGCCGAGTCTTGAGGAACATGTAGAACGAGTAGCCCTGCGCCGGTACTGGCAGCAAGACGCTCGGCGTACTCGAAAGCAGCGTTGGCGGCTGGTGAAAAGTCCGTGGGAAAGAGAATGCGTCGAATGGGTTTAGCTGCTGTCGTTGACATGTGGTTCTCCTGTGATTTGAACTCTCGAAACTCAAGCAAATGCCGCTTGTAGCGTTACAGAGGCTGAGCCATCGGTACCTCGGGGCAATCCCAACGACTGCATCGCATCGGCGCCCCTCGTCTATTGGCCAACATCGGCCCAACCGCCGCTAACACGAATGGCACGGGCTCGGAAAAAAGAATTCAGCAACCGTTGGTGTCTAGCCTTCAGGCGACTCCCCGTCGCTGCTACGCCGGGACCCAGGGCGGCTAAAGCCTGCACACCAACACCTATCCCCGTGCCAACCGCCCCCAGCACCTCTTTGACCGGTTGGACAAAGTCCGGATCACCGAGTTGCTTTGTTGAATCGTCCAGGGTGCCCATTCAGAGTATTCGACCATCGCTCGTTTTCATGCGGGTTCATGGGGGCGCAAACTCGAGCTTGTCAAAACCGATAAATTGCAGCCAAGCCCGAATTCGTCGGCATGCGTTCTTTCGGAACGATGATGACTTCGCCGCCTTTGGACAGCACCAATTCGGCTAGATCGTCAAGCATATCGTCGACGTGGGGCGTTGTAGCTTTGGATGTGCTGACCGCTCCAGTGTTTCGGTCGAGCACGCCGGGCATAGCACGATCCGCCTCCAGCAATAGCGTTGCCACTTGATCTGCAACCGCCGCTTTGGCAACGTCCGAAAGATCGCCTGATCCTTGCCCGCCAGAACGCGCTGCCCCAAACTTCTCGGTCAGTTCGGATAGCCGATTCAGGTACGTCGGTTCGAGTGTCTTCCAAGCCCGCTCGCGCAGTTCATTCGCGTCGAGCGACTCGGGACCGACCTTGACTCATGAGCCGCTAGAAGCTCAAGAAAACGCTCGCTGGATACTTGTCGCATGATTGACCTTCTTTTTGAACGCGTTGTGAAATGCAACTCGCTTAAATGAGCTAAGTGCATTTCTCGTTCCAAGGAATCGCGATCGGTCCCGTTTTGGAGTTGAACACAAACGTTCTTCGTGCTCGTACAGGCCACATGTAGCGATCAGCTCAAACGATTCGGTTGGTTCCGACAACTCCCGTTGCCTGTACGAAACTCGCGTTGACATGGGAAGCCGGTTGTCGTGTCTTGCCCAACAGTCACACGCACAGAGTTTCGTTCACATCTGCATCGCGAGATTCAACTGATACAGCCAATATGATAAGACGATGACAACTGCAGTACCGATGAACGGCAATGCAAAAATCAAGGACATTTGAAACTTGCCGGGTTCGTGTTGATCCGTGCTCATGAGACTTTCCTTTACGAGTTTGTTGGTATTTCAATCACATCGCCTGTCGTGCAACTCCTGAGCCGATCCACGTAACGGACCGCCGTTTGCATCGTAGTGAGTCGCTAGTCGCCGAACCGCTCCGTCGGTTCGTTCCCGAAACTCCGAGTGGCGGAGCGGTCGGGCGACCATTCATTGACTCAGGAGTATCTAAATGAAACCGTTTAAGAACATTCTGGTCTATCTCAACCCGGCATCCGACGAGACCCCGCTTGACCAGGCAGTTCGATTGGCACGCAAGAACAACGCTAAATTGACGTTGATAAACGTGGTCAAGCCGCTGGCGCCTTTGCTGGGATTGACCAAAGCCATCGACCAGACCGACGAATTACAACGCGTCATTGCCCACGATCAACGACGAAAATTAGCGGAGCTTGCGGCTCAGTATTGCGATCGTGACGTTCCGTTGGACGTCATCGTCAGCATCGGTGACCAGGCTCACGAAACCGTACGGCAGGTTGTCACGGGCAAACATGACCTATTGCTCGCAACCGCCGAGGGTTTTGGCAATCGTTTCGTCGATCGCTTGCTTGGAAGCGTTTCACCGTCGTTCTTGCGTTTGTGTCCCTGTCCGGTGTGGCTGCTTAAAGCTCGCCACCAAGGCGGATTCGACCGAATTATTGCGGCAATCGACACGACATCTGACGACGAAGCAAACCGAGCGCTGAATCTCGAAATCCTCGGCCGGGCACGCTCCATCGCCGAACGCGAATCTGCCTCGCTGCATGTGGTCAGCGCTTGGGGCGTTTGGATGGAACAACCGCTACGAATCAAGATGGGCGACGCCATCATCGACGCGATGACCGAACAGTATGAAACTTTGGTCAACGAGCGAATGGACGAACTTTTAGATGAATCGAATGCTCGACATCCAGAGGTTCAACGGCATGTGATCCGAGGCGGTGCGGCTGAGACGATTCGCCAAACCGTCCAAGCAATCAAGGCCGACTTGCTGGTGATGGGGACTCAATGTCGAACCGGCGTGGCTGGTTTCTTGATCGGCAGCACTGCTGAATCGGTGCTAGCTGACGTGTCGTGTTCGGTGTTAGCCATCAAACCAGAAGGATTCGTCTCTCCTGTCGAGCGTGAAATGCGGGAATCCGCGATCCTCTGGGACCTTGATTCGGAATACAACCTGCTGGGTTCACTATGAATCTGTCTCGCTCGGTACTCGAATCACCACGCACAACTAACTCCTCCATTTCATCGGAACTCGTAACATGTCCCTGGATTTATCGACCAACTTCGGCGGCTTGAAACTCCGATCGCCCATCATCGTCGGCTCCTGCCCGCTATCGGCCAACATGCAGAACCGCATCGCAATGGAAAACGCGGGCGCTGGAGCAATTGTGTTGCCTTCATTGTTCGAGGAGCATGTGATCGCATGGAGAATTCGCAATGGCGGTTCTATTTCGGAACGCGAACAGCATTTGCTCGATCACATGACTCGAATGACCCGAGATGCTTTGGTTCCAAATGTCGAAACCTATCTCGCGATGGTTAATCGGGCGAGTGTGCTGTCAAGCATACCGGTGATCGCAAGTCTCCATGGCGGCACGGACGGTGATTGGTTGGACTTTGCCGGTGAGTTGCAAGTCACGGGAGCCGATGCAATCGAGCTGAACGTACATCATCGACAAGTCAACGATCATGATGACCCTCGCGAACTTGAAGACCAGGTCGTCGAGTTAGTCAAGACGATCAGAGAGTCCATCTCGGTACCTCTGTTTCTGAAACTGCATCGCGAATACACCGCAGTCAGTCATCTGGCCCGACGACTCGTCTCCGGCGTGCAGGGACTGGTCCTTTACGCACGCGATCCTGAGATCGACATCACGTTGGACCATTTCCAGGTTCGGTGCACCTGGGGACTCACAGCACCAGGCACAATTTCGCCCACGTTATCGGCGGGTGAAATTCCAAATGGGATTTCCGAAGGGGATCATCTTCTCCAGTCGGATCGGTGGGGACATGCGCTTCGTTAGCCGTGGCGATCACACGACCCGTCAACCCAAGTTGACACCGCGAAACGCGAATGGACGCATACGACCGGAAAAGCACGCAAATCTCGTAACAAACGTCTTTTTTATCGCTTGGCACCGTGATTGCATTAGTCATTAGGAAAGCTCATCGGAGCACTCCAATCGATCCTATTTGCCAGGAGCCTTGGTCATGTTGATGAAAAATCCGGAGCATAAAGTCCCCGCGACCGGCAGCGAGTGCGAACGCGGACAAGCGAACCAGCGACCATTCGTCGAGCATGCGTCTCACGTAATGCTGATCGGCCAGATCGCATTGATATTGGTCTTTGCCCTCGCGATCCTGCTGCGTTCGATGTCATAGGATTCTTAACAACAACTCCACTCACGGACGGCAACGATGCAACACGATACGTGGCACCTCGACAACCAGTGGCTCAACGACTTCAGCGAAACATTGGTTCGCGACACTCATCGCCTGATAAACGAACTCTCTATCGAGGTCGAATCGGACTGTGTCGTCGTTCGAGGTGACGCTCGGTCGTACTACTCGGTGCAACTCGCAATTCATGCCGCGCAAACCTTCGGTCAAGTCCGGCCACGTTTCGCGGAAACGATATTGTTGCTGAGCGTCGGTGGACAATCGCTCGAACTCAACGTCACTCACGCGACCGAGCCGACGCACGACGCGGAAGTGTCAACGGGGCGGAACGCCCGTCGTCGCGAGTTGACGCTTGCGCCCGTGTAAATCGCGAGCGAGAGCGTTTTTGTTTACTGCAACCGTTCGTTGATCGCTCGCTCATGCGATTGGTCCGGTTGTTGCATTAGTTATTCGTCGTCTACACCCCACACGCCAAAAGTCACAACCATGGCTCGTATCAAAAGAAAAATTACTATCACTGCGAAAGACCGCGACCGCTTGGAAGAACTTTTCGTCAGTTCGTTCGCTCAGTCGATTCGCAATAGACCTTACTTGGATGACCTAAAGGGTGAACTTGAAATCGCACAGATCGTGGCGCCCGGCGAAGTCCCCGACTGTGTTGTAACGATGAACTCGACCGTCAGATTGAAAGATATGAAACACCGGACGGTCGAAACGTTTACTCTCGTTTATCCGGATGAAGCTAACATTGCGGAAGGAAAGCTCTCTGTTTTGGCACCACTTGGAACTGCGATCCTTGGCTCACGCGTCGGCGATTCCGTCCGCTGGAGAATTCCCAGTGGAGAAGGTCGATGGCGCGTCGAGGAGGTCGTCTTCCAGCCGGAGCGTGCAGGCGTCACCGCGTAGACGCTTCACCCCGTTCGCGATTGTTCCTTCCAAAGGTAGGGTAGGCCACGGTCGGGCAATTACTGGTGTAGTGGACGAGGTTACGAGTCCCCACGCGAGGGACTCGTAGCCTCGTCCACTACGATCTCCGACAATGATTGACCGTGCGTTGCTAACTCTACAAGTTGCTTCTTTCAATACCGCTGGAGAATATTAACCCTGCAGTTGCTTCAACGAGAGACTCGCATACGAGTGGAAAAAGTGACGTTTCAGCCCGAGCGAGTGGGAGCGTTCAATTTGTAAATATCGTCAGCTTCACTCACCCTCCGATAGGGCGGGTCTGATTATCTGTCCACAACTCAACGCACCCTCTCAATCCATACTCATGTCCATCGCAACTCCTCCCCACGTCGTCATCACTGCCGAAGCCCGGCAAATTATCATCACCGCTGAAGATCAACGACGACTGCTCCAGCTGCTCAATCGTGAATTCAAGGAAACCGCAGGTTGTCGAAAGCATCTCGAAGATCTGCTTCAAGAAGTTCATCGTGCCTGCGTTGTCGATGCAGCCAAAGTACCCGGCGACGTCGTTACGATGGATTCGGTGGTTGAACTCGTTAACCTCGATACGGACGAGCGTGAAATTTTCACGCTCGTTTACCCCGAATCGGAGAACGTCAGAGAGAACATGCTGTCGATTCTCGCTCCGATCGGCACAGCGATCTTGGGCTGTCGCGTCGACGATACCGTCTCATGGCCTGTTCCGGTCGGCATGTGCCGCATGAAGATCGTGAGCATTGTGTACCAACCGGAACACTACGAGCGTTGACAGATCGCGTCATTGCGAAATCACCTAGCAATTCAAACATTGCCGGAACCGGAATTCGTCGGTAGTTGATTCGCCCCTCCCTGGGGAGAGTGTGAATGGGTCGACGGCTCAACGGGCAATCAGCACGCTACACGGTGCCTGACGGAGAATGTACCTCGAAGTGCTTCCAAGCAGGATTCGCTCCACTAAGGTATCACGCTGGTAACCCGTGACGACGAGATTGCAATCGTGCTCAGCAGCATAGTCAACCAAAGCTTGGCCGATATGCGGTGCATCGGTCAACTTTGCATGGACCACATAGCCAGCGGATTGCAGCTCGGCTTGCATCACTTCGATATGACAGGAGGCGGTTGAGCGAACTTCTTTCCAGTAGGCTGACGCTTTGCGAAGCAGATCGAGTTCATAGTAGGCACGCTTCTCCATCACATACATCAAGTGGATCTCGGTTTCTACAGGCAGTTCAACTTCGCGAACCCACTGCGATAAGCGCCTGTCGGACTCCGAGTTGCCGATGGCAATGAGGACTCTGCTCGGCAATGCCGCTTTCGGAAGTTTCTCTGCGGACGCCCCTGCTGGCGGACGGACGACCAGGACTGAACAATCGGCCCGCGTGGCAACGTATTCTGAAACGCTTCCCAGCAGTACACGGGCGATCGCCGAATGGCCAATCGCACCGAGAACGACGAGGTCCGTATTCTCTGTCTTTGCCAATCGCATGATCTCAAGTCCCGGTGATCCGTGTGGCGTGTGGACCGATACGCTGCGGAACCGGCGAGCCAGCACTTCGGATCGTTTTTGCAGGAATTGCTTGACCGCGTTCTGCTCGGCTGCCTCCAAATCGGGGTTGGGCAGGCTGGCAATGGCGGTGACCATACCAAGGTCGACTTGCTCGTGAATCGGCAAGCCATTGAGCATCTCCATGGCGTAGCCGGAGTAAACGGAATCGTCTAGAGCAACAAGGATGTTCATGAGGATGTAGGCTCCTGGGATGCGGCGACATAGTCACCCGTTTTGATTGGTGAAACGAAGTCCGCCGGCTTGACCGCGGCGACGCTGCATTCGATTGAGTCGAGAATCTGTTCGGCGGTGTTACCGATCAACAGACCGGCCGCGCCGCTACGCCCGATCGTTCCCATGACGACCAAGTCAACATTCTCGGTTTGAGTGAAGTTCGGAATGACGTTGATCGCGTCGCCCTTGAGCATGGAAACGCGAGCATCGTTCGAGCTGAATCCATGCGGTTGCAAAAACTGATTAAAGAGTTTCTCCACGTGCTCTTCGCGGCTTCGTTTCATCTGCTCGTACTCGCCACGCGGCATTCGCCCATCGAGTAACCGTTCACCGTCAATGGTCCACGCGTGAATAATGGACAATCGAGTACTATCGCGATTGGCGATCGTGCGAGCGAGATCGAGAATTTCTTCGTTGAGTTTTGCATCGTCAACATGGTCGGTTGCGGTATCGACGCAGGCAAGCATATGTGTCGGCTTTGAGTGTGCGGATGTGACCAGTTGAACCGTACACGGGCATTCTCGCAGTAGTCGCCACCCCGTCGTTCCAAACGTCCCTTTGCGGCGACTGTCGGAACCTTTCGAGACGCGCATGACCAAGTCGTGTCGTTTCCGCAAAACTTCGCGGATGATCTCGGTGGAGGTCTTTCCGGACAGGACCTTGGTTTCGACTTTCAATCCGGCGTCGCGAAGCGATCCGGCCATGCTATCGAGTTGTTGCTGCTTTTCGTCCTTCATCAACTGCTCAATGTGCTCATGATCGGGCACCAGCAAACGGGTCATCCAAGACATTGGCGGGACGACATCGACCAACGTCAGCTTTGCTTGGTCATCGTGAGCAACTTTGGCGGCCAATTTTAAAATCGATTGATCCTCATGGCGAGTGTCCAGCGACACGAGAATGTTGCGGAAGCGTTTCATCGTTAGGTTCCTTTTGAACGAGTACACCCAATTGAGGAGCAAGTAAGGGACCGTTTGCGTCGCGGAACCGATGCGGATCGACGCGGCACGGTTTCACCCAACTTGAACACGTTGCTGCCACGAGGTGGCGTCAACGCAGGTTGACGCTGGGAAAGCAGCGGCGCCAGATTAGGAGCTTCTTAGTTGATCCATCAGATAAGTACTCGTCAGTATCTCATTAGGGACCGCAATCTTGGGCGATATCGTGTCCTGGGCGGTGCCGATGGGTGAGCGGATGATACAGGTAGCCCCGGCGATAACGCGAGTTGTCGAACAGCTTTTGAAGCTCGACTTGATCGACAAGCGGCAATGCCAGGATGACCGTCGGGATTTTTACGTTGAAATTAAGTCTTCGGCACTGCAATTGCTGAATAAGATCGACCAACCACTTTTGGATTTGCACAGCAGGCAGTTAGCCAGCGTTTCACCTCGTGATCTGAAAGCTCTCATTCGAATCCTTGAGTCGGTTCGCAAGCAATCCGAAGAGTAACGCTTTTTGCCTATTGGTTTGCATGTAAAGTAGAGTCGAGTGGGCACAACCTAAACTTAACTGGAGATATCAAATGTTACATGCGTCCACCAAACAAATTTCGATCGGTCTGCTTGTATTGCGAGTCGGAATCGGTTGCATGATGTTGGTGCACGGTGTCCAAAAGCTCATGGGGTTCAGCGAGATGTCTGGCGCATTTCCCGATCCGATTGGCATCGGCAGCCAGTTGAGTCTCATCATGGCAATCGGTGCCGAAGTCGGTTGCTCAGTCCTGCTCCTCCTTGGGCTGGGTACGCGACTCACTGTAGTCCCGCTGGCTTTTACGATGCTGGTTGCCTTGTTTGTTGTGCATGCGGAAGACCCGTGGAAGGTCAAAGAACTGGCGGCGATCTATTTGCTCGTCTACGCCTCGCTGTTCCTGACCGGCTCGGGGCAGTTCTCGATCGACCATATCTGGTTGAAGGAGCGAAATCCAAATGAAAACAGTGGAAAGGAATAACCCATGAATGTTGACAGCACGTCTCGCCCGATTGATGCGGGGGTCCGCATTGGTCACGTCCATTTGAAGGTTGCGGACCTGACGCGGGCGTTGAACTTCTACTGCGGTATCCTGGGATTTGAATTGACTCAGCGTTTTGGCGAACAGGGGGCGTTTATTTCGGCGGGCGGCTACCACCATCACATCGGCTTGAATACATGGCAAAGCGAGGGTGGTTCACCGCCGCCTCGACGATCCACAGGCCTGTACCACTTCGCCATTTTGTATCCCACCCGACGAGCACTCGCCGATGCGTTTCGCCGTCTAGAGAATGCAGGCGTACTGTTGGAAGGGGCCACCGATCACGGAGTCAGCGAAGCGCTGTACCTAAGTGACCCCGATCGGAACGGCGTGGAGTTGTATTGGGACAAACCACAAGATGAATGGCCTCGAACTGCCGATGGGCAACTAGCGATGACGAATCAACGACTCGACCTGAACAACTTGCTAATGGAAGTTGAGTCGCAAATTAAACTCGCGAGAGCTCATCCTGGCTAGCGAGCGTTTCGAAACACGTGTGCATGTAAAAATAGATAAAAATGAAACTCAAGGTTTTGAATCTACTACGAAACCAAGGAAGTTACTGATGAACAAATCACACGATTCAGCATCGTCATCGAGCGAAGACGCGAAGCGTCGATATCAACTCCGGCATGTATTTGGATTCTTCGTTACGATACTCGTCATTGGCCTGTCGACGGCGGCATTCTTTGCTCGCTCTTGGGGGATTTTTTGGAGCGCAGTGATGTTCGGTACCGTCTACGCAGCATTTTTGCTGTGGCCTGTTCTCTTCGTGATTGCCTCAGAAAAACCGGCGGAGGAATAGACCATTTTCGCAGTTCAACATGTTGCGAAGTCTCGTTCTAGCGCAGCGGCCGTTGACCTGTGGTGAGCTTTCCGATCAGATGCCTCAAATCGTTCCGGGAATTAGACGCACCAAGCAAAACTCCAAGCGTTTCTCGCGGCCGTGAGCTGTACGCCGAGAATTGTGCCTCGTGTCACGGAGTCACCGGACTTGGCGGCGACGATGGGCCTCCGGTTTGGTGACCGCAATCGTACAACGACGGCGCGGGGCTGAGTCGTGTTCCGAAATTGGCGTCGTGCCTGAAGGTGGCGATGCCCTTGGACGATCCGTATCTGAGCGAACAAGAAGCGTACGACATCGCGGCATTCGTGAACTCTCACGATCAACTAAAGTTTGTCTTAATAGAAAAGTTGCCGAAGCCAGAAAACACAGGTGAATACAACGGTGAAAGATAAAAACGGACTCACCCTCCCCCTGGGAGGGTCGATCGCAGCGAGGGGAGGGCGAGTACTGGACGTGTTGCGTGTAGCCCTCCCCGCTGGTTCCTCGCGACGCTCCCAACGGGACGGTGAAGTTTCGCGCGCTTGGTCGCTCGGCGTTGGGTTCGCTGTGCTTTTGGTCGTCGGCGGCTGCAACAAGGAAACAACCTCGCCTAGTCCCGGTATTGGTGCGCAGCGGACTCCGCAGGTGCGTGTCGCTACGCCAGTCAGCGAAACCGTGGTCGAGTGGGCTGAATTCACCGGGCGGCTCGAAGCGGTGGACTTCGTCGAAATTCGCTCGCGAGTGAGCGGCTACCTCAAGACGGTGGAGTTCGATGAAGGCGAGATTGTCGAGAAGGGTGATCTGTTGTTCGTCGTTGACCCGCGGCCCTTTGAAGCCTCGCTGGAAACCGCCAAAGCGATGTTGGAAGAAGCGAAGGCGCGCGAGGAACAGGCCGAAGCACAGCTCGCGACCGCCCAAGCCGACAAGCTGATTGCTGAGTCGAGCGTCGAGTTCACTGAGTCTGAATACGATCGCCAGAAGACGCTACAGCAACGCAATGCCGGTTCGCAGTCGGAATTGGATCGTGCTCGTAATGAATTTCTGAAAGCGAAAGCCCAAGTGCAGGGTTCCGATGCCGCCATCGCGTCGGCTCGCGCGGCGATGTCGACGGCCAAGGCAGCCATCGTGACCGCCAAGGCATCGGTGAGCGAAATCGAATTGAATCTTCATTACACGCAAATCACCGCGCCGGTTGCTGGCCGCATCAGTCGCAAGAATGTGACGGAAGGAAACTTGATTAGCGGCGGCAGCGAGCAGTCCGTTGTGCTGACAACTATTGTTTCACTCGACCCGATGTACTTTGTGTTCGACGCTAGCGAACAACAGGTGCTGCGTTTTCAGCGACTCATGTTGTCTGGCGCTCGCAAGAGTGCGCGTGAGGTTCGCTATCCCGTCTACTTGCGGCTGGCCGACGAAGAAGGATATCCACACGAGGGATACTTAGATTTCGTTGATAATCGCTTCGATCCGAATACAGCCACGATGACCGCGCGAGCTGTGTTCGCCAATGAAAGTGGAATTCTGAACGCCGGGATGTTCGGCAAGTTGCGTTTGGCTGAAACACCACCGTTTGAAACGCTGTTACTGCCTGACGAGTCAATCGTTTCCGACCAAGCTCAACAAGTCGTCTACGTTGTCGATGACGAAAACACCGTGAAAGTTCGGCCCGTGGAAACCGGTTCACTGGCTCTGGGATTGCGAATCATTCGAGACGGCATTGCGGCGGATGATCGCGTGATCGTCGGCGGATTGCAGCGGGTTCGACCGGGCATGAAGGCCGAAGCCGCGAGCGAAGAAATCGAGGTAGATCGAACCGGCATGAATGTCGACGAAGCGAGAACCACCACTCCACCGGTGAAGGACGAGCAGGAGGATCAACCCTAATGCACTTCTTCATCAACCGTCCCATCTTTGCAACCGTGATTTCGGTGGTGATCGTCATCGTTGGAGCGATTGCGTACTTTGTATTGCCAGTATCTCAGTATCCAGAGATTGCGCTGCCAACGGTCGTGGTGCGGGCCAACTATGCCGGTGCGACGGCCGAGACGATTTCTGAAACCGTGGCGACGCCAATCGAGCAGCAAGTCAACGGCGTTGAGGGAATGCTGTACATGGAGTCGTCGTCGACGGCCGACGGCACGATGTCGCTGACGGTCACGTTTGAAAAGGGCACCGACCTCGACGACGCTCAAGTGTTGGTGCAAAACCGCGTTGCGTTGGCGGAACCGGCATTGCCCGAGGAAGTCAAACGCGTCGGCGTAACGGTTCAAAAAAGTTCGCCTGACATCTTGATGGTTATCCATCTATTCTCGCCCGTTGGGTCGCGTAGTTCGCTGTACACCAGCAACTACGTTCTGTTGAATTTGAAAGACGTCATCGCACGACAAGACGGCGTTGGCGACGTCCGGATTTTTGGCTCTCGCGAATACGCGATGCGAATTTGGCTGGACACCGATCGTTTGGCAACGCTGAACATGACCACCGGCGATGTTGTGGCGGCTCTGCGCGAACAGAACGTGCAAGTCGCCGCCGGTGCGATCGGGCAACCGCCGACCGAACAGGCTCAGGGCGCTTTCCAGTTGAACATCAGCACGCAAGGACGATTGCAGGACGTCAAATCGTTCGAGCAAATCGTCGTCAAACGCGGCAGCGGAACGGGATTGGTACGTCTGCGCGATGTCGCTCGTGTGGAATTGGGTGCGCAAGATTATTCGACCGGCAGTTATCTGGACAATCAAGAAGCCGTCGCCATTGCGGTCTTTCAACGTCCCGGATCGAACGCGGTCGCGACGGCCGATCGAATCATTGCACTGATGGACGAGTTGAGCGCCGACTTTCCAACGGGAATGGAACATGCCATCGCTTACAGCCCGACGGAGTTCGTTTCCGATTCGATCGATGAAGTCATCAAGACGCTGTTTGAAGCGACGGTGTTGGTAGTGTTGACCGTATTCCTGTTCCTGCAAAAGTGGCGAGCAACGATCATCCCTGTCGTTGCCATTCCAGTGTCGCTGATCGGAACCTTTGCGGCTCTACTGGCGTTCGGGTTCAGTTTGAATCAATTGTCATTGTTCGGATTGGTGCTGGCCATCGGGATCGTGGTTGATGACGCGATCGTTGTGGTGGAAAACGTCGAGCACTGGATCGAACGAGGCAAGTCGCCAAGAGAGGCAGCTCACAAGGCGATGGATGAAGTCGGATCGGCACTGGTCGCCGCGACGGTTGTGCTGATCTCAGTATTCGTGCCGACCGCATTCATTCCCGGTATCGCAGGTGAATTCTATCGACAGTTCGCGATCACGATCGCAGTGTCGACGACGATCTCGTTGGTGGTGTCTCTGACTTTGTCACCGGCGATGTGTGCTTTGCTTCTGAAATCGAAAACCACTCCTAAACGTGAGGTTGCAACACCGAAGACCACCACTAATCGAGGTAAGTTTGGCAAGCTGCTCAACTTCTTCAGAAACCTACCCCACTACCTCGCCGCACCCTTGCGTTGGTTTTTCGCCGCATTCAATTGGGGCTTTGATCGAGGCACCAACGTCTATACTGGCATCGTTAGCCGCCTGGTTCGTACCAGTGTGATCGGACTCTTGATCTATGGCGGACTATTGGGCCTGACCTACCTCGGTTTTATCAACGTGCCGGGCGGCTTCATTCCGCCACAAGATCAAGGCTACGCAGTCGTCAGTATCGAATTACCACCGGGTGCATCGCTGGCTCGGACCGGTCAGGTCGTTGATCAAATGACCGGCATCGCGACCGATGTTCCCGGCATCGCTCACGCGGTCGGTATCGTCGGCTTCAGTGGTGCGACTCGATCAAACAATTCTAATGCGGCAGCACTGTTCGTCACCTTTGCGGACGCCAACCGGCGTGCGGAGCAAGGCCAGACTCTCGATTCCATTCTTGCTGAACTGCGCAAACGTTCAAGCGTGATCGACGACGCTCAAGTACTGGTCATCCCACCACCGCCGGTTCCTGGAATTGGTACCGGAGGTGGTTTCAAGATGCAGATCCAAGACCGGAGTGGCGCGGGGCTGGATCAGTTGCAGCAAGTTGCGTCCACGATCGCCGGCGAAGCGATGGCTGACCCGCGTACTGCGATGGTCTACACGAGCTTTCGCAACAATACTCCGCAGCTTTACGCCGATATCGACCGCACGAAGGCAGAGCTACTCAGCGTGCCGTTGTCGAACATCTTCGGCACTCTGCAAACGGCGTTAGGGAGTCTATACATCAACGACTTCAACTTCCTCGGTCGCACCTATCGCGTCACGGCACAAGCTGAGTCGCAGTTCCGCAAAGAACCGAGCGACATCACCAGCTTGCGAACCCGCAGTGCAACTGGAGCGATCGTCCCGTTGGGTTCCCTACTGCGAATGGAACGCCGCACGGCGCCGGATCGCGTTGTTCGATACAATCTTTACCCAGCAGCCGACATCAGCGGCTCTGCGATGCCGGGCGTCAGTACGGGCGAAGCGATGGCTGTGCTAGAACAGATTACCGAGAAGAACTTGCCGGACGGGTTTGGTTACGAGTGGACGGACCTCTCGTATCAGGAAAAACAGTCCGGCAATTTGGCACTTTTCATCTTTCCGCTCAGCGTGCTGTTCGTTTTTCTCGCTCTGTCGGCGCAGTACGAAAGCTGGCTGCTGCCGCTGGCCGTGATTCTGATCGTGCCGATGGGCTTGCTGTTCGCGATCGCGGGCGTGTGGTTCATGGGAATGGACAACAATATTCTGACGCAAATCGGGTTCATTGTGCTCGTCGCGTTGGCATGCAAGAACGCCATTCTGATTGTCGAGTTTGCCAGAGCCGAAGAGGAGAGCGGCAAAGACCGATTCGCGGCAGCGATCTCGGCCGCTCGATTACGGCTGCGTCCGATCTTGATGACTTCGATCGCATTTATCTTGGGTGTCATCCCGCTGGTCATCGCGACGGGAGCCGGCAGTGAAATGCGTCGAGCGTTGGGCACAGCGGTGTTCAGCGGCATGATCGGCGTGACAGTCTGCGGCCTGTTTCTGACACCCGTGTTCTACGTGGTGTTGCGGAGGTTTGCCAAACGAGAACGCGATTCGGTCAATACAAATGGTGGAGGAGAGTTGTCATGAAGGTCGTGAGCCAGTTGGCCCGACTGTTTCGCTGGATTATCTGTACTCTAAGAAGCAACCTTGGGTCGCCCTATTCGTCGTACTCGCGATCGTCAGCGGAACAGCAGTCAGCACGCTAATGAAATCCGGCTTCAACCGTCCAAGACCCGAACTCGTTGCGCACCAAACGCAGATTTACACCAAGAGTTTTCCCAGCGGTCATTCGGCCATGTCATCGCTGGTGTTCCTGACGCTCGCAGCCGCGATGGCCCGCGCCGAACGTGATCGAAAGACGAAGGTGTTTTTGATCGCCGTGCCAATCGTGCTTTCGCTATTGATCGACGTCAGTCGAGTGTACATGGGCGTTCATTGGCCGTCGGATGTGTTGGCAGGATGGCTGTTCGGAATGACCTGGGCGGCAGCGTCTTGGTTGGTGTTTCGATTTGTGCAGCGGCATTATCGGTTGCGCGTTCAGCCACAACCGGAGCCGTCACTATGAATGGCCTGAACAGCGATTCCTCCAAATCCACGATTTTTGCGACGGCGTTCCCTGCACCGGGCATGGAGCCGCAGTGGGAGCAAGCGATCGGCGAATTGATCCGTGCGTCGTCAACGTTTCCCGGCTATCAAGGCTCGATCGTTTTGCGGCCGGATTCACCAGAGCAACCACACTACCGCGTCATCACTAGGTTCGACACGACCGCAAACATGCGCCGCTGGTACGACTCCGACCAGCGCCGTGAAAAGATTTCACATTTGGAACCGTTGCAGCGTCAACCCGCCGAAATCCAACATTTAACTGGTTTTGAAACTTGGTTTACTCCGCCTGCCGATAGCCTGACGGCAACCGCGCCGCCGAAATGCAAAATGTTCGTTATCGTCTGGTTCGCGGTTTATGCCACCGTGCTTCCGGTGATCGCGATTCTCAAACCGTGGACGACCTCTCTACCGAGTTTGTTGGCTAGTGCTTTGCTGGCTGCGATCACTGTCGCGATGATGACGTGGATCGTCTTACCATTCTTGACGTGGTTGTTCAAAGCTTGGTTGTACCCGCATCGCCAGGAGCAATGATGATTGACTCACAGCCTTACTGGCAAGACGCCCAGCTTGAGGTGTTGCCTGAACTTGGTGTTGCGATCACTCGACAAGATACGATCGACACGATGGGTATGCGAATCAACCAGATCGTCCGAGCGTGCTCTGACGAATGGCCGTGGAATGCCACCTGTTACCGAAACTCATCCGCGTTGATTTCGTGTCGTTTCAACAATTTATTCAAGCCTTGACGCGATAACCCAGCCTGTCGCGCGGCGCTGGCAATCACACCATCGTGTTTCTTCAATAGCGCCGTCAGGTAGGCTCGGTCGGCACTGTCGAGGGCTTCATCGCGGGAGATTTCGGAAAACGATGCTCCGTCGCTCGTTTCATGACCCGCATCCATTCTGCGAAGTTGTGGTGGAAGGTCGCTGACCTCGATCTCGGTACCACGTGCAAGCGCGAGGGTGCGTTCAATCACGTTTCTCAACTCGCGAATGTTGCCGGGCCAGCGATAGCGCCGGAAGCAATCAATTGTCTCCTCGGCAAACCCGGTGATCCCGGACTCCTTCGGTCGCAGTTGCTGAAGAAAGAAGTCGGCCAGCAGCAACACGTCGTCACCACGATTTCGCAACGGTGCCAGTTCGATGTGAATCACCGCCAGACGATAAAACAGGTCCTGGCGAAATCGGCCGGCATCGACTTCGGCTTGCAAGTCACGGTTGGTGGCGCAGACGAACCGCGTGTCCACCTTCACAAGTTTGCTTTCGCCGACGGGTGTGAAAGTCTGTTCTTGAATCGCTCGCAGCAGTTTTGCTTGAGAAGTTGCCGGTAGTTCGCCAAGTTCGTCGAAGAACGCCGTGCCGCCATCACAGTGACGGAGCAAACCTTGCTGGTCTTTCACGGCTCCAGTGAACGAACCTTTCACGTGCCCGAACAGGACCGATTCGAAGAGTGATTCGGGAATCGCGGTGCAGTCAATGATTTGAAACGCTTTGCCGGCTCTTAGGCTGTGATCGTGAATCGCCTTGGCGATCACTTCCTTCCCGGTCCCGCTCTCACCGGTAATCAAGACGTTCGTATTGCTCGCTGCGACACGGTCGACAATATCTAGCAGTTCGACCATCGGCTCGCTTCTGCCGATGATGGCGGGGAACTGATGCCGTATTTCAGCCGGGGATGACGGCGCTTCGGATTCAACGATCTTGATGCTTGGTTGGCTGATCGCTCGCTGGATCGCCGTCAACAACTCCTCGAATTTGACCGGTTTGAGCAAGTAGTCGGCGATACCGAGACGAACACTCTCGATCGCGCTAGGAACCGATGGAACTCCGGTCACGACAATCATCGGAATGTGCGAATACTTGGTGCGTCCTTCCTTCAACAGCTCTAGCTTTAGGTTGCCAGGCATATTCAAGTCAGAAAGAATCAAATCAAAAGAGTGCTCCCGCAAGACATTGATGGCGTCGTTAGCGTCCTCGACGCAAATGCACTCATAGCCTTCATCGCGTAGCAATTCGGCGGTTGTATTTCGATAGAGCGGCTCGTCATCCGCAATCAGAATGCGATGGGGTTGGCTGTTCATGAAATGACTTTCTACTCAAATGAGAATTGGCGTAAGCTTTCGGCTTGCGGTCGCGACACCTCGCAATCTGGAATCTCAAGCCACTTATTCCAGCCGCCTCGGCAACATGACCGTGAACTTTGTCCCCCTGCCTATTTTGCTGACGACTTCGATTGAGCCGTTCATCGCCTCGATGATGCTTCGAGTCACAGAGAGTCCCAGCCCCATGCCTTGGCCAACCGTCTCCGTCTTCGTACTGAAGAACGGGTCGAATATTTGGTCGAGATGTTCATTGGCAATCCCGTAGCCTTCGTCGGACACTTCGATCTGCACGAATGCTTCATTGGTGCTCGTGGTCACCGTGACCGTTTGTCCAGATTGAGAAGCCTGCATTGCGTTATGGATCAAATTCAGCAGCACTTGTTTCAACTCGCCCTCGCGCAACACGACCTCATCTATATCAAGATCGCCGACGGCCTTCATTTCGCCTGCGACCATAACGGCTTCGACCTTCGTCTTTCGCGAGAGCGGCAGTGAAAGCGAGATCACTTCTTCGATCGTCTGGCGGATCGAAAATCGCGTCGTCGCTTGCTGGCTCGGGCGATAGAGCTGATACATCTGATGCGTGATGCCACTGATCCGGTCGATCTCACGATCGATCAGCTCGAACTTATCGAAATGTTTGATGTCGCTGGGCAAGTGCCGCTTGATGAGCAGCAATGCGTTGCGAATGCCAGCCAATGGGTTGTTGATCTCGTGCGCTACACCCGCCGCCAATTCACCAAGCGCCGCGAGTTGCTGCATCTTGGCACGGTGTTTTTCCAGTTCTGCGACGCGGGCCGTTCGTTCTTGAACGAGTTGCTCGAGATGCTCGTTGTGCAAACGCAACTGCTCACGCATTTGTCGTTTTTCGGAAATGTCTCGCACGCTTGCCCGAAAGCCTAAGCCGCGTCCCGCAGAATCGGTCATCGGCTGCCATGACACGGCCACCCAAGACGTCGAGCCGTCGCGGTGCAGACACTCAAACTCAATGTTGTTTTCGGTGCTACCGCGGCCGGCTTCGGCCAAGTAACGAGCGATCCTCTCGCGGTGCTCCGGGGTCATCAGCGGCAACGGATAATCCTCCATCGCCAAACATTCCGCCGGCGGAAATCCCGTGAATCGCTCGACAGCCTTGTTCACCCACAAGACTTCCCCCTCACACGACAGCCAACTTTCCCAGTCAACGGTGCAGTCGGCGATCGAGCGAAAAAACTCGGCCGCAATCGGTTCGTTGCGTTTCGGAATGCCAGGTAAGGTTTGATTCATTCCATAATTCTAACTGCGCCGAGACCGATGTCGCAGGGGGCAACACTGGCACTTGCCGCGTCAACTCAAGTTGTCACGGCGGAGACGGGGGATGACGTTCACGACCTTTGTTCGCCCCATTTTCCAGCAAATCACGATATTTCCGCCAGTGGTCCGACCGTTGCGTTGCTGACAGGCCAGCTGCCAACGACGCGGCAACACGTTTCTGCCTGTCGGTCAACGGAGGGTGGAAACCAAAAGCTCCATCGTCGCATTCAAATTAGATCCGAGGACAATGCCATGATTCCAGCTCTCATTGCCCAACCAATAACCAGCGAATCCGAAACACAACACCCGCCACCAAAACGAATCGCTCGTAAGCGGACGTTACAAAACACGCGGACACTGCGAACAGCGAAAATCCTCGATGACTCAATTGGCGAAGAAGAAGCGTGCATCCTCAAGCTGATTGCTTGGTTCGTCGTGCTTCTCATTCTTCCGGCGATCCTGACGCTCCTCTACGTCTCGTTGAACCCTGACGCATTCATGATCAATATCGCGCCCGAGATTGACTTCTCAACATGGCGGCCGGGACAGCGACCATAATCGGCGACGAAATACGCCCATTAACAAAAGAAGAGGCAGAAGCAGAAGACTCAAGGGAAGAAGACTGCCGGCACGAAACAATGGCACCGCATCCGGATGATTTGACTGAGTTGCAATCATGAAGATTCTCTTCCTCCATGGCTGGAACAGCGTCGTTGGCGGCGTGAAACCGACGTACCTGAAAGATGCCGGGCACGAGGTCATCAATCCGGCTCTGGATGACGATGACTTCGACGCCGGGGTTCGCACCGCTCAAACCGAGTACGATCGGCACGAACCCGATGTTGTCGTCGGTAGCTCCCGCGGCGGGGCCGTTGCAATGAATCTCCAGTCGGAAAACACTCCGTTGGTCTTGCTCTGCCCCGCATGGAAGAATTGGGGCACGGCCACCACCGTCAAGCCGAAAACGATCATCCTGCATTCACGCCAAGACGACGTGATCCCGTTTGCCGATTCCCAAGAACTTTTAGCAAACAGCGGATTGCCACCCGAAACCCTCATCGAAGTGGGCGACGATCATCGACTGGCCGATCCTGACCCGCTCAATGCGATGCTGGACGCTTGCTTGAAAGTCTGTCTGCCAGAATGGATCGATGAACATGAGAAACGACTCCACGATTACCAGGGCGATGGTCGGAAACCATGAGACAATTAGAGCAACGCCCGCCAAACGAAGAGAGTATCCTCGATCACCCTGCCGTCAGTGGCCAATACCTGCTCCCGCAGCCACGCGGCGTGGACGATCCCTTCATGGTCGCCGTCGATGGCGTTGAGCTGGCGTGTTATCGGAGAATCATCGATCCCGAAGGATTGACGATGGTTCATTTCCGCGGCAATGGCGTGGCTGTTGCCGATTGCCTTCCCACCAGGCCATGCATCTGGCGGCGGAAGCAGCCGTAAACGTCTGAATCAGAACCAGAGTCCCTCAGGAAGTCTCGATCATGCAGTTTCGCACATCAGGGAAGTATGACCTTGTCATTTGTGACATCGACGGCTGCTTGTCTCCTGAGTCACATGCCCCAATCAACATTTCGGGACTGTCGAAGATCGCCGATCACAACCGTCTTGCGATTCAAAATCGTGATCGGCCTGTCGTCACGCTTTGCAGTGGCAGGCCGATTGGCTTTGTCGAGTGTCTCTGTCGGCTCATCCAGAACACGTTGATTCCTTGTATCGGGGAAAACGGCGTCTGGCTCTGGCGACCGGCAGACAATTCATTCCAGTGTGATCCGGCCATCACCGACGAACATCTCGAATTCGTTCATGAGGCTCGGAAACTTCTGCGGTCGCTCTTTCAGGCGAGTGATGTGGTTCAGCAGCCGGGGAAATCAGCGTCGGTGGCTTTGTATCATCCCGATACGGCGTATCTCCGGTCCATCGTGCCGACGATTGCCGAAGAGTTTCAAAAACGGAACTGGCCGATTCGAGTCTCGATGACGTGGCTTTATATCAATTGTGATCTTGGTCACGTCAACAAAGGAACCGCCATCGCACGGTTGCTGAGTGAGACCGGCATTGCGGCAGAACGTACAGCAGGAATCGGGGATACAATGGGTGATCGATTTATCGCCGAGTGTGTTTCGTGGTTCGGATGCCCGGCGAATTCCGAAGCCGAAATTCAAAAGGCAGCCGCATTTGTTTCGCCTCACGAAGAAGTTGAGGGCGTGTTGGATATTCTCGACCACTTGGTTCACTGACCACCGTGTCGCACGAAGCGGGAATGCGAGTCACTGAAACTGAAGGAGAAGCATTGATGGGACTCTTTGATGCCCTATTCGGAAGCAAGAAGCGATCTAACGTCGAGATTGTCCCCGATCACATCTGGATGACGACCGATGCCAAGTTTGCTGGATTGGCAAGGGAAGCAGAGGAACGGTCAAGGTCTGCGACGGTTGCCATACTGCTGGTAGCACATTTCCCCAACGTGCTTACACGGCTCGAAGAACTTGCCAACCACCAGACCTGGAGCGTGCCGTGCAAGGCCGTGCTAGCGAGTAGTTTGAATGCGGACCTTGCCACCAGCCTGAGTCTCGACGAGTCAGCTGTGATCGATGTCATTGTCGGTGAACGGCATCCGTTGCCCTCTGTGGATGATCGTCTCGAAGCGTTCGCAGATGAGTTACCCTGCCGCTGTCGGTTTTCACATCACCTTTCGCTGGAAGACGCTGTGATAGAGGTCTTCGCCGGTGATTGGGTCAAGAGTGTGCTGACGAAGTTGGGAATGAACGAGGACGAAGCTATCAGCAGTCAGATGGTGTCACGTCGCATTCGGCAGGCACAACAGAAGATCGAAGGCCGAGCCTTCGGGACCGTCGATGCCGAGTCCGCAGCGAAATGGCTGGAGAAGAATTGCCCGGAACTGAGAAATAGGTAGCTCGGATACCTTCACTATTTCAGGGATCCCTTTACGGCTTTCCTTCCTATTGACGGATCCGGTCAATCTCTTGTCTAGAGTTCCAGGCTGGCCATTCGCTCTACCGCTAGAAACGTGACTCGTTTGACAAGACAGGACGACAAACGGTGCATTTTGTTTTTGCAACGGAATTGTAAAAGCGCTTCAGCTGCCACGCGGAAATCACACGACCAGCAAAGTCAAAATGCAGACCGGTTGGCACCGGCCCGGCAAGACAACTGCTCGACGTGTTGATGGCACTGGCATTTCGTCTCAGCTCTCAAAGCTGGGACGATTAACCCCGTTTTCAGCTGATCGAGATATAGCGAATGCGGAATTTTCAGCTACGCGGCCGAACTGTCGTGTCGATGCGATAGAACGCGCGCTGTGACCTGTCCCGAGCATGTATGATGCGCCCCACCAGCCGCGTGCTCCGGCGTCGGCCGCCGGAGATTCGCTTCCGATCTACCGGTCGATGAAGCCGGAGCATTTTCGGATCTGTCCGTTTCGGCGCGTCGGTGTTTCTGTTTTTCCAGACACCAATACGTTTTCGGCGGGGGGCTCCGCCGCTTCGGTCGATGCAACCGACTGCGCGAAGAAATCGCGTTTTCTCTGTTCGGTGCGATCGCACTCCTTCATTCTGGCTCCCTTCTCCCCCACGACGAGAGCGAGTGGTGCTCGCTCTCGTTGTGGGGGAGAAGGGCCGGGGATGAGGGGGCAATGTGCTACAGAAGTGCATCAATTGCATGTTCGATCTGGTGCCGCACCGCAACTGGATTCCGCAAGGCCTTGTAACCCGGGATCCGTACGACTTGGTACCCTTGCTCGGCCAAATACTGGTCGCGGCGCTGATCATACTGACGGCCCTCATCCGTCTGATGTTGCTTACCATCGACCTCAATGATCAACTTCAAGTCCACACAACAGAAGTCAACGGTGTACGGTGCAATCGGGTATTCGCGCCGAAACTTCTGATTTCGACACCGGCGATTACGTAACATCTGCCAAACATCCTGAGCAAACTCGTTTGCGCGGGCCCGTTGATTGCGGGCGAAGGAAATCGCCTCTGGATCCCGTCGAGCTCTTCTGTTCGTGCTGCCCCTACGATTCAATGGTGACGCCTGCTTGCCCCCTCATCCCCAACCCTTCTCCCCCTTCGATGAAAGCGAGCACGACTCGCTTTCATCGAAGGGGGAGAAGGGAGCCAGTATAGAGGTAGGCCGGCCACGGAGTGGAGATCGCTAATTCGCACTCTGTCCAATGCCGGACGCAGATTGAAACGCCCGCTTTCAGCGCTTCGGTTGGACCAGCCTCAGCATTCCAGGCGATCCTCGAACTGCAGGAGGTGCTAGACACCGACGCGAGATTCCGGCATGACGAATCACGCTCCGGTGGCCGACTTCGGAGTGTTGTTTGAATAGCACACGCTGATGTCGGTTTCATCGCCTCGCCCACAGCGAGTTCGTCTCAATTCTTTCAGCCGGCCTACGCTTTAATCGCTTCGATTTGCTTGGTGGCGATGCCGACGGGGCGGTCGATCGGAATACCGGCGCAGGAGAGCAGCGTGGTGAGCAAGTCGCCTTGATTGCCTTTCACGTCAGGCAGATAACGCCCCGTCTTTAACGAGCCGCCTCCGCCGCCCGCGACGATGAAGGGCAGGTTCTCCCGGCTGTGTTTGTCGCCGTCTTCCAGGCCTGAACCCCACATCATGATGCAATTGTCGAGCAGCGTTCCATCGGCTTCTTTTAGAGAACGCATCTTTTTCACCATGTGTGCGAACTGTTCGATGTTGAACGCGACAATCTTCGCGACCTTGTCCATCTTCGTCTTGTCGCCGCGGTGGTGCGTCTGCGAATGGTGCTGGTCGCTAAACCCGAGCTCTGGATAATTCGCGCCGTTGGGCCGCGAACCGACGTAAGTCGAGACGCGAGTCATGTCGGTTTGGAAGGCCAAGACGTTCAGGTCGCACATGACTTGCATGTACTCGCTGCGTTTGTCGCCGTCGGGAATCTTGATCTCGATGGGCGGTGAATCAGCGCCCCTGTTATCGCGACGCAGGCCGGCCTTTTCCATCGCGGCCTGCTTTTGCCGTTGCTCGATCGCAGCGATTCGACGCTCGACCGACCGGACACTATCCAGGTACTCGTCCAATTTGCGTTGGTCGGAAGAAGGCAATTTGCGACGCAGATCTCGAGCGCCACCAAGGACTAGATCCAACATGTTGCGGTCCAGCGGGCTGGCCGCGCCGGAAACGGCAGCACTGCCTGAACCTTTCCGATTAAACAGGCGGGCAAGCACGTTTCGCGGGTTCGTTTCTGCGGGCATGACTTGGGTCGGCGAACGGTAGCTGCAGTGCGAGTAATAGCCTTCGTTCAGCCCCGCTTGATTCTCTTTCCAGTTTTGCGGCATGGTCGCCAGTTCCAGCGACGGCAATGGCGTCATCGCTCCGACGTAGTTCGCTGCGATTTGATCTGCTGAAATCGCGATATTGATTTCGCTACGTTTCGCCGGATCCGGCAGTGTCGCAGTGAGCCACGTCGAAAGCTCCAGCGCGTGCGGTGCTCCGTTGAAAGGAGCCGTGGGCACGCCAGAGATTCCCTTCATCATCAAGCACTGGCCCAGCACTGGCTTGAGCGATTCGATCGCCGGAGGCGGTGAATCAAGAAAACTCTCCGCATCGGTCGGCCAGAATTCGTCCATGATCACGCCGTGCGGCATGTACATGAACCCCAGTCGGACGGGAGGCTTGTACGTCTGGGCAGCCTTGGCTTCTTGCCAACCCATGACATCGAACAGCGGCAGTGCGAGTGCGGCGCCCAGGCCGTGCAAGCAGGTTCTGCGATCAATCATTCCAGATCTGATCATCGTTCTATCTCTCATCTTCGATTCGGCGATGGGTGAAGGGATAACTTGTCACAACTTCAGTGATCAGCGTTTGCATTCGGTAGTCGTCGTCGGCGACGCGCTGAGTCATTTCGTCCACAACGATTTCGTCGTAGCCTTCGAGGGAGCGACACAGGGCATAGGCCAACATTTTTTCGACCAGATTCCGAGCGAAGTCGTCGAGCCGCCCGCTGACCATCGCTTTCAATTCCGCAGGCGTCGAAAAACGACTGCCGTCCGGCAGCACGCCGGAAGCGTCGATCGTGGCGCCGTTGTCGTCGGAGTCTCGCCAGCGTCCGATCGCATCGAAATTTTCGAGTCCGAAACCGATCGGATCGAGCAAACGATGGCAATTGGCACAGACAGGATCGCTCCGGTGCAATTCGGTAAGCTCTCGCATGGTCAAGCTCTCGGCCGCTGTCTCGTCCTGCTCTTTCAAGGCAGGCACATCCGGTGGAGCGGGCGGAACGTGCTCGCCAAGCACTTGTTCCAGCACCCAGACGCCGCGATTGACCGGACTGGTTCGGTTGGGAAATGACGTCGCCGCAAGCACGGCCGGCATGGCGAGGATTCCGCCGCGGTTTTGATTCGTCAGAGTGACTTTCTGCATCTCTTGGCCGATGATGTCGTCCATCGAATACACTTCAGCCAATGGCTGGTTCACGAAGGTGAAGTCGCAATCAATGAAGGCCGCCACGCTTAAGTTTCCCCGCGTGACATCCTCGAACAGCAAGCGTGCTTCGTCGTACATCGCATTGCGCAGGGCCTCGTTCATCTGCGGGAACTTGTCCTGATCAAACGTGCGGTCGCGCCAATCATCCAAGCCCAACCATTGGGCGCCGAAACCATCGAACAGCGCGCGTGATTTTGGCGATGCGAGCAGACGAGTGACCTGTCCCCGCAAGACATCATGCTCGTGCAACTTGCCCTCCGAAGCCAAACGCATCAGTTCGGCGTCCGGCATTGTTGCCCAAAGGAAATACGACAGTCGCGATGCGAGTTGGTAGTCGTCCAGCCGCACGATTTTGGCGTCACGGTCAGGTTGCTCAGCCGGGGTGATAAACAGGAATTGCGGCGATACCAAAGTTGCTTTGACCATCAAGCGGAGAGCGTCTTCAATGCCTAACCTGTTCGTCCGCCCCAGCTCATACACACTGATCAACGTGGCAATCTCCTGCTCGGACGCGGGACGTCGGTACATGGTCCGTGCCAGCGATTCAGCAATCTTGGCTGTCGCGAGAGCGTTGCGGTTGCTGGGGTCAATCTTCTGGCCGATCAACCGATAAAGCACCTCGCTGGAAGGCATTTCAGCGACGGGCCAAACCTGATCCAGCACTTTGTCGGCGATCGCCAGGTACTGTTCCAGTTGCAGCGGCGAAAGCGAATTCAAGTAGCCTTCACCGCTCACCTCGTCAGGCAACGCCGCCGCGATCTCGGGATCCACCCCAAATAAATCTTGCAGCGTGTTGCCATATTCTGACTTGGTCAGCCGCCGAATGATAAACGGGCCTGGGTCTTTGGGGCTCAAGAATTTGATCTTCTTTTGCCACTGGACGAACATTTGCCGCTGTTCGTCAGAGGGTTGGTCCAATCCTTCCGGCGGCATGTCATGCGCTTTCACACGCGCCGCCGCTCGTTTCCATTGCTCGGTGAACGCAGGGTGAGCCGGAGTGTTTAAGGCTGGGGAAAAGTTTACCCCCGCTTCGGTAGGCCGACTGTTCTGGTGGCAATCGATGCAGTAAGTCTTGATAAAGCGTGTGACATCTTTTCGAAACAGCTTTTCAACTTCAGCCTTCCGAGACGCATGTTCGTCATCGAGCGTGTCTTGCGCAGGCGTGCTGTTTGTTGGGCAGGTTGTAAGCAGCACCGCCAGGAAACCCTGCAACCAGAAAGCTGCAAAGCGGGATTGGTTGTAATCGGTCGTCATCATGGCTTTGGCAGGGGGGGAGAGCCGTGGAGGGACGTTCATGATACACGGTCGGCGATTGCCCCGGGGGAAATCGAGAAGGATTTCAAAGCCAGTGATCCGGTCACGCCAGACGCACCCGATCGGTCTCTTGGATCACATCCCATGCCAGACCGGTCGGGGTCTGGGGAAGTTCCCGGACATCGAACCGATTCGAAAATCTTTTTATTAAAATGTGCGTCCCCTTCTGTCGTGCCCTAGGAAAGGATCTTTGGACGACGTCCTGTTACGGAGCGCCGCACAGAGTCGCGCGGGCGACGGCCCGGAAGGGCCATCGTACATTGATCTGGCTCCGCCGAATGCTGCGACACTAGGATTGCGGCGACGTCTGGCTTGCGAATTCCAACCTGCGTTTGCGAGCCCTTTGCCCCTGAGTTTCACGCCATCTCCGCATCGTTTCATGAAGATCTCCCTGGCATTTTCCGGCGGTGGCGTCCGTGCGACGGTGTTTCACCTCGGTGTCCTGGCTCGGCTGGCGCGGCAGGATTTGCTGGGCAACGTGGAAATCGTCTCCAGCGTTTCCGGCGGCAGTTTGGCTGCCGGGCTGGTCATCGCATCGGCCGGCTACCGTTGGCCGACCAGCGAAGAATACCTGCATGATGTCGTGCCGCGATGCCTTGCGCTGCTGACGACGCGCAACGTGCAGCGGACGTACGTCCTGAACTCGTTGCTGTTTCCGTGGCGACTGGCGACCGGTCGAGCGTCGGTGCTGGGCGACGCGTTGGAAAGCAAATGGGGCATCAAGGGATCGCTTGCCGATTTGCCCGTCTCGCCACGCTGGCTCATCAATGCGACCTGCTATCAGACCGGCAAGAACTGGCGTTTCCAACGTGACTTGATGGGCGACTATCAAACCAAGTACGTCACGGATCCCGATTTCCGTCTTTCGCACGCGCTGGCCGCTTCGGCCGCCGTCCCCGGCTTGATCGGCCCGCTGCGTCTTCCATCGCGCCGACACCGGTGGAGCGAGTTTCGTGATGGCGATTGGCACAGAATCTCGCCAAAGTACCAACACCTCCACCTTTGGGACGGCGGCGTGTACGACAACTTGGGCGTCGAGTCGCTGTTCAAACCCGGCGAAGGCCTGTGCGAGGGCACCGATTTCCTGATCGTGTGCGACGCCTCGCGTCCGCTCTCAAGCGAAACCCGGCAATCGCGGTGGCGGCCCGGCTACTTGAAGGCATCGATGCGGCTGGTCGATATTGCGACCGACCAGGTTCGCAGCCTGCGGACCAGAATGTTGATGGAGTACTTTATCCAGAACCCGGGAAAGGGCACCTATTTGCGTCTGGGGCTGGCGACGAAGAAGGTGTACGCACGCCATCCCGGCGCAGGTAAGCCCGCCTTGACGGACGACGAAGTCAGCCGGGTCGCGCAGATCGAAACCACACTGCGTCGGCTCACCCACAGCGAGTTCAGCCTGCTGTTCCGCCACGGCTATGAAGTCGCCGATGCAACGCTGTCCACCTACGGCAGCGAAGCCCTCGGCCGAGTCCCCAGCAATCAGGTGCTCTTCAGAGCCGCGTGAACTTCGAACTGTCAGCGTAAGAAGTCGTGCGATGTCGTCCTCGGTGACTTCGCCGCTAAACACGCATTGATCGGATCCGGCGGGGTGTTCTTGCGGTCGACTCGTGGGTCTAGTGGTGGGGTAGGTTCGCTTGATCTGACCGGGGCGGCGTCTGGGGAAGACGCTTGGATTCGGTCGAGAGCATCTCGACGAGCACTGGATCGGCCTTGGCCTCTTCGACCTGCTCGGACTTGCTTTTAGCGAGTAGCAGCAGGATCAGGGCAAGCGGCAGGCAGCACGCGAAGAGGATGCCCGCTGCTTCGATGGATTTGGCAATGATCGGGTCGCTGCGTTCCCGTTCGGACCAGTGCCGGCGGTCGGCTTCGAGTTCGTCGCGGCCCTGGCTGAGGATTTCTTGCTGATCAAGCACCCGTTGCTGGGCGTCGAAGACTTGCTCAACCTGACGGTCGGTCAGGACCGGTGGTTCGCGTTTGCATCCGCTGAGTGTCAGCGGCGTGAGTATCATCGTCGCGATCATGGTGAAATTTGTTTTCATCGCCCTCCTCTTGGTTTTGGGGTTGGTTGTGGAGTAGATGATTCAGGATTTGACGCAATCCTCGAATCTGTGTTCTCGACTGGATCACCAGCAAGGCTGTGATGGTCAGTGCCAGTGCCAGCGTGAAAACGACAAGGTGGACAGGCTGCATGTTTGTTTTCCTCTCCGCGAACGAATGAGACTCGGTGCAAAGCCGTTATGCGGCGTCCCGGGATTCTTTGAGCTCGCCGATCAGGCTGGACGCTTGACGAATCGTCAGCGCTGAAACGTCGGCGGCACCGAAACGGTCTTGAAGCAGGTGATCGAGATCCACGCTTTTGCGCCGCGCAATCGCCCTAATGGCGGTGACTTGCTTTTCGGTTGCCAAACGGGGGCTGCTGTCACCGTGGTGGGATCCATCTTGTGCGCGCGATTGTCCCACGAATGGTCGTTCAACTGGGGAGGAGGAAATCGCTCGCCCAGAGACTGCGTCGACGCAACGCCGGACAGCCTGATGAAGCCGAGACTCGGCATCGGCGTCAAGATTGTCTAGCTGGAGTTCAGCCAGACAGGTCGTTGTTGTTCCGTCGCGGCAGGGTGAGCCGGAAACACTGATTGAGAGTTTCATGGGGTCTCCATGGTTAGAGTAAAGAAAGCTGCGATAGAGCCATCGCTAAGTGGGCATCATTTCGGATGCGAGCAGGTTGACGCTCAGGTCCCGTTCGACGGGAATGTTTCTCAGCCAGCGTGTCAGCTGGTGGACCATCAGCGATGCCGCAAGGCTGGCGGCGTAGACGGTACTGGCCGTGGTGCAGCTTCCCGTGTGGGCTTCGGAGTCCGCGAACAGCGTCGTTTCGTAGTGCTCGTCGTGTTTGGGATCATCCGACGCGAGCACCCGGACGACTTCGCCACGCATTCGACCGTCGATCCACAAGTCGCAGCGAGATTTCACGCGTCGCCAGATGGCGGTCCGTGATGAAATCGAATCGACACAGGAAAAGACGATCTCGCCGTGACCCTGGCGTGGTCGGAATCGGTCCTTCACGACGGCTACTTCTATCAGCGGATCAACGAAGCGGAGATCGCAAGCCGTCGCCTCCACCTTTGACTGGCCGATCTGGTCGTGTCGGTAGCCTTGGGTGGTGACGTTGGTTAGCTCAACGCGGTCGAAATCGATCAACTGCAACCGTGGTACACCGATCGAGGCGAGTTGCAATGCGACCTGGCGACCGACGGCACCGACACCGATGATCGTGACCGTTTGGCCTGCGAGACGTTCTCGGGGGACCAGACCGGATTGCCGCGTAAAGCGATCGTCCGCCCCGCTACTCGCGGGTCGCCGACCTGGTCAAAACAATCGTGAAACACATCGATTTGGGAAGCCATTGCCATCTCCATAACAGGGCAGTGAAAAACCAGTCCGGCTGAATTTATTGGCAGAGGGGTTCACTGAGGCAAGGCTTCGACGAATACTGAAACCAGATTTTGGTGCGATCGTCGTGGGTGCCGACGATGGATCTTTACAGGTCCCAGAGATCGTCTCGGAGCAGGTGGATTGATACCTGCATATTGCTGATTTCTGGCAGGAAAATGTTGGCAGGAAGATGAGCCGCCAGTCTACGAAGAAATCTACGACATCCAGAACGATTCCGGAGAACTTCATAGCCTGATTGACGATGAAAGCCACGTTGAAATATTGCAACGGCTAAAGGCGGCGTGGAAAAGAAAGTTGACCGAGGCCCGCGGAACTGGCACGCCGAGGGTGCTTCGCTATACCGCCGACAGTGAAAAGGACCAGCAATCCAAATGATGCTCATCTGAAAATAATGTCAGGAATTCTTGCTAATTCCTCGTGGCGTATTGGAATGACTTCATAATGAGCGAAGAACCAATCCATCTCGACGAGCATACTCTGCGGGTTCAAACGCTGTTCGTGCAGCACCAGCAGGCGGTGATGGCGTTCGTATTGTCGCTTGAACCGGGGATTCATGACGCTGAGGAGATCGTGCAGGAAGCTTTTGTCACGGCCAGTCGAAAAGCCTCGACGTGGACCGCCGAGACAAACTTTCTGGCGTGGGCCTGCGCGATCGCACGTTTCAAGACGATGAGTTTTCAGCGTGACCGGGGACGTAGAAACCGTCGGTTGGCAGAAGATGTCGTTGAACTACTGGCAGAACACACCGAAGACGACTTTTTAACGTTTCAAGGACAGGTGTCGGCATTGCGTGATTGTCTAAGAAAGTTGGCTCCGAAATCCCGTGAGCTTGTCAATTTTCGATATCACGCGGGCTTGATGCCCGAGCAGATTGCAGACGAAATCGACTGGACGACCAATGCGGTTCGAGTCGCCCTGACGCGGGCTCGCAACGCGCTGCGGGAATGTCTCGGGCGATCAGGAGAGAAGGCACTATGAGTAATGAACGGCTGAGTCAGTTGATCGACTCATGGCGTGACGATGATCTCTCTGAAGAGCAGACCGAGGAATTGAATCAGATTCTTCGCGGATCGGAAGAAGCTCGTCGAACGTTCGCGGTTGAGTCGCGGTTGCATGGATTGTTGCACTGCGCAGCAGCAGAAGATGCCGTTGAACGGGTTTCCGATATGTCTGCTGCGACACTGCAATCCGGGAGCGGAACGTTGCGCGGCCGTTCGCGGCCCGCATGGCCGATGATGGTTTCAGCGATCGCAGCAGGCTTGTTCGTCGCAATCGGGTTTCAGTGGTGGCATTGGTCATCCGAACCAAGTTCTGTTGCAACGCTTACGTCGAGTGAAAATGCGGCATGGGAAAGTGATTTGCCAACGACGCCGGGATCGGAGTTGACGCCAGGGTTACTGAGACTGAGGACCGGCGTCGCCACGGTACGGTTTCATTCGGGCGCAGAGGTGATCGTCGAAGCGCCCGCGCAATTGGAGTTGGTGTCATCGATGCGCGGAAAGTTGTTGTCCGGGGCGGCTGTGATTGACGTGCCAGACTCGGCGATCGGTTTCATTATCGAAACGCCGGATGGCTATGCCGTTGATTACGGAACTCGATTCGCAGTGCGCGTCGACCAACAGGAACAGCAGTCGAACTTCGAGCTCATCGAAGGGGAAATCGGTGTCCATCATCCGGGCAGCGGTGGTGAGGTGCGACTGATCGGCCAGAGCAAATCGGCGACGGCGTCTCAGCAATCACTTGTAGTCGTGGACCTTGAGCAGGAGGAAGGGGTCGCCAAGCCGTCAGCAACTGTGGTTCGAGTTGGAACCCATGGCCAGACTGGTTCAGCCATGAGGCGAGATCAGAAGCGACACAAATTCATCGCTAGAGAGTTACTGTCGGTGAAGCATACGGAATCAGGAAAGTGGGATCACCGATCGTTCTTTGCGTTCGACGTTAGTTCGATCAGCCTGAATCAGGTTGTCGCGGCACGACTGCGGTTGAACCTCGTTCCGTCGACACGCGGCCTTGCGTCGCGTTTGCCAACGATCAATCGTTTTGGGATCTATGGCCTGACGAATCGCGACAAGGATGACTGGAAGTTTGGTGACACCTGGGACGAATCGCCGGGGCCCGATGACGGTGTCCTGCTGGGAACGTTTGAAGTACCTCGTAGCCAGCAGCGAGGGACCTTTGGTATTCAGAACGATGAACTGCTGGACTTCCTGAAAGCGAATCACGATCGGCCGGTGACGTTTGTCCTTGTCCGTGAGACAACGCAAATTGAGGGTGTTGGTGCCGGTTTGACTCACCTATTTGCCAGCGACTCACATCCGGAGTACGTGGGGCCAATGCTTGAATTCACCTTGCCGTGAGCACGAGCCCAACACAATCGGCATCGGCTCACTGTTAGAATCAATTAGCTATGAAACTTCCTGTATCACTATCACTTATCGCTTTGCTGCTTTGCTGCAATGTCAGTGCTGACGAACCATCGCCAGAGCGGCAGGCTGTCATGCCGAAGAAGCATCTGGCGGTCTTCAAGAAATACTGCTTTGACTGCCATGACGCGGCATCGAAAGAAGGGCAACTCGACCTTGAGCGACTCTCACTGGAGGTCAGTCGGGACATTTCCACTGCAGAATGGTGGTCGAAGATCCTGGCGGCACTGAATGCCGGCGAGATGCCGCCGATGGATGCAGAGCAGATCACGGATGCCGAAAAGGCGGCGCTGCTGCAAGACCTGTCCGTTCAGATGGTGAAGGCTCGCAACATCCTCAGCGACAGCGGCGGAGAGATCACTCTCAGGCGACTCAATCGACGGGAGTATCAGAACACGCTCGAAACACTGCTGGGGTTTCGGCCCGATGTTTCCAGCCTTCCTGCCGACGATGGGACTGGCGGCTTCGATACCGCGGGGGCGTCGCTGTTCTTTTCAGCTGATCAGTTCGAGCAATATCGCGCTACGGCGA
Source organism: Rhodopirellula sp. SM50 (assembly GCF_002289565.1). Classification (GTDB taxonomy): domain Bacteria; phylum Planctomycetota; class Planctomycetia; order Pirellulales; family Pirellulaceae; genus Stieleria. The sequence continues at coordinate 3,879 of NZ_NTFY01000088.1, read as the reverse complement.
CGGCTGCGTTAAAGGTCGCTTTGTCCGATCGGAAGAAGCCTCGGTCGGAGGTGCGCCGCGTCGAGCCCGAAGAGACGCACTCGAAGGAGTACTTTGATCGAGAGGAACGATTGCTTGACGCCATCAAGAGAGCCGACGCCTTCCTGGCACAGGACGACAAACCTCCTCAGGAATTTGGCTTTCGCGATGTCGCTCATTCGGAGAAACAATCGCAAAGATCGAAAGTCCATCTCAAGCAGATGCAGGACTACACACGCCGTCCTCAGGCGAAAGATGGCGCTTTCCTGCTTCGCTATGAAGGACACAAACGACCGGCGATCAGTACACCGAAAGTCAACGCTGCGGGCGGGCGTTACATCCTGAGAATCCGAGCCGGGGCTGATGACGATTCACCACAGCGGCAGCGATACCTGACTTACGGTATTGGCAATCCGAAGGAGAATCAGGTTCTCGGGCAAGTGAAGATTTCTGGAACGGTTGCCAAACCAACGGTTGTAGAAATTCCCATCGATTTGGAGCCGGGGGCATCGGGCGCATTTCAAATTCAGTGGCGGGACTACAAGGAACAGGCTTCCCGCTACGTGACTCACCGCATCCAAAGGGAAATCAATGGTATTGGTCAATTGCCGGTCGTGTGGGTGGACTGGGTGGAAGTGGAAGGCCCGCTCTTTGACGAGCGGCCAACTACGGCAAAGGCGGCTCTTCTTCCATCGCAACGCAGCGGCGAGGATGACGCCGCGTACGCGCGACGGCTGATCGAGTCGTTTGCCACTCGTGCCTTTCGCGGTCAGCCGCCTGCCGGCGAATTTGTTAACAAGCTAGTGCAGCGATACTTGGCAAGGCTTGAAGGCGGCAGTGGTCATCGCGATTCGATCATCGACAGCTATGCGTTGATCCTATCCTCGCCCGGCTTCCTTTACATGCTTGAGCCGCGAGGCGGTGATCGACCGAAACGACTGACGGATCGAGAACTTGCGGTCCGGCTCGCGTACTTTCTCTGGAGTGCTCCGCCGGACGACGAGTTGTATGCGGCAGCAGACGCAGGCACACTTTCGCGCGGCGACGTGCTGCGTACTCAAACGGCTCGGCTGTTGAAAGACCACCGATCCAGTGAGTTCATCAGCAGCTTCGCTCATCAGTGGCTGGACATGGTACGACTGGACATGTTCGACTTCGATGCTCGGTTCCATCCGGAGTTTGATCAGGTCGTTCGACGTAGTGCGAGACAGGAAGTCTACGCAACGATTCGTCAGGTGCTCGATAGCGAACAGCCGTTGGACACCCTTTTGAAAACCGACTTCGTCATGATCAACGACGTGCTCGCGGACTTTTACGAACTACCAAACGTTGAGGGATCTCACTTCCGCAAGGTGCCAGTTCCTTCAACATCGCCGCGTGGCGGTCTGCTCGGAACTGCGGCGATCCATGTGATGGGTGCCGATGGAACTCGATCCGTGCCAGCTGTTCGTGGGTCGTGGGTTCTGAAGCATCTGCTGCACGATCCACCACCGCCACCACCGGCCAACATTCCTCAGTTAAGTCGCTTATCAGGTGAACTCCGCAGTGGTCGCGATCTACAAACGCTTCATCAGGATGCGCCGCAGTGTGCTCAATGTCACCGCAAGATCGACCCGATCGGATTCGGCTTAGAGAACTTTACGGCCGCTGGTCTCTGGAGAGAATCAGAGACCGTTTACGTCGAGTCGTCCGGTGCTAAAAAGTTGAAACTCCCCAAATCAGAATCCTTTGAAATTGATCCATCGGGAACACTGCCCCGAGGTGAAGAGTTCAGCAACTACTTTGAGCTTCGTGACGCGATTGCCAGCTACGACGCCGCGTTCGCCCGTGGATTTACAGAGCACCTGATTGCGTATGCGCTCGGGCGTCCCTACGAGATCTCTGACCACAACCTCGCCACCGAAATCACACAACAGGCATCCAAAGAAGGCGACCGAATTGACGCGTTCATCCATGCCCTCGTGCAGTCCGAACCATTCCGAAGAAAGTAAACATTCCATGAATCAGTCAACCCGCCGTGCATTCCTTGCCAGTAGCAGTGCTTTTGTCGCTCTGCCATTTCTGGAATCGTTTGGTTATCGACGCTTCGCATCTGCTGCCCACGTGACTGCTGACGTCGCTCCCAAACGCATGATCTTTTTGGGAATGGGATATGGCGTCACAACGGAGACCTGGTATCCGGACATCAAAACGCCTGGGTGCGACTATGAAATTCCTGAGTCACTACAGCCGTTGGAGAAGCATAAGAAAGACATCACGATCTTTCAAAACCTGGAACATGCCAATTCGAGAGATGGGCATTCCGGTTCTACATTCTGGCTAACCGGTGCTGACCGCTACGCCGTTCCTGGCCGAAGTTTCCACAACACGATTTCTGTCGATCAGGTGGCCGCGGCACAGTTCGGAGGCGGGACCCGATTCACTTCCCTGCATCTGAACGGGGGAGACGATAATGGTCATGGCCCTGGATCCATTTCGTGGAACAACCAGGGCAAGCCGATTGCCGGAATGCCGCACCCAGTGGCGATGTACCACAAACTGTTTTCGTCCGACAACATGCCTCTGGCCCAGCGACAGGCACTGCTGGCCGACGATCGTTCGGCTCTTGATACCGTGCTGTCCGATGCCCGGTCGGTCACCAAGGGCCTGACGAAGACCGACAAGGACAAGATTGATGAGTACTTTCAATCAATTCGCGAAATCGAAGTGCGCATCGCTAAGGATGAAAAGTGGCTAACCGTTCCAAAGAAGCAGCCAACCAGCCCGATCAAAGAACCGTCGGAAACACTTGAAGGCATTCCAGAAGTCGAGATGGCCTATGACCTGATGTTGGCCGCGATGCAGGTCGACGCCTCGCGAGTGTTTACGTACCGCATGCCGGGTGACAGTTTCGCGAGCAGCCTCGGCTCCAGCTACTCCGTGCACAACCTGAGCCACCATCCCGGATCGCCGGAGCGGACTCGCGATTCCATTCTTCGCGACCAGAAGAACGCCGAACTGCTAGCCGGTTTCATTAAGAAGCTGAAGGCGTCGAAGGAACCTGATGGTTCGTCGCTCTACGACAACGTGACGCTCACGTTTGGCAGCAATCTGCGGACAGTTCACAGCCTGAATAACTGCCCGACGCTTGTTACCGGAGGCGGTGCTGGATTCCAACACGGACGCCACCTTGTGATGGAAAAGAAGACTCCGCTGTGCAACCTCTGGCTCAGCATCCTCCAAGGCAGTGGCGTCCAGGCCAAAACGTTCGGCGACGCAACTGGAGTTATCAACGAACTGTTTCAGGCATAGTGGTCGAACGCACTTGCGTCGGGCCTCGCAACACAACTGATGCCCCACAACGGGCCGTCGGCTCAGGTAAGTAGTCAACCGAAAAATGATCATACTATTCAAGCAGCTCGGCGTCGTTGGATTTCTCATTGCGACGATCGTGCAATGCACCTATGGACAAACGACTCAAGAACGCCCCAATGTGCTGTTCATCGCCGTGGACGACTTGAACTCTTGGGTATTGGGATTGTCCGAAGAGTATTCCGCCAAAACTCCGCACCTCAGCGCGCTGACAAAACGCGGTGTGTTGTTCTCGAACGCACATTGTGCGGCGCCGGCCTGCAACCCGTCTCGGGCCAGCGTGATGACGGGTGTTTCACCCGCATCCAGCGGGGTTTATCAGAACAACCAGGACTGGCGTGAGTGCTCCCGGCTCAAAAACCACGTCACGTTGCCTCAGCATTTTCGCAATCACGGTTACAAGGTCATCGGTGGCGGCAAGCTTTATCACGCAGCGAATCTGCGCAAAGTGTCACGGGGCGCCCAAAAGGGACCAGTAATGGGCGCTTCAAAGTCCTCCACACTGTGAGG
>NZ_NTFY01000087.1 GCF_002289565.1 Rhodopirellula sp. SM50 | reverse complement strand
AGATGAAGAACCGGAGGGCTCGCGCCCTGCCGCTAAAACCTCAAGAAACACATGGGGAAAATGCTTCACAGCGTTGCCCGGAGGGGTCGCAGCGTCTCAATGCTGTGACCCCGTCCGGGGTCAATCCGCAATCGATTTCGGGATTCCGGTGGTGCGCGAAGGCAACCACCGGCTACTTGCTGCAACCCCTCGCGGGGTAAAACCTGCTCCGCAAGCGGATCGAGACCGCGAGATCCGGCGACCTACCTGAACTTGACCGATGTGCTGCGAGGCACGCAATAATACTTTAGCGCCCCACCACCGCGATGAAATGGGTTGAACAACATGAACCGCACTAACAACCCCGATGAACGCATCGCCAACATGACGTTTGCGTCGGTGTACCCGCACTATGTTGCGAAGGTTGAAAAAAAAGGTCGGACCAAGGAAGAGCTGCATCAAGTGATCAAATGGTTGACGGGTTTCAATGAAAAGTCGCTGCAGAAACACATCAGCGGCGAATCGACGTTCCGGCAATTCTTTCAGGCCGCGAAGGTCCATGCGAACGCGGATCTGATCACGGGCGTCATCTGCGGCCATCGTGTGGAAGAGATTGAGAATCCGTTGACGCAGCGGGTCCGGTACATGGACAAGCTGGTCGACGAGTTGGCGAAGGGGCGGAAGATGGAAAAAATATTGCGGACGCGGTGAAATTTCAGGACAATCCCGAGTTGAGGAAATCCGGATCGGTTCCCCGCTCGTCTGATCGGTAGCGTAAGACCGCACGCCCCCTCCGAGGACGAAAACGTGATCATTCAAGCGAACTGGAAGTCCTTCCTCGTAGCCGTCGCCGTCAGCTTGCCGCTGCTGGGGTGTGCTCAAGACCGCGGCAGCACGGACTTTGACCAGGTACTCGAGCATGCCGAATCGTCTCCGGCTGCCGAAACCACGCCCGTCGCGTTGGCGACGGGAGGCGAAGCGGTCGAGCGGTCGGTTTCCAACCGCAAGATCATCTACACCGCCGATGTCGAATTGGTCGTCGACGATTTTGCCGTTTTCGAACGGCAAATCTCCGGCGTGATTGGCAGCCACGGCGGCTATGCCGCCGAGCGGAGCAGCGATCGCCGGCACGGCGACCACCGCGGCGGAACCTGGGTGATTCGGGTTCCCGTGGCCAATTACGACGCCTTCCTCTCCGGCTTGGATTCGCTCGGTTTTGCGCGATCCCGCAGCGAGACGTCCGACGATGTCACCGAGGCCTATGTCGATTTAGAAGCGCGCATCAGCAACAAACAGAAACTGGAGGCACGGATCCTCGCGATGCTGGAAGAACGCCCCGGCAAGCTGACCGATTTGATGGAGATCGAACGGGAACTTTCGCGCGTCCGTGAAGAGATCGAACGCATGGAAGGTCGGATGCGCGTGTTGAAGGACCAAACGTCGCTGGCCACCGTGACCCTGCGGGTGGTCGAAGAAGCGACCTACGAACCGCCGGCCGCTCCGACGTTCGGCGACCGAATCGCTGCCGCTTGGGGCGGTTCGATCCGATCGATCGGCCAAATCGCGACCGGATTGGTGATCGTCGCCGTCGCCGTGATCCCTTGGGCCGTCATGCTGGTGCCGATCGCATGGTTGGCATACCGGTTTCGATTGAAAACGGTGTAGCAACGCACGATCAATAAGTGTTTTCGTAGTGGACGAGGTTACGAGTCCCTCGCGATAGGACTCGTAACCTCGTCCACTACGACCTCGTCCACTACGCCTGTCATCGACCGGACGGCTCGCGCCGTTCCGCTAACAAAAAACGGGAGCGGAGCGCGGAAGACGTTTGCGAAAGCGGCTGACGCCGATCAGGTCTCAGGCGATTTCGACGCAGTTACAAACCTGCCCGAGCACACCGGCTTGGCGGATCGCCGGCACCAGGGCTTGCTTGAGTGCCACCGACGGCAGGTGACCGCGAAGCACGATGCGGGAACCCTCCATCGAAATCTTGAGGTCTGCCAGATGGTTGCAGAGCTCGTGGTGGGCACACAGGACCGAGTCGATTCGCTGAATCAGGTTCGTGACTCGCGAATCAGAAAATTGTGTAGTAGCCATCGGGCTATCTCCCAAGCGGCAGAAGGGGGTTTCAGCTAAGGGAACAAGCGAACTTCGGCCGCAGAAGTGACAAACAAAAATGTGAATTTTGCTGGGACGCAGAAATATCAGGCGGCAACACCTACGTCGACCCGAATCGCAGTCAAGTTTTCGGATTCAGTCAAAACGCGTAATGTTGCGCCATCTACCGCAATCGTCTCTTAACGCTAATCAGACGCTCGAAAAAACGTTTTGTTTTCTGAAATTTTTCCAAAATCTCATACCTTTCAGGCCGGTTGAACGCTCTCCCCGGATCCCCCCCGCCGATCGCTTCGGCTATCAATGGGGCGCCGCCAACGGGACGCCGTCCACAACGGCGAGCACGATTCACTGTGGCGAGCACGATTCACTGTAGCGCGACGAGGAGTAGCAAACATGGCTGTCGAGATTCACGGGGTGTACACCGGCCAGCTCGGATGCACCGCCACCCACGGTCCGAGCGGCAAAACACTGACCACCGATGCGCCGTTGGACAACGGCGGCAAGGGCGAATCGTTCTCTCCCACGGATCTGGTCGCGACTGCCCTGGGAAGCTGTGTGTTGACCATTTTGGGACTCGTCGCCCAGCGTCACCAATTGGATCTCACCGGGGCAGAGGTCATGGTGACCAAAGAGATGATCCAGCAGCCGGTGCGACGCATCGGGGGGCTACGGACGGTCGTGACGCTGCCGGCCGGTGCGGTCAACGACGCGGCGATGCGAACCCGACTGGAGACGGCCGCGCGGAAATGCCCGGTTCACCAAAGCATTCATCCCGACATCGACGCGCCGATCGAATTCGTGTACCGCTAGACGTAGCGGACCTTGCCGGTTCCGAAGGTGATCCGTCCGATCGGTGTGGCCGCAATTCCCAGCTCGTTCAGCTGGGATTGGATGCTGGCGGCGTAGAAATCGCTGACGATCATGGCCATGCCGATGCCCATGTTAAAAACACGACGCATCTCGGCGTCGGCCACCTTGCCGGTTTCCTGCAGAAAGCGGAACACCGCCGGGCGTTCCCAAGCGTTGGGATCGATCTCGGCATCGACGCCGGGGGGCAGGATTCGGTCCAAATTCTCTTCGATACCGCCGCCGGTGATGTGGGCCAAGCCGTGGATGACTTGTTTGACGCGATAGTGATTTTGGATCGCGCGGACGGCGGCGACGTAGATCTGAGTCGGCGTCAGACATTCTTGGGCGATCGTCTTGCCGCCCAGGGCGTCGGGGGTGGAGTCCCACGTCAGGCCGGCATCGGCGATGATTTTTCGGACCAGCGAAAAGCCATTGCTGTGCAGCCCGCTGGACGCGATGCCCAGCACGACGTCGCCCTCGCCGATTTGTTTGCCGTCGATCAGGCGTTTTCGCTCGACGACACCGACGGCAAAGCCGGCCAGGTCATAGTCATCATCGCCGTACATGTCGGGCATGATCGCGGTTTCGCCGCCCAGCAGGGCCATGTCGCCGGCGACACAGCCGTCGCTGATCCCTTGCACGATCTTTTCCAACCGCGCCGGGTCGTCTTTGCCCATCGCGACATAATCGAGAAAGAACAGCGGTTCGGCGCCGGTGCAGAGCAGGTCATTGACGCACATCGCCACCAGATCGATCCCGACGGTGTGGTGGATGCCGGTGGTTTGGGCGATCTTCAGTTTGGTCCCGACGCCGTCGGTGCCGCTGACCAGAACGGGTTGTTCGTAATTGCGGGCGAACAGCTTGCCGGCGAAATCGAGTTGAAACAGCCCGGCAAACCCTCCGTCGCTGGCCAGCACACGCGGCGAAAAGGTGCGGTGCATCAGTTTGGGTAAACGCCGCATTGATTCGGCGTACACGTCGAGGTCGACGCCGGCGTCCTTATAAGTCGCAGCCATGGAGGGGGGTCAGCAGTCAAGATTGAAGTGGAAGTCTGGTCAGCAAAAGCCAGTTTGACATCCCCGCCCCGGCTCTGGTAGCCGTCTGGCAATCAGAACGCCATTATCCAGGGTGTAGTGCGCTGCGATGATCCGCCCACTCCTGCGGGCGGCCGCCGACCGTCATTGAGGCCGCCAAATACGCCGAAAAACGGTAAACTGTGCCGGTTGACTAAGAGATGTCGGGTTCCAAACCCGGCTGATAGTCCCGACCGTCACCGTTTCACCAACTGTTTCCTGAGGCTTCTTCGGCAATCCATCGCTAGGCGTCATCGCGTGATCGACTGCCTGCCTGTTTTCCAATCTCCTACCCGAGGGTTTCTGATCTCCGGTCCGTAGGTGGTAGGGTTTCTGGCAAGCATTGTGCAGGCACGTGATGCAGGCGCATTGGAGATGACACATGGTGTGTCACCCCACAGACGCGTTTAGAAAGGATTGCAGGAGACACTCACAACATGCTTATGCGACAACCGACCGGAAACCTTCAGTTCACCTACCAACCGCCGTTCGGTGCAACGTTGCAGGAGAACGGCATCCAGTTTTCGGTTTTCAGCCGCTCGGCAACCGCAATGCGTTTGCTGCTGTACAACAAGGTCACCGACCAGGAACCGGCCGACATCATCGAGTTTGATCGCGAGACCGATCGCTGGGGTGATGTGTGGAGTCTGAACGTCAAGGGGCTCGAAGCGGGCCAGTTGTATCATTACCAAGCCAGCGGACCGTGGGATCCGGCCAAGGGGCAACGCTTCGACTCGGCCGCCCGCTTGATCGATCCCTATGCCCAAGCGCTCGCGGGCACGTTTGGAAAAAGCACCGACGGCGTCGTTCGCCCGCCCAAGTGCGTCGTCGTCAAGGACGACTTTGACTGGGAAGGCGACCGACACCTGCGCCGTGAGCTGAGCGAATCGGTGATCTACGAGATGCACGTTCGCGGATTCACCAAAAGCCGCACCGCGAAAATCAAGTGCCCGGGAACCTACCTCGGTGTGATCGAAAAGATTCCTTATCTGCAGTCGCTCGGTGTGACCGCCGTCGAATTGATGCCGGTCAACGAATTCCCGATCTTGGACATCTACGGCAACCCGCCACAACGCCCCAATTACTGGGGTTATGACCCGATGGCGTTTTTCTCTCCGCACCGCGGATACGCCCACGACAAACGGCCCGGCGCCCAGGTCAACGAATTCAAACAGATGGTCAAGGCGCTGCACGCGGCCGGGATCGAAGTGATTTTGGATGTCGTGTTCAACCACACCTGCGAAGGCAACGAGCAAGGTCCCACGTTGTCGTTCAAGGGACTGGAAAACCAGGTCTATTACATCCTCAGCGAAGGCACGCACTACACCAACTACAGCGGCTGCGGAAACACGCTCAATGGCAACCACCCGGTCGTCCGCGAAATGATTTTCCACTGCTTGCGGCATTGGGTGCACAACTACCACGTCGACGGTTTTCGATTCGATTTGGCCAGCATTTTGTCACGCGACCGCAGCGGCAACCTGGTCCCCAACCCGCCGATGGTGGAATTGATCGCCGAAGACCCGTTGTTGGCCGACACCAAGATCATCGCCGAAGCCTGGGATGCGGCTGGTGCGTACCAAGTCGGTTCGTTCGGCAATCACCGCTGGGCGGAATGGAACGGCCGCTACCGCGACGACGTGCGCGGTTTTTGGCGTGGCGATGGCGGAACGTTGGGCGCGTTGGCGACCCGCTTGGCCGGCAGCAGCGACTTGTACGAGCATGCCGGACGGCCGCCGTTTTGCAGCATCAACTTCATCACCAGCCATGACGGTTTCACGCTCAACGACCTGGTCAGCTACAAAGAAAAGCACAACGCGGCCAACGGCGAAGACAATCGCGACGGCGACAACCACAACATCAGCGACAACTACGGGGTCGAAGGCCCGACGCGTCGAAAAGGCGTCAACACGATTCGGGCGCGACAAGTCCGCAACATGTTCGCCACGCTGCTGTTGTCTCAAGGGGTTCCGATGATCGTCAGTGGTGACGAAGTCCGACGCACCGCCCGCGGCAACAACAACGCCTACTGCCAGGACAACGACCTGAGTTGGTTCGATTGGCGATTGGTCGAAAAAAACAAGGATCTGCTGCGATTCGTCCAGACGCTGATTCATTTCCGACGCCAACAACCGACCGTCCGACGAATCCACTTCTTGACCGGCCAACCCGTCGATGGCCGACTGATCCGCGACGTCTCGTGGTACGCCGATGACGGCAGCCCCTTGGACTGGGGTCAACACCATCTGAGCATGGTGGCTTACATCGCCGCCCCGAGTCGCTCGGAAGATCCCGCCGGACTCGGCCGCGACCTGGTGATGATGTTCAACAGCACCGGGGACGAACGCACCCAGCAATTGCCGGCGATCGGGCGTGGCATGAAGTGGAACCTGTTTCTGGACACCGCCGCGGATTCCCCCAAAGACATTTATCCCGAGTTGGATGGGCCGATGCCGCCCAGCAATCGGGCCGTCGAAATGCCGTGCCATTCGCTGAAAGTCTTCGTCAGCGGAAAAGTCTCCGCCAAGCGACGAAAATAGTGGCCGCTCGCTCGACGTCACTGAGATTTGTTACACTCTGGATAGCCCGATCTCGGCATCGTTTGCCGGCTCGGGTTTTTCCATTTGGATCGATTCGGAACGGCGATGCTTCTATCGAGCGACGAGATTCACCGGCGGCTGAAAAATGACGAAATCAAAATCGAACCGTTTGATGCCGCTCGGCTAAACCCGAACGGATACAACCTGGCGCTGCACGACGAGTTGTTGGTGTACGAGGAAATCGTGCTCGACGTCGCGACCCCCAATCGCTATCGCCGGTTGGAAATCCCCGCCGAAGGGCTGACGTTGCAACCCAACGTCTTGTACCTCGGCCGAACCGTCGAATACACCGAAACGCGAGGTCTGGTGCCGCTGATCCAGGGCCGCAGTTCACTGGGCCGGCTGGGGTTGTTCATCAATCCCGGCGGGTCGATCGGCGACGTCGGTTATTGTGGCACCTGGACCCTGGAAATGTACTGCGTGCAACCGGTCAGGATCGTCCCGGGAATGCAGATCTGCCAAATCTACTATCAGCAGCTCCGCGGTGACGGTGCCGCGTATTGCAGCGACAAGTACCAGCACAGCCGCGACATTCAGCCCAGTTTGATGTACCGTGAGTTCGGCGGAGCCGTCGACGAAACTCAGTTGGAACTCAACTTCGGTGACTCACCCGGCCGTTGATCGCATGCCAGTTCAGAATGACAAACTCCCGTTTCGCTCCCCGAACGAGAAAGGCCGCTACCGCCGCGCCTGGAAAGAAAGCCACGGCAACCTGTTGCTGGCGTTTGCCGGCGTCATCTTCTTGATCGGGTTGGCGATGATTTGGGCCAGCCCGCCAGACACCTCCGAGTTTGACGTCGATCTGGGCACCGTGGCCAACACCGATCAGACCCAACCGCTGCCGCCCAACGTGATCTTGATTCGCGTCGCGACCAGCCAGCTCGATTCCCCAGGCCCGATTCGGATCGCGGTTTACGATTCCGCGGAATATTTCGGCAATCCCGATCGGGCGATCATCAAGGACTCCCTGGTGCCGATCGATGGATTTGTGGTCTGGGAAATCCAACTCGGCATCTTGCCGGAACAATTCGCGATCGCGGCCTACCATGATTTAGACGACAACGGCGAACTGAACCGGGCCTTGTTCAATGCCCCGGTGGAACCCTACGGTTTTTCCAACAACGCGCGCAGCCTGGTCGGGCCGCCGACCTACGAGCAAACCATCATGGAACGCCCGAGCGAGTCGACGGCCATCGAAATCCGCGTGTACTGATTCATGCATTGGATCCGTCCGCTTCTGTTGACGCTCGAGCTGATGGGGCTCAGCGTTCTGGTCGCCGCGGGGATCGGGATCACGCTGGCGTTTTTGATTTCGTTGGTCCCCCGCCATCGTCGCGTCGGCCGGGCGGTCGTCGGTTATTGTTTGATCAGCCTGGTCGCCTGCATCGCCACCCCGATGATTCTGCATGCGGCCGCGTGGGAGGCGACGGCGGGCAAATTCGGCTGGCTGACGTTTTCCCAAACCGCCTCGCGCACCTACACCGGGCTGGCCGGCCGATACGGCGGACTGGTCGCCTGCGTTTGGATCCACGGACTGTTGGGGGCCGCCCTGGTGTCGCTGGCGACCTGGTTCGGCACCGCGCGGATCCCGCCCCAAGTGATCGATCAAAGTCGACTCGATGGCGGGCCGATCTGGACCTGGTGGCGGATCCGGTTGCCGATCGCCGCCCCCTGGGTGGTGACGGGATTGCTGGCGACGGCGATCCTGGCCGCCACCGAAATGACGGTCGTCGACTTGTATGGCGTGCGGACCCTCGCCGACGAGTTCTATCTGTTTCATGCCGTGCAACCGTCGGTCACGTCCATCATGATCGTCCTGGTGCTGCCCTGTGTGCTCGCAATCGGGATCATCGCCACCGTCGCGGTTTCCAGTCGACGCCGCTTGGACGTGCAACTGCTGGAACAAAATCGCTCCGCCGGCGACGCGACCGAACCGCTGGGAATGATCGCCCATCTGGCCGCAGCGGCCGCGGTGATGCTGGCGACGATGATGTTCGCGTTTCCGTTGGGCGGTTTGCTGGTCAAGATCGGTCATCAGATCACCGTGTCAGCGGATCCCGAGCCGACGTTCTCGGTCGGCTGGTCGCTGCGGCAGGCGATCGGATTGCTGCTCTCGGCGCCCCAAGAGTTCTCCCGGGAATACCTTTGGACCGCGGTCCTGGCGGCGCTGACCGCTGCGGTGTGCGTCCCGCTGGCGTGGGTGCTTGCGTCGACCACGCGGCAACGCCCCCGACTCCGCCGAACCGTCAACCTCATTTCACTGCTGTTGTTTCTGATTCCCGGTCCGGTCGTCGGCTTGGCGGTGGTGCGGTTTTTCACGCTGTCCATGCCGGGTCTGCAAACCCTCTACCACGAAACGTTGCTGCCGACCGTGGTCGCCCTATCGGTCCGCGCCGTGCCGGTTGCGTACTGGATTCTGCGAGCGGGATATGCGGGGATCGATCGATCGATTCTCGACAGTGCGAAACTCGATCTGTCCTGGATCGGCCGCGTTTGGTGGATCGAACGCCCCCTTTTGGCCAAACCGTTGGCGATTGCGGCGGTTGCCGCGGCGGTGATGGCCAGCGGAGATGTCCCGGCGACGCTCCCTGTCTTGCCACCAGGTGTCGTGACCGTGGGCACGCGATTATTCGCGTTACTGCACAGCGGTGCACGCAATCAGGAAGCCGCATTGGCGTTCTGGTATGTCTGTTCGATCGTCGTCTTGGCGATCGTTTGTTCGAGACGTTGGAAGCGTTCTGCGTGATAACGTACACTGGAACAGACTCAAATGGCCCCTTCCCACGTGCCCCCCGATGGATCCCCATTCCAAGGATGCTCGATTGAAGTTGATCAACGCCGACGCGCTTGCGATTCGTTTTTTTCTTCTCTGCCTCACCAACCTGACCCTTGTGGCGACGCCGGCCATCGGCGTGGAAACCGTCACCTTTCGATCGGATAAAACGGATCTGGTCAACGGTGCGCCGATGCCGACACGCACCGTCGTCGGTGAAATCCTGGTCGAGGCCCAGGACGGGGGTTTGATGCTGCAAAGTGACGACGGCCGGATCTGGATGATCCAGCCCGATCAAATCATCAAACGCGACTCCGACGACGAACCGCTACAACCGCTCACCGCCGACCAGATGGCCGATCGGATGCGACAGGAATTGCCGAGCGGCTTTTCGATCTACCAAACCGCCCACTATGTGATCGCCCACAACACCTCCGATGCCTACGTCAAACAAGTCGGCCTGTTGTTTGAGCAACTCTACAAAGGCTTCTACACATTCTGGAAAAATCAGCGTTGGCGACTGCCCGAGCCGAAATTCCCACTCGTCGCCCTGGTGCTGGCCGACCGCAATGACTTCTTGAAACACGCCGGAGCGGAAGTCGGGGACACGGCTCAATTGGTCATCGGGTACTACCATCTGTCCAGTAACCGGATGACGACGTTCAACATGCCCAACCTGGAACGCAACGTCGCGACGATCATTCACGAAGCCACGCACCAGCTGGCCTACAACTGCGGATTGCAGCGACGATTCGCCGACAACCCGATGTGGATCAGCGAAGGGTTGGCGATGTTTTTTGAATCGCCCGATTTTAAAAGCGCCTCGCGCTGGCGCGGGATCGGTCGCGTCAACCAAGTGAATTTGAATCGATGGCGAAACTACTTGCCGGTGCGACCGCCCAACTCGCTGGTCACCTTGCTGTCCGACGACGATCGGTTTCGCAACTCGAATTCCGCCACCGATGCCTACGCCGAAAGCTGGGCATTGACCTATTTCTTGCTCAAGACGCGGCGGGAAGAGTACGTGGAGTACCTGAGGAAACTGAGCAGCGGAAAACCGATGGCCGAATTGACCGCCCGAGAACGCATCGAAATGTTCGAAGAAACCTTTGACGCCTCGGTCGCCGAAATCGACAAGTTCCTCGTCAACTACATGCGCCGCGTCCGCTAGTGATCGGTCAACGTTTAGGTTGCGGGTGCCGCGGAAAAAGGGGCAGGGCCTTGTGGCACAGGCATCAGTCAAACGGTATTCAGCCACCGTTGGTGTTTAGCCTTTAGGCGATTCCCGGTCGCTGCGACGCAGCGAAAGGGGCGGCTAAAGCCCAATACCGCTAAGTTAAGCGTGGTTTACTCAACTCGGGGCCCGTAGGCTCGCGCCAAACCGCTGATAAACGATTGATATCAGCCGGTTCGCGCCAGCGTCCGGGCCTCCCCGTCGAGCTTAACTTAGCGGTATTGGGCTAAAGCCTGCACACCAACGCTTATGCCCGTGCCACAAGGGCCTGCGCCCCTTTTCCGCTCCGAAGGGAAATCAAGTGGGAAAGGCTTCCAGTCTGTCATCCACGGGCGGACGGTGTAACATAAGGGACCCCGAGCGGAAAACGCTCTGACGCAAGTGCTCCCACTCGGTAGAGAGCGTCGCCCCCCACCCCACTCGCACGCCATTATCTCCGCGAAACCAGAACTGAAATGAACCTAGCTTCCCTCCGATTGATCCTCTCCCCGGCCGCGCTGACGACCGGCCGGCATGTCGCTGCGATCTGCCTGTCGACACTCTGCGTTGCCTTGCTCGTTCCCGATGCCGCTGCCCAGAATGGCGCGGCAAAGGCCAAGGCACGCAAAACGCCGGCGAAGCGAACACGGCCCACCAGCGTCGGCCCCGCCATCGGCGGCAACACCGCGACTCCGATCGATCGGATCAAGGCCGCCGAAGGGTTTGAAGTGGAGCTGCTGTATTCGGTTCCCGGTGAGGAGCAGGGCTCGTGGGTGAATCTCTGCACTGACGACAAAGGCCGAATTCTGGTCAGCGATCAATTCGGCGGCCTGTATCGCATCACGCCGCCGCCGGCTGGCGAAACCCTCCAGGCGGCCGACGTCGAACAAGTTCCGGCTGACATCCGAGCGGTCAACGGAATGGTCTGGGCCTTCGGAGCTCTCTACGTCGGCGTCAACGACTACGAACAAAAAATCCCCTCCGGTTTGTACCGGGTCAGTGACAGTGACGGCGATGATTCCCTGGACAAGGTCGAATTGCTTCACGAAGTCAAATCCCGAGGCGATCACGGCGTCCATGCAGTGATGCCGACCCCCGACGGAAAAGCATTGTATCTGGTCACCGGCAACAACACGACGCCGCCGCCGCTGGCTGACAGCTCACCGGTGCGTCAGGTCTGGGGCGAAGATCATCTGTTGCCCAGCATGCCGGACGGACGCGGACACAACCGCGGCGTGCTCGCCCCCGGCGGCATCATCTATCGTGTCACGCCCGACGGACAGACCTTCGAAGCCTACGCGTCCGGATTTCGCAACGTGTTTGACGCCGCGGTCAATCGTGACGGCGAGTTGTTCACGTATGACGCCGACATGGAGTACGACTTCAACACGCCGTGGTATCGCCCGACGCGTATTTGTTTGGTGACCAGCGGGGCCGAGTTTGGCTGGCGAAACGGTGCCGGAAAACGCATGCCGTTCTACGCCGACAACCTGCCCGGCGTGCTTGATATCGGCCCCGGCTCTCCGACCGGCATGACGTTCGGCTACGGCGCCAAGTTCCCCGCCAAGTACCAAGACGCACTGTACGCACTCGACTGGAGCTGGGGAAAGCTGTACGCGATCCACTTGGAACCAAGCGGCTCGTCCTACACCGCAACCAAAGAAGAGTTCGTGACCGGTGCACCACTGCCGATCACCGATGCCATCATCCGTCCCCAAGACGGTGCGATGTACTTCACGATCGGCGGGCGACGCGTGCAATCGGGCCTGTACCGCGTGACCTATGTCGGCGATCAGTCGACCGAGCCCGTCCAAGCAAAGGCGACGAAAAACAAAGCTCGCCAGACGCGACACATGCTGGAAGCCTTCCACGGTCAACAAGACCCCCAGGCGATCTCTGTCGCTTGGCCGTACCTGGACGATCACGATCGCTTCATCCGATTCGCCGCCCGAACCGCCATCGAGCACCAACGGACGGATCAATGGGCCGACAAAGCGTTGAACGAATCGGACCCGGCGAAACAGGTCGAAGCCTTACTGGCCCTGGCTCGGGTCACCGGCGTCTGTCCGCAACATCGCGACGACTCGACTCCCGCGGTGGACTTGGACATGCGAGAAAAGCTGCTCGACGCAGTGCTCTCGATCGACGTTGCGCGTTTGACCGAAACGCAACAACTGACGCTTCACCGGACAACGCAAATCATATTGAATCGATTCGGCCGGCCCGACGACGCCATGATCGATCGCTTGATCGCCAAGTTTGACCCGCTGTTTCCCGCATCAACGCCGGAACTGAATTGGCTGTTGTGCGAAACGCTTGCCTGGCTGCAATCGCCGACCGTCGCCCAGAAGGCGATCGCATTGATCCAGGATGCGCCCACGCAAGAAGAACAGATGCAATACGCTCGTTCGATTCGCATGCTCAAAGCCGGCTGGACGCCCGAGTTGCACACGGCGTACTTCGAGTGGTTCTTGAAGGCGGCCAACTACAAAGGCGGTGCCAGTTTCGATCAGTTCATTCAGTTCATTCGCGACGATGCGGTCGCCTCGCTGAGCGAAACCCAAAAAGTCGAAATGGCGGAACTGTTGGCGAGAAAGCCGGTCAAAAAGTCGGCGTTGGAAAACTTGGGCCAAATCTTTGAGGGACGCCCCGAGAAGAAGTGGACGCTGGAAGAGTTGTCGGCAGCCGCCCGCACCGGATTGAAGCAGCGTGACTTTGAAAACGGTCGAAAAATGTTCGCCGCGACCGGGTGTTATGCCTGCCACCGCTTCGGCGACCAAGGCGGCATGACCGGCCCCGACCTGACCTCGGCCGGACGCCGCTATTCGCCGCACGACTTGTTGGACCAGGTGATCCATCCCAGCAAGGTGATCAATGACCAGTTCTCGGCGGTCAAAGTCCTGACCGATGACGGTCGGATTCACGTCGGTGTGGTGGTTAATCTGAATGGCGATTCGATGACGATCAACACCGACCTGACCGATCCCAACGACCGCGTCAACATCGACCGCAAGACGATCGAAGAAATGATGGTTTCCAAGACGTCGGCGATGCCCGAAGGGCTGTTCAACCGAATGACCCAAGACGAGATCCTGGATTTGGTCGCCTACCTGATCAGCGCCGGCGATCCGAAGCACGAGTTCTTTAAGAACTAAGGGCGGGTTGTCAAAACGCCGCTGGCGTCGATGCGGCCCGGGCCTCACTCGGGCCGCCATGTCAGCGGGGTTGCTGCGTTAGAATCGTCAGAGCAATAAGTGGGATAGGCTTCCAGCCTGTCATGGCGAAAACGACAGGCTGGAAGCCTATCCCACAATCAATTCCCGTCATGTGTTGTTCCGAAGCTCCTTAGCTACGGTCGCTGCGACTGGGCCGTGTTTTGTAAGTATCGACGTCGGATGCGTCTCAAATCTCGCGCCGATTCTTCGCGCACCAAGTCTCGAAATGCGCGATTAAAACTATGCGACATCATTCGCATGCAGAGCAGCAGGCCGGCGAAGATTAGAACGGTCGCCAACGGAATCAGTCTCCACAACGTCAGCATCAGCGCCTTGGCGCTGGCGCGGGTTCCACCTTGCATCACATGGTGTTGAGTAAATTGCGAGCTGACGCTGTTCGGTCCCGCCTTCAAATTCTCCTCCCACGCCGCGGCATCCGGCTCGAATTTCCCCAGCGCCTTGGCGATGATGTCCAACTTGATGTAATCGTCGATGAACACCGCGGCGATCAGGGCGACGCAAGCGATCAGCGACGCGGCAAAGAATGTTTGGGCGTAAAACCTGGCGAGCGAGAGCACCTCACGCGCAACGTAGCGAGGTTTCAAACGTCCACGCGAATTCCGGCAGTTGTCGCTCATCAACGACCGCACCTCCGCAGGCAGAGCGCCGATCGCGGTCAGACAGATCAAGAAGAAACACATTACATAGATGACCAACATTCAAACGGCCTTGCAGTGAATTGGCGGTAACGGTCGGCAGTATCATAGCCACTCCGATGGGCGGTGGTGGCGGATCAAGGCCCGGAAAAAACCAGCTCAGCACTGTGCTCGTTGCGCGGGACCGGACCGACACAAAATTTGCCGCCAGCAAAAAACTCTGTTAGGCTTGGCTACTGCCGGAGCGATTGAAATTCCTTGGCGGAGGTGGGTCCGATGACGTTACGCTGCGATCTGTGTGTCTCGCGAACCAGAAATGGTTTTGTGGTCCGTGTCCAGGGAAAGGGGACTGCGACCCACAGTCCGGCGTTTGCGGAATTCGTCAAGGGATGTCTGGTCGAAGATCCCAATGCGACCGTGACCGTTGACTTGCTGGGGTGTGAATACCTGGACAGCACCTTCCTGGGCTGCTTGCTGAAACTTCAACGGCTGGGCACGGCGAAGCGATTTCATGTCGCCGCCGACGAAGCCGCACGGACCAGATTGCTGACCGCAACCAGCCTGGATCGCTACCTGACGCTGCTTTCCAAACCGCCCACGTCCACCGGCACGTTCCTACGGATCGAACCCGGCGAGATCAGCAAGCAACAGCTCGGCCGACACATGCAGGAAACGCACCAGGCCCTGGGAGACCTGCCCAGTGCTTCGGCGTCGATCTTTCGGCGGATCGCCGAACAGCTGGCGCATGATCTGGAGCAGCAAGAATCAGACGAGCCGAGCCTGTTCGATACCGCCGTGGTCACCCCGCCGCCGCGAAGGTGATCATGATTCTGATGCTGCTTCGTTACGTCCGTCTCCTTTCGAATTTGCGAAAGGCCATCTTGGAACGACTCTGAACCGCTCGGCATCTCGTCACGACGCGACGAGGGTTCCTGGTATGATGGCTGGTTCAACGTGTCGCCGGATTCCCCTTCCGCCAGAGACTCTCGATCGTGCGCACTCTTGCATGCCTTCTCGCTGTCTGTTTCGTCGGTCTGCCACCCGCCGGACTGGTCGGCCAGGAGACGCCACCGCCGCGGCAGGTGGCTTGGACCACTTCCAAGATCCAGGGCAGTCCCGCCCCACCCTTGCCTTACATCACTCAACGCATCTTCGCCGGCGTCCAGCTCGACCACCCGACAGACATCGTCTGGCTGCCGGAAGCCGAGCGGTGGATCGCCACGCAACTCAAGGGCCAGATCGTCTGCTTCGAAAACGATCGTGAAAACGCAACGGCCGAACCGTGCCTGGACCTCAATGACTGTCACGACCGTCCGATCTCACAGGGGTTAGCGATACAATTTCATCACGACCTGGCCGACCAGCCTTGGTGTTTCGTCACCTATTCCTTTCGAGGTGGCGAGGATCCACGCACCATGCTCGTTCGATTCAAGGTGCTTGATCCGACCATCCCCACGATCGATTTGACCAGCCGGGTCGTTTTGGCGCAATGGAGCGGTTCAGGCCACACCGGCGGATCGATGCAATTCGGCCCCGACGGCATGTTTTACGTTTCGATCGGTGACGGCCAACCGCCGTATCCGCCGGACGCGAACAACACGGGCCAGGACTTGAGCGACCTTGAATCGGCGATCTTGCGAATCGACGTCGACAACCCGACTGCCGACCAACCCTATCGCGTTCCGACAGACAACCCGTTTGTTGGTCGCGACACGACACGCCCCGAGATTTGGGCCTACGGATTCCGAAACCCTTGGAAAATCGCGTTTGATCCAGACAGCGGCGACCTGTTGGCGGCCGACGTCGGCTGGGAGATGCGCGAAATGATTCACCGCGTCGCGCGTGGCCGGAACCATGGCTGGAGCGTGATGGAGGGCAGCCAGCCGGTCAAGCCGGACGTGCAGCCCGCGATCCCGATCACACCGCCATTGTTCGAACACACCCACTTGGATTCGCGATCGATCTCGGGCGGCCATTTTTGGCACAGCGATCGGTTGCCGGAACTCAAGGGAGCCTACCTCTATGGCGACTGGATGACCGGCAAGGTGTGGGCGTTGAAGTCCCAAGGCGACCGCGTGCTGTGGCAGAAAGAATTGGTCGACACGCCGCTGCAAATCATCTGCTTCATGCTCGATCCGAGCGGCGAAGTGCTGATCGTCGGCTACGACGGCACCATCCTGCGGTTGCAGCCCAATCCGATCACCGAGGCCAGTCAATCGTTTCCGAAACGACTCAGCGAGACCGGGCTGTTCGCCGACGTTGAATCCCAAACGCCGGCCGCGGGTGTCGTCGAGTACGAAATCAGTGCGCACCGCTGGGCCGACGGTACCCAGTCGCGACAGTGGATCGCGATCCCCGGCGACGAACAACTGACGCTGTACGATCGCGACGATTGGCAGACCGGCCAAACGGCAGGCCGATTCCGTTTCCCGCCCGATACCGTCGTCACCAAGACGGTCACTTACCGCACCGATCCGAATGACCCGGCGACCGAGCGACGCTTGGAAACCCAAGTGTTGCATCTGCTCGGCGACGAATGGCAAGCGTACAACTACGTCTGGAACGACGATCAAACCGACGCGCTGCTGCAGGACGACGTCGCAACCGAACGCAAGTTAACCATCAAAGACGACCGGTTTCCCGACGGGATGCGGACACAGACTTGGCGTCACGCCAGCCGTAGCGAATGTCTGCTCTGTCACATCTGGGCCGCCGGAACCGTGCACGCGTTCTGGCCAGAACAATTGAACATCGGCTCCCTGCAAGACAACCAGCTGACCCGTTTGACCAAGTTGGGACTGTTTCGTGATCCGGTTCCCGCGAAACCAGCGATCGCATCACCCCATGATTCTTCCCAGCCGATCCAGGACCGAGCACGATCCTACCTGGCACTGAACTGTTCGACCTGCCATCGAAAGCAAGGCGGCGGGACCGCCAACTTCAATTTTAACGTGACGAAGTCGTTGGAGTTCAATAACTATCTTGACGAACCACCGGCCCAAGGCACGTTCGGTATTCCAGACGCTCGAGTGGTCGCGCCGGGCGATCCCCACCGCAGCGTGCTGTTGTATCGTGCTCTCAAAACCGGCCGGGGACACATGCCGCAATTCGGATCCAACGTGATCGACGTCCAAGGCGTGACGCTGCTGCGCGACTGGATCGCCTCGATGAAGGGCGGCGACAAGACCGATGACGTCTCCGAAGCGATCGCCGGTTTGACAATGGATGACGATTTCGACCGCAAGCTGGACCGACTGCTGCAGTCGCCCGGAGCAGCGTTGGAATTGTCGCTGGCCTGTGCCCCGCTGCCTGCAGCCAACGAACTTCGAAGTGCCATCATTCAGCGGGCAACCCAGAGTGACGATCCGCTGGTGCGAGATTTGTTCGAACACTATCTCCCCGAAGAGCAGCGTGTCACCCGTTTGGGCGCGACGATCGACGAAGAGGCACTGTTGGCGATCGAGGGTTCCGCCGAGCGTGGCAAGCACTTGTTCGAGCAAGCGAAGGACGTGAATTGCCGACTTTGTCATCGCATCGGAGCGATCGGGCAGAACGTCGGCCCCGACTTGAGTGGCATCGGAACCCAGATGACGCCCGGCGAATTGTTGGCCAGCATCACGCGTCCGTCGGAGAAGATCGATGCCAAGTACCGCGCTCGAAAGGTGTTGACCGGCGACGGCGAGGTGTTCGTCGGGATCGTCACCGCCGAGACAGCGGAACAATTGACGATGACCGATGCGACCGGGAAATCACGCACACTGGCGGTCGATGAAATCGAGTTGATGGAACCGTCGGTAAAGTCGGTGATGCCCGACCAATTGCTCTCCGGCATGACGCCACAGCAAGCCGCCGACCTGTTGGCGTATTTAGGATCACAGCGCAAGATCGGACCGCTGCAACACAAGTCGGCGATCGTTCGACGTGCCAGTCAACCGATCGTCATCGATGGACGACGTGACGAAGCCGCCTGGGCATCCGCGCCCTCGGTCGGCGAGTTTGTGTTTACCTGGTGGAACGAAGGCGATGGACCGCGGCAACCAACCGACGCCAAACTGCTGTGGGACGATCAGTTCCTCTACGTTTCGTTCCATTGCACCGATAGCGATGTCTTGGCGACGCGAACCGAGCGTGACAGTGACGTTTATCGCGATGATTGCGTCGAGGTGTTCGCCTCACCCGAGATCGGTCACCCAGAAAACTATTTCAACCTCGAAATGAACGCGCTCGGAACCCAGCTGGACAATTATCGCCCCGAAGGAAAAACACCCGACGACGAATGGAACCCGGATGGCATTCGATGCGCGGTCATTGTCGACGGAACATTAAACGATTCGACCGATACCGACCGTGGATGGACCTTGGAAGTCGCCATTCCATTCCGGTTGTTTCAACACGTCTTGCCATCCGGTCGCCCCGAGGTCGGCGACCGCTGGCGGTTGAATCTGAATCGGCTGGAGGGCAACATGGCGGTCAAAAGCCAATGGTCGCAAGGTGACCGCAACTTCCCACGCTTCCACCACCCCGACTACTTCGGCTTCGTCGAGTTCGCCCAGTAGGGGTGGCAGTGGGATAGGCTTCCAGCCTGTCGATCGCGTTTCGCAAATGCGGATCGCAAGCTGGAAGCTTACGCCACGGCTGGAAGCTTACGCCACAGTTGGATCAGTGATTGGTGGGGATTGCCAGCACGGGACAGGGTGCGTGACGGACGACTTTGTCCGTCGTCGTACCGCGAAAAACATCCAAGAATCCGTGTGCTCCGTCGGTCACCATGGCGATCAGGTTAGCTTTGGTTTCGCTGGCCAGTGCGATGATTTCAGACGCCGGATCGCCAGCGGGTACCACGATCTGCTCGACCCGCCAGGGACCTTCGGGAATCTTGACGTCGGGCATGGACGTCGAGCCGACGTGAAACAGCGTCAATGTCGCGTTCTCGCTTCCCAGCGCCGAGATTGCGCGCAGCCCGCGTTCGATCGCTTCGCTGGAATGCGGCGTCTGATCGACCGGTACGATGATCCGATCGATGTTGACCTCGCCGGTTTCCAACGAAACACAACCGTGCCCGCCGGCGGGCACGAACAATGTCGGCACATGCGTCTGATGCGCGATCTTCTCGGCCTTGGAGGGCATCAACCACGATGCCAGACCGTCACGACCGGAAGCTGCCAGCACCATGAAGTCGATCGGGCGTTCTTGAAAAAAGCCCGTGATCGCCTCGACAACGTCCTTCTGCTCGGCAATGACCTTTTCCACACCGACACCCAGCTTTTCTTGAATGTCACTGCGTTTGGCGTCCGGTTCGATCAGCCCCCACCGCTCGAGCGTCTTTCGAACCGCCGGAAAGCGGTCCCAGTCTTCATAGGCGTCGTCGCCGACGTGCAACAACGACAACGTCGATTCATTGCTGAGCGCCAGACGCAAGGCGTGTGCAAATGCCAGCTGCGATTGGGCAGAAAAATCAGTCGGATGCAAGATAAAACGGGCGGGGGCACTCACGATCAGCTCGCCGAAAAGATGAAAAGGGGACAGCCGGTGCGAACACGAATCAGCGCAGTTTAATTGACGGGGACGCCAGGTGTGGGCCCATATTGTCGCGGGCAGCAGCCTCCGTAGGTCACGCTGTGCGTGACGGCAGCCTCCGTAGGTCACGCTGTGCGTGACGGCAGCCGCCGTAGGTCACGCTGTGCGTGACGGCAGCCTTCGTAGGTCACGCTGTGCGTGACGGCAGACTCCGTAGGTCACGCTGTGCGTGACGGCAGGCATGCACAGCATGCCCTACCCCTAGCAGGCATGCACAGCATGCCCTACCCCTAGCAGGCATGCACAGCATGCCCTACTCCTAGCGGGCACGCACAGCATGCCCGCCCCCTAGCCAATCACCACCGGCGGCGACACCAGGAATTCGGCCAACCGATCGCGATCGAGTTCGCCGCCGCAACCGGCCAACCGGGACGCGGTGACGTTGCCCTTGTCGACCGACACTCCGACACAGGGTTCGTCCGCCAACAACACCGCCCCATCCAGATCGGCAAAATCCAACAGCGGCAACAGCTGCGCCGCGCCGCTGATGCCGACCGAGCTTTCGACCATGCAGCCGATCATCGTTTTCAATCCCAGCTGGCGGGCATCCGTCAGCATTTGCAGCGCCGGCGACAGACCGCCGCACTTGCAGAGTTTGACGTTGACGCCGTGATACAGACCACGGCATCGCTGGACGTCATCGAACACCTGACAGTCTTCGTCGGCAATGATCGGCAACACCGATTCGCGCTGAACCCGCTGCTTGTCCTCACGCGAGGCATCGATCGGCAGCGGCTGCTCAATGAACTCCACTCCCAGATCCGCCAACGGCCTGGAGTTATCGATCGCCTCGTCTGCGGTCCAACCGCAATTCGCGTCGACGCGAAACACCGAGTCGGAGTGCCGCCGCAACTCGGTCACGATTTCAATGTCTCGCTTCGTGCCAAGTTTGATTTTGTAAACCCTCCATCCGGGCTCTTCCTGCAGTTTTGCGATCATCGTTTCGGGCGTGTCGATCCCGATCGTAAAGCTCGAATCCACGACGTCGTTCCATTCCAGCCCCCAATCCCGCCAGGCCGCGATCCCGAGTTTTTTGCCGTGATAATCGTGCGCCGCCATGTCCAGTGCCGATAACGCAAACATGTCGCCCGCCGTCTCCTCTCGCATCATCGGCCACAGCTCCGCGGGAGATTGTGTGGTGTACCGATCGAGTGAATCGGGAGCAACACGTTTGAGCGACTCGACCATCGAATCGTAGCTGTGACGATAGAACGAGTCTTCGGTCACTTCGCCATAGCCGCGGACGCCATCATGCTCCAGCTCCACGATCAAGCTCGATTGTGTCTCGATCGAATTGCGTGCGATCGTGAACGCGTGCTTCAGGGGCAACTTTAATCGATAGACGGTCAGCTTCATCGCCCCAGCACCTCGGCTCGCAATCCGATGCAGGCTTCGACCAATTTGTCAGCACCGGTGCGATAGACGTCGCATGCCGGCAAACCAAACGTCGACTCCGCTCGCTCGATTTCCGCGATCGCCTGTTCGTCGTCCAAATGACGTGTGTTGATCGCGATGCCCACAAACTTACACGGATGCCGCAGGTTCGCTGCAACCAGGTAAGCCTCCATCTGGTCTTTCATCGGCGGAATAGGAATGTCATCGAGTCCCTTGACGTGCGTGCGTCCCGCTTCGTAACAAAAGATCAATCCGTCCGGGGCGCTGCCGTGCAACAACCCCAACGTCACCGCGGAAAAGGCCGGATGCGAAATGCTGCCTTGGCCTTCGATCAGCAAGAAATCGTGCTGTTCGTTTTGCCGGGCAAGTTGTTCGGCGGCACCACTGATGAAATCCGCGACGACGCAATCGATCGGCACGCCTTCGCCAGAGATCATGATGCCGGTTTGACCGGTGGCGAGGAATTTGGAATCCAGTTTGCGATCGACCAATCCCCGATGGATCTCCAACGACGTGACCATTTTGCCCAGGCTGCAATCTTGGCCGACGGTATGGATGCGAGTGCAACCGGGGCGGAACCGATGGCAATCCGCAGTCGTCTTCAATCGATTCCGACGGACGTCGATCAAGCGGCTTTTGGACTCCGCCGCCGCGTCGATGTATTCCGCATCCTCGGTCAAAAAATCGTGCAGCCCCGAAACGACGTCGATGCCTCGGCGGAGTGCTTGGAGGATGATCGGACGCCACTCTTCGGGCAGTTTTCCCCCGGGCGGCGCGATGCCAATGTACAAGGCATCCACCTCTGGAATCTCTGGCAACCCGACCACGACCGGGATCGGTCCGCCGACCCCCAGCAAGTCCTGTGACGTTGAACCCGCCGCGGCAGCATCGATGACGGCCGCGACATCTTGCGTGCGATATCGAAGCAGGCTGATCGCGGTCTTGGCCACGAACGGCGTGGAGTACCCGTCGGTGAGAATCGCGATGCGACGATGGGACAGCAACGACGCCTCCGATGGTTCAGAACGTCCAGGCTTGGGGTTTGTGTCAATGGACATAAAGCGAATGTCGATGTTCGACTGGGGAAGGACAAAAAGGTGGGACGATCCAGTATGGTAGCCCATCGCGAGATTGCCAACCATCGACCGGCGCCGCAGTCGTTCGCCTGCCAAGCCATGACGCCGCATGTTTCGACCGAATCGTTCCCGGGTCGCACCGCGTTTACTGGAATTCTGTCGCAGCAAAAAAGGGGAAGGGGGTTTTATTTGAGTTCAGCCGACAATCGCAAGTTGCACTACGATCAATACTGCATGCTTGTGTTGCTGTACGTTCTAAATCCGACCGTGTCGAGCTTGCGAGCGCTCACGCAGGCGAGCGAACTGGCAAAGGTGCAAAAGCGGCTCAGCTCGTCAAAGACCTCGCTGGGATCACTCTCTGAAGCGAGCCGTGTTTTCGGATCAAAAAAGGGACGGGGATTTTATTTCAGTTCAGGGGCGATTAAGCAGGTGTGGAAGAGTCAGTCGGCCTGCTTGACAGACTGGGTAAGAGCCGTGGGGAGTTTTGAAGGTAGGAAGATTTTGGGCAAGAAAGATGGATGCTGGAAAGAACCGTGACCAGCGGATCAGCTGTCGAGGCTGGGATTTTTCCTACCCACAATTTTCCTACCTCTTCTCACGGACCGTCGGAAAAACAAGTGGCGTAAGCTTCCAGCTTGCCTTAGCCGAAGTGTGATCGATTCCCCCGGCGAGGCTTGTCATTGGTTGTGGTTCGCAGGACAATCAATCGGTAACCCCCTCGTCCCCCTACTCAAGCGGCCCTCGCGGGGAGTGGTAATGACGATCGACGAAACGGAACCCGACTGCGAAGACTTCGAGGGCTTTACGGGGAACGCCGGAATGACGTTTGAACGGTGGTGCCATCGCGCCGCGCTCGTGATTTGGCCGCGACGAGGAACGCCTCGCCCGGGCGATCGGGATCGAACCACAACTCTGATCACTCGATGAGCACTTGAAATGGCCCGGAGATTGAGTCGAGAAGCGGCGAAGCTGGCGACGGCGTTCGCGATGATGCTGCTAGCAGGTGTCATCGTGCAGGTCGCCGTGCCATTGCTGCTGCCATCGGTGACGGTCGCGTTCGTTGACGCCCGAGTTTTCCGATCCTGGTGGGGATTCGGCTTGCGAGAAACTTTTGTCCAGGCCCTGTGTGCCAGCGTTCTCCTTGGCGTCTGGTACAACGCGTTTGGGCCGCAACCGGCAGACGGGAGCAGACGACAAGATGCGCTGATGATGATCGCTGCCTTTTCCTCCGGCGCCGCACTGTTATCCATTCCCATTTGCCTTGCATTGCGAGTCCCCACGCTGGTGATCTTCGTGTGGGTCGCTCAAACACTGCTCCAACTGATCGTCGGTGGTATGACCACTGTCAAACTGTCCCATACGGTCCGTCCATGGCGATGGACCGCCTTTCTCATAGCGACCTCGATGGCCTGCATCGCTGCTGCGTTGGCGGTCGGCTACTACCTTCCGGCCCCGCGGCCTGACGAAACCTTCACGGTCACAGGCCCCAACGGCAGTCCCATCGCGATTGACTATTTCTGTCCACCTGAAAACACAAACAGTGGCACGGCCGTTGTCATTTTTCATGGCGTGGAGGGAGCAACGCCATTGGTCAGAAGGGCGGTTCACTATGTCAATGCGAAAGCGATCAGCGAACGCGGGCATCCGACCTTCTTCGTGCGTTATTTCGATGACTTTGATTACGACAACTTGATGCTGCTGAAGAACGGCCAACTTGATGTAGACGAGATCGAGAGGATCCGTCTTGAGGATTGGAGAAAATGGGTTTCGATCGCCTGCGATGCCATCGAGGAAGTCAAAAAACGCGATCACGATCGAATCGCGATCATCGGCTACTCACTCGGCTGTTACGTTGCCACCGCAGCCACCGCGGAACTGTGCGAAAAGGGTTATCCGGACGTCGTGGTGGGAAATTTTGGAGCCGTCTGGCCGGAGGTGCAAACCGGCCCGGACTTTCCTCCGATTCACTTTTTCCACGGTGAGAAGGACGAAGTCATCCCGATCGCCAAGGTGTTCGAGGCGGTCCGGCGGATGCGTGCCTCTGGCGTCCCGAGCGTCGAACTCACAACGATCCCCGATCAGAGGCATACTCCGGAAGGACCGGCTTCGTATCAACTCCGAATCGACACCGAGAAGATCCTTGGGAAGCTTTCTTCGTTGCACGAAGCTTCGCATGCCGGGCAATGACATCGGTCTCTCCCCGATGCGCCGGAGTTATATTGTATAGACGTTGACCTTCGGCCCATCAACTTTCAACAAACTCTCCGGCGTCGCGAGCAGCGACGGGTGACCTATGAATCTACAATCTGTCCTGACCACGACCCTGTGCCTGGGAGGTTTGTTAGCGGATGCCGTTGACTCCCAAGCACAATCACCCCAAGCACAATCACCACGGATTCCGTTTGCCGAAGTGCTGCGTCGCGAAGATGCCAATCGGGACGGCAGGGTGACCAAGGACGAATTCAAAGGCCCACCGCGGCTGTTTCAGCGTCTCGATCGAAATCGAGATGACGCGCTGACTCGGGAGGATTTTCCAATCGCCAATCGCCCCAATACGAATCGCCGTAACGCCGGTCGGCTGAACGCACCGGACGATGTCACCGTCGAGCGCGACGTCGTCTTCGGCACCGGCGGCGGACGTGAGCTGACGATGCATCTGGTGTTGCCGAAGGAAAAGTCTGAAAAGCCGCTGCCGGTGTACGTCTGGATCCACGGCGGGGGATGGCAGGGCGGCACAAAAGACGGTGGCGTTCGCCAAGTCCTTCCGCTGGTTCGCAGCGGGTTCGTCGGAGCCACGATCGAATACCGCTTGACCGGCGAAGCCGCGTTCCCGGCTCAGATCGAAGATTGCAAGTGCGCCATCCGCTATCTGCGCGCCCATGCAGCCAAGTACAACCTCGATGTCGACCGAATCGCCGTCGGCGGCAGTTCCGCCGGCGGGCACCTGGTCGCATTACTCGGCACCTCCGGCGGCGTCAAAGAACTCGAAGGCAACGGGGGCTGGCCGGATCAATCCAGCCGAGTGCAGGCGGTCGTGGACCTGTACGGACCGACCGACTTCAAGACCTTTGTCACCACACCGGGATACGAACGCCATAACGATGCGGGTTCGCCGGAATCAAGACTGCTCGGCGGCGGCGAAGTGCTGAAAAAACCCGAGGGGATCAAACAGGTCAACCCGATCACCTATGTCGACAAGGATGATCCGCCGTTCCTAATCATTCACGGCAGCGACGACCGCACGGTACCGCCCAACCAAAGCGAATTGCTACACAAAGCATTGCAAGCGGCAGAGGTCGAAAGCACGCTGCACGTCATTGAGGGGGCTGGACACGGCGGTCCCCAGTTCGCCCAACCCGAAACCCGCAAAATGCAAGTCGACTTCTTGCTCAAAACGTTCCAGGTGGCAAGTCCGGATTGATTGCAGGATGGAACGCGTGCAATGAAACGCGTGCAGTGGAAGGCAGAATGATTCGGGGCAGAATGATGGCGACAACGACCTTGCTCGTCGCTGCCCCATTCACTCCACACACCCATTTTTTGACCACCCCATTTTTTGACCACCCAATCCGCCTCCTGCAAAGACTCATTCCCCCCAGCATCACGCCGATCTCGTTCCTAACGCAGGACCGATTCAGCTCCAATTCTCATCGGCAACGAACCCGCGATAACGACGCAGAATCCGTTCGCGGTGGATGTTGAAAAAGATCATCGCCATCAGCACCAGCACGCCGAAGCCGATCAGGATCACAGCCCGAATGACGCCTCCTTCGCGGTGAAATTGCAACCCGAGTTGGCCCAGAACGTTGATCACCAAAAATGCAATCCCGATCGAAACGAACGGCCGAATCCGCAGCGAAATCCCCATCGCGATCCCGATCAGACTGAGCATCAGCACGACGATGAACTGTGTCAGCCCCGCATCGTCCTGGAAGAACACCTCGAAGGTCGAAACCGCCAAAATGGCCCCCGCGGCCGCTGAACGAATTCCACTGAGCGCTCGTGGTTTCAAGTCTTTGCGATGCAACTGGGCAAAGATCAACACCGTGACGGCGGCGGGGATCACATAGACCTGCGCCAGCCCGGTCAATTGCTTGGCTTCCGGAATCCAAAGATAGATCGCCAAGTTGTACAGGGCAGCGGCAACGTACATCGTCCATCGTGCGTGGGTGCGATGCGAAACCACCAGGTAGAACGAACCGGCCGCCAGAGACGTGAATGCGGCCGCCCCCTTCTGATCCAGTGGGGTCACCAGCATCAAAACGACCGGCGAAAGCAGTGCCATGTGATAGGTCGGATTTAAGAACACGGCGGCCCGCGGATTCTGCGAGCGACCGATCAGAAGATTGGTCCCGTACAGCAGAAAGCTGTAGCCGACGACGGAAAACGCCCCCAGGCTGCTGCGTTCAAACGCGATTCCCAATAGCGAAGTGCACAGGTAGATCAACGACGCGAAAATCGCCGCAACGGATAAGTAGACCAACAGTTCGCGTCCAGATTCCCAAGCCATCCACAACCAACTGGCCGCAACCAAGGCCATCGCAATGGCGAATACCGGCGAGGGGTTCAACATCGTCATCGAAGCCGCGGTGATCACGACCGCGATCGATGCGATCACATTGGAAAGCGTGATCAACGAGCGGCTGACACCTCGCGTATAGTCGTCCACAGAGTCATCGGACGCCCCAGCGTTGGATTTCGCGCGACACCGGAATCCGAACTCGATCGCGACGTAGCCCAATGCAAATCCTGCGGTCGCCAGTGCTGCAAAGTCGCGTGACAACATCGGATCCAAATAAAGGACGACGGTCGCCACCAAACAAATCGGCAATAGGATCGCCGACGCGATGGTTGCGTAGACGTTTCGCCAACTCACGCCTGTCAACAGGCAACTGATCGACGCGAACAGCAACGTGACCGTCAAGTTCGGAAAGTCTGGACGAACGATCCGGAAGATCGGAAACGTGATTGCGACGGCCAAGCTGGTCATTCCCATCGCCCAGCCGACCAACGCGCGCCCCATCGCCGCCTCTTCGGTCGCGGTCATCGGCAATCGGAGTATCGACAACACGCGTTTTCCGATGCTGCGATTCAGCAGAACCGCGATCATCCCCCAAACCAACCCCATCACGGACAACGCGACATCCGGGGTGACGTCCCATCCGCGTTTCAGACAGGCTCCGAAAAAGCTGATCACCGTACTTGCAATCAACAAGTGCACCAGCGCGGCATGGGATCGCAGGTAGATGACGTGGAAAAACAACGCGACGCACAGACCGCCACCCAACAACCAATTCCAATTGGGATCGGGTTCCGCCACGCCCGAACGAATCAGCAACAAACTGACCGACTGCACGATCAAACATCCTAACGCGACCACCACCGGCCAGCGATAGAACGAGCGTTCGCAGCAGGCATCCGAGAGCCCCAACCAGGACTGGAAACGCGGTGATCCGAACTTGACCAGGCGAGCCATGACGACCAGACCATTCATCGCGATCAACGCGATGAACATCAACGAGGCAGCCGACCACTCCATCGCCTCGTAAACCAGCAACAGCGGGCCGGTGCTTCCCAGCACCACCGCCACGTCCAACCAGTTCACGTTGCGTGATGCCCGAACCGTCAGCAAACTCACCACCGCGGCCAACGTCAACGTCAACCCGATCGGGCCCAGTGCCAGACGCTGCACCCAAGGGGCAAGACTCGTGATCAGCACCGGTCCCGCGTCGTAACCGGCCGTTCCGATGGCAATCAGGATTGCAGCCAGCGTTGCCGCCATGGCAAGTCCCACTGCAAAGTTGGTTAGCGGTTTCGCAAACGTCAGGATGCCGGCCGCTCGATGCGGTTTCGTCACGCTCTCCATTCGCCCCCACTCCATCGTCAACAAACCGACCCCCGACAAGACCAAAGCGGTCAGTGCGGCCGCCGGACCGATCGACGGCACACCGGCGGTTGTGGACGCCACCACCAACACACACACCGTGACCCCCAAACACGCCAGGTAAACCAGCAGACGCCCAAGCGAAAACCGATGCAAGACATTCATCGAGCGGGCGCCGAGCAACAGCGTCAACGTGCCGATGCCGCTGGCGACCAACATCGGCACCAGCGAAGCGGACAGGGAATCAACCTTCCAAGCGTAGAGGCTTTGAGCGATCACAATGATCGCCAGCACCGCCGACGACCGGATCAGGGGACGTTCGTAAATTCGAACCAACGGAGAATCAGACGCGTTGTTCGTCCGATGCCCCGATGCAGCTCCGCCCAGCCGTTCGCAACCATAGCCGATCAGCCAGAAAACGATCGCGATCAGCGACCAAGCGACGCCCACGCGCGGATCCGTCCCTCCGCCTGCCGGGAACCACGGAAAAATGCTCACCACAGCGAGAGCGGCGGCGAGGTAGGTCAACAACGCGTTGTCGTAGAGTTTCGCGGCGATCGCACAGACCGTTCCAGCGACGATCAAAGTGACAAACCCCGGCAGCGCCCATCCAGCCCACGTGCCCTGCCACACGATCTGGACCAAAACGACCGTGACACCAATCTGGGCAAACAGGAGGGCGGCGTGGCAAAGCGGCTGCAACCACAACGACGACCAAGAATCGCCGTGAAGCGGCAGCCGCGACGTCGTCCAGATGCTCGGCGGCAGGCGACGCGCGGCTGTGGATTCTGATCCAACGATACCCTTTCGATGGCTCACTGCTCGATAGCTGGCCACTGCGATTGTGACCAGGACCAAACCGAGCAACGAGTTTGCCGCGGCGACCAAGACAGCGTCCGGCCCCCACCCGCCGGCGTCCCCAAGTCCTGGCGTGAACAGGACCAGATGGACCACCATCAATCCGAGTGACGCCAGCGATAGATAGCTGCCAAATTGAGTCCGATAGGTGCCGCCCGACAAGGCAAACACGACCACCAGGAGGCCGCATGAAATTGCCAGCGGCAACGACAGCTCATTTCCGGCCAGCCCCAGCATCACGGCGCCGAGCAGAAGCAACACACCGATTGTCGCAACAAGGTGCTGCAGCAAACCACTGTAAAGTTCCCGAGACTGCCGCCTCGACGACTCCTCTGCGTCTCCCGTGGTCGGAACCGACAGGTGCGTCGAAATCACCGTCGCCACGCACCAACCGACCAACAGCAAGCCCGCGGCAAGGACGAGGTGCCACGCCATCGCAATGCGATCGGGCAGCATCGTCAGCGTGTTGAAGTGCGTGGTCAAGTGAACTCCGACACCGAACGTCAGGACGGAAGCCGCATAAAGCAACCGTCGTTCGATCGCATCGCATCGCATCCCGCCACCGGCACGGCCAGATGAATTGGCGGCCTGATCCAGCACCGCGAGCATGCCGAATCCGTAAGTGAAGGTGGCGATCAACCACACCAACGACGCCAGAAAAATCGGTTGAACGGCCATCCAAATCGGTGTTTGCTCCCAATGCATCGCCAGTGGAACGAGCGCGGCTGCCGCCACGACGGTCGACGTTTGCGCCAGCGGCTTGGTCCACAACGTTCGGTCTCGCGAAACCAACGGCAACGGCGGATGCTCCCAACACCGGTTGAATCGCCACGCTATGCCAACGCCTCGCCCCTCGCCTTCATCGTCCGCCCCAGTACGTTCCGGAGGCAGCCAGCACCACGAAGCGATCCCAAAGACTGACGCCATCAACGCCATCGCAAGCGTTTGGTCGGCCAAGTGTTCCGACGGGCCGACCCACAGGGCGACCCCGGCCAGGACCGCAATCAAGACCGAACCCAACGCCGCGTAGGTTTGCAAACGCGACAGGTAGATGATTCCGGAAATCCCAAACGCAACGGCCAGAACCCACGCCGTCAAAAAATGCAGAGGTGCCGAGGCCGCAAACGATGCCGAATCGAACAAGCAGATGCCGGACAGGCCGATCAAGCACGATGCGGCCAGCAGCAGCGCCAGGTGCTGCAAGATCCCGCCATAGAATTCGCGATTGGCACGCAGATCGGATCCACGGGAGGCGTCGACGCGTGAAAGCCGTCGATTGGTTGCCCAGGTGAATGTCGTTGCGATCAAGCAACTCGACAACGCCGTGACGGATCCGACCAACAAGTGAACGCCGCTCCCATCACGATCGAACCAACCGTCGTTCAACGCACCTTGGGCCGCCGAATGGATTGCCGCAAAGGCCAGCACAACGCCGGCGATGTAGATGCCGCCAACGCGATACGCGCGGGTGCTCAACAGAAACGTGACGCTTGCCAGGGCGAAGGTCATCGGCGCCGGCCGGATCCAAAGATGACTCAACGACCATGTCGCATCGCTGTGCATTGACGCGAGCACGGCAATCGGGCTGCACACCAACGCATAGGTCGCCAAGGGGCGGATCCACAGCCCCAACCCTCCCGCCGGCAGTGCCGGTAGAGCGACCATCCACGACGCCGACGGCTGCGCGGATCGCGCCGCATCCGACAACCGATTAAACCCAAAACAGGACACCAGGGCGGCGAGAAGACTGAGACCGGCCAGGATCGTCGACGTTTGGACAGCGATCCACGCAGCCGATTCCATCCCGCCGAACACCGCCAGTGTCAGTGCGGTCAACGAGCAATACGATGCCAACTGCGTTCGGTAGACGGATGCCGCCAGTGCAAACAGAATCGCCACCAGTGCAGCCGAACTCATCGTCCACAACGGCAGGTCGGTACGCAGCCAGACGCCCCAATTGCCCGCCAGTGGCACGATCGCAACGATCGCCGTGACGTGAAACAACCAACCGCTGTAGTACGCTCGATTGGCGACGACCGATGGCTCTTTCTCTTCCGCACAACGCTGCAGCCATGCCGTGCACCACCAGGCAGAACCGCCGGCGACGAGCCATCCGAGCAACGAGACGGCCGACAAAATCGTCATCTGACCAGCAACCGCCTCATCGGTCGCCCAGCCTGTGAACCAGTGTCCCTGGGCAACCGCACCTACGGCGAAGTACGTGGCCAAAATGCCCGTGACGTATAGCCATGGCTCGCGATAGTTGCGTGTCAGCAACAACAGCACCAAAGCGGCGATGGCGGCCCCCCACAATACACTGCCGGAAAAATCAGCTTGCACAACATGCACGATGGAAATCGCAAGCCCCAGCAACGCCAACGGAATCCCACCGAGCGAAAGGGGACGCGACAGCAGCCCCGGCATTTCATCCGCCAAGGGAAACTCGATACGATCGAACCAGCGGACTCGGTCGCCGACCAAGACGCGGCGACCTGCTGCAAACGTGTGATCAAGCCACGTGGCGGTAATCGCCGCCAACAGCCCCAGACCCGCACTCCACACCGGAATCAACGTGACCGCGGCGATCATCAGCAAGTACATCGGCAGTTGTGATCGATACTGCAACGCGCACGCGATGCAGCCCAACATCGATCCCGCCAAGGCGATCCCGTCGAGCATTGCGACGGCATGAAAATGGTACGGATCAGTGCCGAGGATGTGGCGCGAGAACACCAAACCGATGACGCACACGGACGCCAGCATCGAAACGTCGGCCAGCGGTGTCCGCCAACAGAGTTTCAGTCCCCGTCGCTCGCCCATACAGGCCACCAGTCCCGCGACCAAACCGATACCTGCCAGCACCACCGTCGCGACGGGTCCGCCGGCAGGTGCGACGCCGTACAGCGCGGCAAGCCCCGCCAGACCGCCGGCCAGATAGATCAGCGTCGGCTGTCGCCGGACAAACGAAGTCAGCAAAAAGAAAACGCTGTACACGGCAAACGTGACACCCAGCCACTCGGGCGCGACGGCAGGAGTGTAGAAATGCGTCCAAAAAGTGACACCGAACAGCGCCGCGGCCAAACCCCATTGCACGACCCGAAACGGCGTGGCAAAACGAAGCGATTGGATCGTCGCGTCGGGCGATCG
Source organism: Rhodopirellula sp. SM50 (assembly GCF_002289565.1). GTDB lineage: Bacteria > Planctomycetota > Planctomycetia > Pirellulales > Pirellulaceae > Stieleria. Next base: position 27,774 of record NZ_NTFY01000087.1, on the reverse strand, counting down.
CTCACGTGCAATGGCCCGTCGTTGGTCGGCCTCCCGCTTTCGCTGATCCCAATGGCCAAAGTAGTGATCCAGCAGCGTGATTCCGGCAAACAGCGGCAGCGACGCCAGCCCCCAGCTTTCCGGCCCGAATGCTTGCAGCACCCACTGAGTGACCAGCACATGGTATTCGGCAATGATCGCCAGCAGCAGCAAGAACAACGGCGGAATCGATTCGTAACGCCAAACCAGCCAGCCGTACAAACCGATCGCGATCAACAACGCCTCCGCCGAACTCACGCTCTGTATCCACGGTGAATCCACCGCCATCGAACTCAGCCGATGGAACGCGTCGGCAACAAACGGAACGGTGGAAACCGAAACCCCCAGAAACGAAATCGCGTAACCGACAAACGTGAATCGGCTAAAGCGACGCGGTTCGTTGTGCAACGATTTCAGTCGGTTGTCTGTGTCAAACACCATCACGGCCAACAAGACGAGCAGCGGCCCATAATGTGCCGACGTGATCAAGCCGTGCCCGTGTCCCGCCCAAGACGGCGTGCCACCGACCGCAACGTGCAAGAACGTCAGCGTCACCACCGTCGCGTAGGCCAGTGTGCCAAAGATGAAGAACGTCGTTGTCCTTCGCCGAAGAAAGACCCGTTTGATGAAGTCGCGATTGAATCGGTACACCCCGTAACCCAGGATCGCCATCGCCAGATATTGAGTCATCGCCAACCCGATCGCTCCGGCCAACGGATTCGACGCAGCGAGAAAACGCAGTCCCGGCGCCAGTAACATCACACAACAGATACCGATCAAGACCCGCGAGTAGGTCCGATAAAACGGGCGGGCGAACAAACCCGACGTGATCATCGACACGCCGTAGAAGGCTGCCGCGGAGACGACACCGAACACGAGCCCGATGACAATGGCCAGTGGATTCATCATTTACCTCATGCCGGCTTGGACGATGACGTCACCGGTCGCACCGGGCACCAACGTCGTTAAGACCGCGGCCGCAAACACCAAGGGAATCAACAGTGCAACGATCACCAGCAGCACATTGCTGGAACTTTCCAGTTGCGGGTACTTCAATCGCATGAAGTACGCCATCGCGAAAAACATGCCGGTGGTGGTGGCCAAGGACAGGTAAACCAGCGAGTGCATCAGCACTTGGTTCTGTTCGATGTTGCCCCAGAACGAAACGATCAAGACCACAAAACCGGCAATCACCAGAAACGCACCGACGAACCAACCGACGTTGTCCAGCAGAAATGGCTTGAGCACCGCGGACCATTGCGACGCCGAATCAATCAACCGCTGCGTCGCGCTGGGGACCTCCTCGTCGTCCACCGCAAAACTCCGCGCGGTCGGCGTCTGACGTTGGGACGGCGTCGGATTCCACAGGGGATCGATCGGCTGCACGACGGGCGGTGCCTCGCCCGCCGATACCGGCTCGGTGACGGCGTCGGCGGCGTCAACCGGCTCGTCAACCGGCGGCACGTGCACCTGCTCCGCTGCGGCCTGCTTCGCTGCGGCCTGCTTCGCTGCGTTCTGCTCGAGCGACTCTGTCGTGCCGACGGTGGGTGCAACCGACTGGGCCGCCCGCTGCGCCTGGACAGCGTCCAACGCCTGTCGCACGGCTTCGCGATCGGGACGCAACTCGCTCGCCCGAGAAAGTTCTTGTTGCGCCTCGTCGACTTGCCCTCGTCGCAGACACGCTCGTGCGGAAGCGACCAGTCGGTCGACTTCGCGTTCGGTTCGCTCCTCCACCTTCCTGGCCTGGATCTCCCCTAACATCGATTCGGTTGACACAACGTCGGGATGTTGCCGGTCCAGCGACCGCAAGGACTCGATCGCCTGCTCAAAGCGTCCCGCTTGCGCCGTGGCCCGGACGCCACGAATCAGATTGTCAATCGCGAGCGTCTCTGACCGCTCCGCGTTGCGATGTTCGAGTTCGTCCAGTTGCTTTCGATAGAACGTCTGAATCGTCTCGGCCTGATCGCCCGGCACTTCGCCTGACCGAGCGAGCTGCTCCAGGTCGGCCACGACTCGTCCGTACAGCTGCTTCCTTTCGGACTCTTTCTCGATGACGTCAGCGGGCGTCGGTTCGAATGCGGGATGCGGCAAAGGTGCGTGGCAGCCGTCACACCAGAGCCGAAAAAAGGAATTCGGATGGCCGCACGAGGCGCAACGACAATCGGATGCATTCATGGAACGACAAGCTCATGTTGGGAACAATGTTCCCTCGTTTGTTTGTTAGCGGCAGGGCGCGAGCCCTCCGGTCTGTCGCGTTACTTTGTTAGCGGTAGGGCGCGAGCCCTCCGGTCTGTCGCGTTACTTTGTTAGCGGCAGGGCGCGAGCCCTCCGGTCTGTCGCGTTACTTTGTTAGCGGCAGGGCGCGAGCCCTCCGGTCTGTCGCGTTACTTTGTTAGCGGCAGGGCGCGAGCCCTCCGGTCTGTCGCGTTACTTTGTTAGCGGCAGGGCGCGAGCCCTCCGGTCTGTCAACGCGTCTGAGACGCCAACACCGGACCGCTCGCGCCGCTCCGCCAACACTTGCAGAAACGCCCCGTTCGCGCGTTTCCCGGCTGATGTCACTTGAGTTCAATCGCTCGATCGCGGTTGCCCGTCGACAGTCGCTTGCTGCTTGAGCGCCGCCAGTTCCAGTTCGACCTCTGCGTCCCGCTGGGCCTGCTCGACATCGCGATCCAGATCCGTCGACAAATCGGACAACTCGGCATAAGCCGCCGCTTCCGCTTCCATGCCTTCGATCTTACGTTCCATGCGGTCGAACTTGTCAAAACTGCGTTGCACCCGATTCATCGAAGGCGCAACGCCTTGGACTTCGCGTGACGCTTCGGCGGCCATCTGGCGTGCGATCAAACTGTCGCGACGACGAACCGCTTCCTCCAGTTTCTCTTCGATGCGTCGCAAGTCCGACTTGAGCGCGTCACTGGTCTTGCGGGCGGCTTCCCATTGAGGCTGCAAGCTGGCGGCGATCTGATCGTATTCCTTCTTCCGGGCCAAGCATTTGCGTGCCAGATCGTCGTCGTCACGTCCAACGGCCGCTCCGGCTTTCGCCCGCCACTGTTCAGCCAGACCGCGATTCTTCTGCAGATTCGCCTCCAGCTGTTTTTCACCGGCAATCGCCTTGGCGACACCGTCGCGTGCGACGGCGATCTGTTCCTCCATTTCGAAGATCAACATCTTGACCATCTTTTCGGGGTCTTCTGCCCGATCCAGCATGTCGCTGACGTTGGCATTGATAATGTCCGACACTCTTGAGAAAAAGCTCATCGTCAGGCTCCTGCGAATTCGGGAACGAGGGAAACCGGCAATCAACGACTCTTCGTCCCTGGCAGCATTTCCGAGGCCAAGTCACGTCGCCGGACTGATCCGGGGAAGCATTCGTGATCCCCGTGACACGCGTCCCCTTCACCTACACCAGAGTCTTCCGGAGAAAACGTGATGCGCACCGAATGATGATTTTTTTGAAGTCGGTTTTGATTGGCTCGCATCCGCGGCGGGTTGACGACGGGGCCGATGTGACGATTTCGCCCCAAAACCAATAGTGTGCGAATGGCCACTCCTGTGGCGACCTCCCCCCTGAACTGTGGAATGCACCCTTTTTTCGTGCTTTTGTTGCGGTCATCCACTAGCATAGACCGTTACCGGCGTGGTTCCGGGCCATCGTTACGGAGACCAGACCTCGACATGCAGGTGTATCAAATGACCACGATACTGATCGTCGACGACTCTCCGGTCGACAGGTACTTCACGCGCGATCTGATAGCAGATCAGCCCGGCTTTCAGATCGTCTTTGCGGAACAAGGTCTCGACGCGTTGCAGCGGATGCGTCAATCGGCTCCTGACTTGGTCATCACTGATCTGGTCATGCCGGAAATGGATGGATTGGAATTGGTGCGGGCATCCCGCCGCGAGTTCCCCGAGATCCCCGTGGTGCTGATGACCGCCTACGGCAATGAATCGTTGGCGGTCGACGCTCTGTACGAGGGCGCGGCCAGCTACGTCCCCAAGTCCAAGCGGGTCGAACGGCTTGTGGAGACGATCTACCGCGTTCTGGCCCGCGCCCGCGCCAACCGAAATCGCAACCGGTCGACCAAATTCTATGGCAAGGTCCAAGCGACGTTCTATCTGGATAACGATCCGGACAAGATCCCCGCGCTGTTGGATTACGTCCAGCAAATCATTGGCGGACTGGAACTGAGCGACGAGACCGAGCACATCCGTGTCGGCGTGGCACTCGAAGAAGCGCTGCTCCACTCGATCTGGCACGGCAACCTGGAATTAACCAGTGACGAACTCGATCGCAGTCGTGCCGCGGGTTGGGAAGGGCTCAAAGAACTGATTTCCCAACGTCGTTCGCAATCGCCCTATCGTGATCGACAGATCGTGCTGGAAGTCCATGTCACCAACAGCACGGCGCGGTTCGTCATTCGTGACGGCGGGATCGGAAACCAACGACTCTCGGCCCGCACCTTCACGCGCGAAGACTATTTCGGAACCGGAGACGGAATCGGAATCGCACTGATGAGCACGCTGATGGACAAGGTCACCTACAACGAAGCCGGAAACGAGTTGACACTGATCAAGGTCAGTCAGAACTAGCAGTGAGTCGCGTTGGGGAGATCGATTGTCTAACGGCAGCGTTTGGCAGCCCATTTAGACTCTCTCCCTCTGGGAGAGACGGCGTTTGCGCAGCAAGCAAACGCCAGAGAGGGCTCACGCTGCAAAACTCTTGGCACCTTCCGCTACGATCAAATCCGTCACTTTGCGACTTGTTCCCAGGCTCCGCCAGGAACAAGCGAATGTGACGAGGCATTCGCCGAAGGGCACAAGCCCTCCGGTTCCGCATCTGCGCCAAGACACCAGAGGGCTCGCGCCCTGCCGTCAAAAAATCATTCATGGCATAGGGCTCCACCGGGGTACAAATCGCGACATCTACCGCTAGACGGACAAGTAGACGATCGGCATGCACAGCATGCCCTACTGCCCCTTCAATCGCACCGCATCGATTTCTTCGTAGCTAAACGAATGCGTCGTATCGATCGTGATACGGATCGCATCGACGGTGAAACTGGTCAGCGGCCAAGACACGTCGTAGTCCACCGGCGTGCCGGGTTGGCTGGGATCGGGACCGATCGGCATGACGTGAAATTGCCCGCTGACCGCATCCCGAACTTCCACCCCTCGCACGAATCCGTTGCCAAAGGTTTCGCGAATGACCACACCGGACGAGTAGACCGGCACGTCAAATCCGACGGTCAGAGTTTGATCGCCACTGTTCGCGTAACGCGGTGCCCACGCGGTTCTGGCATCGCCATAGGCAAACGTGTTCGGTTCGCCCAACGCATCGGTGGCCGACCATCCGAACGGGCTGTACTGGGAACTGAAGTCGATGACGGTCGAAGCGTATTGCCACAATTCCACTGCAAACGATGAGGAAAACACGTCGTCCACCGCTTCGCCGCCGACACCGTTTCCGTTTTGATCCATTGCGTTGCCGGCGACATCGCGAATCTCCGGCCGGATTGAGTAGGCATAGACACCCATTTCCGTTTGCGTCTCGAACCGGATCTGGTAGGTGTCATCGCTGAGCTGGACGACTTCCTCGACCGCCAACGCCCCACCGGGCCCGGACAAGCTGACCACATCGTCCGGCGTGAAGCTGTTGGGATCGATCGGTTCATTGAACGTCACCTCGATCTGGTCGATCGGGCCGGAGTGTGTTGCGTCGGGAACCGTTGCGATGATGCGGGGGCCGCTGGTATCGGGTGCGACGATGCCACGCAGACGCACCGAATCAATTTCTTCGTACGAGAATGAGTGGTTGGTATCGATCGTGATCCGTAGCGCGTCGACGTTGTAAGTCGTCATCGGCCAGGAAACAAAGTAGTCGACTGGCGTTCCCGGCTGGCTGTCGTCGGTGTCCGTCGACACGACGTGGAACATTCCGGTTTCGCTGTCGCGGGCTTCGACACTTTGCACGAACCCGTTGCCGAAGGTTTCGCGAATGATCGCGCCGGTCGCCGACACAGGGATTTCGAACGCGACGGTCAGCGTCTCGGTCGTCCCGTTGACCGACCCCGGCGCCCAGGCGGTGCGTTGATCGGCGTAGACAAATGTGTCCGGCGGTCCAAGGGCTTGAGACGCGGACCACGACGTCGCGCTGTACTGCGAGCTAAAATCGACGACGGCACTCGCGTCCTGCCATAGCTCCAGATCGAACGTGAGCCCAAAGACGTCGGTGGAAGGATCGCCGGAAACTCCGTCGCCGTTTTGATCCATCGCATTGCCCGCCAGGTCGACGACATTCGGACCAACGGCCAACGAATACGTCCCCCAATCGGTCTGCGGTGCAAACCAAACCCGATAGACCGTTTCGGAAACGGATTCGATCGAGTCGATGGGGATGGAGCCGCCCGGGCCGTCCAACGATGAGAAATCGTCCAGCGAGAGACTTCCCACGCCGATCGGTTCGTTGAACGTTAATTCCACATGGTCAACGGGGCCGGGATGCCCGGCGTCGGGCAACCAAGCAACCACGCGCGGGCCGGTCGTGTCCGGTGGGACAATGCCCCGCAATCGCACCGAATCAATTTCTTCATACGACAACGAGTGATCCGTATCGACGGTGATCCGCACCGCGTCGACGCGGTAGTCGGTCAGCGGCCACGACACGTTGTAATCAACTGCCGTCCCCGCTTGGCTGCCGTCCTGGGCGGTCGAAACCAAGTGGTACACCCCCGTGTCGGCGTCACGAACGTGCACCGCCGTGACAAAACCGTTGCCGAACGTTTCGCGAATGATGACACCGGTCGATTGAACCGGTGTCGCGAATCCGACGGTCAGCGTTTCGCTGGTTCCGTTGATGGCGCGCGGTGCCCAAGCCTGCCGCGAGTCGCCGTAGACAAAGGTGTCGGACGCCCCGAGTGCTTGCTCGGCCGACCACGATGTGGGACTGTACTGAGAACTGAAGTCGACAACCACTTCGGCAAATTGCCACAGTTCGACCGTAAATTGGACGGCGTAAGCATCCTCCAACCGCTCTCCATCGATTCCATCTCCGTCTTGGTTCATCGACCTTCCCTCCAGATCCAACACGTCGGGGCCGATCAACAGCGAGTAGTCGCCGAACGCGGTCTGCGGCGGGAACATGATTTCGTAACGTGTGCTGGTCAGTCGATTGACCGCGGACGCCTGAATCACACCGTCCGGGCCTTCGAAGCTGGACACATCATCGAGCGTGAACGAACCATCTTGAATCGGCTCGTCGAACGTCAGTTCGACGCGGCTGACCGGACCGTTGACACTGCCCTGGAGCGTCGATTCGATGACCCGAGCCCCGTCGGTATCCGGAACCGTCACTCCCCGCAACTGAACCGCATCAATCTCTTCGTAGGCGTTGAGATTGTGATCGGTATCGATCGTGATCCGCACCGCGTCGACCGGATAGCTGGTTTGCGGCCACGTCACGAGAAAATCAAAGGGGACATTGGGCAGACTGTTGTCTTGCGGCTGAGCCACCGTGGCGAACTCGCCCGTCGTCGCGTTGCGGGCTTCGATGGTTCGCACGAATCCATTTCCAAACGTCTCCCGAATCACGACGCCACTGGCCAGCAAGGGCTCCGCAAAGCCGACCGTCAAAAACTCTTCGGTCCCGTTCTCCGATCGCGGCGCCCAAGCCGTTTGCAGGTCACCGTAGCTGAACGTATCCGGTGCCCCGAGTGCCTGGGCGGCTGACCAGGCCGTTGTCGTGTACTGGGAACTGAAATCAATCACCTCATCCGCGTACAACCATCTCTGCAGCGTGAATTCAACGTCATACCGATCATCTTCCGCTTCACCGCCGATCCCATCTTGGTCTTGGTCGATCACATTCCCGGCGGGATCGGTGATCGCCCCGCCGATCGTCAGCCGATAGGTTCCCAGCACATCCTGCGTCGGGAAAACGATGTCGAACTCGGTCTGCGACACAGACTCGATCGCGGAAACGCTGATCGGTCCGGCCGGTCCGACGAAATCGCTGACCCGATCGATCGTGAACGAATCAGCCGCGATCGGTTCGTCAAACGTGATCCGCACCCGATCGACCGGAACATCCACAGCGTCTTGGGGCGAGACAGCAACGACATAGGGTCCGACGGTATCGGGCACGATCGTAAACCCGCCGATGAATCGGTCTGCCGTCACTTCGCCGTTGATCCCGTTGGCATTTTGGTCCATCGCGTTGCCGAACGGATCGGCGATTTCCGGTCCCAATGTGATCACGTAATCGCCGAGTGCCGTTTGGGGCTGGAAGACGATTTCAAAGTCTCGTCCGGCGGAACCGGAGACAGCTTGCACGGCGGTGACCACAATCGGTCCCAACGGCCCCTGGAATTCCAGAATGTCATCGGTCGTGAAAGAATCGACATCAACGCGCTGGTCAAAGGTAACGCGCAGTCGATCCTGAACCTTCATCACGTCACCGTCAGGAACGTTTGCAACAACGATCGGGCCGCTTTCATCGGGTGCCACCGCTGCGGCGACGTTCAATCTTCCTCCCGTCGTGGTGCGTGACTCCAGGGCAGGGATCAAGTCGACCGTGTCCAGAAGGCGATCGCGGATCTTCCCAGACGGCCAATCGGGATGCTGACTCCTGAGCAACGCCACGGCTCCGGCAACATGCGGCGTTGCCATCGAGGTTCCGTTGAAGGTGCTGTAGCTGTTGTTTCGTGTCGTGCTGTAGATGCCAACACCGGGCGCCCCCAGGTCGACCTGGGTGGCTCCGAAGTTGGAGAATGTCGCCAGGGCATCGTTGTGGTCGGTCGCCGCAACCGCGATCAGATTGTCATGGGGAAAGTTCGCCGGGTAAAAGGGCCGTGCATCATTGTCGTCGCCGACCTGGTCTCCGCCACCGTTGCCCGCCGCCGCGACCACGATGTGATCGGCCGCCCGCGCGTACTCGATGGCATCGGCGAGTGCCTGAGACGCGGTGCCGTTGAATCCCCAGCTGTGGTTGGAGATCGTGGCACCGTTGTCGACGGCGTATTGGATGGCGCTGACGGCCGCGGCCGTCGATCCGCCGCCGGAGGCATTCAAAAATTTGACGGCCATGATTTGCACGTTCCAACTGACGCCGACCACACCGATCCCGTTGTTCGCCACCGCCCCGATCGTGCCGGCAACGTGCGTCCCGTGATTGTGGTCGTCCATCGGGTCGCCATCACCGGAAACAAAGTCGAACCCATGGACGTCGTCGATAAAGCCGTTGCCGTCATTGTCGATCCCGTCACCGGCAATCTCACCCGGGTTGGACCACATGTTCGCGGCCAAATCTGGATGCAGATAATCGACTCCGGTATCGATCACCGCAACGACCGTGTCTGCATCGCCCGTCGTGATCTCCCACGCTTCGCTCCCATCGATGTCGGCATCCACGGTGCCACCGGTTTGTCCAGCATTGTGCAAGCCCCAAAGACTGTCAAAGCCTGGATCATCGGGGACCACCGAGAGACGAATCTCGTAGTTGGGTTCGGCATAGATCACGCCGGGATGATGTCGGTAAAAATCAAGCGTCTGGTCGACATCAAGTCCCTCCGGCAGTTCGACTTGCTTGAGTCCGGGCAACGCCGAAAACTCGGCGATCGGATTGCTTGACGAGGTCGCCGCGACAGTATGAAACCGCACCAGCACACTGTCGCTGTCAAACGCTCCGGCGTCGAGGGCCAGCGAAGGCGACTCAAACGCCAGGGCGGCGTCCAACAGACAACGTGTCTCCAACACTTCGAGTCGTCTGGCGCGGCGGCGGCGACGACGCTCGACCATTGGTTTGCGGCGTCGTTTGAGTGATCTCATTGCGGACAACCTCGCTGAGCAAAACGAATACAAAAGCGCCCCACTTCAACGAGTCTAGTCGCTACCGATTTGCGTCTCAGTGCTTCCCAACGACTCTGCCAAGTTTGGCAAAACTTTCGTATTGCAGAAGCGGCGGACCATCGGTCGACCGTGCGGGCTGTGGCAAGCAGCCGTACACGCCATCCCTCCCAGACGAAATCAGGCCGTAGCGGTCAACGCCGTGTAGCATTCTTCGCCTGTGTTGGGAGGTTTTAGCGGCAGGGCGCGAGCCCTCCGGTTCTTCACCTAAGCCAAACCACCGGTGGGCTCACGGGCAATGCCATCTACGTTGACTCTAATGGCCTTAGCGGAACGGCGTGAGCCGTCCGGTCGCGTCTCAAAAACACCGTGAAAGACCGCAGGGCTCGCGCCCTACCGCTAACAAAAAACACCCCGCTTCGCGTCAAACTCGATGGCATTGGGCTCGCGCCCTACCGCCAAAACATGCTTCGCAGCGTTGCCGCTCGGGGTCAGCCTGTCGTTCCGCCTGACATCCCGGCAGATGATTTCGGCGCCGCACCAAGTCCCCCTCCGTGCCCAAACGCCCACTTCCTTCTCGTCTACGATATTCTCAGTCCATCGCTCCGTGCCATTTCGCACCACTTTGCCCTTCGCCGCCGAAATCTTATGGATATGCCACCGTTGACGATTCTTGTGTGTGGCGCGACGGGCTACGTCGGCGGCCGTTTGGTTCGATTGCTGTTGGACCAAGGGCACACCGTGCGTTGCCTGGTCCGCAATAAAGAGAAGTTGAGCAAATTCGGCTGGCGCGAGAATCCGCGATTACAGGTACTCGAGGGCGATTTACAAGACCGCGCAGCGATTGACTCGGCGGTCGTCGACATCGACGTGGCGTATTACCTGGTGCATTCCATGATCGCCGCCAGCGACAAGTACGCACAGCGCGATCGCGAGTTGGCTGACAACTTCGTCGCCGCAATCGATCAATCGCCGTGTCGTCAGATCGTCTACCTCGGTGGCCTCGGTGAACTCGGTCCCGATCTCAGTCGCCACCTGAGAAGCCGTCGCGAAGTGGCCGAGATTTTGCAAACCAGCACCGTTCCGGTCACGGTGCTGCGCGCCGCGATGATCATCGGGTCCGGTTCGGCGTCGTTCGAAATCCTGCGGTACCTGGTTGAACGGCTGCCGATTATGGTGACGCCGAAATGGGTGAACACGGAAACTCAGCCGATCGCGATTCGTGATGTGTTGCGGTACGCGGTGGAGTGTATCAGCGTCCCGGAAACCCGCGGGCGGACGATCGACATCGGCGGATCGGACGTGATGACATATCGCGAACTGATGCAAGCGATGGCCAAGGGGCTCGGCTTGCCGCGACGCATCATTGTTCCGGTGCCCGTGTTGACGCCGCGTCTCAGTTCGCTGTGGATTTCGTTGGTCACTCCCGTCGGCAGCGCGATCGGACGACCACTTGCCGAAGGGCTTCGCAATCGCACGGTGTGCCGCAACGATTGGGCGACGAATCTGATGCCCGGCACGCGATTTAACGTGCAACAAGCGCTCGACGCGGCGCTGGGCAAGATTGAAAGCCACGACATCGAAACCCGCTGGTCGACCGCCGGCGTGATGCCGGGTGATCCCGATTGGGCAGGCGGAACCACCAAGATCGACGAGCGTTCGATCACCGTCAACGCCTCTCCGGAACACACCTATCAAGTGATTGAAAAGATTGGTGGCGGCCACGGATACTGGGGAGCCGGTTGGCTTTGGCACGTGCGTGGCTGGATGGATCAACTGGTCGGCGGTCCGGGACTGCGGCGCGGACGTCGCCACCCGGACGACCTTCATTTCGGCGAAGCGGTTGATTTTTGGCGGGTCACGACCCACCAACCCAACGAACGATTGCGATTGACCGCCGAAATGAAACTGCCCGGCGACGCCGAACTCGATTTCCAACTCGCCCCGGCCGATCACGATTCCACCAACGTCACCATGACCGCGAGATTTCGCCCCAGCGGATTACTTGGGCTGGCCTATTGGTACAGCGTTCTACCGCTGCACGGACTCGTCTTTCCCGTCATGCTGCGGGGGATCAAACGCGACGCCGAATCGAAATCGGTATGATGGTGGAGTTCCATCGCTGTCCATCGTCCGATTTCCCCCCACGCCCGCGAGGCCGCCACAATGTTTCTGCGATCCACGACGTTCGTTCTCTTGATGATCTCCGCCTGCTCCCTCTCGGCCGGCGATTGGGTGTCCTTGATCGGGACCGATTCCCTGGATGACTGGACGAAGGTCGGCGGAGAGGCAAGCTATCACTTGAACGACGGCGTGATCACCGGCAAAACCGGGCCGGGCAAGAACACTTTCTTGACCAAGGGACCGTATGCTGATTTCGAGTTGATGTTCGAGGTCAAATGCGATCGCGAACTGAACTCGGGGGTACAAATTCGCAGCCACCTTTACCCCAAACCAACGCCCCAAGAATCGAAACCCGATCGAATCCGCGAACAAGGCGAGATGTACGGCTACCAGTGCGAGATCACCGGGAAAACAAATGGGGCCAACGGATGCTCCGGGAATTTCTGGGACGAAGGCCGCCGGACGAAATGGCTGGACGAATCCGTCAACGCGGAAGAAAAACAGGCCGTTTACAAGCCCGGTCAGTGGAATCAATTTCGCATCGTCGCCAAAGGCAATCGGATTCAAAGCTTCGTCAACGGGGTTCCCGTCGCCGACTTCACCGACGACCGTGACGCGGAAGGTCTGATCGGTCTGCAAGTCCACTCGATCAAGAAAGGGAGCGGCCCCTACCAAGTATCCTGGCGCAACATCCGAATCCGGGAGCTGTAGGCAAACCAGCACGGGAGAGCCGACGGCTCACGTGCAACGCCATCTATTTTGCCACTGAAAGAGTTTGCGGAACGGCGCGAGCCGTCCGGTTCAAGCTTGAAATACCGGAGGGCTCGCGCCCTACCGCTACTAAAAGACACCCAGCTTGGCGCCCAAGCAGATGGAGTTGGGAACTTGTTCCTGAGCCTAAAACGTGCCGCTTCGTCACAGCTTGTCTTGATCTGGCCTCGGATTGCATTGCCGATCACAGGGGTTTTCGGGCTGGCAACATCACACTGTAACGTTTGGGTACCCGATGAGCCCTGCAGTTTTTGCTGTCGCCTGAACGGGTGTGCGTTTTCCGAAGAGAAAAGACAATCGACGGAATTTTTCTCACGGATGCGAACCCATGATTCAATCACTCACCCCCAAATTCATTCGGCCCAACTTCGTTGCACTCCTACTGGGGCTGGCGGCCGCCACTGCCGGCTCGGCCTCGGTCGCTGATGCCGGCGGCCTTGGATTGTTCAACCGATCCGCCTGTGACGCCGGATGTGTCATGGGCTCCTGCGACGCGGCCTCCTGTGACAGTGCTTGCGGCGACCCGCTGTGTTGCGACGCGGTCGACTGCAGTGGCCTCGGTTGCGACGGATGCGTCAGCTGTGTCTCCAGCTGCTGCGACGCAGGCTTGCTGGGCGGCCTGATCAAACCTAGCGATCGTTGCTTCGACGACTTCGTCAGCCCGATGATCAACTTCGTTCACTTCGAGGACCCACGCACCCTCACCGAACTCCGCCCGATTTTTGTCAATCACTGGGTTCCCGAACGGATCGGCAACAACATTCCCGCCGGCGGATCGATTCAATTGCTGGCCATGCAATTCCGCATCGCGCTGACCGAACGGCTCAGCCTGATCGGAGTCAAAGACGGCTACATTTGGGACAACACCAACGGAGCGTTGGATGGGCTGTTGGATGACGGCTGGGCATCGGTCACGGCCGGGCTGAAATACAACATTCTCCGAGACACACAAAGCGGCACGATCGCTTCGATCGGGGGCACCTATGACTTGCCAGGCAGTCGTGACGCCTTGCAAGACATTGCTGACGGGGAATTCCATCTGTTCGCCACCGGTGGTCAACGGCTGATGTGCGGCAAGGCCCACCTGATGTCGGCCTTCGGCTGGCGTGTTCCCAGCGACGGGTTCCTGCAATCGGAATCAATTCACTGGTCCAACCACTTCGACCTCAAACTGACCGAGACAACCTACTTCGTGACCGAAATCGCTTGGTGGCACTGGATCGACAGTGCCAAGGGTGGTGCGGCGCTGGGTGTTGCCGGACAAGACCTGTTCAACTTGTCCACCAGCGACGTGACCGGCAACGATTTGGTCACGCAAAACGTCGGCTTGAAATTCAAGCCCAACGCCAAGACGGAATGGGGCATCGCGTACGAATTCCCGTTGACCGAATTCAAAGACGTCATCGAAGGCCGGCTGCAAACCGAGTTGATTGTTCGATACTGAGCAACGCACGAAAAATAAGTGGGATAGGCTTCCAGCCTGTCGATGCTGAAATGACAGGCTGGAAGCCTATCCCACTTCAAGAGAAGAGACACTTCTACTCCGCTCATTGCTAAGTCGCCAACCGGGTCGTGCTTGTTCGCGGTCGGGCGCGAGCCCTCCGGTTCCTCGTCGTTACCAAGACACCCCAGGGTTGGACATCGTCTCGCGATCACCGCGCAGGTACTCGTCGAAGAAACCGAGGATCCGTTCTCGGTATTCAATGGGAGCTTCACCGAACAAATCCACGTGTTCGGCACCATCCACCAACCAAAGCCGTTTGGGTTTTGTTGCGGCGGAAAACATCGCTTGTGTTTCTGACGCGGTCGTGTGCAGGTCACCGGATCCCGACGCGACGCAGACCGGGCATCCGACGTCGGGGAGATGGTCGATCGGCCGAAGCTCCTGCGGCGAAAACCCTAAACGCGGTCGAAATTGCAGCAGCAGCATCGACGCGGGAATCGACGAAAGCGGTCCAAGCTTGGCGGCGACGCGATTGTGGATGGCGTCGCGAATGTTCGGGTAAACGGATTCGAGCACGAGCGCGTCGATCTTCAACGGCGACGCGAGTAGAGCCGCCGCCCCACCAAGCGAGACACCGATCACGCCGATCGGTTCATTCGGGTGTTCGCGCCGTGCGAATTCCACCGCGGCACGAACGTCGTGTTGTTCGAGGTATCCAACGGTGATGGCGTCTCCAGGACTCTCGCCGTGTGCCTGGAAATCGATCATCACCGTCGCATACCCGGCATCATGCAGCATTCGCGCGCGCTGCAACATCGACAGTCGCGAACCATGGATGCCGTGCAGCAACACGATCACACCGTTTCCGGCATCCGGCCGTGTATGCCAACCCGAGATCAACGACCCCGAACCGCTTTTCACAACGAACGCGGTCGCGTTCAATTCGCGTGGCGGATCGCCGATGAGACGAGGGCTCGGCGCGACGAGTGCGCCGGCGACAAACCAAGACGCGATCAAGCCCGTCACCAGCAAACATGACGCGGCAATCATCGCCCGGCGGATCATTCGTCTTCGTCGCATCAGTGACCTCAAAGTGCCGATTCCCCCCCTGCAAAACTGCCCAGCAAAACCACAATCGCCATCGCCATCACCGCGAGCGACCAATACTCAAAGCCAACCCGACTCGCCAGAGACCGTTGTCTGATCCCCGCGTCCGTTACCCGCAGCGGTCGATTCACCGACGATACTGCCGTCTGACGTCATGATAACCAATCCAAGGTAACGAGCCTGCGAATTGGCAGAATCCGTCCCCAAGGCTCCTGGCGGAGAGTGCCAGCGTCTCCGTCCCAGGCGAACTCGAGTTGGATGGCGTCAGCTTAACCGCGTTCACCAGGAAACAACGTTGACGCATCAAGCGTCCACGATATCCCGGGGGACGTCGATTCTTTTGCTGCAGGATTTTGCAACCCTTTAGATTCTCTCCCTCTGGGAGAGACGGCGTTTGCGCAGCAAGCAAACGCCAGAGAGGGCCCACGCTGCAAAAGTCTTGGCGACTTCCTCTACGATCAAATCCGTCACCTAGGCAATTGAAATCCCGGAGAGATCACAGCAAATAGCCGGAGGTCAGCGCAACGCCACCTCCGGACAACGCCACTTCGGTTCATGTCATGGCTCGCCGTTCTCTCGAGTCGCAACCATAAAGTTAAGTGGCTCATTGCTCGGTATCAGCACCAGCGAATCCCCTTCCGTTTCAGCTGCGACGTACGGCTTACCTGAAACCACAACCGACCCGGCAGCAACCAGGTACCACTGCGGCATCGATTTGCTCGCATCATCCGGTCTGGGGACTTGGACAGTGTCCGCATCAATGAAGTCCCATTGTGCGGATTCAATCCTTCCGTCTGAACTCTTGCGTTGAACGTCCCAGATACCGAGAAGATCAAAGTCATGGCTGATCAGTGACAATTCTTCCCCGAGCTTCTCGGATACCGGTTTCAAAATACTTTTGAGCCACTCCTCTCGTCGTCGTCGCATGTCTTGCCGTTCGGCTTGCGCTTCGACAACCGCAAGCTTTACAGAGGAAAGATCCGCCAGGAAGTTCGCCACACCGTCTTGAACACCAGAAGTCGCATTGACGTAGATCGCTTCCACTTGTGGAAACACGCCGATGCAGCATTCGCCGCCCAGGGATTCCCATTCTTCGGGGAACACTGATGTTTCAATGGCTGCCAGCAACGAACCGTAGTCCAGTTGGTCTGCGGTGGCTTCGTCATCCTTGCCGGTGGACCGGAGGAAATCACCAACTTCGTAAAACTTTGGATAAGGCTCCTCTGACTTGCGTTTCGCCTGACCAGACGCGTATCCTTCTCGAAATCCGACACGGTTGCCGGCAAGATAACCCGCGACGCAAAGGCAAGCGAACAGCATGAAAGCAATCGAGAAACGAAGGTAGCTGCGGTTCAAAGTGAGACTCCGGTTGTGAACGAGTTTACCTCGGGCGAACGACCACCGTTGATCGGGCCGCGGCGAACGATATTGTGTTATCGGCTGACGCCGACTTCGTCGCTCCGTGTGAATCCGTAGGTTACACGTCCGGCCTTGTGCCACGTATGAGCGGCATGTAGAGCTGGTACCCAGGAGGTGGCATCGTCCATTCTGTACATGGGTGACACGCGAACCGCCGTCGCATCGCTGTGATCACAGCGACTGCCATGAGAATGTGGGCAATGATGATCGGCAACAATGTCAGTTCGACGAACGGGGCAACAGTAGCGCCGCCAATTGCAATCCCCACAACTCCTGAGCAAATAAAGCGGGCTAGCGGTCGCGACAGTATAAGTGTGCGTTTGGGAACTCTCCAGTGTTTTGCCATGCCGTCGGCCCTAGCCGTTGGCAAGAAGTAAACAAACGGGACGCCAAAGAGAGAGCCGAACGTTGCAATCAGTAACAAGTCATTGGGAATGTGAGGAAAACCAGGTGGTTGTGCGCTGAAAAGGGCGAAATGCAATGCACCTTGGATCGCGAATAAGAAAACGGCCCATCGAAAAACGAGCGGGTCAAACCGGCCACGAAGCAACGCAACCCAAAATGAATAGTTGTCCAATTCTGACTCAGCGGGAAATCAGGAGCGGCAGTTTCGCGTAAGGCCCAGTATCCCGAGGGTGCGAAGCCCGGCGGGCTGACAGAGTGGTTGCCGGGCCCGTCAGGGCCCGGACTCCAGTGTAACGTCGGCGCAGGCCTGGAAGGCCGACACAGTGCGCGCCGGGACGAGGCCGCGGCATGGACTGTGTCGCCCCTCCAGGGCTGCTGCAGCGGAGCGCACTCTCAACCGGCGGCTCACACCGCCGGCAGACACTGTGCCTGCCCTCCCGGGCATCACCGGCATCCCGGAGGGATCACAGCGAGTAGCCGGAGGTCAGCGCAGCGCCACCTCCGGGCCAAGCCCCCAATCCGCCCCTCGACCCCGGACGAGGTCGCAGCGAATCCCGGCACCCCACCGACCGCAGCCTCCAGCTCAATGGGCTCCCAGCGAGTGGGATAGGCTTCCAGCCTGTCATTCCAGCACCGACAGGCTGGAAGCCTATCCCACTTATTTCCCGTGCGTTGCAAGCCGCGTTTTGTTCTCACGGGTACACTTCAAACATCCAAAGGCGCCCGACTCCCAAGGGTCGGCGCGTTGTGCGTTCGGTCGGATTCGTCTCTTAGTAAAAGAAGCACTCCCTCGAGCCACACGACGCGAGCATCGAGGGAGTCATGCGCCGTTGAATCACACGATGGGCCACAAGAGATCAAGACGACTGTCGCACCAAAACGCTGACGACCTACGGCCAGTCGATTCAAGAATCTGGCGTCAGCCTTTCGGCCCGGAGTCCCACACTGGCCTGAGCCCGCCGCGACCGCAAATCAACCGCAGAAGCGGTAAGCAATTCGATTAAGTTCAACGGTTCGGATCACGTCGTCGCCGCGAACGACTCACCACTTCAAGCAACTTAACTTGGCGGCTCACGGGCATCCGCTGGTTCGCAGATTCTTGGCACACGCTTGACGAACCGCAGTGCCAGCAATCCATCGTACATCAATTCGCCGTCCGGCTGCATGCCGACCTTTTCAAGCACACGAATGGAGCGGACATTCTTGGGAAGCACAAACCCGACGATCTCGTCAAGAAGAAGCGTTTCGAAGCCGAAGGCCAGACTCGCTGAGCAGGCCTCCGTTGCGAAGCCGCATCCCCAGTATTCGGGTTGGAAGCGATACCCAACGTCAACCGCGTCCAGTTCGGGCAGGTATTTCAAACCGCAGAATCCAATGATCATCCCTGTTTGCTTGAGGATACACGCCCAGCGACCATAACCCACTTCGTCGAAATCGGGATAGTTAGCGATCGCGTCTCTCGCCGCCTCAAGCGAAGTGAGAATCGGTTCGCCAGTCCACTGCATCACATCCGGGTTGCCGTTGAGGGCAAAGAATTCAGAGGCGTCGTCAACGGTGAATGCGCGATGCTCAAGTCGTTCTGTTTCGGGACCGATCGTGAAGGAATTCATTGCAGATCTCGCATTCCGCCATCGCGAATCGGTGTTTACATGACCTGCAAACGATTAATGATTACCGGTTCGACCGGGGTAAAAAGTACATGTCCCCCGGTCGGACCGGGGAACATCTCCTACCACCCAATCGTACGAGTCCTCGACGGGTGGGGCAACCGGAACCTCGTTGATTGGGACTTTACCGCTGTCTAAATCACTTGCCGGTAGAATACCGCATCACGCTGCCGCATGATCAGGCGTTGCCAAGAGTGAATGGCTGAGCACGTCCCTGCAATGCATGGGGGACCGCAAGAGGCAAGCGTCCGAGGTGGATCCGTTGGGTCTTCACGCGGCAGTGTCAATGATCACGTAGCCGTCGCCTCAGATCTCGGGCGGCTTCTTGTAAGACCAGTGGCAACTTGCTGCGGACGTAGTTGGGACCGGCGAACCACTGCTCCGGTTCATGCATCACAAAACGCGCTTCGACGAATACCGCGTCCATCCCGGCCAGCGCGGTCGCGGTCAGCCAACCCTGAAATCCCGAATACTCTCCGCCGGCCTCGGATCCGTCGGTGGCCTGCCAACGGTTGTCGAATGCCTCGACGAGCGAAACGTCGATCCGATTTTGGGTGGCGGATGAACGCTGGGCGATCCGCAGCAATCCCGTCAATCGCACCTTGTCCAGCAACTCGAAATCCAGCTTTCGGTAGCGGACCTGTGGCCCGGCGTCGTCGATGCCAAGACTCTGTAACGTCTCGGCCGGGACGTCGGCCACATCGGGTGATGTTTCCGTGGAGTCGCCGCCTGCGTCACCCGCTTCGTCGCCGCTGAATCGCCGGGCGATGTCCTGGTCCGAAAACGTTTCCAAACTCTCGTGGATGATGAAGACGACATGGACCGCGTGTCCCAAACGGTCGCCGGCATCGTTGGTGATGTATCGCAAGTAAATGCGCACCGGCGCGACGACCGAATCGCGGGCGAATTGGCTGAAACTGAGTCCGCGGAGCAGTGGGGTGATCAGACTGCGCTGCGCGTCGGCATCCAAATCGGGGCCGAGCGTCGGCTCGGCCAACGTGACCGATTGGCCGGCGATTTGGACGGTCGTTGGGGTCGCAGCATCGGCTGCTGGCTCGTCGCCAACGGCATGAGGGTTCCCGATGAAACCGGCCAAGGTCGCGACGGCCAGGATGAATGTGACGGCCAGCGGTTTGTGGATCGGACGGTTCATCGGCGGGGGCTGGGGCGGCAAGATTCGTCGTTGGAACTTCACTCATGCTCTGCAAGCTTTGAGTGTTTGGGTTGCGTTTGTCGAACGGAAAAGGGGGCAGTGACGAATGGCACGGGCTCAAGTAACAACGGATTCAGCGACCGTTGGTGTTTAGCCTTTAGGCGATTTCCGGTCGCTGCTAGGCAGCGAAAGTGGGCGGCTAAAGCCCAATACCGCTAAGTTAAGCGTCGTTTCTTCAGATGAGGGCCCGTAGGCTGGCGCCAAACGGCTGATATTCGTTTGATATCAGCCGGTTCGCGCCAGCGTCCGGGCCCCCTCATTCATGTTAACTTAGCGGTATTGGGCTAAAGCCTGCACACCAACACTTATGACTGGCCCCTTTTCCGGAGCAGCCTCGACAGGCTGGAAGCCTATCCCACGGGGTCAATTGACGAAGCCGGGGTAGCGGGTCTGCAGTTCCTGGCGGGCTTCGGCGGCGCGTTCGGTGCGTCCGACTTTGGGCCACAATTCGACCAGTCGGCTGAGCGCGGTGGCGTGTGCGTCGGGCTGGCCGGAGAACATCAGGTGCGTGTGCAGATAGGCCAGGATGGCACCTTCGATATCGCCGGCGGCTTCGTAGCTGGCGCCTTGGGCGTTGTAGATTTTGGCGGACATTTCGATGTCCGTGGGATTGAGCTCGCTGATCAACTTGTCGGCCAACTCCAGCCCTTCTTTCGCTTTGCCGCCTTTGGCCAACGCGACGGCCTGCCCCGCCTTGGCGAGTGTTTTCAAACGCAGCGCACTGGTCGAATTGACTTCGACCGAGGCGACGTCCGAAAACGCTTTTTCGGCACCGGGAATGTCATCTTGTTCCAGCATCGTGACGCCGATCAGGTAGCGTGACTGGATCTTGGACTCCGTCGACGGTGCTTGGGCCAGGGCGCCATAGAACTGCAGTGCCTTGGCGTGCTGTTTTTGCGCCAGCGCGAGATCGCCCAGCAGTTTTGCGACCGAATAAAAGTGATACGAATCACGATTGCTGCCGGCGAAACTGAGTCCTTCGGCCGTCGCAGCTTTGCGATCGCCTTGTCCGGCCAACGCCAACTTGGCGCGAGAGAGGAACCGATAATACGCGGCGTCAACTTTGATCAGTTCTCGCGAGAGCGTGTTGAAATCGAGTGCCTTCAATTCGTCGAGTGCCTGTTCGTATTGCCCGTCGATGGCGAATTCACGGGCGCGTGCCAACGGTGGCGGATCGCCTTGGAAAGCGACTTTTCGAATCTCGTCTTCGCTAAAGTTTTTCGTATTCGATCCGACCTTTAACTGGATGCCGTTCTTGGTGACCGTCGCAATGGTTCCGCTGGACGCGGTCCCGGAATCATAGGTGTAGACGCGATCGAGTTGTGCCTGGGCATCCTCGATTACGAGACCAAAGCTGAAAACGGCGGCAACGACACAGAGGCAGAGTAAGCGAGGGTGGGTCATGAATCGTGTTATCGTGGGACGCAAAGGTTGAGTGGGTGGTTGTGGCAGCGGTCGGCGGTGAAGCTTAGTTTCCATTGGGTTGTGGCTTGGCGATCCCGACCGGATTCTGGCCGACCGAACGCTGAGCCTCCTTCATCAGTGCGTCGTATTCGGCACGTCGTTTTGGGCCGCCAAGGTCGGGGAATAACGTCGCCGCTTCACGAATCACTTTGATCGCTTTCTTGATGTCATCGTCTCGCTTGCCGGCTTTTCCCATCAGGTACAAGCAGAGGGCGACGTGGTAGCGAGACTCAAAAAATTTCTCCTTAAAATTCTCATTGCGGTTGATCATCTTGCTGGTCTTGCTGCTGATCTCCGCCCATCCCCAGATGACGTTTTTCTTGTCCTTGCCCGGCCGAGCGCCTTCTAATGCGGCCCGGTAGGCTTTGTAGGCGATGTTGGGCGGCAGGGTGCCGGCCCAGGATTCGTAGGCCTGGGCGGCTTCGA
Organism: Rhodopirellula sp. SM50; assembly: GCF_002289565.1. Taxonomy (GTDB): domain Bacteria; phylum Planctomycetota; class Planctomycetia; order Pirellulales; family Pirellulaceae; genus Stieleria. Next base: position 5,876 of record NZ_NTFY01000087.1, on the reverse strand, counting down.
CCTGGGCTTCCAGCATCAGCGGTTTTTGTTGCAACAATTTGTCAAACGTGTCGATCGAGTCCTTGTACTCGCCCATCAACCGCTGAGAGAGTCCCAACAGATAGGCGGTCGTCGGATTGTCTTGATCGGGCAGCGATTTGAAGGTCTCGACGGCTTGTGCCAACAAGTCTGCGGCCTGGCCGGTCGCCTTGACCTGCCCTTGGTCCATCGAAGCCTCGCCCATCGACATCAGTGTCTGTCCGACCCACCGCAGGGTTGCGTTGTCGTTGGTCGCGTCGGAGATGCGTTGCAGCATCACGCGAAACGCTTCGATCAACTTGGTCTTGCGGGCCGGCGTGGCGGTGTCGAGCTGTGCTTTCAGGTCGTTGGCCAAACGCATGTAGGTTTGTGTCAGTCTGGTTTGGGATTCTTCTCCCTGGTATGCCTTGCGGAGTTTTTCCATCGTGGCGGTCATCCGATCCAGATAGGTTTCCGGCGTGTCCGACTCGAGCATCTGTCCGACCAAGGCTTTCAGTTCGGTGCTGTACAACTCACCGGCAAAGGCTTCCGACTGTTTGCCGAGCTTGGTGATCCATTCCAGCGGACCGTACTTCGGATGATCAAGGACCTTGAGGGCGGCGGCGCTGTCCTGTTGCATCAGATGAATCTTGGCCAGCACGGTGGCGGCTTGCATGCCCTCGACTTCAATCAAATTGCCTTCGATCTCGTCCAATCCGGATTGTAGATTCCGCTTGGCGCGGTCGATCAGCATTTCGGATTTGGCGTCATCGTTCTCTTGAGACCGCGCAACGATCGATTGGTTCCACAGCAGTTGGCCGAGCAACCGTTTGAACGAAGCCCGTTCGCTGCCGGCGGCCATGTCATCGATCAACTGTTGGGCGCCGTCGAAGTCATCTTTCTTAAGCAACAACCGGATCTGCAATCCTTGGGCGGCGGCGGCATTGGGATCATCCGGCCAGGTTTTGGCCAAGAACTTCCCAAGTGATTCCAACTGAAGGATTAACCCTTCGTTGGCATCATCGGGGACTTCGGCCAACAGCAACTGCATGCTGGTCAGCGCCATCAAGCCACCCTTGAGTCCCAAGTCGGTGCCGGGGGCATGCCGTGCCAAAAAGTTTCCCACCACCACGGTCTCACGAAGCCGCTTGGACTGGTACAGGAAGTACGCCAAGATCTGGCGCGCCTGGTTGAGCGATTCGGTGTTGGTCTCCGACGTCACCATCGCCAAACCGCCGCGCAAGACTTGGACGCCGATTCGATACGATTCGTCGATCTGCTTTTGAATGTCGTCGATCTGCTGTTTCAGTTGAGGCGTTTGCTTCTGAGCTTGGATGACCTTGAGCGCTTCTTCCAAATCGCTGGTCACGCTCAACACCTGGGTCGCCTTTTCCATCGCGTCGTCAAAGCTGGAGGGGGGCTCCGCGGTGGGCAGTGCTTCGGTTTCCTGCTCGATCCCCAAGTCGGCCAACATCGCCTTGGCCTGTTCGACGTGCGGGCCGGGAACCTTGCTGGCGGCGCGCAGCAGATCGCGGCCTTCGGATTTGGCGCGGCCGATTTCACCCTTCTTCAAACTGTCGTCGGCGGCTTTGGCGAGGTAAGCCTTGGCCAATTGGATGCGAAATTCTTGCACCACCGGCAGAGACTCCTCGTTGGGGCGAATCTCCTTGACCCAGTTTGCGGTGCGGTCGATCGCCTCTTGGTACGCCGGCGGGTCGGCGGCCAACTTGAGCCGAATCACGCCGGCGGCGGACATGAACTTGGCTTCGCGGAGTTGGTCGACGGCAGGTTCTTCGAGCATCCGTAAATAGTTGTCCAACGCCAGATCGGACTTGCCGAGCAATTCGTTCAGATCGCCGAGATGGGACAGCGCGATCGCGCCGGGGGAGTAGGTGGCATATTTCTGGTTGAGTTCCTCGAAGCGTTTGACCGCGTCTTCGAGTTGTGCTTTGCCGTCTTTGGCCGGATCGGTATGCGTCTTTGCCGCAAGCTTGATGGCATCGGCGGCGTTGAGCTGAGACTGCAGGAATTCGAATCGATATTGATCGCGGAGCGCGGCTGCGTCGGGATCCTTCTCGGGATCGATTTTCTGGCCCCGCATCGATTCCAGTTTTCCTCTCAGGTCACTGACAATGCCGTCGAACGTCTTGGCGGCCGCTAAATACGATTCGCGGGCTTGCCGTTTTTCGGTTTCGACGGGTTCGCCGGCCAGCAATTGTGCCGCCCGAATCATTTGCAGCTTCCCCAACTGCAGCCGCGCTTCGCTTTGACGCGGGTGACTTTCACGGGTGAGAAACTCCTGGAGCGAGGCTTCGGCATCAGCAAACGCCTTGTCGCGGTCGTCGGGGTTGCCAGAGTTGAGTGCCGTCTCGATGTAGGTCTGCGCTCGCTCCAATGGGATCGCGGCGACGAACGAGGAATCAACCCCCGGCATCTTTTCCGCTCGATCCAGATAGCTGATCGCGGTATCAAAGTAGCCGGCGTTGCGAAGTTGCTTGACGAAGGCTTCGGCCGGTTCACCCTCGGCACGGACGTTTTGCGACACCGCCGACGCAACCAGCACGCAAGATGCCATGACCAAGAGGCGGCGACCTGGATCCGATGGCCGATGGAAACACGACTTCGGCCGCCTGTGGCGCATGAGATTCGTCATACCGCGATTCGTAGAAAAGTGATCAGATTGAAGAAAGAGGTTAATCTAGCGTAAAGTCGTCCCTGCAGTCATTCAAGCGCACGCCCCCGTTCGGTCCGACGAGTCATGCGAATCCCATCGCAATTTAACGATTCCAGCCTTTATCGCCCCAGGCGAGGGGAGAAAAATGCGAAAAAGCGGACGTCCGTCCCCGGCGCGGCAGACAACCGACGGCGGCTGATTCGGCTGGGCGTGGTGTTGCTGTTGGTGATCGTGGTGATGCGTGAGGCCCGTCGGCCGGGACTTTACCAGACCTTTTTTGACGCCCAAGAAGAAACCTGGGTCGAAATCGAACCGGCGACTACGCCCGCGTTGGCCTTGGCCCAAAGGCGTGACGCATCCAGTGATGTTCCGGCCAACCGTCCGGCCCGCGAAGACGCGAACTCATCCGCCGAGGAAACGTCACTTGCCGCCACTTGGGACGCCGCCCCGCGGTGGGTCGACGCGATGGAGTTGTCGTTGCAACGGAGCTGGATTCAATCGTTGATCCAGCTGCGATCGGTCGGCCGGCAATCGGTTGACGATCGACCCCCAGTTGAGTGGGTCGGATTGTCGGTCGAGCAACTCGATGCGTCGGTCGAACGGTTGATGCCAAAGTCACCACCGCGAGAAAGTGATGCATCCGACAGTAACTCACCAGGCAGTGACTCACCCGACAGTCAATGGAACGCTGAAGCCCTGGCGGGGCTGCAGGCACTGCGAGCGTGTGCCGCCGCGGGCGAATGCGAACCAGGACTATGGAACCAGATTTCGTCCTGGGCGGTGCCGCTGCTCGATGCGCTCGAAACCGCGGCATACCGGCGTGTCAACGACGGAACGTTTTGGACCAGCACCGACAGCGACGCGTTTTACTTAGGGTTGGCTCGTTCGGACCAGCTTGCCGCCGATCAGGGTGTCACGACGGGCACGCTGCCGCTGCTGCAACAACCTGAGGTCTATCGTGGGCAGACGGTTCGACTGGTCGGTCGGCTGCAACTGGCCCAAAAGAAAACCGCTCAACCCAATCGTGTCGCCGTCGAAAGTTATTGGAAACTGTGGATCATTCCTGCCGACGGCGGCATCCGACCGACGATCCTGATGACGCGACAACTGCCCGCGGCCATCGCGGACTCATTGACCTCCGACGGCTCATGGGACCGAGCGTCCAATCCCGCCAACCCGGACGGCCAGATTGCCGCGGTCGGTCGGTTCATCAAACGGCTGCCCTATCGCTCATCGATCGGCGCCGACTTGGCACCGGTGGTGATCGGTCGACTCGTCGCAGCCAAAGGTGTCGCAACGACGAGCGATGGGCTAGCGCCGAGAAATGCCGATGGCGGCCCGGATGCGGATGCTGATCACGTCGCGTGGATCACGGGGATTTTAATCGCGGTTCTTGCCGGCATCGCGTTGGCCGGATGGCTGATGTACCGCAGCGCCTTGGATGCCAAGCGAACACGAAACTTGCGGCGACAAGCCGGCGACGATGTCCAACTCGACCTCGACGCCCTCACCAACCACGACTCCGAAAAGCAAGGAACGCCATCATGAGATGCATTAGTGTTAGTGTTGGTGTGCAGGCTTTAGCCGCCATCGGTCGCTGCGATGCAGCGCCCCGGGAACGCCTAAAGGCTGGACACCAACGATTGCCGAACCAGCAGCCCCGGAGGACTGTATCACTGATGATGGTGATCGTTTCGGCATGGTGCTTCAGCGGGCGGGCGTCAGCACAATCCGCCATCGATCTGCTCAGCGGTTTTGATGCCCGGCGGATCGAAGGCTGTTATCCGGTCAGCGATTCGAACGTGGCCGGTGAAATGTCGCGACTATTGTTTCGCTTGCGCAAAGCCGATGAGGACGCGTTGGCATCGCGATCGGTCGGTTCGCTCACCGACCCCGCCACCGCAGCCCGCTTGACGACCGGCGACTCGGTGGAGGTCGAAGGCACGATCGCCGCAGTTCGCCAATACAATGTCCCCGAATCGTTGACCGAGTTCTTGGAGTTGGAAACGTTTCAAGAGTTGGTCCTGACACTACCGGATTCCGAAGATTCGATTGCGGTTTTTGCGCCGTCGCTGGTCGGCAAGGTTTCGGCAGGCGACCGGGTCAAAGCGAACGCGGTTGTGATCGATGCTTCGAGTGCCGAACAAGTCTTTGCGGCCGGGCGCGTCGCGTGGTTCCCCGCGATGGCTGAAACCGTCGGTTGGAAACTGCTGGCCCGTCAGGGCGTCGATTTGAGCCGCATCGCCGAAGCGGCGTCCAGGAATCGCCGATCGCTCGAAGCCGCCGACGGAGACGCGTTTTACTCGATGCTCGCGGCCGCCAAAAACCTGAAAACCGAACCCTTTGACCCGAACGTCTCCCTGGCGCCCCTGGCGATCGAACCGGTGCAGTTGCTGGAAGCTCCACAGGAATACCACGGACAGTGGATCCGGATGAACGCGTCGACGGTTCGGATCACACGCATCAGTGTGTCCGATCCGGCGCGGCGGGCGCAACTGGGGCAGGACCACTATTATCAGGTCGACGCCAGCGGCGATCTGGGCAACACGATCATCCAATTGGCCCGCGGCGAGGACGATCCCGGCGAGCCGATTCGGATGAGTGGCACCTATCCGGTCTCGCTGGTCGCCGCCGAGTTGCCCGATTTCCTCAGTGCGGAGCGGAACGATCCGAACGCGGTCGTCACGATGCTCAGCCATCCCGTCGCGATCGAAGGTTTCTTTTATCGCTTGTGGAGCTACAAAAACGAATTCATGACCCGCGAGGGCGGCGGCAAGCAGGTCGGGCCACTGATCGTCGTTTCGCAATGGCAATCCACCGCCCCACCGACCAACGATGATGGCGGGGTTCGGGTGATCGGATACGCGTTGGCGATCGGAATCGCGGTGGCCATCCTGGCGACGATCTGGTGGACGCGACGCAACGCCAAACAAGACGCCGAGGTTCGCAGGCGGGCCAGCCAAACCACGACGATCGATCTGTAGCCTTGGGCGTTCCAACCGGTCCCCAGGCTCCGCCCAACGCCGTGAACCATTGATTGCCTGGGCTTGACGCCAAGCGGGGTGTTTGTTGTCAGCGGTAGGGCGCGAGCGGGCTGTCGATTGAGTGAGCCGCGACGCGTAAGATGTAACGTGGATTGTCAAGGGCGTCGAGCGTGATGACGCTTCCTTTTTTTGCATCTTTTTGTCGCTTCGGTTAGGGTGGT
>NZ_NTFY01000086.1 GCF_002289565.1 Rhodopirellula sp. SM50 | reverse complement strand
GGGGGCGGGCCCGTAGGCTCGCGCCAAACGGCTGATCATCGTTCGAGATCAGCCGGTTCGCGCCAGCGCCCGGGCACCTTGATTTGACCAATCCCGCGAAGTGAAGCGTCGTGTCCTCGGGGGCGGGCCCGTAGGCTCGCGCCAAACGGCTGATCATCGTTCGAGATCAGCCGGTTCGCGCCAGCGCCCGGGCACCTGGTTTTGGCCAATCCCGCGAAGTGAAGCGTCGTGTCCTCGGGATTGGGCCCGTAGGCTCGCGCCAAACGGCTGATCATCGTTCGAGATCAGCCGGTTCGCGCCAGCGCCCAGGCACCTGGTTTTGACCAATCCCGCAAAGTGAAGCGTCGTGTCCTCGGGATTGGGCCCGTAGGCTTGCGCCAATTGGCTGATCGAATGTCAAAACGCTCCGGAGGCAGTCGTCTGCGCAAAAAAAGAAGGGGTGCAGCGCGAACGCTGCATCCCTTCCGGTAAGGATCGTAACGACTGGGCTCAACTATTGGTTGAGCGATTCTTGGATCGTTTCTTTCGAAGCCTTGGTTCCCAGGGATCCCCACAATCCGTACGGGCTTTGCTTGCCAGCACCTCGGGTTCCGAAGTTCGGATCGTTGTCGCTGTAGGGGACTTGGTTTTGATCGCCGGATTCGATCGAATCGGTGATGAACACGACCGCTCCGTCGGCCATCAGGATATGGGCACCGCCTTGGTGCAGACTGGATGCCGATCCATAGCCGAAGTCGCCGTGGCCGCGATAGACGCTGTAGCTGTTCGGGGGACGAATCGTATTGAACATCGAGAACTGCGGTCGGGCATCGGGCCAGCGACGACCGCGACCGTGGTTGGCAGACTCGTCCAACCCTGGGCGGCCATTGATCACGCTATCGTCCCAGTATTGTGGGCGATCGGGGTCAACAAACTGTTCCCAGTGGTTCGGCGGCAATGCCATGTTGCTGGTGTTGTCCTGATAGGGGACCGAGGCAACCAATCGTTCGCGGGCGTCAACCATGTTTTCGCCTGCTGCGATGGTGTTGGACAGGCCATCCAGAATGTCGCGGAACTTGGTGAAGTGGTGGTTGCGGAACACACCGCGTGCCCAACGGGCTTGGGCTTCGTCACCCCAGGTCCCACTGGTTCCGGGAACGCCGTTCCAGTTGATCCCGGCATGGTGGCCTTCGAAGTAGGCGTCACCTTGGCACGCCGAGTAGTTCGTAAAGGCGACTCGTGCCGGGGTGCTTTGGGTGGGGTCGCTCGGGCAGCGAAAACCCGGAACCTGAGTCAACCAGGGTTGGTAGTTTTCGTTCCACGGCACCGGGCCCATCGCGGGGTACGGCGCATCATTGGCCGGGATCACCCCGGCGCGAATCGTGCCGTCGCGGTTTTTGTTAAACGGATTAGAGATTTGGTCCCACAATCCTTGCTGTTCAATGAACGGCAGGATTCCGACCATCCAGCTCAAGCAAAATCGATTGTCAAAATTGTCATTGTTGCGCGGATGATCATACGTGCCGGTCGCATTCATCGGCAGGTTTTTGTAAGCCGAGTGGTAGTTGTGCAACGCCAAGCCGATCTGCTTGAAATTATTGCTGCAACTCATCCGCCGCGCTGCTTCTCGTGCAGCTTGGACGGCGGGTAAAAGTAGACCCACCAAAATACCAATGATGGCGATAACTACCAAAAGCTCAACCAGTGTAAATCCACTGCGTTGAGGGGATCGATTCTTCATTTGCATCTCCGAAGACAGTTCGCTTCAATTAAAAAAGTTTCATTTCACACAGGCAGCGTCCACTTGACGCTCCCGGGATTTCGGTCAATCCAGCGATTGAAACCGAGTGTAGTTTCGGACCCCGATTCGCGGCAGTCCTTCTCACATTAGTAAACGCCAGAAACACTCGAAAGAATCGCTGGAATCATAAATATTTTCATAAAGGCATCTTTTATAAACCGCTTCCACTTATCCGCTGCGTTTTGCAGGGCGGATCGCTGCAAAACGCGACTCCCCAGGTAGGGGTTGTTGATCACAAAGGTGCTATGGCAATTCGGCGCAGTAACCCGTGTTGAACATCCGCTCGTTACCGATCAGGGGGCGCGGCGTCGTGCGTTCCTCGTGGAACCCCGGCGGGCTACGCTGTGAAGCATTTTTTAGCGGTAGGGCGCGAGCCCTCCGGTGTTTTGGCAGAGATGAAGAACCGGAGGGCTCGCGCCCTGCCGCTAAAACCTCAAGAAACACAAGAACCGGAGGGCTCGCGCCCTGCCGCTAGAACCTCAAGAAACACAAGAACCGGAGGGCTCGCGCCCTGCCGCTAAAACCTCAAGAAACACAAGAACCGGAGGGCTCGCGCCCTGCCGCTAAAACCTCTTGGGAAAAATGCTTCACAGCGTTACCCTGCGGGGTGTGACGCCCTGGCGGACGTGTCAACTGCCGTCGCACAACGACCTGGAGATCAAAACACTGCGCCGGCCAAAACACTGCGCCGGCTCAATCACAGCGTCCAAAATCGACCGCCCCACGCCGCCGCTCTCAGGACGCCGCTCTCAGGACGCCGGTTCAGCTGTCAGGGGAGATTCTCCTGTTCGCTCCGTGTCGATCGACCTGAGCATGCCAGCCTTTCTTTGAACGCCAGCGGCGGGTTGGGTAAAACCCGAATGCGTCAGCCAGGGGCCACGCGGCGCCCCCCGTTTACGTCTCACCTCGCCGTGTTGATTTCGGCAGATCGTTTCAATCAACAGGCTCTACGGCGGCAGGTTGATCGAAGCATCGAGGGGCACATCCGGCGTGCAGAATCGCACGCCAACTTTCCAATTCTCAAATTCAGCTCGTGTTGCTCTCTGGCTGGGGCACTTTAGTGCTAGGAGTGCAACGAGAAAGTTTCGCTATTTCTTTTTAAAGTTCTCAAGTTCTTGTTTCCGCATCATTTCCCCATAATCTTCGGCTTCTTGGATTTCCTCTTGGGTCTGTGCGGCGGTTTCTTCAAACGCCGCCTCACCACCGCCGGTACCACATCCAGGTACTGCACAGAGGAAACAAGTCAGAGCCATCAAAGACAGAAGTTTGCGAGCCATGTGAATCTCGGGGGTAAGAATTCCTAAATTGACCGGTTTCTAGAGCGGAGATGTTATCCTTAAGTTGCTTAAAATCAAGTGGCACGCCACAGTGGCGCAAGTTCAGTAAACCGGTGATCGTTGACCCGCGTCGTTACCCCGATCGCAGCGAATGCCACACCGCAATCAAACAGCAGCTCTCTTATTAACCGTATGATGACTCGCCAACCTTTCAACCGATTCATGTTCCGACTCGGTTGGCGCTGTTCCGCTGGTTGTCCAACGCGCTACCGTTGCAGCCGCCACATGCGTTTGACGCCCAGAGTGCACATGCGTTTGACGCCCAGAGTGGGTGTCCGGCTGCTCGTTCTGTTGGGGATGCTGACCTGGATGCCCGGCTGTGGCAAACCCGAAGCATCGTCTCTCGATGCGAACGCGCCGCGATCTAGCCCAACAGGACAGGCCGAGGAAGCAGAGGGTCAGGATCAAACCCAGCAAGACTTCTTCGCTCGCGCGGCCGGCGAACTCGCGCGGGGAGACATCGCCGATGCCGAGGCGTCGATTCGCAAGTACCTGCTGCTTCACCCGGACGATACCCGCGCGATCGAGCTGGCCGGCGACGTCGCCTCGCGGCAGGGAGATCGGGAGGTCGCGATCGAGAGGTATCAGGCGTCGCTGAGTTTGGACGAGTCGCCCAACGAGGCGTTACTGGACAAGTTGACTCATGCCTTGGTTTCCGCCGGTCGGCCTTTCGATGCGATCGACGCCTTAAGAACGTTCGTCGATCGATTCCCCAATCGTCCCCAGCCGCGATTTGACCTGGTCGGGTTGGCGACGATGGTTGGGCAAACCCCCGCGGCGCTACCGTCACTGCAGTGGCTCGCCCAACACGGTCAAGGCGATCCGGAATCGTTGCAGGTGCTTGCCGACCCCGCGCGGGTGGAACCCGACGGCGAGATGTGTCAGTCGATGCTGCAGCGGTCGGGGGACGATCTGCGACCGCAGTATTGCCTCGCCCGCCTGGACGCGATGAAATCGAATTGGCAGTCGGTGGCCGACCGTTTGCGACCGGTGCTGGAACGCCACGCTGATTTTGCACCGGCGCAGGCGCTCTATGGGCGAGCGCTGATGGAATTGAATGAATACGACTCCATCCTGGATTGGCAGCAGCAGCTTCCCGCCGGTATCGAAACGTTGCCCGAGTATTGGTTGGTGGCCGGTGATTGGGCGCAGCGTGAGGGGCAGCACGAGCAAGCAGCGCGGGCCTACTGGCAGGCCGTCCGGCTGAGTTCCCATGCGTTGCCCTCGGCGCTCAACGGTCTGTTCCAGAACCTGACCCTGATCGGTCGATCCGATGACGCCGACGTGGTTGCCGATCGGATCACCAAACTGGGCGCCCTGCGAGATGCGCTCAAGACGCATCTGGAGCGTAGCGGACGTTCGCAACGAGCTGCCATGCAGGTGGCCGAGGGGATGCTGGCACTCGGGCGGGTTTGGGAAGCCGAAGGCTGGGCGCGACTCGCGACGACGTTGCCGGAAGAACCTCTGCCGGATCTTCGCGATCGCTACCTGGCGATCCGCTCCGAGTTGACGGCCACGACGCCGTGGGTGTTGCCGGAGACGGAGCTGGATCAACAGATCGATCTGAGCGATTTGCCGACGATCGCCTGGAAACTGACTCAGCCCCGATCGAGTGCTGCGGAAGTCAGTTTTCAGCGCCCGTTGGTGTTCGAAGATCAGGCCGAGCAACGGGGCTTGATCCACACCTGCGAGATTGCCCCGGAAGCGATCCAAGAAGGGCATTGGATCTATCAAAGTGTCGGCGGTGGCGTCGGCGTGATCGACTTTGATCTGGACGGTTGGCCCGACGTGGTCGCGGCGATGTTAGACGGCAAACCCCTCGCATCGAACTCCTCGTCCAATCGATTGTTCCGAAATCAAGGAACCGGATTTGTCTCGGTGGAGCGTCAAGCTGCCTACGAGGACAACGGGTTTTCCCAGGGGATCACCGTTGGCGATTTCAACGACGATGGGTTTCCGGACATCTTTGATTCCAATTACGGCCAGAACCGGCTGTTTCGAAACAACGGTGACGGGACGTTTGACGAAATCGCGATCGCCGCGGGGCTGACCGATCAATCCTGGACGACGTCGGCCGTGATCGCCGATCTGGACGCCGATGGCATCGCCGATGTATTTGCGACCAACTACTGTGCCGGTCGAGGACCGCTGGAACGACCGTGCCGCAATGCCGACGGCTTTTCGACGTGTCCTCCGTTGTTGTTCGAAGCCGAGCGGGACCGCGTTTGGAAAGGCCGCCAGGACGGTTCGTTTGTTGACGTTTCGGATCAATGGATCCAGACGCAGACGCCCGGACGCGGACTCGGTCTGGTCGTGGGCCGGTTCGACGAGCGCCGCGGGCTGGACGTTTATGTCGCCAATGACATGACGGCCAATCACCTCTGGTCACCCGAGGTGACCGACCAGCGATTCCGAATGGTCGATTTAGCCGCCACCCGGGGCGTCGGGTTCAGTGGGGATGCGACGTCGCAGGCGTCGATGGGAATTGCTGCGGCCGATCCAGACGGCGACGGTGATATCGATTTCTTTCTCACCCATTTTGCCGACGACCACAACACGTTTTACGAACAGGTCTCACCGGGTTTCTGGGCCGACCGTTCGTTCCAGGTCGGGCTCGGTCAGCCGTCGATGAAACTGTTGGGGTTCGGCACCGAGTGGGTGGACTTTGACAACAACGGATCACTCGAACTGATGGTCACCAACGGGCATGTCGATGACGTCAACCGCACCGACGTGCAGTACAAAATGCCTCCGCAGACCTTTCGGCGTCAGCCGTCGGGGCGTTGGGAAGAATTGAGCCTCGACGGGATGGGGGACTATTTTTCCCAGCCGCACTTGGGCCGCGCCCTGGCAACCATCGATGTCGACCGGGACGGGCGAACGGACGTGGCGATCACGCATCTGTACGAGCCCGTCTCCCTGTTGGTCAATCGGACAGAAAACGCGGGGCAGTCGATCGGGCTGATCTTGAAAGCGACGCGAACGCAACGCGACGCCATCGGCGCGGTGGTCACGGCGACCGTGGGCACGCGAACGCTGACCCAGCAGTTGACCGCCGGTGATGGCTACATGTGTACCAATCAACGTAGGATTTCGGTCGCATTGGGCGAGCAGGACGACGCCGAAAACGTCACAATACAGTGGCCCTCGGGAACGACACAATCCTTCGGAGTGTTGAAGGGAGGCCATGATTACGTCCTGGTCGAAGGAGCCGAAGACGCATTTCAATTGCAGGGTCATCGTTGAATATCTATCGCACACGCTACCTGGTGAAGATCGTCGCCGTCGGCTTCGTCGCCGTCGGCTTTTCTGTGATCGGCTGCGGCGGCGGTTCGGACGAGCAGCGGGCCGCGGAACTCCTGCAGAGCCAGCGGAACCGTGAACACGCGGTCGACGCGGCGCCGAAAACCGATCGCCAACGCATCGAGGCGGCGGAGCAGTTCTACCAGCAACGCAATTACGCCGGGGCCCGCGACGAGCTTCGACCGCTGTTGATGTCGGACCCGGTTCCTTCGGAGGCGTTGCTGCTGTACGCCAAGTGTGAAGTGGAGGCCGGTGATCCGGTCGCCGCCTGTGAGCTGCTGCGGTCCATTCCACCGTCAGACCTGACCGCCTTTGTCGACGCGGCCTTGCTGGCAGCCGACTTGCACCTGGACCTGGGGCAATACGCCGAGGCGGAGGCGAGCCTGGAGCAGGTCATTGAATTGAACGCGACCATGGACGCGCCCCGCATCAATGCCGTCTATCACCGACTTGCGGCGCTGTTGAATAACCAAGGCCGACGCATCGACGCGGCCAAGTACTTGCGTCTGCTGGCGCGCTCCGGCGATATCACCGAGAAGGAACTGTTCGCCATGAACACCTATGGAGATGCCTTCATCGATGTCTCCATGCCCAAACCGAACTTCAACGGAGCGTTGCCACCGGCGGCTTTGGCCGAAGCCAAACGGCTCAGGGGAGAAGGGGATCTGGAACAAGCCAGGGTTCTGATCGAACAACTCAGTCAACGGTTCCCGCAGTCGACGCCGATCGCCGCCTTTCGCTGTCGAATTTATTCCGAATTGAAACTCGATGCGATGTTGGATGCCTGCCTGAAATCGCTTCCGGCGGGGATTCATCGCGAACCGGAGTACTGGCACGCCCTCGGGTTGCGGATGCAAAGTTTGAATCGTCATCCGGAGGCGGTTCGATGTTTTGTTGAAGCCGTCCGGCTGGATGAAACGGACCGGTTTTCGTTCCTTGCGTTAGCCCGTTCTCTGCAAACGCTCGGCAAAGAAACCGAGGCTGAATGTGCCAGCCAACGTTTTTCGCTTTTGCACGAGGCCGCAAAAATCACAAGCAAGATCGGCGGTGAGCCCGGCACCATTGCGGAACTGAGCCGGCTGTCAGAAATTCTGGACACGTTGAATCGGCCTTGGGAAGCGCTCGCGTGGCGCCAAGTGTCCTTGAAAACGCATGGCGGAAGCGGCGAGTTGAGCCGGCGTGTCAGCGAGCAACGCGACGCTTTGGAGAACCGTGAGCCTGCGGCAAGTGATCCGGCCGCTGATCAAGACCACTTCGCCAGTTGTGGCATCGCCCCTGAGGACTGGCCGCTTCCGCCCGCCTCCGCGATCGCAGCGGACGATCCGCGTGATCGGCCCGGGGACGCGATCGGCGATTCACCTGTGACCGAAATCGAGTTGAACAACGTCGCTGCCGAAGTCGGCTTGGATTTCCAATACATCAGCGGTGATGATCCTGCCGACGACACGCAGCTTTTGCATCAGCTGACCGGCGGTGGAATCGGCGTCATCGACTTTGATTTGGATGGCTCGCCCGATGTGTATTTCACCCAAGGTGGTGGCGATGCGTTCGACGCCAGTGGTTCCGAGCCCAATCAGTTGTTTCGCAACCTGTCGACCGAGCCGTGGGTTTCCGTGGCGCCGGCTGCCGGAACGGCGGACTCGGGGTACGGTCAGGGAGTCGCCGTGGCCGACATCAACCAAGACGGCTTTCCGGACATGATTCTGGCCAACATCGGTCCGAACGTGGTTTACCAAAACAACGGTGACGGAACCTTTCGCCGTCAGCCGATGGCTGCGCTAGAGGCGCGCGGGGATTGGACGTCGTCGATCGCGTGTGGCGACTTGAGCGGTGATCATTTGCCGGAGATCGTCGAGATCAATTACATCGACGACCCGACCGCGCTGACGATCGGTTGCACGCCCGAAAAAGACGCCTGTAATCCTAGCGTGTTTCGCCCCGCCATCGATCGTGCCTGGCAAACCCGTCCCGATGGGCAGATCGTGCAATGGGATGGCTTTGTCGCAATGGACGAAAAACCCAACTATGGATTCGCCGGGGTGATCGCGAATTTTGACGACCGCAACGGAAACGATCTCTTTATCGCCAACGACACCGAGTTCAACCATTTTTGGCTGTCGCATCGAGATACCCCGTCGGACCCGATCACGCTGCGGGAAAGCGCTCAGATCACCGGATGCGCCTTCGGGTTGCTCGGCCAACGGCAAGGTTGCATGGGAATCGCCGCAGGTGATTTCGACCGCAACGGACTGCTGGATTTGCACATTACCAATTTTTGGAACCAAGCGGCGGACCTGTACAGCCAGGAAGTCCCGGGCGTGTTCACCAACGTCAACGCGAAACGCGGCCTGTACGAAGACACACGCATGACGGTCGGATGGGGCACGCAAGCGATCGACTTTGATCGCAACGGTTGGCTCGACTTGGCCGTGCTCAATGGAAACCTGACCGACCACCGTCACCGTGGGCGTGCCTATCAGATGCAGCCCCAGTTGTTTCGGGGCGACGCTGACGGATTTGAATTGAACAACCCGGCTGACCGCTATTGGTCGACCCCAGCGCTCGGCCGCACCATGGCCGTCTTGGATTTCAACCGAGACTTGAAGCCCGACTTGGTGACGAATCACTTGGACGCCCCGGCGGCGCTGCTGGAGAATCAAACCGCGACCGAAAACGCCCTGCAATTGGAGTTGATCGGGACCTCCAGCGAACGAGACGCGATCGGTGCCAAGGTCACCCTCACGATCGGTGATCAAAGCTGGGTGGGCTGGATGGTCGGTGGGGATGGGTTGTTGTGCAGCAACGAGCCGATGATTGATTTCGGCATTGGACCACATCAAACCATCGAACGCGTTGAGGTGACGTGGCCGTCAGGAAAGACTCAACAATTTTCTACCGTCAAAGCGAACCATCGCTACTTGATCGTCGAAGATGCCCCCGATCTGTTTCGCCGCTGATCGGGAAGACTTTTCCAGGCCGCCGACGTGTGTTAGCTGCAGGGCGCGAGCCCTCCGGTCTATCAACGTGCTTTCAAGCTGGAACCGGACGGCTCGCGCCGTTCCGCTAACTCCTTTTGACACCAATCGGGATGCGTGTGTTAGCTGCAGGGCGCGAGCCCTCCGGTCTATCAAGGTGCTTTCAAGCTGGAACCGGACGGCTCGCGCCGTTCCGCTAACTCCTTCAGTGCCAACAGCCTCTGCCCGTGCCATTTCAGCGTGTCGATCAGCGTTGCTCCAGAGCATCGACGCCCTGGATGGCCAGGTAACGGATGTCGGTGTCGACGTTTTCAAACGTCTGTGTCCTGCCGTCCGGCCAACGGATTTCCACCTGGTCGATGGACTCCGCCGGGCCGACCCCGAAGTGCACCACCGGCTCGTTGCTGCACATGTACCCGTCGCCGCCGGTTTGCCAGCCACTCCAGCGGTCTTGGCCGGCTCTGACGCGGACCTCGGCACCGATCGCATCGCGTTCGCAATTCACGCCGATCAATTCGAATTGAATCCAGTGTTGCGAGAGGGAGACGTTTTGCAACATCGCGACGGGCAGGTCCAAATGGTTGGCGACCAGATCCATCTGTCCGTCGCGATTCCAATCCAGCGTCGCCAAGGTGCGTCCGAGCTGTGGTTGTTGCCAATACTCGCCTGCGGTGGATCGGTCCTGCAGCTGAAAACCTTGTTGGCTGCCGTGGAACAGTTGGGGAATCATTTGAAACGGGATACCTTCGTCCCGGGCGTCGAACACGTGCCCATTCAAGACTGCCAGGTCAAGCCAACCGTCGTTGTCGAAATCGGCCGCCTGCGTTCCAAATCCGAGCACGGAAAAGGATGGATCATGCAATCCATACCGCAGCGATTCGTCAAAGAAGAATCCTGGCTCATTTTGCGTGAACAGATTCACCGATTCGTTATGGAAATTGGTGACGTGCAAATCGAGTTGTCCGTCCCGATCAAAATCACCCGACGCCACACCCATGCACGCCTGGCTATCACCGCCCTTGCCGATGCTGCAGCCCCGCACGCCGGCCGATTCGACGATCGAGAATCGGTCGTCGCCGGCTGCGGCCGCTGCGGTGCTGACCCAGAAATGATTGAGATCGCCATCGTTGGCGACGAAGAAATCGTTGCCCAGCTTTCCGTCAAAATTAGCGACGACCAACCCGAAGCCGAGTTTCGGGTTGGATCGCATCTCGGCGGCCTGGGACCACTGGGCAAAGTGTCCGTTGGGACGCTGTTTTAAAATGCGGTCCGAGGCGGCATTGAACCGTTGCGGTTGGCATGGCAAGTGGTCGTCCGTGCAACGGACCGTGTACGCCAACGGATCGTCAATGTAATTGATTTCGATGATGTCCGGTAGCGCATCGCCGCTGAGATCGGCCAATCCGATGCATGAGGTCCAGTTGTCGGCGCTGTCCAACAGCGTGCCGCTCGCATCACGAAACGTGCCGTCGCCCTGATTGATGTAGACCACGTTGGGGCCGATGTTGGCAACCAACAGATCGGGGAATCCGTCTTGGTTCACATCACCGACACAGACACCTTGGCCGAAGCGGCGGTCGCCCACCGCGGCTGGCTCGGTGACTTCGCCGAAGCCGCCTTCGGCCACGAAACGAAACAGCTGGTTGGGCATGGACGAACCCGGTTCGATCGGAGTGCCACCGGACTGCACCATGTAGAGATCACAGCGGCCGTCCAGGTCGTAATCGAGCACCGCTAGTCCGCCTCCGTTGACTTGGTAGGGATAAAAGGCGCTTCCATCGGCGGCAAACCCGCCCACATACCGTGCTTCGAGATTCAATTCGGGGGCGACGTCCACGAAACGTAGTCCCTGGTCGGCCGATGGCGTCGGATCGGTGGGCGTGGTGGGTTCGCGACTGTCCAACTCCGGCAACGGCCATTGTTGGATGTCGAATCCGAGCAGACGGGTCAGCTGTGCCGTTCCGATCTGCGCTTCGTTGGCACCACGTTCCCAGGCGAGAATGGCTTGATGGCGTTGATTCAATTCCGGCACACGCTGCGACATGGCCCCTGACAGTTGAGCCTCGCGCATCAGCCAGGCACAGGATTCCCAGGGGCGGGCGAGTTCCCCAAGCCGCTGGGAAATCCACAGCGATTGTTCGGCGTCCGCCTCCTTGGCGATGCGAAAGATCTGATCGAGGACCGCGAGTCGTTGACGTAATTCGGGGATGCGTGATTCCTGGCCGACCGAGACCAAGGATTGAATCATCGATCGCAACGATTCACGATCGGTGGGGTCGCGCCGAAGGGCCTCGCCGAACGCCCGAATCGCTTCCTCGTGACGATCTTGCAAAGCCATCCAGCTGCCGATCGCACTCCAGTATTCGGGTTGTTCCTGTGTCCCTGCCGGAACGTTTTTGGCCCATTCGGTCAACGCCTCTTGTCGACCGGTTTCGGCAAGGATTCGCCCGTGCAGTGCTGCCGCGGCGGCACTGTTGGGAAACGCCTGTCGGATCCGCTGCATCAGCGCTAGCACTTCGGTCGCCTCGGCGTTGATCCGCGTGTACAGCTCACGGACCTCGCCCAACGAGAACAGGGTGACGGCGTTGTCTTTGACAAAGTCAGCAAACGAGACCAGATAAAATGGCCCTTGCAGGTCGATCAAACTGAGCGTCTCGTTGGGCTGCACCGACCGAAGCCGGATCAACTGGCGGACGTGTCGACTGGCTTCGAAACGCCGGCCTTGTGCATTGAGCAACTGGGCGAGCATGCGATGGACATCGACGTTGTTCGGATCCAACGCTTCCGCACGCCGCAAATTCTCTTCCGCCGCCGCAAAGTCGCCGCAGCGCAGATTCCAATCAAAGGCGCGGATCAGGATCTGGGAGCCCCGCGCGGTATCAATTTCGGCAACGGTTGCGGCCAGATCGGCGGCCTGACAAAACTCCCCACGCTGGTTGTACAGCTCGATCGCCAGGCTCAATGCATCGACATCTTTGGGGGACCGAATCAGGACCTGTTGGACGCGTTGGAGGGCTTGATCGGTCTGCCCCTGCTGCATCAACGCAAACGCCGATTCCAATCGAGACGTGTCATCGTCGCCCGACTGCGTTGGCGGCGTTTCCTGGGGTGACGTTGCACGGTCCTCCGTACCGCAACCGACGCAAGCCACGGCGACGGACAGGCCGAACAGCCAAGCCAGGGAAAGAGAATGCTTGCGGGTCATCGATCGAATCATGTTCATCGTTACGGCACTCATCGAACGATCGTTCGACCCGTGATCAGCCAGCCAGCGACCTTTTGAGCGTTCGATCAGCCATGATCGCCACTTCAAAAGCGGCGCTCGAGTGATTCGACCGGGCGCAGGTTGTTTTCAAGGGTGTCTTGCCAATCGTCGTCGTACAGATTGGCATTTTGATCGGTTAGCGGAAGCGAAGGCAGCCAGACATCGGGTTCAAAGCGACTCAATGTTTCCAACGTTTTCCGATAGTCCACCACTCGGTCGGCCGTTGCATTGAGTTCGGTCAGCAAGTCACTCATTTGAGGCTGCAGGTCGCCCATCGTCTTGCGTCCGCTGAGTCGATTCTTCCAGACCAGGGACACGTTTCGCGGTGCCTCGGGAGTCAGCAAGACCGTCTTGCCGTCTGTCGAATAGGAATAGCATAGCCCAATGGGTAACTCCGTCACCTCGACCGGTAGGAGCTTCGCTGCGTCCGCCGGCGTGTTGACGACATACCCCTGGGCTCTCAGTGAATCAGCCACCGATCGCGGCGCAACAACGACCGTGTTTTTCGCGACGGAGGCCAGTCCGGAATGGGTCTCCGGCAAATCAGACGTCAGCAAGATCGCCGCGGGTGTCGTGTTGGTCACCCCCAGCGATTCAAGTTGCGTCCTCAGGAATTCGACCAATCTTTCGCCGCCGGGAGCGTTGATCACGAACCATTGCTCCCCGCGACGCAGGCCGTACACGGCGGTGCCATCCAGGTTTCCCAGATAATACAGACCGGGTTCAATCTGTTTGGGACTGCCATCGAGAAAATCGGCGCCGTCGCGCCGATGCCGATCGGCAATCGCTTGCAGTTCGTCACGCGCGGGCTCCAACAGCCCTTTCCAGGTGGGTTGATCCAGCCGAATCGATTGTAATCGTTTTTGTTGCCGGGGGTGGCCGGTTAAAAGTAAGTCGGGGGGTGGGCGTTGCAGCAGGCGATCGATGGTGGCAACAAACGC
Organism: Rhodopirellula sp. SM50; assembly: GCF_002289565.1. GTDB lineage: Bacteria > Planctomycetota > Planctomycetia > Pirellulales > Pirellulaceae > Stieleria. The sequence continues at coordinate 51,084 of NZ_NTFY01000086.1, read as the reverse complement.
GTCGGCGTCGCCACGATACTTGGGCGAAAGCTTGGCGGCATAGGTCGCGGGGCCAAAATCAATCGACGAGATGACGTCGCCGCAGAACAGGATCTCCTGACCGTCCTTGTGGAGCAGATAACAGGTACTGCCCGGCGTATGGCCGGGGGTGGCGACGGCTTTGATCGTGACGCCGCCTAATTCGATCGTGTCACCGTCCTGCAGTTCGACGTCGACAGGGATCGGATCGCCCGAGTAGGGGATTTTGGGGAACACCGAATACAGCGCCGGCAGGTCCGCGCTGCGCAGCACCTCGCAATCGTCTTTGCCCGCGGCGACGATCGCGCCCGACATCTCGCGGATCTTGTTGACGCCGAACACGTGATCGTAATGGGCGTGGGTGAGCAGCACATACCGCACCTCGTCCAGCCGCAAGCCGACTGAAAGCAAGGATTCACGCACTCCGCGCGCCTGTTCGTCGCCTCCTGAGTCAATCAGGATGATGCCGTCGTCGGTTTCGATGGCGTGCACGGCGCTGGGGCTGATTTCGCCGAGCACGTGGACGCCCGGGGCGACGGTTAGGGTTTGGCCCCCCAGCCATTGCGTCGGGTATTGCGTCTTCGAATCGCCGTGCTTTTCCCCCGCGGGAACCAACGTTTCCATCGGTTTGCCCGGCGGGGGCGGTGAGGACGGAGAGCACCCGGTGGAGGCGATGGTGATTGCCAGGACAACGGGCACGCACACGAGCTTTGCGACGGCCATCGAAATCGATGCCGGGGCTGCGAGGTCGTTACTTCGTGGTTTCGCCGTCTTCGACAATGGTCAGCTTTTGATTCGATTGAATGGGACCTTCGACCGTCTGCACGATTCCCGAGGGCCAGGTGACGGTGATTTGATCGGCCTGCGTCGCGTCTCCCAAGCCGACATACATCGGCATTCGGCTCTGCGCCAGGTAGCCCGATTTTCCGTCATGGACCGCGATCAGGTTTTTATCCGACAATTGGACATCCACCAAGCAACCGAGCCCATCGCGGTTGGACTGTTTTCCGATTAATTCTATCCGCAGGTAGTTGATAGCGTGTTTGTCGGTCAGATTGCTGGTCAGGACCATGGGGGAGCCGCCGAAATCGTTGGTCACGATGTCCAAATCGCCATCGTTTTCGAGGTCAAACACGACGGAGCTGCGCGACCCGATCGCCGTCCAGACTTGCAGTTTGCCGCTCCGGTCTTTGCAAAGTCGGTGTCCCGCGTCGGCTCCGTCGCAATCCAATGTCATCCACGGTTGGGCCGTCCCCTTGGCTCGCGGCTCGATTCCTAGGATGAACTCGCTGTCCAGGAATCGTTTTCCGTGGTCATTCAAGAGCACCGAATTGATCCCGTAGCGAAAATCGTAGCTCATGCTCGCCGCAATAAAGACGTCTTCGAACCCGTCGGCATTCAGGTCGGCCACGCTGATGCCCCAAGGCCAGTAATTTTCCGCGCCGATTTCGTTGGACACTTCGGTGTAGGCGTCTGATTCGCTCTTCAGATAAAACGCGTTACCCAGGATGTGATTGCCATCGGTGCCCAGCATCGAAACCGGCAAGTTCCGCGTCATCTTTTTCTTTTCGTCTTCGGGGGCCACATCATGGACCATGTCGGTGTGCATGTCGGTGACGTAAAGGTCCAGCTTTCGGTCTCGATTGAAGTCAAACACCTTGACGCCCATCGAGCCCCAGGCGCTGGCGGGAAACAATTCCCGGCTCTTGTTGACAAACCCTTTTCCCTGCTGGTTTTCGAAATATTGGTCGTGCCCTTGCATGCTGAGCAGGTAGATGTCGGGCCATCCATCGTCATTGCCGTCGATCGGTGTCGCGTCGCCGGACCAAGAGGCATCCTTGAATCCGACTTGATCGTTCACGTTTTCAAACCGTGCCCCGCCCAAGTTGCGGAACAGGATGTTGGGCTCGGCACGTTCGGGGAACAGGTGACCGGTGAAAGCGGCTTTGTAGGCCAGGTAGTAACCGCCCGGGCCGCGCTCTTGCGTCGTGTACTTTCCGACGTTGGTCAGCAGAACGTCCAGCAAGCCGTCACGGTCGTAGTCAAAGAACACCGCACCGGAGGAGTGTGCGACGTGGTCGAGTCCCGAACGCTCCGAAACGTCCTCGAATTTTCCCTTTCCGTCGTTGAGGAACAATCGATTGGCGGCACGCACGCGGGTGACATAAAGGTCTGCGTCCCCGTCGTTGTCCACATCGGCGAACGACGCCCCGGTCGACACCTCGTCGGCGACGGCAACACCGGCCGACTCGGTGATGTTCTCGAATTTCCCGCCGCCCAGGTTGCGCCACAGCTCGTTGCTTCCCAGTTGGCAGACAAAATAGATGTCCAGCAGCCCGTCCTGGTCGACATCGGCAACCGCCACCGCGGTGCCGTGATCGTAATGGGCCGCTTTAAAATCACGTTTCACGTCCTCGACGACCTTGTCGGTGAAGGTGATGCCGCTGGACGATAGGTCGTCGCTGAACTGGAAATCACAGGTCACTTCGTAGCCGGATGCCAGCGCCCGTTGGGCTTCGGCACGGGGCTGCAGCCATTTCGGATCGCGGACATCGCGGGGGACAGAGATTTCGGTCACGCGTTCCAGCCGGCTCGGGTCTCGCTCGTCCAACAACGCACTGATGTCGTCGCGCAGTTTCTCGTTCGCTTCCGGTGACAGACCTTCATAGTACCCCCGGATTTTTGAATCTTGATCGACCAGGACAAACAGCGAACTGTGGGTGATCAGATTGGTCGCGTCACGGCCGGATTGGACGTCGAGTTTGAAGGCGTCTTTGCTCAAATCCCAGAGGGTCGAACGGTCGCCGGTCAGAAAGTGCCAGTGTTTGAAATCGGCGTTGGCTTTCGTGCCGTATTCCGCCAGCACGTCGGGCGTATCAAACTCCGGGTCGACCGTGAACGAAACCAGTTCGACCGGGCCCAGTTCATCGGCCCGATGGAGGGTTTGTTGCAATTCGCTGAACGCGGCCGTTTGGTAGGGACACGTGGCCCCACAGCGGGTGAAGATAAACGTTGCGACCCAGACCTTTCCGTCCAGGTTGCTGCGGTCAAACGATTCGCCGTGCTGGTTCGTCAGGGTGAAGGCGGGAATTTCACCAAAAACACGCAGCCCCTGATCGTCGGAGGTGCGCCGCGTGCGGTTCACATCGGATTCGGTGGTAATCTCCGGCGTCGTCCGGGGCCCACATCCGGCGAGAGCGACCATGCTCGAAATCACCAGGAAAACCAAGGGATTTCGGTGCGACGGGTGGGGAAATATCATTGAGTTGGGTGGCTAGGCGAGGGTGCAGGAGAAAGTGATCGGACCAGGCGTTTAAACTCCGCCGTACGTTGAACCACGAATTCGCCAATTAGTTCCGAATGGTCGTACCCACACATCTGACTTCCCAACAAAGAGTGCACGCCCGACGCTCCTGTCTTGAAACGAGCCTCGAAATCGAGTTCCGGGGCGGCGACCTCGTACAGTCCCACCTCCGGGATTTCGACCAGATAAACGAAATCCCGACTCGTCAGGTTCAGCCGAACTTGGGTGTTGGCTGGAGCATAAAGATTCCGCGTTCCCAGGCGGTCGTCGGCCGTTCCCAAGACGGAATCGGCACCGGGGTAGTGAAAGTAAAGTCGATAGTTTGATGCGACAACCTGGACGTCTAATTGCTCGATCGGTTCGTCGCGCTGCAGGCACAGGGCAACCCCGATCGCGACAGTCACGGCGATCAGACCGGCCCCCGCCAACCGTCCGAAGTGAACGTTTGTATGAATCCGACTCACGAGGCGTGATGCTTCAGTGGAAATGGAAGTGATGTGGTTCGGATCATTCTCTCAGCAAGCGGCGGAAGGACTCACCCGCCTCGCTGATCCGCTCAGCAAAAAACGATCCACAACTGCCCCGATGCCTTCAAGTGTTATGTTCGCGAAAACGCAAAAATGATCAAGGTGTCATCGCTTGATTCGGGCGACGTCCACGCCGGGAAACGATCCGCGTCCGGTTCAACCCTTCACCCGCAGTTCTTCACCCGCAGTTCGGCGTGCCGTTCCGGTTGGTTTCCCCACCCGTTCCGTTTGCCACGACCAAAGTGGGGGATAGCATCGAAGACATAGCGATCACCCAGGAGATCAAAAGTTTACGGCTATCCCGACCAATCGACTCGATCAACCAAGCTGTCTCATGTGCTTCCCCTTCGCCTCTGGGCCGATCGGTCCCGGTTTGTTTCCCCTCGTCTTGTGGTGCGGTTCCGCGTTCGCTGCTGGAAACCTCATGGCCGGAGAACCGGTTCCCCGGCAATTCCGTGTCTGGACCAGTCCAGACGGCCGCACGAGCGGTGAACTGGCAGTCGTCAACTACGACAACGAAAGCGGCATCGTCACGTTCGTTGACCAGACCGGGAAGCGTTTGCGGACCGAACTGAAACGGCTTTCGGTTGCCGACCAACACCACATTCGTGCCGACCACGCCCAGACCGACCACGCCCAGACCAACGCGGTGTTGGTCAATTCGACCGCCCAGCAAGCTCAACCTACCGAGCAAGCTCAACCAACCGAGCAAGCTCAACCAACCGAGCAAGCTCAACCAACCGATGAAGATCAATCGGTGTTGATGGATGCTGAGGCGATCGAGAAACTGGGGCTACCCCGAAATGACCAGGCGGTTTACGCCAAGCCGCGCAAGTCTTCTGCAGCGCCGGTCCAAGTGATCACGATGAAAACGGTCACCAAACAGGTGCAAGTGCCGCAGGTGCAGGAGTACACCGTGCTCGTCCCTGAATTGCAGACCACGACGGTGATGGCACCGGTCCAACAGCGGGTTCGCTGTGTCGAGAGCTACGGGTTGTTCCACAAACGACGTCGCATCGTCTATCGGACCCGAACGGTGTTGCGCCCCGTTTCCCGCACGCAGACGGTGATGCGGACCGAGACCCGGTCGCGAACGGTGATGCGTAGCGAAACACGTGTGGAGGACGTTCCGGTCATCAATGCCGTCAAGTCGCTCAAGGAAATGGGAGGAGAAACCAAACGCAAAGAGGAAATCGAGGTGCGGGCGCCCTTGTCGGCCGGAGCGATCTCGAGCGAGGTCGTCAAAGTATTCGAGCAAGTCATCAAAGAATTGGTTCCGCCTCCGTCCCCTGCAACCTTTAATCCCCGCGGAGTGAACGCGTCGATTGTCGACTACGAGCAATCCGCCCCGTCGCAGGGGATGCGATACATGATGCGAGTCGAAATCAACCAAATCAATCCTCGGAAAATTGCGCTCGAAACCGGGGTGCTGGATGTGAACAATGCGTCCAAGAGTAAAGATCGAAACGACCAACTCTTTCAAACGCTCCATGGTCGGCTGACGAATTGATCGATGTCAGAGCAACCCCCTAGCATCACCGCCGCGATCGGCCAGCTGTTCCGGTCGATCCGATCGAAGTGGAAAAGTCCGCCCGACTACGGCGAGGTCTACCGTTCCGAGCAAGTCGAACGAACGGATCATTTACAACAGATCGCCGACAAGTTTGCCGAGCGGGGACGTCGGCTCGGTCGTCGCGCCGGCTGGATGCTCACGTTCAGCCTGCTGTTTATCGTCGGTGGCATCGCCGTCTTTCTAGTGCCCACCGAGTTTACCGACGCGGTTGCGGCCGAACGCGAAGTCGACGAGGCGAGTGAAGTCAAAAGCGGGATCTTGACGAAGGAAGCCGAGGCGGAGGTGGCGTACCTGCGCGGCCGCGACTTGTACAACCTGTACGGGATCTTTCACGAACTGGACATGACATTAGGCAACTACCAACCGGGAGCCGATCTGGCCGGAAGTCCCTTCTATGGACCGCGAATCCAGTGGGCCCGCGACGCCAGTCGCGAATTGTCGGCATCCGAGCCGACCGACAAGCGGTATCCTTTCGATTCGTTTCAGTATCACGCCATCGAGGGAACGACGGCGACCAAGGTTCCCGCCGAAGTGTTTCGGCTGGCCGGTCAACAGATGCGGACAGGCGGAATCGATCTCCCCTTTTTGACCAAGTCGCTGGAGCAGTTGAGTCTGGCGATCGGCGGCGGCGATGAGGAACAGGCGGTTCGAACGTTGCAGGGAGAATTGTTGCCGTTGAAGCCGCTGTACGAGGATGCCAAACGCGAGATGGACCGAATGTTCGTCCAGTTGGACGACGAAGCCAAAAACCGCTTGGCCACGACGGAGCAGTTATTGGAAGCCGAAAAGCGGATCTCGGACGCGCTGCTGGAAGTCAATCAAACGCAGTCCGACTGGGCAAATCAACCTTGGGTAACCCTGCTGGCCGTTCGTGTCGGTGTGGTGGTGCTGCTGCTCTACCTGACGACAGTGCTGCTGGCAAGCTATCGATACACACAAACGTTGTCGGCCTACTATTTCGCCAGGGCAGACGCCATGCAATTGCTGTCGCACCAAGTCGACGATCGATTGATCGACGCGGAAGAGCTTCAAATCCTTCTGCCGTTGCTTTCCCCCGACAGTTATCGAATCGACCAACCGCCGGCGCCGTACGAATCGATCGGTCAAGCCGTCGCAGGCAGTCGCTGAGTGTCGCAACTGGAATCCACATCGCTTTTGGGATTGTCGATGGACGCCCGGAAGTGACAGCGAGGGGCCCCGCGGCGCCCCTCGCTTCATTCAGTTTGCCGTCTCGGCCCATTGGCGGTCTTCGTCGTGTAGCTGGTTCAGGCTCGCTTTGATTGGCTCACCGTTGGTTTTTTGCAAGACGACCCAGTCTTGCCAGGTCGCGATCCATTTAGCGATCCATTTAGCAACGGTGCTGTGCTTTCCTGCGATACCCTCACCGCGGCTGCTACTCGCCCTCCGCGCCCGCCCCCGGTTCCGGTTGCGCATCCAGCTCTTCCATGCTGATGTCCAATTCTGGATTGTCGGCTAGGAAGGCTTCAATCTCGTTCGAGTTGGTTGAGACCGTTGGAGCCTTTTCGCTGCATCCGAAAATGCAGCAGGCGCACAACAGCACCGAGAGGAGTTTGATGGTTGATGACATGGTTGAAATCATTCTCATTAGGAAGTGGTAAGTGGTTTGCGATGGGACAGCGTGGATCATGGGAAGTCTTTGAGGACTTCACCTGAAGCTCGCGTTCCGAGTGCTCCCCACAGACCGTAAGGGCTCTCGATGCCGGGCACAGAATCGGGATCGGTGTGTTGTGCATGGATCCCCACTTGGCCCCGGCTGACATCTCCCGCTTCGATGGAATCGGTCACGAAGGTGACCGCACCGTCGCCCATCAACACGTGGCATCCGCCTTGGTGGCGACTGCTCGGTGGGGCGACGACGATCGACACGGCGTTGGAATTGCCACACAGTTCGGAATTGGGCGGCAAAATCGTCAGCATTTGCGTGTACAGCGGCAGCAGCGACGACCACTTGAACCCGCGTTTTTCTTCGGCGCTGCCGGCCAACCGGTTGGGGGCAGGCGTGCTCGACCAGAATTGCGGGCGATCCGGGTCAAGACTTTGTCGACAGTGGATGTTGCCTCCCATGTTCAGAATGTTGATGGAAGAGTCGAGCAGATGGGTTCTGGAATCTCGATCGCCGAGGTCCGTCGCGATCTCGCCCATAAAGATCGTGTTGGAAAGTCCGTCCAGGATATCTCTGAATTTGGAATCAAGTTGGACGGCGAACGCGCCCCGCTGTGACGCTTGAACGCGCTGATACATCGGTGGCGTTCCACCAGACTGTCGAATTCCGGTCAATCGGTTCAACGCGCCGCCATACCCGGTGTCACAGGAATCGCCCGTGCACAACGCGTAGTTCGTTCGGCCGGAGGCTGGAAGTCCAACACCCGGATCACTCGGGCATCGCAGCGTCGGAATTTCGGTCAGCCAAGGATCGTAGTTGCCCTGCGACAAATGGGCGGACAACGGCATGCCTGGCCAGGGACCCATCGGGTTGTAGGTCTTCGTGTTTCCGGACGAGTCAACGGTTTGGAATGGGTTTCTGATCTGATCCCAGAGTCCCTGTTGTTCGAAGAAGGCGGTTAATCCGACCAGTGCGGACAACTCGATCCGGTTGTTGCCGCGAACATCGCTCGCCGCACGCCCGGCATGCGGACCCTTGGTGCCTCCTCCATGCGGAGGCAGCTGCTTGTACGCCGAGTGGTAATTATGAATGGCCAGTCCGATCTGCCGGAAGTTGTTGCTGCAACTCATTCGCCTGGCCGCCTCTCGAGCGGCTTGAACAGCGGGAAGCAACAAACCGACAAGGATGCCAATGATGGCGATCACCACCAATAACTCGACAAGTGTGAAACCACGGTTCAGTGTTCTGACCTTCATGCGGATCCTCTCCTTTCGATCAATTTCTGACCGAAAGCTTTTTGGGAAAAAGACTAAAAAACAAGATGCAAATGGCCAGCTACAGTGACAAGGAATCGAAAAAGCCTCTGCCCGCGGGAACCGCCTACCCGAGCAGTTGTGGGGTCTCTCGATCGTGAAAGAGCTAGCCGCAGAAGACTAATCAGATGGTGATTCACCAAGCAAGCAGTAAGCTGCCACCCCCAATCGAGCGAAATGCCAGTAAGGCGAATCTGGTACCGCTACAGATTGATACAGGCCCGGAATCACAACCCGGTAATGAGAAAATTATCGGCTTTTCATTTTGCGATTCGGAGTCTTTCAAAGCGTCCAACAAAAGTGTCCAGTCAACAGCGTGTCTTCCGCGTCGCAATTCATTTCTAGGCTGTCGCAAAATAGAATCGGTCATCTCTATCGAGTGATGAACATTACAGGGTGATCGATCATGCAATCGCCGAACGCTGACGCAGACGATGGACATTATCAACGGCTCAATGGCCGGAACCGCTGCGTGAAGACACACCGAGGAGCCGCGGCGGCTCACGCGTCGCGGCGCATTGTTCCGCTTAGCAATGAGCGGAATAGAAGTGTCGGATCTCTTGAAGTGGGATAGGCTTCCAGCCTGTCATTTCAGCATCGACAGGCTGGAAGCCTATCCCACTTATTTTTCGTGCGTTGTTTAGTCATTGAATCGCCGTCTCTTGTATTCACCCGGCCTACGAAAAAAATCAGCCAGCGAACGACGTGGGTCGCGCGCTGGCTGTTTTCATTCGCTGGGATCGTTGTCGCGGATGCCGCCGGCGGTCTAACTGTCGATCGCCTGCTTGGCATCCTTGTCTACCTTTTCGACTTCAGCCTTGGCGGCCTGCTTGGCATCCTCCCCTTCCGTCATCGCCTGTTGCTTGGCGTCTTCCGCCACCGTCTCGGCATCGTCTTTCAGTTGCTCTGGGTGCAACCCTTCTTCCTTGGCGGCGTCTCGGATCGACTCGGACGCCTTCTCAACGACGCGCGTTGCTCGTTCGGCGAGGCTATCCCCGGTCAATCCTTGCGACTGCGCGGATTGCTTGGCGGCTTCCACTGTGTTTTCGACGGCCTCTTGACCGCGATCGACTGCCCGTTCGGCTTGGCGTTGAGCCTCACGCATCATCGCGTCGGACTGTTCGCCCATCCACTCATCTTCGCGACGGGTTCGTGGAATCAGGGCGCCGGCAATTGCACCGAGCGCGAGGACTCCCAATCCCAGCGCCAACGGCGTCTCGTCATGGGCACGTTGAACCCGGCGGGCGGTTCGATCGTACACCTGTGCGACTTGGTCTCCGGTCTGGGAGGTCGCGTTGGAGAGGTGTCGTCCTGACTGTCGCCCGACCCGTCGAGTCGCGCGAGCCGCATCGCGTGCGGCGGCACGGCTACGCAAGTACGCGCGGCGGGATGCTTCGCTGGTCGACGCTGTTGCCGACGAAACTGCTTCGCCTACCGACGCTGCGGCGGATTTGGCACCGTCGACGACCGAAGACGCCGCTGCGCTGACCGCATTGCCGGCATTGCTGGCGGCGTCCGACGCGGAGTCGGCGGCCGAGGAGGCTCCCGCCTTGGTCGATTCCCAGGTGGAGCCGAGAGTATCGCCAGCGGTGGATGCGGCAGACGACACTTGATCGCCGGCCTTTCGCAACATGCTCTGAGAACTCTCATCGTCGTCGAAACTTTCCGGAACGATGATCTCCGCTTGATGCCGACTGCCGTCGTAACGGGGGTCGAGCAACAGATCGTCTTCGGTGTAGTACGGTTGCTCGTCGAAGTCGATCATTTCGGCATCATCGTCGATGTACCGATCACCGCGACGCGTCGACGGAAATGGGTCGTGGTCCGTCGTGTCACGACGACTGCCCAGCGCGAGCCAAGCCAACCCGGCGCCGACAAGGGTCGCACCGATCGGGTTTTCACTGACCTGTCGAGTGAGATTACCGGCAAAGTCGCTCGCGGCATCACCTGCACGTTTAGCAGTATCACGCGTCTGGGGGCTGCGGAAAATGGAGATGACGTCATCGAGGAGATTGCGGGGGTTTAACCGTTCGCCAAGTTCATCGAGCGTTTCATCCATTGCACCGCGTGTCTGATCGATCCGTTGCTTGATTTCACCGCTATCGCGATGTTCAAGGTCGTCGGTCGGGGGGACGCGGTTGACGTGAGTCCTGTTGTCGTGGTGACCATTCTTGTTCACTTGGTTTTGGCTTGTAGCCATTGCTTGTCCTCCTTCAAAGATTGTTTCGTTCGTTCGGGCATCGGTGAGAAGTTGGCCAGTGTCTCTTTTGCTTTAGCAAACATTGCCAGCCCGATGCCGCCGACAACAAGTCCGACGATCAACGGAGCGATCCACAAGGCATGAACCGGTAGTCCCGCCAACCCGATCGCGACGTATAAACCGTACGAGACGGCGAGTAAGAGAAAGATGAGTCCGAGGTGCGCGACAGCACCGCCTACGATCAGCAAGGCCGAGTTTCGCCCGACAACGCTTGCCTTTTCGCTCATCTCCGTTTTCGCGAGTGCGACTTCTTCGCGGACCAACGCGACGGACTCGTCGCGAAGTTCTTTGATCAGGTCGCTCAGCGAACGAGGGTCGTTGATATCGGAATCAGCGACACGGTTCGTTCCGTTGGTTTGGTATCCGGTACTCATGACGTGGGTCCTCCCATTTGGTCGAACGTGGTGTGCCCCTGGTGATCGACCGACGACTGGGGCCGGGGCGGTTGGGGATGGCTCGAGGGGGCATGGCCGAACGCCGCAGGTGGTCGATTGTCGTGGTGCGACAGATCGTGAGGATTGACCTTTCGCTGGCGGGCGGGTTTGGACGCCTTTAGAAAACGCATGGCGGCCAAGCCGGCAACGAACAGCCCGCCGTAGACGATCTCGGGCCGACGCCGCGCGAAGTCTTGAACGTCGTCGACGATCTCTCCGATGTCTTTCGATTCGAGTGATTGACGAAATTGGTCCAGTTGCCCGGCGCCTGCGTCGACGTAGCTCGCGATCGAATCATGTTGCTCGTCGTGCAACTTTCCGGAAGCCTTGCGGATCGCACCGCTGAAGACTCCGATCTCTTCTGCGAGTCGCGTCTTTTTTTCTCGCGCATACTGAGCACCGGATTGCTTTGCTTGCTCAGCAGCTTCGCTCGCCTTTTGTCTGGCGGCGTCGGCCACCTCAGCAGCTTGCCGCTTGAGCTCCTCTTGCTTGGCCGATGCGGCCTGCTTCGCGGTCGCGGAAACTTCCGACGCCCTTTGTTTGGCGTAGTCCGCGCCCTGGTGTTTCTGTTGGGGTGCCGCGTTATCAGGTGCGACCGTCGCATCCGGATTTCCGCTGGTCACGCCTTTGGTGGTTTGAATCATTCTCAAACTCCTTCATGCGAGTAGTGGGGTGAGTTACATGAATAACTCGCAAGTGGTGTGCCAACGCTTCTGTGAGAGGCGTGACGCCGTGTTCTGGACTGATACACCACAGTCGGTGAGGGGCTATCGTTCAACGTGGTCAAACGGGTGCAGGGGCGATCCGTGCACGAGCGACGTTCGCAACGGTGCCGATTGAGCCTTGCAATTCAAAGCACCGCGACGAGTCAAACGCATCCACCGAGTCGACAAGAGTGCGGCCGTCGAAACAAAAAAACAGCCGGCAAAATTGCCGGCTGTTCAATCATTGTCGTCAAGCCTCGGCGGAGGTCCGCAGCAAGGCATCTGTTTCTTATCTCAACTGTCGACGGATTTACTCGATTTCGGTGACGACGTCTTCGTCATCAAGTTCTTCGAGATTGTCAGCACGGCGTTCACCGGCGTCTTCCACGCGGTCCGCAATGGTCTCGCCGCGATCTTCGAGTTCTTCGGCTCGTTGGTCAGCGGATTCCTCAAGAGACGGTCGTGCCGATTCGTACCGGTTTTCGACGTTTTCGGCCGCAGCGTCATAAGTGTCGCGAACCTCCGCGGCGACGTCTTGAGAGGTGTCTCGCACCTGTTCGGCTCGCTCGTCATAGACGGAGTCGTCGCAGCCGACAAACGTCAATCCGATGGCAGCGGTCAGCATTGTCAATAAGGTTTTCATCGTCGTTCCTATTGGGAATCGAGTTTCAAAGTCGCCGACGCTTCGGCACGTTCCGAGAGACAGCGTTCTGTTCGAGTCGGTAGGAATTGTCGCAAGCGGTGTGCCAAACGGCGTTGCCTCGTCAAGACCATCGGTCGACTGGTTCGATAGCGATCACGATGACGGAAGTTGCACCGACGTTGCGTTGGTTTTGAACATCCGCGCTGCGTAGACGCTGTCCTTCATCGATCGGTCTGCCAGGGTTCCGCGATCGGCTGGCTACGATCGGAGCCATTGGACAAGCTCTCAATCATCCACTGACTTTGCGTCAGCTCTGAGCGTTTGCATCGCGACAAAAATCCCGGGGCACCCCGCGGCACATCGTTTGCAATCTCCGGGTGGACGCAGCGAGACTCCCGTCGGCATCCGAAGCCCGACGAACATGCCGATCCATGAGATGAGGGAACACGATGAGTCCGATACCGCAAAAACGCCGATCGTCGAAACCATCGTTGCGTCTCGTCACTGTGACGGCCAAGGGAGTGAAATGGGATTCGATGGAGCCGGTCGAATGAAAGACGCCCAACGACAAGATCGGGCTGCGGAGTCACGGTTGCCCCGTTATGAGGTCAGTTCCAATCGCTATCGGCTAGGGCGGGCACCAGCCCCCACTTCTCATTCACCGTGGGTCATCTGCATCGCAGTCATCCTGGTCTTGGGCGCGATCTATGTTGCAAGCAGCTTGTTGGTGCCGCTGACGATTTCGTTGGTCGCCTATCTGACGCTGCGCCCGGGCGTGGTGCGTTTGTGTCGTATCGGATTGAGCCAGACGGTTGCGTCTGCGACGGTGATTCTGGTGTTCTTTTCAGTCGTCGCCTTGGCGGCAATTCTACTCTACACGCCACTTCAAACCTGGCTCGCCGATGCACCCGAGAGTGTCACCAGGTTGCGTGAGAAATTTGACCAGGTGGCCGAACCCCTGACGACGGTGGATCGCGCGGAAGAACAGCTCGACACGGCGACGTCGGGTTTGCAGGGGGAGTCCGCTGAAGTCACCGTTTCGGTGGAGAAACCCAGCATTGTGGACCCGGAATATCTGATCAACAAGACCGGTCACGTCTTGGCGTTCGTCGCGGCGATCGGTGTGCTGACGTTCTTTATGTTGTGCAACGGCGATGACGTTCTCAACCGAGTATTGATGGTGTTGCAGGACCAAGAAAAGCGCGATCAGGTGTTAGAAACGGTTGGCGAGATTCAAGAAAGCGTCGGCCGTTACCTCGGTCAGATTACGCTGATCAACCTTGGGCTGGGGCTCGCTGTTACCCTGGTGATGTGGATCGTCGGTATGCCGACTCCGTATCTTTGGGGAGCGATGGCGATGTTGTTCAACTTTGTTCCGTACCTCGGTCCGATAGCGGGCACCCTGGTCGTTTTTGTTGCAGCGGGAACGGCTTTTGACTCTTTTTCCCGGGCGGCTTTGATGGCAGCAAGTTTTTGGATCACGACCGCTGTCGAAGGTCAGTTTGTGACTCCAGCGATCTTAGGCAAGTCACTCAAGGTCGGTTCGTTGGTGGTCTTGGTCGCCGTCGCGTTTTGGGGATTCATGTGGGGCATACCGGGGATTTTTCTGTCGGTTCCCTTGCTGATCGTGATGCGCCAGGTCTTCGCCAGTTTTAACGTGACCTACCCGCTTGCGGTCGTCTTAGGCGAAGACCCGTGTTTGCCCGGGCAACCGTGTGAGCCGCTGAAGGAAGACGAGCCGATTGCCGAAGCGGTCTAGGCAGCACGGTTTCGATGGCAACGGGCGCTGATCTATACCTCGGATCAATGCGTCCGAACCCGACACGATTCATCGCGGATGTACCAACGTTGATGCGTTAAGACTAAACAGAAACTCACCAAAAAGGCTTGAGCGGCATGGTGATTGCTTGGATGTCACGCCACCCTGATGAGCGATCGGGTCGCTCACATTTTTCTTCCCTCGTTAACGTAGGACATTACCATGCCCGTAAACGTCCGTGGCATCGCGTCTGCGATCGCCTGCACTCTCGCCGTGATCATTCCATCCGCCTTGGGGACCGCTTTCGCCCAGCAGTCCGTTCGAACCGGCGATGGCTTGCTGACGATCAAAGCTGACATGCCTGATCAGTCTCGAATCGGAGAAGAGTTCACTTATGAAGTCGAAGTCATCAATAGTTCCGACAACGTCGTTTTGCACGACATCAAACTGCAACAACGCAAAGCAAAAGGCCTGACCATCGAATCCGTTTCGATGAAAGGCAACCAGGATTCCCAACAGCGTCAAGACTCGCAAGACCGCAACAAGAGCGGGAAAGACGGCAAGAAAAAATCTTCCGGCGACAGCGATTCGCAGAAAGCGAAAGGCAAATCGGATAAGAACGCAAAAGCATCGAAAGATCAGTTTGCGATCTCCACGCTACAACCCGGTGACAGCCGTGTCTTCGTCGTCACCGCCACTGCCGACGAAGAAGGTGAGCTGCGCAGCTGCCTCGAAATCGCCAGCTACACGCCGGCTCTGTGCTTGACGTCCCAGATTGTCAAGCCCGATCTCGAGCTGACCAAGACGGCTCCCAAGGAAGTCAGCCGCTGCGAAGTGATCGAGCTGACGTACGAAGTGAAAAACGGTGGAAGCGGCGACCTCGGCAAGCTCACCGTCACCGATTCCCTGGGTGAAGGGTTGGCAACGATCGATGGGAACCACGAACTGTCTTTCCCCGTCGATGGGTTGGCAGCCGGCGAAACCCGTCAGTTCGTCGCTCGCGTTTACGCACAAAAAGCAGGTGAATTCACCAGCCGCGCAGTCGCCAAAGCGGACAACGATGATTTGCAAAGCCGCAGTAAAAAGACGACGACCAAGGTCATCGCCGCAGATCTCGACGCTCGCGTGACCGGCCCATCGCGAATCTACGGCGATGGTCTGGCAACGTTCACCGCCACGATCACCAACACCGGGAACGTTGCCGCCGAATCGGTCGATGTGACCGTCAATTGGCCAACGGGTGCAAACCTGGTTGACTTGAGCGACTATCAAATGAAGAAATCTTCGTCGGACGACAAGTCGTCGGCGAAAAAGCAGAAGCAAGGGCAGCCCACGCTGGCGACGAAACTAGACCCGCAATCGAAGAAAAAGGGTCAGAAGAAGTCCGAGAGCGAAAAGATGGAGATGCATAGCGAGTCCTTCGTGATCGATCGTTTGGATGCCGGACAGACTGCGGAGTTCACCTACGCGGTGCGAACCGACAATCTGGAAGACTTGCCCACAGAAGTACAAGCCAGCTATGTCTGCAGCATCGATTCAGTCGAAGACCAAGCCAAAGCGGAAGCAAAGACCACCGCAACCGCAATGGCGACGGTAACGGTCGTTCGTCTGCCCGCACTGCAAATTGCCGTCATCGATGACGAAGACCCGGTGAAAAATGGATCCAAGGTCCAATACCTGATCACGGTTTGGAACGAAGGTGAGGCGCCCGACCAGGACGTTCAGCTGAGTGCCAAACTTCCCAGTAACTTGAAGTTCGATTCGGCCGAGGGGCCCACGGACGTCAAGAACGAAGGCGACACCATCACCTTTGCTCCGATCAAGTCGATGGAGCCGGGCGACCGAGTCGAGTACACCGTGACGGCGAAACCCACCGGTACGGGGAGCGCGCGATTTGAAGCGACACTGCAAAGCGAATCGCTCAAAAGCAAAGTCACCAGCGAGGAACCCACTCGCCTGTTCGATACCGCGAGCAACTGATTCGTCGCGGACTTGAGATCTCGTCAACCTCGCCGGAAACCCCGGCGAGGTTTTTTTTGTTTCTGATCCTCAGCGATATCAGCCGTTTGGCGCGAGCCTACGGGCGCCAACCCGAAGAAGTGACGCTTAACCTGCTGGAATCGTGAGTGCGACCTACCACGAACAAAACCCACTCTGTTCGTGGCACTCCAGGTGGCATTGAACGGAATAGAAGTGTCGGATCTCTTGAAGTGGGATAGGCTTCCAGCCTGTCATTTCCGCAGCGACAGGCTGGAAGCCTATCCCACTTACTTTTCGTGCGTTGCGTATTAGGCATCCCAGGTGTGATCCGGTGAGATCGAAAAACGCAACCCGAACATTCAAGGCTGCACGGGACGTCAATTGTATAAGTGACGGCTTTGATCCTAACGGAAGTCGCTAAAACGTTCACAGCGCCGGCCCTCTCTGGCGTTTGCTTGCTGCGCAAACGCCGTCTCTCCCCGAGGGAGAGAATCTAATTCGGTTGCCAAATCCTGCAGTAAAAGAATCGACGTCCCCAGCAGCCGGGTTGCGGTTGTCAAAAGGAATAGGACGCCGGCTGTCGCTTGAGGAGCGATCAGACGGGCACGAAACCCACCGATGGCAGCGTGGCCTCCACGCATGACGTCGTGCCAATCATCCGTGGGTTCGCGCTGCTATCCGCGGGTATTCTTTGCGACGGACGGCTCGGGAAAATCGATGGGCATGTCTCATGCCCACTTAAGCCGATCAATATCGGTGACAAGCGTCTTGCCACCCTTCCAGACGCCGCCCATCGATCAGGAAGAAGAAGCTTCACCGGGGCGTTTCAGCGTTTCGACGACGCGTACAGCATCGGCTTCCGGCCGGATTCCGCTACCATAGGTCACGGCATACACCTGTGTCGCTTCGGCTCCCAACAGGACGATGATTGCGGTGTAGTAGACCCACACCAACAGCACAGCAATAGAGGCTGCCGCGGATCCCAGTTGAGCGCCCGGTTCGCTGTAATTGAAATAGATTTGCATGGCGAATCGCCCCACCAGAAACAATGCGGTGGTGATCGCCGCTCCGACAAAGACGTCTTTCCAACGCACGACGGCATCCGGCATGTATTTGAAAATCGCGGCGAACATCACGAACACGACCAGGGCCTGAACGACAAAGTTGACAACTTCTCCCATCGTCCCGGAGACGCCGATCATCTCACTAAAGCCTTGCAGGACCGATGAGATCACCAGCGAGACGAGCAGCAGAAAACCCAGTCCGATGATCATGCCCAATGAAAGGACGCGTTTGCTGATCATGTCTTTCCAACCGGCCTGCTCCGGGTCGGGTTTGACTTCCCACACCTGGTTGAGCGAGGCCTGCAGCGCCGCGACAACTCCCGTTGCACCGACGACAATTCCGGCGAAACTGAGAAGTGTTTTCCACCATTTTCCGCTCGCGTTTTCGTTGTTCTCGAGGATCGTTCCGATCTCTTCAGTCGCAGTCGGGTTGCCGATCATTTCGGAAGCCTGGCTCTGAAGGATGGATTGAGCCTTCTGCTCGGCTGCTTCGCTGTCGTACATCACGGACAGGCCGAACGTGAGGATCGTCAACAGCAAGTACAGCAAGGGCGGCAGCGCAAATGCGGTGTAGTAGGCCAGCGCCGCGGCTAACGTGGTGCAGCGGTCCTTGGAGAAATCGGCGAAGGTTTTCTTTAAAAAGTCCATCGTTGCTCATTCGCTTGCGGAAATCGTATGACCGAAACGCAGGGGAGCAATCGTCGTGCCAGCGGGCCAACCGCGTCGGGCGGTTGGGATGATTGGTCGCCAAGAGATCGTCCTGGTCGCAATCGCTCCAGCACAGGGGCGGATCACCATCCAAAATGACGGGACCGGTACATCGATCATCACTGGAGTCCGCTCACCGACTGCTGGCACACGACGTCAATCAAAGACGCCGCCACATTGCCAACATGAGCCCGGCGAAGGGCATGCAAAAAGAAACGGGATTTCGAAAACCCCGTGAATACCAGTGCGGATGAGAGGACTTGAACCTCCACCCCCTTGTCGTGGACTAGAACCTGAATCTGTAAATCCACATTGAATCGACGTTGCCAACGCTGCCAGCCGATTATGGAGCGGATCTCATTTTGTAAGACACGGATATCCTTGCATCATGATTGTTTGCTGTGAGGGTTTCCCCGCATTGCTCCATGGCCGGACATTCGGCGTCAACTTGTTTTTTTACCGACGTATGCTTTCGAGTTCAAATGCGTTGAATGCAACCCGTGCGGCAGCGCATCGACTTGCCCCAAAATCAGACAGAAGGTCTCAAAATCGTGTCCACGAGCCGGTCGAATCGAATCTTCGAATTCTACCGTCTGGAAGATCGGATTTTGCTGAGTGCAGACGGTGTTGATGCTGTCGAGTCGTTCGGGAATCCGGATGCCGAAATGCTTGATGCAATGTTGGTCAAGATGCTCGAACCAGGGCCGCCGAGTTCGGCGGACGAGTTGTCGGGCACGCCTCTCGCAGAGGCAGGCGTATCAGATCCGGATCATCTCAATTCAAACGAGTTGATTGAGACGCCGAACTTTGATGCGTCGCGTCCGTTGGAAGTCGTCTTTGTGGATGCGGGCGTGGACGACACGGATACGCTGCTCGCCGGACTGCGGGACAACTCCATTGACGGCACCCAATGGTTGATCGTCCACTTATCATCCGGCGAAGACGGGGTCAGTCAGATCAGCCGCGTTTTAAACGAGACGTCGGGGATTGATGCGATCCACATTTTAAGTCACGGCGACGGACAGGGTATCCAGCTCGGCAATACGCGACTTGATGTGAACACTGCGGACGGCTACGCCGGCGAGATCGCGTCTTGGGCTGGTTCCTTGGACGCGAACGCGGACTTGCTGATTTACGGTTGTGACCTCGCCAGTACCGATGCAGGCCGCGCGCTGATCGATTCAATCAGCGCACTTTGTGACTGCGACGTCGCGGCGAGTGATGATGCGACCGGTAATGAAACATTGGGGGGTGACTGGGACCTGGAATACGGAACCGGTGTGATTGAGACCCAAGTCGCATTTGAGCACAGTGCCCGATCCAATTGGCTCGGTACCCTGGCCACCTACACCGTGACCAACACGAACGACAGCGGAGCGGGCTCGCTTCGGCAGGCGATCCTGGATGCGAATGTCAACGGCGGCGCGGACACGATCGATTTCAACATTGCCGGTGGCGGAATTCACGTGATCAACCTGTCGTCCGCGCTGCCGACGATCTCCGACACGGTCGTGATCGACGCTTCGACGGAGCCTGACTTTTTAAATGACCCCGTTGTGCGTATCGATCGAAATGGCGGCAGTGGATCAGGATTCGTGTTTGACAGCAACAGCGACGGAAGCGAATTGCGCGGGTTCATGATCACTCGGTTTGGTGCCTACGGCGTTCAAATCAACTCCGGGGCCGACAACATCACGATCGCCGGCAACTGGATCGGGACGACCGGTGTCGGATCGACCGGTGTCGGCAATTCGAACACGGGGATCAACGTGTTTGGATCGGGAACAATCATTGGAGGCACGGGAGCCAACGATGGGAACGTGATTACCAACAACGGGAACGAAGGAATCAACTTGGCGGGCACGGGCGCAACTGGGACCATCATCCAGGGTAACATCATCGGCCTTGACGCCGATGGCAGCACGGGTGCGGGCAACAGCGACGTCGGGATCGCCGTCTTGGCGGGCGCGGACAACACGACGATCGGCGGAACGGAAACGAACGCCGGGAACGTCATTTCGATGAACTATGAAGGCATCGAAATCAATTCGAGCAACAACACAGTTCAAGGCAACTTCATCGGAACGGACATCAGCGGAACACTCGACCGGGGAAACCGCTCCGATGACGGGGTTGAAGTCCAAAACACGGTGACGGGGAATTTGATCGGTGGGACGGAGAGTGGTGCCGGGAACGTGATCGCTTTCAACGCATTGGATGGAGTCAATGTCGTTAGCGGCACCGGCACTTCCGTGATCGGAAACACGATCTATTCCAACGGTGGGCTTGGAATTGATTTGGGCAGTAGTGGCGTTCAGACCAACGACACCGGCGACGGGGACGGCGGTGCAAACGGGTTGCAAAACTACGCGGTCCTGACATCAGCTGGAACGGATGGAAGTCAAGTAGCGGTGGCGGGCTCGCTCAATACAACCGCCAACACAACCGTTCGCCTCGAGTTCTATGGAACCGACGTCGCAGCGTCCGGTAACGGTGAAGGCAAAACCTATCTCGGTTACACCACCGTTTTCACCGACTCCGCAGGCGACGCAAAATTCGTTTCCTCCTTTGCCACGCCGTTGGCAGTCGGTCAGTACGTGACGTCGACCGCAACGGTGATCAACATCGGTGGCACGTACGGATCGACCTCCGAGTTCTCCTCGAACATTCAAGCGGTCAGCGTGTTGATTGTCGACACGGCAAACGACGTCGTCGATACCTCAAGTCCCTCGACGATGACTGTCACGGACCTACTGACGGACAAGGGAACGGACGGCAAAATCTCGCTGCGGGAAGCGATCATCGCGACCAATAACACAGCCGGTGCCGACATGATTCAGCTTTCCTCGGGCACCTACTCGCTCACATTGACGGGCGCGGGAGAAGACGACGCTGCAACCGGCGATCTCGACATCAACGACGACCTGACGATCATCGGAACCGGTGTCGGCACCACGATCATTGACGGCGGTGGCAACGGCGCCGCGGCGGGCACGACCGATCGTGTTTTGGATGTCAGCGGTGCTACGGTTGCGATCTCAGGTTTGACCATTCAGGGCGGAGATCTCCTCAACCACGGAGGCGGGCTGAAACTTGATTTTGCGAGCGATGTCACGCTGTCCGACGTCGTCATGACGAACAACCTGGGAAGTCTCGGCGGGGCCATTCGCAACGACAGCGGGACCCTCACACTGACCGACGTGACGATCGATAACAATACAGCGACTGCAGACGGGGGAGGTATCTATAACGATGGTGTCGCCACTCTGTTTGGTGTGACCATCAGTAACAACATCGGTCAAAGCAATGCCGGTGGAGTCTGGAATTCTGGGACGAGTTCCAATTTCACCGCGACGAATACGACGTTGAGTGGAAATAGTACTCCCGGCAACGGCGGCGGGATCTACAACGCCAAAAACATGACGCTGCAAAATGTCACCGTCACCGACAATTCGGCGAGTTCCGGGAGCGGCGTCCACGAAACCGGCGGCGCCGCCACCACCACGATTCGCAACTCCATTGTCGCGGGCAATCTTAGCTCAGCCGATGCCAGCGGGGCGTTTGCCTCACTCGGCAACAACCTGATTGAAAACGTTGGAACCAGCAGCGGCTGGATCGGCAGCGATTACACCGGCATCGCGCCGGCATTGGGTGCACTTGCTGATAACGGCGGACCAACCTTGACGCATGCTTTGCTGTTCGGCAGTCGCGGTATCGACGAAGGCAGCAATACCGGAGCCCCGACGACCGATCAGCGGGGCACGGCGCGCGACGCGACGGTTGACATTGGTGCCTACGAGTTTGTTGCGGGGCCGCACATCAACTTCGCGATCAGTTCGACGCCAAGCATCTCGGAAGACCTTGCCGAGACGGCGACGTTTACCGTAACACTCGGCGGAGACGCCCTGGTCGGCGCTACCACTGCCAGCGTCGACATCACCGCGCTGGGCACCGCCGTTTCGGGAACAGACTACGACGACTTTGTGTCCGCCATCATCACTGCCGCCGCTGCGACAACTGGAGTCACGTTCGATGGCACGGACACTCTCACCTTTGACAGCTCGTTCAATGGTGGCACCGGGCAGGGCGCCTTTGCGTTCACGGTAGCCGCTGTCGACGACCCCGCGGCGGAGGGCACCGAGACAATCGTCGCCAGCTTGTCAAACCCCAATGCAACGGCCGGAACGGCGTCCCTGGGAACGTTCACTGACTCGTTCACGGAAGCGGCCAACACACCCATCACCGCGCATCCTCCTGAGTCCGGTGTCTCATGGACGCAATACTTTAACGACAGCACGTATGCGGAAGCGTTCATTGATGCGGCACTTGACGTCGTGAAAGGAGGCTCTGGCACTTCAGAAAACGATACCGGTCAGGCCTACACCGCCGGTCCGGATCCGATTGGCGTCGACCAGACGATCCGTTTCACTTTGTCCGCGATCGAGACTGACAGCGGGACGAAGCCTGTCGGGCTTTTCGGGCGCAGTGCGGACATTAACAACTTCTATTACCTGCGGATCCTCCCCAACGGTAATGGCGCCGATAGCATCAGCCTGTGGAAAATGGAGGCTGGGACGCCGACGCAATTGGCCTCGATCGATGCAACCATTGCGGCCGGTGACACGTTCAAGCTGGTGATCACCGATGCGACCAAGAAGGTCTTTCACAACGGATCCGAGGTGCTGTCTTCTACCGATAACGCATTGACCTCCGCGGGCAAATGGGGTTTTTTCCTCGGCAATTTTAACGGGGTCGGCGGGCATTATCGCGACAGCTGGAACATCGACAATTTCCAGGCTGACAATTCTTCAGGCGTGGCCACAACGAGCACCACGATTACCGAGGCGGATGCAAACAACGCTCCTGTTCTCAACAGCGGCACGCTGTCGTCGGTCAACGAAGACGCGGCGAATCCAGCCGGCGAAACGATCGCAACGATCTTCAGTGGGCAGTTTAGCGACATCGATTCGGGATCCAGCATGAGCGGCGTCGCGGTGGTCGGCAACACGGCCAACGCGGTCACCGAGGGTTCGTGGCAATACTCGACCAATAGCGGTACGAACTGGTTTGATCTCGGCGCGGTGGCCGACGACAACACGGCCTTGGCGATTTCTAGCACGACGTTGATTCGCTTTGTACCGGTCGGTGATTACAGCGGCACGCCGACCGGGTTGACCGTTCGCGGATTGGACAACACCTATGTCGCCGGATTCTCCAGCACGGCCGGTGCTGAAACACGAATCAACGTCGACACCACGACCAATGGCGGCACCACGTCAATCGCGGCGGTCTCGGCCGGTCTCGACACATCGATCACTGCCGTCAACGACGCGCCGACACTGGCCGGTGCCAATGACCTGACGACGATTGACGAAGATCCGGTCAGCAACCCTGGTACCCTCGTCTCAGACTTGATTGCGAGTCAAATCACGGACCCCGACACGGGATCGGCCTCGGGGATCGCCGTGATTGCGGTGGATGATACCAACGGCACGTGGGAATACACCACAGACGGTGGGACCAACTGGTCTGCGCTGGCTCCTGTCGGTTCTGGTTCCGCACGGCTGCTCGCGGCAAATGCCAGTACCTACGTTCGTTTCGTTCCAGATCCAAATTGGAATGGAACCGTGACCAACGGCATCACCTTTCATGCCTGGGACCAAACCAGCGGAACGGCCGGCGGGACTGCGGACGTGACCAGCAGTTCCACGTTGCGCGATGAGTTTTCCAGCATCGCTTACAACAATAACGACGGCACTGCGAGTTGGGCCAGCGATTGGGTTGAGAGTGAAGCGGGGGGCGCAGGCGCGGACAAAGGCAATTTACAGGTGAAGACGGCGCAATTACAGGTTAACGCCGCCGTGATAGGCGATCATCTTTATCGCGAGGCGGATCTTAGCGGCGCGATCTCAGCCACGTTGACTTTTTCGTATGATTCAAGTTCACTCAACAACGGAGAGGTGCTGTTGCAAATCTCCGCTGACGGTGGAAGTAACTACACCACACTGAAATCGTACACGTCAGCAAACAGTGGAGTTGGAACTGAGTCGTTCGACATCACGTCGTCGATCGCCGGCAACACGCGGATTCGGCTTTATGTCAACGTCGGTGCGGCCTCAAACCGCACGTTTCTCCTTGACGACTTCCAGATCGCCTATTCATCCTCCGGCACTGGTGGCGGCACCGCGTTCAGCAATTCCACCGCGAGTAGTAGCATCACCGTGAATCCGGTTAACGAGATTCCAACACTCAGTAGTTTCAGTGGGGTGATTGACACCACCAATGAAGACAACGAAGTCGAGCTGACGCTGGCCGAACTGATGGCACAGGGCGACGAAGCCGATGCCGATGGCACCGTGGATGCTTTTGTCGTCAAGAGTGTTACCAGCGGCACACTCAAGATCGGCACCAGTGCCGGGACGGCCACCGCGTGGGCCGCGGGAACCAATGACACGATCGATTCCGCCAACCACGCTTACTGGACGCCGGCCCTGGATGCCGTCGGCACACTGAATGCCCTTGAAGTGGTGGCCAAGGATGACGGCGGCGCTGAATCCACCGGCAACGTCACGGCGCAAGTCTCCGTCACGCCGATCAACGACGCTCCAACACTCGGCAACGGCCTGCTAACGGCGGTCAATGAGGACACGATCGCTCCCGGTGGCGAGGCAGTGTCGACGATCTACAGCGGCCAGTTCGGTGATGTGGATGCTGGATCCAGCATGAGCGGCATCGCGGTGATCGGCAACACGGCCAACGCGGTCACCGAAGGTGCGTGGCAATACTCAACCAACAGCGGCACGAACTGGTTTGATATCGGCACGGTGGCCGATGACAACACGGCCTTGGCAATTTCTGGCACGACATTGATTCGTTTTGTGCCAGTCGGTGATTACAACGGCACACCGACCGGTCTGACGGTTCGCGGATTGGACAACACGTATGTCGCTGGCTTCTCGGACACGACCGGTAGCGAGACGCGTGTCAACGTCGACACCACGACCAATGGAGGCACAACCGCCATCGCAGCTGCTTCAGCTAGCCTCGATACTTCAATCAACGCGGTAAACGACGCTCCATCAACGAGTCCTGTCGTGCTGACTGCGATGGCCGAAGACAGTGGAGTCAGGACGATCACCCAGGCCGAACTCTTGGCCAACGCGGGAGATATCGACGGCGATTCACTGACCGCGACCGGACTGGCGATCAGCGCGGGGGCTGGAACGCTGGTTGATAACGGAAATGGTACCTGGAATTACACACCAGCCGGTGACGATGACACGTCGGTCAGCTTTAGCTACACGATCACCGACGGGACAGACAACGTCGCCGGAAGTGCGACGCTGGATATCACACCGGTCAATGATGCTCCGACAACCAGCCCGGTCGTATTGACTGCAATCGCGGAGGACAGCGGGGCACGGACGATCACCCAAGCTGAGCTGTTGGCCAATGCGGGCGACGTCGAAGGCGATTCGTTGACCGCGACAGGGCTTGCGATCAGCGCGGGAGCCGGCACGCTGGTCGATAACGGTGATGGCACCTGGAACTACACACCGGCCGGTGACGACGACACGTCGGTCAGCTTTAGCTACACGATCACCGACGGGACGGACAACGTCGCCGGAAGTGCAACGCTCGATATCACACCGGTCAATGATGCTCCGACGACCAGCCCGGTCGTATTGACTGCAATCGCGGAGGACAGCGGAGCAAGAACAATCACTCAGGCGGAACTGCTTTCCGCATCCGGAGATATCGACGGCGATTCACTGACCGCGACAGGGCTTGCGATCAGCGCGGGTGCCGGAACGCTCGTCGATAACGGAGATGGAACCTGGAATTACACACCGGCCGGTGATGATGACACGTCGGTCAGTTTCAGCTACACGATCACCGACGGGACGGACAACATCGCCGGAAGTGCGACGCTCGATATCACACCGATCAATGATGCTCCGACGACCAGTGCCGTGGTGTTGACTGCAATCGCGGAGGACAGCGGGGCGCGGACGATCACCCAAGCTGAGCTGTTGGCCAATGCGGGCGACGTCGAAGGTGATTCGTTGACCGCGACAGGGCTGGCGATCAGCGCGGGTGCCGGCACGCTGGTCGATAACGGTGATGGTACCTGGAACTACACACCGGCCGGCGACGATGACACGTCGGTCAGCTTTAGCTACATGATCACCGACGGGACAGATAATACGGCCGGAAGTGCAACGCTTGATATCACGCCGGTCAATGATGCTCCGACAACCAGCTCGGTTGTCTTGACGGCTATTGCGGAGGACAGCGGAGCAAGAACAATCACTCAAGCGGAACTGCTTTCCGAATCCGGAGATATCGACGGCGATTCGCTGACCGCGACAGGGCTTGCGATCAGCGCGGGTGCCGGCACGCTGGTCGATAATGGTGATGGTACCTGGAATTACACACCAGCCGGCGACGACGACACGTCGGTCAGCTTTAGCTACACGATCACCGACGGGACGGACAACGTCGCCGGAAGCGCAACGCTCGATATCACGCCGGTCAATGACGCTCCGACGACCAGTACCGTGGTGTTGACTGCAATCGCGGAGGATAGCGGGGCTCGGACGATCACTCAAGCTGAGCTGTTGACCAATGCGGGCGACGTCGAGGGCGATTCGTTGACCGCAACCGGACTGGCGATCAGCGCTGGTGCCGGCACGCTGGTCGACAATGGCGACGGGACTTGGAACTACACACCGGCCGGTGACGATGACACGTCGGTCAGCTTTAGCTACACGATCACCGATGGGACAGATAATACGGCCGGAAGTGCAACGCTTGATATCACACCGATCAACGATGCTCCGACGACCAGCCCGGTCGTATTGACGGCTATCGCGGAGGACAGCGGAGCAAGAACGATCACTCAGGCGGAATTGCTTTCCGCAGCCGGAGATGCCGACGGCGATTCGTTGACCGCGACAGGGCTTGCGATCAGCGCGGGTGCCGGCACGCTTGTCGATAATGGTGATGGCACCTGGAACTACACACCAGCCGGCGACGACGACACGTCGGTCAGCTTTAGCTACACGATCACCGACGGGACGGACAACGTCGCCGGAAGTGCAACGCTCGATATCACGCCGGTCAATGACGCTCCGACGACCAGTACCGTGGTGTTGACTGCAATCGTGGAGGATAGCGGGGCGCGGACGATCACTCAAGCTGAGCTGTTGGCCAATGCGGGCGACGTCGAAGGTGATTCGTTGACCGCAACCGGACTGGCGATCAGCGCGGGTGCCGGAACGCTGCTCGATAACGGAGATGGAACCTGGAATTACACACCGGCCGGTGACGATGACACGTCGGTCAGTTTCAGCTACACGATCACCGACGGGGCGGATAATACGGCCGGAAGTGCAACGCTGGATATCACAGCGGTCAACGATTCGCCGACGCTGACGACGAATACCGGAACGACGGTGGCCGAAGGAGCGCTGGGGCAGACAATCACGTCGGCCATGCTTGCGGCGGTCGATGTCGATGACAACGGGGCCGGACTGGTCTACACCGTCACCAATGTGACCGACAACGGAAGCTTGACATTATCCGGGTTCGGACCGTTGGGACTGGGCGCCACGTTTACCCAGGGCGAACTGGACAACGGTGATGTCTCGTACAGCCACGACGGAAGCGAGACCACCGGTGACTCCTTCTCTTTTTCTCTGGCCGACGGTGGAGAAGATGGGGCGATTGCGGTCGCCGGAACTTTCACGATCTCCATCACTCCGGTCAACGACAATTCAATCGGCGCGATCAGTGATGTCGACTCGGCAACCAACACCGTGGCTGAAAACTCGACTTTGGGTACGGTGGTCGGCGTGACAGCACTGGCCGGTGATGCGGATTCCGGCGACAGTGTGACCTATTGGTTAGACGACGACGCCGGAGGCCGCTTCGCGATCGATCCCGTTAGCGGTGTCGTCCGTGTATCGGGAACCCTGGACTTTGAAACAGCTTCGAGCGAGAACATTACCGTTCGCGCCCTCAGCACCGACGGTTCCAGCACCACCAGAGTCTTCACCGTCAGTGTCTCCGACGTGAACGAGGCTCCTACGGCGACCGGAGAGGGCTTTACCGCGCAACCCGGACAAATGCTCTCGGTCGACACGTCGGGAGTCACTTTCAACGACACGGACGTCGATGGCGATTCGATCGCGCTGGTGCTCGTGACGCCGCCGAGCAATGGGACGTTTGCTTTGCAGCCCGGTGGATCGTTCACGTACACGCCCAATGCGAACTTCTTTGGCCAAGACTCGTTCTTTTATCGACTAACTGACGGGGCATTGTTTAGCAACATCGCCCAGGCAACGATTGACGTTTCCGCCGTCGGACCGCCAACCTCTCCGTCTACTCAGGCGTTGACGGATCCGACGACCGATCCGACGACGGATCCGCAGCCGGCATCGCCCCTCATGGACGATTCGGGAACATCGCCGGAGGTCGAATCACAGAACGACTTGGTGGAGGATGCGGCCGAAGAATCGCCGAGCCAGGACATTTCGACCGTGCCGGCCACATGGGGGCCCCAAGCGGTAGAAACGGTTGGAAACGCGCGTCGGGCGAACGTGGACACTTCCCCGGTGGATCTTCTGCCGAAGGAATTGGAAGTTGAAATAACGCGACAGATCTTTAGCCTCTACAACGCACCATCGAGTATCTTGCCGACCCAGGGCGACTTTTCACCGGAGCTGGTGCAGCTGGAGCGTCTGCTGCGTCAGGACTTGGAACAGGCGATTGTTTGGGCGCAGTGGGACGACTATCGGGAGCAGGAGGAGGCTCCGGCGATGGTCTACGTCGGGGTGGCCGGCGCGGGGATGAGTGTGTTTTCAATCGGATTCGTGTTCTGGGCTCTACGTGGTGGCGCGTTGATGACAGTCTTCGCATCCAGCCTGCCCGCTTGGCGATTCATCGATCCCATCGCCATGCTCACGGCCTACCGAAGTTCGCAGCTGAATGCGGAGGACGGACTTGAGTCGCTGCTCCGACGTCGATGATAATTCGTTCGTGTCTTGCAGAAGACCGTTAAGAAATACCACCCACGAATTAGACTCATACAGCGATCAGAGCGTTGACGACAATCCGGCCTTCGATGCGGAACGAGATTCAGAGGTGGCCGGAAGGATTCTGCTGGAGTTAAGTTGTGGAGCACCCCCATCGGATGCCGTGACTCTTGCGTCGACTGATTGGAAAAACACAATCGCCAACTCAACGGGAATCGGGCGGTGCCACCCATTTGCCACCGCCCGCCCAAAAGTAAGCCTTGGGCTGAAGAAACGGGGTTTCGAAAAACCCCGTGAATACCAGTGCGGATGAGAGGATTTGAACCTCCACCCCCTTATCGAGGACTAGAACCTGAATCTAGCGCGTCTGCCAGTTCCGCCACATCCGCTTGGTTCTCTGTGAAGAGTGGTCTCGGTCAGCCGAGGTTCACTTTTCCAGGGCCGGTAGATTATCGAGTGACGCCTGAGTGTGCAAGCCGTGTGTGGGGCACTCCGCGTCTGTTTTCCGATCACGGGAAAATGTAGCGGATCCAGTTGCGCAGACCCTGGCCGGGGACGTACGCGACCGGCTGGCCCCAGAGCCCTTGGCCGACTTGGACCATGTAGTTTTCTTGCCCTAACGTGATCAGCGAACGCGCCGGAGCGGCCGACGTGGGCACCGCCAGCGGTTGGGTGGTGGTGGGCGGATAAACCGTCGTGGGCGGAATCGTGGCCGTCGAAGGGATCTCCGCCGGTAGCGTGCCGGGGGCTTGGGTGATCGGGCCGCAGACCGACGACGAGTAGGACGTCGGGATGACTTGCCCGCAGCCGCCGGCAAAGGCGCTGGCCGCCATGTAAGTGCTCGGTGGTGTGATCAGGCGGCAGTTGTCCGCCCTGGCGAACGCATTGGTTTCCAAGGAGGGCTGTGGAATTTGATCCAGGTCTGACGGCGAGGGCGCGTAGGAGTTACTCGGCGACGGCAAGGCACGTGGCGGAGCGGCCGCTTCGGGGAACGGCGTCGAGTTCGGAATCGCGCTGCTCGCGCCCGGTTGGGGCAATCCCGCGTTGGGCGCCTCGCCCGGCAGTGACATCCCCGAGTCCGCCAGCGGCGGCGCATCGAAACCAGATTGCATCCAGACCGTTTGCCGCACCGGCGCCTGGTTGGCGGAAACCTGCCGGACCGACGCCGGGGCGCTCGGGACGGCCTGATTCTGCTGCCAATAGGCGGTCTCATTGCGAACGGTCGTGGGCCGAGGCTCGGTGGCTCGCATCACAACGTTGGTCGCGGCCGCGGCCGATCGTTGATTCTGGAATCGGTCCACGGCGCTGGCCGATCCGATCGGCCGCAAGCGAGTCATGGCCGAACCGGATTGGGCTTGGCCGACCCCGTGATCGAGGAGAGCAAAGCAAGTGGCTGCGAAAGCGATTTTGAAGAGGGGGCGCGACATGGGACCATCGATGAGAAGGGGCGTTCAAAACCCGGGACACTGAACTGTTGGTAGTTGCTATTGGGGAGACAATGCAAGATCGGTGCCGAAGCGGCGCGGCCAGGCCAGTGCCGTGAAACATGGCGGCCGGCTGGATCGCGCGATGGGTGAGGGACCTGGAGTTTTCTTGCCGCGGCGCTCCGCTTGGGGGCAAAGACACGTCGTGAAACTCGCGCCGCCACGCCGATGCGTGCAGAAGATTTTACATCGGATTGTAAAAACGCGCCGCGTAGACACCGACGACCGCTCGGGGGACGACGAGCGTCCCTCTCCTCAGGACGTCAATTGTCTGAGCATTGAGCGGACTCTAAGTGTCGGATCTCTTGAAGTGGGATAGGCTTCCAGCCTGTCATTTCAGCATCGACAGGCTGGAAGCCTATCCCACTTACTTTACCGCTCGTTGCTTCGGGCAATTTCCGGTCGATCAATCCTGATGTTCAGGAAGAGTCAACGACGTGCGTTTGCAGCTCGTGCTGCGGAGATCGCAAGCTGGAAGCTTACACCACTTTTTCAGACGGCCAGCGGAGATCGCAAGCTGGAAGCTTACGCCACTTTTTCAGACTGCCAACGGAGATCGCAAGCTGGAAGCTTACGCCACTTTTTCAGATGGCCAGGGGGACCATCGGCATGGCAAGGTTGGTTGAAGGGCAGATGACATCGTCGCTGACCTGCGACCAGTCTTCTTTGTGTGAGAGCATGACAAGCTTGTCCTTGCCGCGGATTTCGTCGCACATCTTCGGGTTCTTGATGACTTCGCCGCCGGCGCGTTTGACGGCAACCACGACAGTCGCCCCATCGCCACTGGTTTCCAGGTCATGGATCGTCGCCCCGACGAAGATGGATTCTTCGTGGATATCGAGTTCGACCATCCGCACCCCGAACACGTCGAGGTCTTGGTTGAGTCGATTGAAGGCTTGCTTGTTCTCCACGATCGATTCGACCGTCGGGCAGGCAATTTGGTGGGCGATTCGGGTCGCCCCGATCATCGTCGGCGACACGACGCCATCTGCCCCGCTGCGAATCAGTTTTCGTTCGGTCGATGGGCACTCGCAGCGGGCGATGATCTGAATGTTCTCGCACAGCTCACGGGCGGTCAGCGTCACGAACACGTTGTCGGCATCGTCCGGCAAGACGGTTGCCAGCACCGAGGCACGCTCGATCCCGGCTTGCAGCAGGATGTCTTCTTGAGACGCGTCACCGGCGATCACCAAGGTCCCGTGCCGTTCGGCTTCGCTCAACCGCTCGCTATCGCGATCAATCACGACAAATTTCACACCCAAATGGGCGAGTTCACGGATCAGGTTGCGGCCGACTCGACCATACCCGCAAACGATCGCGTGCCCTGATAACGACTTGATTTCCTGGCACATGCGTCTGGCTCCTAGGGCCCGTTGGATTTCCCCTTCGGCGATCATTTGCACGAATCCGCCGAGGACATAAATGGCGGAGCTGCACCCCGAAATGATGACCGCCAACGTAAACAATTTCAGCCGAGGGTCCTCGACCGGATTCACCTCTCCGTAGCCCACCCCAAAGATTGTGATGACCACCATGTAAAGCGAATCGATGTACGACCATCCCGCCAGGACGTACCCGATGATCGCGATCAAGCAGGTGGCGACCAGCACGGTCAGACCAACTCTCATTTTGTGAATGGAGGTCGATCCGCTCATCGCATTGTGTTTCTCACCATCGATCCGCGATGCTCCGGTTTGCGTGTCAATTGCCTACCCGACTTTTGGTGCCTCATAGCCCCCGAGCAAGTCCGGTGGGGGAACAACCTCAGGGGGCCGCTGCCGGGCCAGTGCCGCTTGCGCCGAAAAGTCTTGGCGGTTTGGCGATTGCATCCGTTGAGGGGCGCGAGCGGGCGGTCGATTTAGTCGATGTTCTGAATTCAACTCCTTGGTGTTAGGTGCGACGCGTGAGCGAGGGTCGCCGCGTGGCCCCTTGCTCACGCATGCGGGCTTTGAATCGACAGCCCGCATGCCCAATGCGGCTACGCGAAGCGTCGTTTTTCTCAGGTGAGGGCCCGTAGGCTCGCGCCAAACGGCTGATATTCGTTTGATATCAGCCGGTTCGCGCCAGCGTCCGGGCCCCCTCATTGATGTTAACGTAGCGGGATCGGAATTCAGTCGGGATCGCGAAAGGGTGCGCAGTCATCGGGCCAGTCGGGGCTCTGTTGTCTTGGCCCGCCGACGTCGGCGGCTTCTTTTTGACTCTTCCAGCGAAGGCCCAGACGATGTCGGCACGCGTTTCCCATAGCCTGATCGACCCGATCATTTCACCGAAGTTACAGTCGCTGTACCCTCATTTGCGAATCCCCAGCGGGTTTCCGCCGGAAGGGATTGTCTTGATGGGGCATTTGTCGGCGATCATCGGCGCCGTCGGGCTCGCGTTTTCAACGACCTATTGGTGGGCCGGCATCGTCGGTGCGGCGGGAATCGTCGGCAACCATTTGGCCGACTGCGTCGATGGCACGCACGCTCGACGGACCGGCCAATGTCGCAACGGCGGTGAGTTGCTCGATCATTTCACCGATCCGCTTTCCTTTGCCTACTATCTGATCGGAATCGGTGTCGCCTGCGGACGATTGGATTTGGCCATCGTGGCGGTCGTTTGCCTGTTCGCGATCGCCGTGTTGACGAACATCAAGGCAAAGTTGGTGGGCGAATTCACGCTGTCCCGATTCGGGCCGACAGAGTTCAAGACGCTGTTGAGCTTGATCGGGATTTCCACGGCGGCGTTGGTTTGGCTGCCGCAATCCCTCGTCACCCCGGGGCAGTTCCTGCTGTTCACCTACGTCGCGTTGATCATTGCCGGACTGGTCCAGTTGCCGATTCAGCTGATCCGATCGGTCAAGGAGGTCAATCAAAACGGTGCCGCGGCGGATACGACCGAGTGGCAACTGAAGTAGTGTGTCGGCGTTATGCTTTGGCGGCCAATTGCAACGCCAGGTCTTTGGCGCCCTTGAGGTCCAGTTTGCCGGTGCCGAGCAACGGGATTTGCTCGACTTCGTAGAACGAGTCGCGCGACGGGATGAATAGATTCGGCAGGCCGGCGGTTTTCAGGTCGGCCAAAATCTCGTCGACGTTTTTGTCCAGCGGGCGGTGCAGCACGATCAGGCGTTCGCCCTTCTTGCTGTCAGGGACGGCGGTGACACAGAGCGTCACGGCGTTTTCGTCGTCCGTTCCTTTGCCGTCTTCGGCTGTGTCGGCAGATGATTCGTTGGATGGCGACTGGTGAATCGACTTGGCGATTTCCTCTTCGACCTTGAGGTGCGGGACCATTTCGCCGCCGATCTTGGAGAACCGGCTCAGTCGACCGGTGATGTGGATGAATCCTTGGTCGTCGATGTGGGCGATGTCACCGGTGTTGTACCATCCCGATTGGATCACTTTTTCGGTCAGCTCTTTTTGGCCGGCGTATCCGGTCATCACGTTGGGGCCGGCGATCATTAGCATGCCGTCCATACCCGCCGGTTGCTCGTCGCCCGAATCCTGAGAGACGACTTTCGCGCAGACACCCGGCAGGGGGCGACCGACGGAACCTTCGATGCGATCGAGTTGGTAAGCAGCCGGTGAACGACTCGGGGGGATGTTGACCGAGACCAACGGGCTCAATTCCGTCGTCCCGTAGCCTTCGACCGGTCGAAGTCCGAAGGTCTGTTCGAAGGAGTCGAAGAGGTCCGCCGGCATCTTCTCGGCGCCGACAATGCAGGTGTCCAGGGTCTTGAATTGCTCCGGTTTAACGCGTCGGATGTAGCTTCGCAAAAACGTCGGCGTGGCGAGTAGAACCGTCCCGCCATACTTTTCAGCCAGCTTGCCGATCTGTCGCGAGTCGAGCGGGTTGAAGTGATAAATGCCGCAGGGCCCCAGAACCTGGGTCGCCCAGAGCGTGACGCTGTATCCGAACGAATGGAAAAACGGCAGGATGCCCAGCACGACGTCTTCGTCATTGAGGCGAATGGCTTTTTTGATCGCATCGACGTTGTGACTGATATTGGCCTGGCTGAGCATCACGCCCTTGGGCATGCCGGTCGAACCGCTGGTGAAGATCACCGTCATCAGGTCATCGCTATTGACACGGTGCAGTCCCAGCATGCGGCGCAGCAGTCCCCTCGGGATCACGTTGGCCTGAATGAACGCGATGACCTTGTCCGCCGTCGTGATTTTGTCGCGGATCGATTCCAGGGTCACGGTGTCGGAGTCGATCTTAATGTCCACTTTGCTCAGGAAGCGTTCGCTCGTCAGCACGTGACGAATGTCGATTTCCCGGATGCAGTGATTGATGACTTCGCTGGAAACGGTGTAGTTGAGGTTGGCCGAAACGCGGCGATCGAGCGCCAGCGCCACGTTGACAACCACCGCACCGGCGCTGGGCGGCAAGAACACCCCGACGTTGGTCTCGTCCTTTGTAAAAACCTCCCGCGCCAGCACACGCCGCAACGCGAACGCGCGCGTCAGGGCTTCGCGGCCGCCCAGTTCGGTCCCCATCGAATCGGCGATTTGGAGCCGTTTTCCTCGATGTCGCCAAGCCCGGATCACTTCACCGGCCAGTACGGGGAACTCATGTCGATGGTCGGTTTGCGCCTTGGCGTTGAGCTGGTTGACTTGAGAGCGGACCAGTTCGATCGGTGTGTCGTTGGGGAGCGGTTTGCCGATGTAAAGCGTCAATCGACGGCGAAACTTGTCCGGCCATTTGAAGAAGAATTTTCCGCCGCTGTAGCTGAAAATGCTGCCCCACATGCCGTCCAGGTAAACCGGAACCACGGGGGCGTCATGACCCTGCAGAATCTTGCCCATGCCCGGCTTGAACGCTTGCAGTTGCCCGGTCCGGGTGATCGTCCCTTCGGGAAAGATGCCGACGACGTCGCCGGCTTTGAGTGCCTCGCGTGCCGCTTTGAGCGCCCGCATGATCGATTTCGGGTTGGCGACCATCAAGATCGTGTCAAAAGCGGCGGCAATCCACTTGGCGAACGCCGAACCGAAATTGGAGCCGTCGACGACGAAGCGAACGTTGCGGGGCATCATCCACAAGATCACGATGCCATCGATCCAGGAGACATGATTGCTGACCACCAAGTAGCCGCCCGACGTCGGCAGGTTTTCAACTCCGACGACGCGTTTGTGGTAAAGCAGCGCCAGCATCGGCCGGAAGACGGCACGAACAAAAAGTCGAGGCAGGTAAACCGCCATCGCGGCCAACAACAAGAGGGAAACGATGACGATTCCCAAGACGTACCAACCACCCATGCGCTGCGTTCCTTGTCTGTCGGGTTTTGTCCGGGATGGTGAAGGGGAGCCCGTGTGGCGGCATGCGATTCAATCCGCAATGTCGCCGCACGCGGCGTCAACCCAAGAGAATAGGGTATGGGGGTTGTGGTGAGCAACCGCAGCCGGAAACACATGCTACCCTCGCTGCCGATCACGAACGGGCTCAGCTTTCCGCCTCGGACAACGCGGCTTTTGTATCGGGCAAGCTGGGATCGTAGTCGAGTGTCACTTCCCATAAACCCGAGCGTCCGACCACGTAGGCTTGGCAGATCGAATGGATGCGGTCATATCCCAGGTCGCTCACCCGACGGTGCAGACGCAAGGCGTCGGCGTGGCCGAGATGCCCGATGACCTTGCCCGCGATTTCCACGCGGATCGCAGTGGGGAGACGATGCTCGGTATCCGACACCAATGCCGCATCGGTCTGCAGCTGGTATAAGTGGCGTTCCCCGTCCTTGCGAGTCCATTGGTTGGACGTTGCCTTCCAGAACACACTCAGGCTTTTCGTCGACAACGACGTTACCTCGATGTCAAAGGTGCCTGGTCCAAACAAACGAATTTCCAGAACGTGCGAGGGCTGGGGTTTGGACAAGAGACGCTGCAAGAACTTCATCGAACGATTCCTCGGCGGCTAGAGAGAAGAGACGCTAACCTAACATCTCCATCCAACCGATAGGTCCCCGACGGTTCCCGCGGCCGGTTCAGACCCCCTCCCGTCGCCGTCCCGTCCGCTTCGTCGTGCAGTCTGCGCAGCGCCAAACCATCTTGTCACGCGTTGCATTCGATCGAGCGTCTTTTCCTACCTTCAAAATTTTCCTGCCTCTCCCCCAGGTGCCCCATTTAAATGAACCCACGGATGGCAGAGCGTACCCACGGATGAAAAGCAGCCAGGGATCCGTGGGTACGCCTTGCCATCGGTGGGTGTTCTCCGTTGCGGTGATACCGGAGATCGTTTAACGAATCGCCTTGTCCGGCAGCGCGGTTCCGATGCCGGCATCCAACGGCATGGTGTCGTTGCTCGGATCGAGTCCGACGGCTTTCATCGCCCGCAGCAACCGCTGCTCCATTTCGGCGATCGTCGATTGGTGTGCGGGGTCGTTGACCAGATTGGTTGATTCAGCCGGGTCGTTCTGCATGTCGTACAGCTCGGCCATGTGACGATCCGGAGACCCGTCGCCGTGTGGATAGCGGATGTACTTGTAGCGGTCTCCCCGCACCGAGCGAACGTTGGGCGTGTAGGGGAACTGTTTTTCGTAGTTGTAGTGGTACAGCCATTCGGTCCGCCAGCCACTGTCGTCTCCGGAGATCAGCGGTTTGATCGAGCTGCCGTGAATGTTGGTCATCGTGGTCGCACCGGCGGCGTCCAGGATCGTCGGCGCGACGTCGGTCGTCAGGACCTGTTGTTTGATCCGCACCGGCCCGGACGCTTTGGTCCAGCGAGGATAGCGGATGATCATCGGCACACGGGCGCTGGCCTCGTGGGCCGTCCGTTTATCGACCATGCCGTGTTCCCCTTCGAGCAATCCGTTGTCGCCCATGAAGATAAACATGGTGTTGTCGAATTGTCCCGCCGCCTTCAAATGATCGACCAACCGGCCCACGCTGTCGTCGACCGACAGGATGGTTCCCCAGTAGGCCCGGACCATGCGTGCGAAATCAACGACGCCGCTGGCTTTGTCGTTGGGGAATTCTTTGCGCCAATCGAAGATCGGCCCATAGATGCCGTGCCACGTCGAGAGTCGCTGGGTGATCCATTTCGGTTTGTCGTCCAGCTTGAACGATGAGTGCGGGTAGTTGACCTCAACGTCGTCAAAGACATGTTCGTATTTCGGTTCGGGGAAATAGAAACTGTGCGGTGCCTTCTGACCGATCATCAACATGAACGGCTTGGAGGCGTCGTCGGCGCGATGTTTGTCGATCCAATCGATCGACATGTCGGTCACCACGGTGGTGTAGTAACCCGGCACGACGCGGCTTCCGGTTCCATTGATGTTAAATTCCGTATCAAAGTAGCTGCCCTGGCCTTTGTGGGTGACGAAGTAGTTGAATCCGGGGCGCGGTTCGTCGTTCTTTTCACCCATGTGCCACTTGCCGATGTAGGCGGTCTGGTAGCCGGCCTCCTGCAGTCGTCGGGGAAAACTGTCCAGTTCGGCGGGGTAGTCGGTGAAGTTGTTGGTGACCCCGTGGGCGTGGGCGTAAAGTCCGCTCAGGATGGTGGCGCGACTAGGCGAGCACAAGCTGGTCGTGCAGAACATGTTTTCGAAATAAATGCCCTCGGCGGCCAGGCGATCGATGTTCGGCGTTTTCAGGTGGGGATGGCCGGCGCACGAGAGCGCGTTCCAGCGAATGTCATCGCACAGCACGACGACGACGTTGGGGCGTTCTTGCGCGAACGAAGAGAGCGTCAGCAAGCACAGCAAGCTACAAGCGAGGAATGGTCGCATGGCGGAAAGATTGGGGCGAGGTGGGGAATCAAGGTTGAATGAACAGCGCTGCAGTTTAGCAGCTTCTCTTCCGGCTTTGGAGATCGTGCTGTTTTTTAAGTCGTTGGAAATAAAGGGGTTTCGTCACTCTCGCTTCGCTCGACCCTCCCTGCCAGGGAGGGTGATTCAGGGTGTTTCGATCCCAATGCCTACCAGGAGGGTGACTTCGGAAACTCCGCGATCGCGAAGTGGGAAGAATCGCTAGGAATGCCGTGGGCTGACGTGTTGATTCAGTCGCAGTCATGATTCCGGCGCAGTGGAAAGTCAGCCAATGCGATATAGTTGGGCAATCAGAGTCCTGTCCCGTTGTTTCCGTGAACCTTTCCATGCGCATCCGTCTGCTTTTGGGCGAATCAGCCAACACTGTTTTTGCCGTTTTGCTATCCGTCGTCTTCGTGCTGCCCGGGTGCTCCCGAGACAACATCGAACCCCTCTCGCCCGATGCGCCAACCGCTGCGACGGGCGAGGGCGATGACGAATTGATTCGCAGTGCCGCCGACATGGCGGCCGATGGCGACGAGCCCGAGATCGGATCCGAGGCGTTTTCTCAACAGACCACGCCGCTGCCGGGGACGATCGGAGAACGCGGCGACTTGGCCGGCCGGCGGACGACGCCCAGCGGATCGGCCGCCCCCAGTCCGCCCGATGCGCCATCTGAATCACCGCGTGGATTCGAATTGGCCGAGACGACACCGATCCCCGCGGGGATTCCGGAGATGGTCGACGCCGCCGGAGCCGCTCAACGTGAACTTCGCGACGACCTGACCGCCGACGAATTGATGACGTACCTGGAAGAGTCCGACCGCGACATGGAGATGCTCGCCCGCGGCCGCGACCAGCTGCAAGACCCGAATCAGGCCAACGAGCTGATGCAACAGCTGGTTCGAAGCAAGCTGCAAGCCTCCGTCCGGCTGCAAGCACACGCCGATGCCACCGACAAGCAACGCACCGCGGGTTTACGGGGCCAGCTCCAGGCCCTCTCGCACCTTTCGGCGATGGGCGACCTGAGTTCGGCCAAGGCGCTCGAAGCACTCGCCCGCGAGAACCTGTCGTCGCAGGAACCCACGATCGCCGGCGACAGCCGGATCGTGCTGATCGGATTCGCGATCGACGGGCTGAGGGCTGGACGCGAATCGGCAGCCCAAGAAATCGTCTCGCTGATTGAAGGGATGACGGCCAGTCGCACCCCCGACATTCCTGCGGTCTTGATGATGGCCGAAGCCAGGCAGGTGCTGGCCAATTACGGCTTGATCGACGAATCGGCCCGGGTCCGCGAAAAGATCCTGGCGTTGTACGGCAATTCGCCCGACAAGATGATCGCACAGGTCGCCGCCGATGCCGCCGGGACCGCCAAGTATGATTCCGCCAGACGTCTGCTCGGGGAGATTCTTGAGAACGACAACGTGGCGTTGGCGCGATGGACCGAAGCCGTGACGGAATTGGTTCGCGAAGCCCCCGAGATGAACACGGTGGAATTCTTGGGGACGTCGGCGCTGCAGCTCGAAGCGGCCCGGCGCGAAGCATTTGTCGAAGAAACGTTTCGTATTCTGGCCGAAGGGTTTGCCGACACCGACTCCGCCACGGCCAATGAAATCGCAACGGCGCGAATGGCGATGGAAGCACGCCGTGACGTCATCGGGACCTCGTTTGACGCGTTGGCCAACCTGCCAACACTCGACGGCAACGGGATCTCATCAAGCAGCGTCAAGGGCAAGGTTGTGTTGATGCCGTTTTGGGCCGTGACGATTCCCCAATCGCTGCAGATCGTCCCGATGCTCAAAGAAATCCAATCGCGTCATCCCGATCAAATCGCCATCGTGGGAATGAACCTCGATTCGGAACAGGCGCCGCTGGGCGAGTTCCTGGCGCAGAACGATCTCGGTTTCCCCAGCTTTCGAAGCGTTTCGTCATCGAACGTCGACCAGGGAAATCCGATCGCCACCAAGTTCGGCTTGGTCTCGTTGCCCTTCGTCGCGATCTTCAATCAAGACGGCAAGGTCGCGGCGTTAGACTTTACCGGGATGCAGCTCGAGACGACGGTAGAACAACTCGTTCAATCCGCGGACGATGCAACGAACACCGAATGATCGACACAACAGGAAACAG
This sequence comes from Rhodopirellula sp. SM50, assembly GCF_002289565.1. GTDB lineage: Bacteria > Planctomycetota > Planctomycetia > Pirellulales > Pirellulaceae > Stieleria. Next base: position 10,806 of record NZ_NTFY01000086.1, on the reverse strand, counting down.
TGATCGCCCGCTTGGTGCGAAAGTGTTCTCGATGGCAGCATGATGGAAAGGATTTGAAGTGGCAGAATCATACGGGGCAGAATCATGTTCTGAGCGCTCAGATCGCGGAGCCTGCATCAGACGGCTACTCCATGATTCTGCCACTTCATCATTCTGCTTCCCCGTCTGGTCATGAACGCCGTCTGGCGACTTAGCTACGCAACGTTCGACTGCAATTGACCGCCCGTTGTTTCGCGACGACACTTGCGGACCTGTTGAACTGTACCGCATCACAAACACTCCGACATGTCAAACGACCTCCAGCAAAATCCTTCCACCGATCCCGCGTTACTGCTGCGGTATCGGGATCGCCAATACGCGCCCGAGATGCTGGCCGTCGCGATCGGCAAGTTGAATTTGTTTTCTTGGATCAATGCGCGGGGATCGGCCACGACCGAATCCATCGAGCAGCATTTCTCGCTCGCGGCGCGGCCCTTGGATGTGCTGCTGACCCTTTGTCGTGCCGGCAGGTTGATCCGCACCGAATCCGGCCGACACGAACTAACGGCCCTGGGGCGCGAGCATCTTGTCGATCATTCGCCGTGGTTCTTGGGGCCGTATTACGCGCCGATCGTTGATTCACCGATCGCGCAGGGCTGCTTGCAAGTTTTGCAGCATGATCGCCCGGCCAATTGGCAGGGCAGTGAAGACGGTAATGACTGGCACGCTTCGATGATGGACGAGGACTTTGCCAAGGGCTTCACGGACCTGATGAATTGTCGCGGCACGGCGATGGGACAAGTGCTTGCGGACAAGACCGGACCGTTTCTCGCCGATTGCAAGCATGTGTTGGATGTCGGCGGCGGATCAGGGATTTACTCTTCGACGTTGATCGCCAAACACGACCACTTGCGAGCGACCGTGCTGGAACAAGCTCCCGTCGATCGTCTGACTCGGGACGAGATTCTCCGTCACGGGTTACAAGATCGAATCGACGTGGTCCAGGGTAACATGTTTACGGATCCTTGGCCCAGCGGCGCCGATTGCATCTTGCTGTCCAATGTGTTGCACGACTGGGACTTTCCGGAGATCCGAACGCTGATCCAGAAGGCCTCTGCTGCGTTGCCTTCGGGAGGCCGCATGATCATCCATGAAGCGTTTCTCGCCGATGACAAAGCGGGTACGCTGCCGGTTGCGGAGTATTCTGTGTTGTTGGTCAACATCACACGCGGCAGGTGTTATTGCCCGGCCGAATACGGGGCGATCCTTGCAGATTTCGGGTTCGACGTCGGTCCTTACCAAGACACCATCGCCGACCGCGGATTCATCACTGCCATCAAGCACTGAGCAACGAACGGAACAACAAGTGACGGGAATGGAGTGTGGGATAGGCTTCCAGCCTGTCGTTTTCTCCATGACAGGCTGGAAGCCTATCCCACTCGGTCAGACCGTCGTGGCGACGAACTCGGCAACGGGGGCCGGCGGATAGTGGAACCGGCCATAACGTTTGGGCCCGACGTTGACGATTTGGCCGTCCATCGTCCCCTGGATCTCGGCCAGAACCCGTCGCGCCAAGCGGACGACATCGTGCGTCTCGCTTTCGTCGAATTCCACAATCACCGTGTCTCGCTGCTCTGCTTCTTGCACGACCACCTCCAAGTGTTCGGTCAGCATCTCCGCCGGGTCACTCGATGACGAACGCTTTAACAGGCACTTTGCCGACGGCCGGTTCTGTTTGACGCCGGAATTGGCTGAGACCGTGATGATGGGAAGCCCCGACCCGAGCACGCTGATCAATCCGCATTCGACGATGTCGGCGTCGTTGTTGTATTCCAGGTCCGTCACGACCATGTTCTGGCAACCGAGTTGAATGGCTGCCGCCGCGATCCCGATCTCACGCTGCCACTGCAGCGGATCGGCGCGATTGAAGCCGGCTTCGGCCAACGCTTCAGCTTTTTGTTTCAGCTCGCCACTTAGCGGCAACGTGCCAGAGGGAACCAGCGGTGGATCTTTGTACTCGATTTCTTGGATCACCGGTTCCATCGAACAGGCCTGGTTCCATGACATCCGCACGGGCTTCTTTTTGGGCTGCACTTCGACGCTTGCGCTGAGCGCTCGCGTGGTGATTTGCAGCGGCACCGCTAGGATTCCTCCCAGTCCGATGAACAGCGTCGCGAATCCGAAGGCGTGAAAGATGGGGTTCCCGTCGGTTGAGCCGAAGTGTCCCATCGGAACCAGCAGATAAACGCCGTAGCCCATCAGAAACGCACCGAGGGCGATGTACGTCAGGCGAGTCGTCCAGCTGCCACGGCCGTACCGCATCGGGTATCCGATCAAGCTCACCAGCGACGGCAGCGGTGCGTACCAACAACACCAGATACCAGGGCCGCCACTGCCGCACAAAATCAGCCCCAACGCCAATGCAAAACCTGCCGTTAGAAACAGGTTGCGGGCCAGTCCCAGATCCGGAGTCCCGTCGATCGGCACGATGGTGTAAGTGACCTCGCCGTCTTCGACCGGCCCCTGAATTTCATTGCCACTGCAGAACTCGATGAAATCGGCGATCATCTGGTTCACGCCGTAGGTGCTGACCATTCCGGTCACCGCTCCCGTCTCCTCGATCTGACGAAAAGCCTCGTCCAAGTAGTGCTCACCTTCGGCAATGAACACACGCGGCTGGACGTCCATCTCGTGGGCGCCGAGCGGGATGACTTTCGCCGGCCCCAGATCCATTGTGTCGATCTCGCCGGCGCGGAAAGGATCCTCCATCATCGCTTCCAGGTCGTCTTCGTCGAGCAGATCGTCCCGCTCGATGTAGGGATCGATCACCGCAACGTTGACCAAACGGAGGTGTGGGTTGTCTCCGTAGCCCTCGGTCACCAGCGTGTGCCAGTCCATCTCGACCGGCTCGCCCTGCATCACCGATGCCTTGTGGAATTCATGAACCGCCCCGGTCATCCCGGCGATCAAGCCGGCGCTGGCGAGCAAGGCGCCGAAGATGATGCGAAGCGGACGAGGCGGGGTGGAGGAGTTGTACGGGTTGTAGCTCATCGGAAGCGTTCACCGGCAGCGGAACCAAGCGGATAGGTCGATCGAGTGGCAGGGGCACAGGGGAGCCTAGCTCGAAAAACCTACCGGAGGGGCAGATCCGATGCGAAACGACTGCGGTTCATGCCCGGGTTGGGCGACACCGGATCATTGCCGAGTCCGCGGGTACTGGTGCTGAGCACTGGCCGCAGAGTCATGCACTCCGGCTGTCAGACAAGAGACCGACTGTTTGCGTCGTCGGTCGATCGTCACAGAAGCGGATGGGGTGGGATTCGAACCCACGGTAGAGTTTCCCCTACGCTAGTTTTCAAGACTAGAGCCTTCGACCACTCGGCCACCCATCCGGCTTGCGTTTTCGCTTCGGCCACCTTCCACGGCCGAGAGCACTCGCCACCCACCCGTCGAAGGCATCGGCGGCGATCGCGAGCAGTCTACATCGTCACGCGCCCGTCGTGAAGTCCAGCCAGGAATTCCAAAATCCCGCCTCAATTCCCCTCATTCCGCCCCATTCGTTCTGCCCCGAATCGTTCTGCCATCCTTTCCCGGCTCAATCTGTTTTCCACTTCCCGGGGGTTTGCAGTCGGCCAACTGGGTTGCGTGTGGGGCCAGAAATCACGATCCTAAGAACACCACGTGTCACCAACCGGTCTAAAAGGAAGCAGCGAACGATGAAGTACCTACCGATTGCAATGACGCTCGTTCTGCTTTGCTCCTGCACGCCGCAAACCGGTGTCGACTACGATGCGACCTACCAGCAGCAACTTGACGATTACGATCGGCAAACCGAACAGACACAGCAGCAGTTGGAGCAATCGCAAAAGCAACTCGATCAAACTCGAGCACAGCAAGACGAGACCGCGCGTCAACTGCAGCAGTCGAAAGAAAACGCGGATCGCTACAGTGTTCTTCTGGACCGCTGGGAGGAACAAGCCGACCGGCACGACAAGGTTCTCAAGACGCTCGAACGCATCCTGTCACGCCAGAATGCCGGAGACGCGAACGTCACTCAATAGCCGGTCGCATGCTTTTCGCCAGAAGGCGTTACGCCGCTTTGGGAACCTGGCCTTGCTGGTCGGAATCCTGGTCGCTTGAATCGTTTTCGGCCGCCGGCATCGGGATGCTGATCGGGCCCGCATCGGCCGCGGACGATTCGTCTTGGTCTTCCAGCACAGGTTGTTCCGAAACAGCGTCTTCCAACACGGGAGCCTCGGCAACGATCTGCTCGCCTTGGAACGACGCCACCAAGGCGCCGCCGGCACCGTGGATTTTCAATTCGTCGGGTTCCATGAACCAGGTCGCTCGAAACGTTTCGCCCTGCGCGGTCGCGTGGAAGGTCCGTCCGGCGTAGAACCCGTCCCGAATCAAAATGGACTCGGACACGATTTTCGCGTCGTTCTCGTCCTCGTGGTCCGGTTGCGACTGGATTTCCTGCGTCATTTGCTCCTGGGTTTCTTCCGCCGATTCGGTCGCGTCCGCCGGCGTTTGGCAGGGGCGCGGCATCACATTGGCGGCCAGCCAGTGTTGCAGATGGGCTCGCACGGTCGCCAAACGTTGGGAATTGGTCATTCGTCGGGTCTGTCGAAAAAACGCGTCAGTGGAGCAGGGATCCCTGGGACGGGCGAGGCATTCCGGGGGGGAAGTCCCGTGGGAAATTATCGGCCGCCGGTGTATCGTTCATCGGCGTTTCGTTGTGTCCGATCCGCAATTTGCTGGACCGAATCGCACTGAAACCCTAAATCGCCCATTTTGCCAGCCATTTGAGAAATTGCCGCGGGGAGCGCGTCGACCGGACGCGAAACGGATGCGTATTCTGCTTGATGAGAACCAGTTACAGGCCGGCGTCGAACGATTGGCCACGGAAATCGATCGGTTTTACGGGGCGCAGCGGCCGCTGACGGTGATTGCGGTGATGACGGGCAGTCTGGTCCTGTTTGCCGATCTGATTCGTCGCCTGTCGATGCCGCAACGAGTTGGCGTGATCCAGGCGTCGAGTTATCGTGGGGGGACCGAGTCGGGAAACCTGGAGGTCAATGCGAACATGCTGATCGATGTCAAAGATCGCGAGGTGCTGTTGGTCGATGACATTTTCGACACCGGACGAACGTTGGATCGGTTGTCGGGGATGATCAAGGAACTCGGCGCAAAATCGACCAAGACGGCGGTGTTGTTGCACAAGCATCGCGAGCATGCCGTGTCACTGCGTCCCGACTTTGTGGCGTTCGAAATCCCCGATGAATTTGTGGTCGGCTACGGCTTGGATTACTTGGACATGTACCGCAACCTGCCCTACCTGGCGGTCTTGGAGACGCACGAGATCGAAGCGACGGAGCACAAATCGAAACAGTGAGTGGTTTGGAACGCCCCGTCCGTGTTCTGTTGATCGGTCGACACTTTTGGCCGCACGGGTCGATCGATTCGGCCGGCCATTTGATGGAACTTGCCACCGGCTTGCGGCTGGCGGGGATCCAGGTGTCAGTCGTGACGCCGAAATATGCCGGCTCCTGGGCCGAAAGGTTTTCGTTTCGCGAGTGCCAGGTGTATCGCCCGATTCGCATGTTTCGAACCGGTTGGACTGCACGGGGTGACCGCACGGCATCACGCTACATTCGCTACCTCCGTGACTGGATCGAATCGGATCCGACGTCGTGCGACATCGTCTACTGTGACGCCGGTCGTGAGGAAGCGATCGCGGCGGTCGAGGCCGCCCAGGCGATCGGCGTTCCGTCGGTGGTTCGCCTTTCCGGACACGGCGACTGTAGCGATTTCGAATTCTTTAACCACAGTCGCATTGGAAAGCGTTGTCGATCGGCCGTGAAAGACGCCGCTGCCGTCATCCTTGACAGTGCCTCGGCCCATCGCCGTTGGCTGGCCGAAGGCGGCGACAAGACGCGGACCCATCGCATTGCCCATGGGGTCGGTCCGATGAAGGAGCACGGGTTATCGAGTCCCAAGAACCTTCGCCGGGCGATGTCGCGGATCAACGGCGATCTGTTCGTCCCCGCCTCCTGCGCGGTCGTCTTGTCGGTCGAACGACTGGATCGAAGTTCGGGCATCATGACACTGGTGAAATCGGCGTACCTGCTTTCCAATCACATCCAAGGATTACAGTTTTGGTTGATCGGCGATGGCCCGCTGCGTGACACGATCTACTCGCGACTGAAAAGCGACGGGTTGCGGCAATCGATGGCCATGCCGGGCTCCTTCGGATCGCCCGACGATGTCTATTCCGCAGCCGACTTGATGGTCCACGTCGGCGACGAGGGCTTTGAGCATCAGGTTCCGACCGCGATCGCGGCCGGATTGCCGTTGGTGCTGGCCAATACCGCAACGGCGCGCGAGTTTTTCGGCGTCAGCGAGTCGGAGGTCCGGCAGCGGATCATCGAGCGTCGTGGCGATGCACTCCAAGCCGATCCCGAGGCCGTCGACAGGATGTCCGAGCAGGCAGGCCCCTTGGTCTGGTGGTTCGATCCGGCTCGTCCCAAAACCCTGCGTTTCGCGATTGAGCAGATCGTCGGCAACCTGGAGCAGGCTCGCCGCCGCGCCCGGCAGACGCGGCGGATCATGCAACGAACCCGATCACGAAGCGACTCCATCGAGCGTTATGTCACGCTGTTTCGCCAACTCGCCGCCGGATCGCTCCCGAACACTTCGCAATCGACGTCGATGGAAAACGCGCAATGAAACTTCGAATCGCGCTGATCATTCCGACGATGGACCGCGGTGGTGCCGAAAAACAGCTTGCGTTGTTGGCTGAAAATCTGCCGCGCGAGGAGTTCGACGTGCGAGTCTTCTTGCTGACGCGCGACGGTCCGAGAAGCGAATCGCTGAGGCAGGCTGGGATCCCGGTCACCGTGATCGGCAAACGTTTCAAAGCGGATCCGACGGCGTTGTTTCGGCTGCGACGGGCGTTGGCGGATTGGGCGCCCGATCTGGTGCACACCTGGTTGTTCGCCGCCAACAGCTTCGGCCGCGCCGCGGCGCTGCTGGCCAAGGTTCCGGTGATTGTCGCCAGTGAACGTTGCGTCGACCCTTGGAAAGCCTGGTGGCATTTTCGGATCGATCGTTTTCTGGCACGACGCTCGGCCGCGATCACGACCAACAGTTCTGGGGTCCAGGAATTCTATGGGCGTCACGGCATCGACCCCGATCTGTTTCATCTCATCCCCAATGGAATTCCACCTCGGGCGGTGACGCCGATCTCGCGCCGGCAAGCGTTCGAGCGGCTCGGCGTCTCGGTGGAGCGAAAGTTGGTGCTGGCGGTCGGTCGCCTGTGGCCGCAAAAGCGTTATCGCGATTTGATCTGGGCGGCCGAGCTGCTCGCCTGCACGCGTGACGACACCACGTTGGTCGTAATCGGCGACGGTCCCCAAAAAGCTGAATTGCTGCGGTTCCGCGACTCCGTCACAATCCCCGAACATGTTCGTTTCGTCGGCGCACGTGATGATGTCGCCGAACTGTTGCCGCATGCGGATTTGTTTTGGATCGGCAGCGAGTATGAAGGCCAGAGCAATGCGGTGATCGAAGCCATGCAGGCCGGGATCCCGGTGATCGCATCGGACATTCCCGGCAATCGAGATTTGATCCTCGACGATCAAACCGGACGATTGGTTCCGCTGGGAGACCGCGCCGCGCTGGCCCGCGAATCACTGGATTTACTCGAGCACCCTGAAGTCGCCGATCGGCTGGGGACCGCCGCCAGAGAGCGCATCCAGGACGCGTTTTCGGTCGAGACGATGGTCCAGCGTCACGCCCAGCTGTACCGAGATCTGGTCTCGCGATGACGGTGACGGGAGGCATTCTTTTCGAAAAGACACGCGCCGCCTGGCGAATTGACGGCAAATTCTGATAAGCCATTCCGTTCGTAACGATCAAGCCAAGGCCGGAGCGACGAAATTGATTTGAAACCGCGGTTTTGCTTCAGTTGCAAGTTGAGTGGCGGCAAAGGACAGATACCATCAGGGCATCGTTGGACGACTCGGTCAGCCAAACGGTGGCCCTCCGGGGGCGCCTGCAGACCGGTCGACCGATCCTTTGCACCAGCCTAGCTGCCTCCCCCCCTGCCAACCGGTTTAGATGGATATGCGAGAAACCCGCCGACAAACGATCGACGAAGTCGAATTAATGTTGGCCAACGCGCGGCTTCGGGATGAGCTGGAGCCCTACCGTGACGAGTCGATCGAATCGTCGATCAACCGAATGTCGCTGCAAGCCGAGAACGAATACTTGGCGTCGATGTTGGCTTGGGAACGTGCACCGGCGCTGCCGATCTCCGACTGGTTTTCTCCGCCGCTTCACCTGCTGCCGCCCGATGCCTTGGGGGATTCGCAACTGTCGCATCGACTGAAAAAGACGATTCAAAAGTTGTACAGCAAGAACATCGTGTTGCGCTGCACCGATCACCTTTGCGACCGCGAACTGTACACGATCATCTATCGCGATATCCTGCCCTGTTGCGAAAAGAAAGTCGATGTCCCGGGCAAGGCCTTGGAGTGGATGTGCGTCGAGGATACTGAGACTTGGCTGCGGTTCTATGCCACACCCGTCGAACGACGCCGTTACCAGGAAGAGTTTGACTGTGAGCTGCCGCCCTCGGAAACGCCGAAGCACGGTCGGCAGCTGCCCGGCAATTAGGTCACCCCGTGGCGTAAGCTGGAAGCTTGCGAACAGGCTGAGCCGCAAGCTGGAAGCTTACGCCACTTTCTCGCAAGCTGGAAGCTTACGCCACTTTGTTGCGAGCCAGACGCGGCAGGCGGATGAGCACTCTGCCCGCCCCGACGACGGCACGCCACAGCCACCCCGCATTGCGGTAGCGCCACATGCACGCCAGCGCGGCGACGCCGTCCTTCCAGGTGATTTTCTTGCCCTCGTCATAGCTGCGGTACTGGTACCCGGTGGGCACTTCGGCGATCGCGATCCCGCGTTCGGCAATCTTGCCGGTGATTTCGGGTTCGAATCCGAAGCGGCATTCTTTGATCCGAATCGATCGCACCAACTCGCCTCGAAAGGCTTTGTGACAGGTTTCCATGTCCGTCAATCGCTGACCGGTCATGCAATTGCTGATCGCGGTCAGCGCCCAATTCCCCAGCCGATGTAACATCGACGGATCATCGCTCTGTCCGAGATAGCGCGAGCCGTACACGACTTCGGCCTCGCCTTGTTGAATCGGCTGGATGACGTCCAGCAGGTCGATCGGATCGTACTCGGTATCGGCGTCTTGAATCGCGACGATTTCGCCACGACTGTGCCGCATGCCCATCCGGACGGCGGAGCCCTTGCCGTGATTGCGGCCGCGTAACAGGACCGTGCGATTGGCCCGCGGTGGCAGCGCCGCCAGCCACTGAGCCGTCCCGTCGGTGCTGGCATCATCGACCACGACGGTCTGCGTCCCGTCGGGCATCACCTCGTCGATGCGGTCCAAGATCTTTGGTAGGGTTTGTCGTTCGTTGAACACGGGAATGATCACGCTCAGACCGAACGCGCTAATGCGTTCGTCTTCGATTGCCCGGCACGCATGTTCAACCTCGGTCAGCGTCTGTTCGACTCGGCCGATCACGTCGGAGGGACCTTGTGGTTGGGAGGGCAGCGTGTTGCGATGATCGACGCCTGTGGCGGCCGATTGAGAGAACGTCGGATGAGAAGGTTGACTCATGGAGTACGTTGTGTGCTCGAAAAGGTGTTTGGTTGAAAAAAGCGTGCGGTGCGATCTTCCCACTGGCCTGTATTGCTTGACCAACCACGGCGATCACTTACCAGCAATCTGCCGATGGATCCGATTGGTCGGATCATCCGGCTGTTTCGCAGCACTCTCGCCGCCCCGTCTCCTCCGTCGCGTCGAGCGGTTGAAATTGGTACGCTTTACGGACCGAATCGCCTCCCCTCCGACTCCCGGCATCTTCACCCACGCATGTCCATCGAACCGATCTACTTGCTGATCGCCTTGCTTCCGCTGGTTGCGTATCTGTTGTTGCTGGGGATGATTCGTCTCAGCGGTCGGGTGTTGATCACGACGGGAGGACGCGATATCGCGGCGCTCGGGTTTTCGGTCGTCGGTTTAGTGGCCATTGGTCCGGGGGAACTTTTTTTCCCCAAGGCGGCGGCCGGCGTGTTTGGCGGCTGGGTGTGGCTTGCCCTGGCGACGTTTTATGGCCTGATCATCTCTCTGTTTGCGCTCACCGCACGCCCGCGATTGGTCGTGTACGGGCGGACGCCGGAGCAGATGTTGTCGCCGTTACTCGAAGCCGCGTTGGAACTCGATTCCGAGGCGACGTGTGATCGAGAGACGCTGCAGGTGTTTTTGCCCCGGTTGCGGGTCCACTTGCGAGCGGCGGGGCATCAAGCGATCGATTCGACATCGATTGAATCGTTCGAACCGATCGCCACGAGTGTTTTCTGGGAAAAACTGTTGGGACACTTGAGAGACAAAGCGGAAGCCACGTCGCCTCCGGCCCCGCGGCGTGGCGGTACCATGATCGTCGTCGCGCTGACGCTGGGATTGTTTGCCGTTTGGCGAGCCATCGCGGAACGACAGCAAGTCGTCGAAGGTTTCCGCGAATGGCTGTGGCGCTAGCGGCAGGCCGCAAGCCCTCTCTCATCCACTTTGGCTCGAACGGTGTTAGCGGAACGGCGCGAGCCGTCCGGTCGCGGTTCAAAAACACCGTGAAAAACCGGAGGGCTCGCGCCCTTCCGCTAAGTCTCGAACGGTGTTAGCGGAACGGCGCGAGCCGTCCGGTCGCGCTTCAAAAACACCGTGAAAGACCGGAGGGCTCGCGCCCTTCCGCT
>NZ_NTFY01000085.1 GCF_002289565.1 Rhodopirellula sp. SM50 | reverse complement strand
TGAAGGTGTTAGCGGAACGGCGCAAGCCGTCCGGTCTCGCTTCAGAAACGCCGTGAAAGACCGGAGGGCTCGCGCCCTACCGCTAACAAACTTCCATTGGCTCTGAAGGTGTTAGCGGAACGGCGCAAGCCGTCCGGTCTCGCTTCAGAAACGCCGTGAAAGACCGGAGGGCTCGCGCCCTACCGCTAACAAACAACAACCCGCTTGGCGTCAAAGTAGATGGCATTAGGCCTAGGCCACTTGGTTTTGCACATATGGGATCACGTAGGGGCCTTCGGGGATGACGGCGACGGACTTGCACGCGCTGGCGTCCAGGGAAGCCTGAAGGGTGGCTTGGAGATCGTCGACAATCGAAACGCCGGTTAGCGCTTGCAACGATGGGGAAAGCGACGAGTAAAGATGGACCGTTCCCTGCTCCGTCGCTTTGGTTTGCATCTGCGTCTGCCAAGCGTCGATCTCTGCAAAAGGTTGATGCCGGATCGATTGCAAGAAGCCCTGGGATCCCAGGCGTGTCAGCGTTGTCTGGGCGGCGGCGTAGTCGTCCGATCCCAACCCTTCGCTGCACTCGGACACGATGATCAAATTGCCGCCGGGCTGGAGGATGTCGATCGCACCGACCATTCCTTTGACGGTTTGATAATACGTTTTGTCCAGCGGGTAGCCGGCGGCACTGGTGATCACCGTCGGGAAGCGTTGCGGTACGGGGACGCGGCAGTACTGGCCGATAAACGAGACCGCATCCTGGTGACTGGCCGTGATCTCACCGAAGTTGACCAGGGACAGATTTCGCTGATCATCGATGACCGTATTGAGCGCGTACGCGCCGCCGATCATCTTGACAATTTCCAATTGTTCTTCATGCAGCGGGTTGCGATGCAGATTGCAATTGGTGGCGGCGGCGTCGGACATGAAGCGATGGTTGTGAAACGTCCGAATCGTCTCGGCATGCGCCAGGCCGGGCGCGATCACTTTGCGGCCTCCCGAATAGCCCGCCATGAAATGCGGCTCGACCAACCCGGTGGCGATCCGAACATCAGCTTGAACGAACCGGCGATCGATTTTGACCGGTGTCTGCCGGGTGGGGGTTCGGCCCAAATCGAGATGGTCTTCGTCACAGAGCGCGTCGTGATTGACGACGTTGACGTGCTGCAACACCCAAGGGTCGCCGATCAATTCGGCAAGCTCGTCACCGAGATTGGGGCGATGCAATCCCGTCGCGACCAAGACCGTGATTTGATTCTGCGGCACGCCGGCCGACTCGAGTGCCTCAATCATCGGCCGCAGGAACAGGTGATTGGGAACCGGCCGCGTGATGTCGCAGATCGCGATGCAGGCACTGCGGGCGCCCGCGGCAATCTCGTGCAGCCCCGCCGCGCCGCTCGACTCCACGGGGCTTTGCAAGGCTTGACGAACGGCGGCAACCGGATCGACCAGTCGCGGCATCTCGGGCTTGGCGATCAGCGTGACGTCGGCGTCTCGGGGCAAGCGAACCGCGATCCCGTTTCGACCGTAAAGCAGCGACACTTGCATCTGACTGGGAGACTGGGAGACTGGGAGACTGGACAATCGGTTGTAAACGTTGCGTCAAACGATCAAGGGTAGCCGATCGCGTCCCGGGTTTCGACAGCCCTTCAATCAGATAGTCGGTCGCGCCTGCGATTCTCATTTCTGACCAAAGCGGTTAAGGATCGTCGGAGCAATAAGTGGGAGAGGCTTCCAGCCTGTCATGGCGAAAACGACAGGCTGGAAGCCTATCCCACACTCAATTCCCGTCAGCTGTTGCGCCGAAGTTCCTAAGCACCGCGTCGCGGGAACGCGACCGGTTGGCCGTACCACGGCGGGTGGGCGCCGGCTTTGACGGCCAACAGGATCGCCTTGCCGTGCAGATGTTCCGGACCGTGCGTGTAGTCCCATTCCAAGCGTTCCTCGTAACGCAAGATCCTCAGTGTGGATGCCTCGTCGGTGGCCCAGCGGGCGAGCTGATTGGGGGCAAAGTAATTGACCACGGCGTCGGCGGTTTCGCTTTGGGGGGCATCATTCTGTGATCCTGGCCAGCGGTCGCAGCCGGGATCTTCGGTCGTGTGGACTTCGACGTAGACGACGCCGCCGTCGCGGAGACCGGCCATCATTCGTTTCCATATCTGCCGGGCATCGTCGGCGGGGACATGATCCAAGACGGTGGTCGCACAGATGGCGTCGAAGGCGTCGGGTCGGATCTCGTGGTCGCAAACGTTCGCCACACAGGTCTCGACACGCGGGCCGACGCCGGCCGCCTCGGCCCGTTGCCGGATTCGCTCGGCACCCCGCGGGCTCAGATCGACGGCGGTGACGTGAAAACCGGCTTTGGCCAACGCAATGGTGTCACGCCCGGCTCCGGCCCCCAGGTCGATCGCCTGGCCGCTGCAGTCCACTTGGTCGAGGTAGGCGGCCAAGGGAGCCGAAGGCACGTCCCCGTAAGCGATCTCGTCACGGTCGTAGGGTTCGAAAAACGGGTCGGTGGCGTTTGACATGAAGAATCCGGTAAGTTTTTTTCGGCTCCAATCATCAAGATCGGCTCATCGGCGGCGAATGCAACAAGAATCACTCACCGTTGCTGCCGCGTTTGATGGATAATAGCGTGGCGTCCAGCAACTGTACCAGTGATGCAACATCAGCGATGCGAACCCGGCGCTGCAACTAATCTGAAAATGATCCGATGAAACAATTTTTCGTCTCCGTCGCGAAGTGGAGCTGGTTTGGGCTGCTGATGCTGATCGCGTTCGGGTACATGGCGTCCGGGCTGTCTGACCCCTCCGACGATCGCCGCGGCGAGGTCGAAGCGGCCAGCGACGTTCGCTTGGACGGTTCGCCGCCCTCGGTTGTTCGGGAATCCACAGATCTAGAACCCACTGATGTCGAGTTAGCACTGCGAGAAACTTCTGGCCAGGCCGAATCGATTGATCGCGTCGTCGCAGCGGTCAACGCGGCACGCAATGAGCAACTTGCCGCGTTCGGATTGCAGAGTGCCCCGCCGGCCGATTGGATGGCATCGTGTCGCCGCCTGTCGTTGGCGCTGATCGGCAGCGGCGTGTCGCTGCAAGAAATTCGCGGGTTGGAGAATCTGCCCGTAGACCGACGCGAATCGACACACCTGTCGAATTTGCTGCGTGACCCGCGATTCCATGACTATTGGGCCGAACGCTGGACACGGTTCATTGTCGGTGCCGACGAAGGCCCGTTCATTGTCTATCGCAGGCGTCGCTTTCGTCACTGGTTGTCCGACGAGTTGGCCGCCAATCGCCCGTATGACCAGATCGTCGGTGACTTGATCACGGCCGAAGGGCTGTGGACGGACCGTCCAGAAGTGAATTTTTTGACGGTGACGTTCGACAGCAACGATGGCAATCCGGATCCGATTCGCTTGGCGGCCCGGACCAGTCGCGCCTTCTTGGGATTGCGAATCGATTGTCTGCAATGTCACAACGACTTTCTGGGCAACGTCAACTTGGGCGATCCCGTCGAGACTCGCGAAGGCCGACAGCAAGACTTTCACCAGCTGGCGGCGTTCTACAGCAGCGCCAAGACGAACGGATTGCAAGGGGTTCGCACGGGCGAGGCGGACTACGAATACCAGTACCTGGATGCATCGGAAACGGTCGAGGTGGCGCCGGCGGTGCCCTATGCGGCAGAGTTGTTGCCCGAGGAAGGGGATGCCCGATCGCGATTGGCGACGTGGGTGACACATCGGGACAACCGCCAGTTCTCGCGCGCCGCCGTCGCCCGCTTTTGGGCATTGATGTTCGGACGCTCGGCGACCGAGGCGGTCGACAACCTGCCGCTGGATGAACCGCTGCCGCCGATGTTGGAGCCGATCGTGGACGATTTCGTGCAACACCGCGACGTTCGACGGACGATTCGGATCATCGCACAATGTGATGCGTTTCGCGTTGACAGCCGGGCGACGTTCGATGTCACCCCGCAACACGAAGAACGCTACGCGGTGTTTCCCTTGACCCGATTGCGTGCCGAACAGGTGGCCGGATCGATCGTTCAGGCGTCGAAGATCAAAGCGATCAATCGTGATTCCTCGTTGCTGGTTCAATTGATCCGCTACGGTTCGATCAATGATTTCTTGGAACGTTTCGGTGATTTGGGTGAAAACGAGTTCTCCAAGGACGGCATCACCATTCCGCAACGGCTGTTGATGATCAACGGCAACATGCTTCGCGAAGCTGGGCAACCGAATCCGATCCTGAACGCGACCGGACACATCAACCTGTTCGCCCGTGACGACGCGCAGGCGATCGAGACGATTTATCTGTGTCTGCTCAATCGTTACCCCAGCACGGACGAACGTGACTATTTCATCAATAAAATGGCCGAGCGCTCCGACCGTGCAGAGGCGCTGGAAGACCTCTATTGGACGCTCGCCAACAGCACCGAATTCACGTGGAATCATTAGCCTCTTTCCGTCGCTGCGTCCGTCCGAGCGTCGTTTGTCCGCCGTCTGGTGGCGGCAGCGACAACCACCCGCCATTCCATTCCGTTCCACGGCCCGATCCTATGTCCCATCACGATCTGCTTTGCGACCCGCATGTCCATCTGTCTCGGCGCACGCTGTTGGGTGCCGGTGCCGGCGGGGCGATGCTCTCGACCATCGCCCATCAACTCGCCTGGGCTGACGCGGTCGGTGCGACCGAGTCGTCTCGCCCCAAGAACGTGATCCTGTTGTGGCTCGAGGGTGGCCCGAGTCAATTGGAGACGTTTGACCCGCACCCCGGATCGGCCATCGGTGGCGAAGTCAAAGCGATCCCGACCAGCGTGCCGGGCCTGCAGATCGCCGACACCTTGCCACGCGTGGCCGAGAAGATGCATTTGGGGTCGCTGATCCGAAGCGTGACGAGCAAAGAAGGCGATCATCAACGGGCCATTTACAACATCAAGAGCGGGTATCGCCCCGATCCGACGCTGGTGCATCCGTCGATCGGTTCGATCCTGTGTCACGAATTCCCCGAACAGTTGGACATCCCGCGACACATCTCGATCCTGCCGCAAAACGCTCCGGCACGCGGCGGCTACCTGGGGCCGGTCTATGACGCGTTCAAAATCGGTGATCCGCAGAATCCGGTCCCGGATCTGAAATCGCCGATCGCCGCAGATCGCTTCGATCGCAGAATGAAAGATCTGCAGTGGCTCGAAGACCGCTTCCGTCGGCAGCGGTTACGCGACTTGGACCAGAACCGAACCCTGCACCAGTCGTCCACCGATGCGGCGCTGCGGATGATGTCCAGCGAGCAGGTCAGCGCGTTTGATGTTTCCAGCGAATCCAAGCAGACACTAGAGCGATTCGGCCAAACACCGTTCGGACGGGGCTGTCTGGCTGCGACGCGTTTGATCGGCGCCGGGGTGCGTTGTGTCGAAGTCACGCTGGGCGGTTGGGATTCGCACATCACCAATCACTCCTTGCAATCGGCCCGCTGTGAAATCCTGGACGCAGCCCTGGCGGCGCTCTTGGACCGGCTCGTCGAACAGGACTTGTTGGAAACCACCCTCGTCGTTTGCGGCGGCGAATTTGGTCGCACGCCGCAGATCAATCCGGCCGAAGGACGTGACCACTGGCCGCACGGATTTTCGACCTTCTTGGCCGGTTGCGGTATTCGCAAGGGAGGCCTGTACGGTGCGACGGCCGCCGATCCCAAACTCGATCCCGACAAGCCGCTGGCCGATGTCGCCAGCCCGATCACCATCGGTGACCTGCACGCGACGATCCTGTCGACCTTGGGCGTGCCCTATCACGAAGAACGCCAAACCCCGATCGGACGCCCGTTGAAAATCAGCGAAGGCGAACCGGTCGGGGCCGTGTTGGCATAAGGGACGTGTAGGTGATGCTGTGCATCACATTCGGCTACCATTCGGCACGCACAGCGTGCCCTACCGTGAAAGCACCTTCCGCCGCTTAGTGCGAGTGATCGAACGCGGGCTCTTTGCCTTCGTAAGCGCGGTACAGATCGAAGATCGCTTTTTCGAGCACCTTGGCGGTTTCCGGATCCGCCGACTGCTTGCATTTCATCGCAGCGATGATCACCGCGTGGGCGGCGGTCAGTTTCTTGGTGTACCCTTCGCTGCCCGGTTTGATGCGCTGGGCCAAAAAGTATGCCGAGATCGTATCTTGAATCTTCGTGGCGTGCTCTTCTTTGGTCGTGACCCAACGTCCGGCTTGGTTGATCGATTGGGCTGACATCTCGCCATCGGCGATCTCGTTGATCTGCAACTGAGCTTTCGAGATCGTGTGCTCATCTTCGAGCATTTGTTCAAATCGCAATTGGTCTCCGTAAATGCCGCAGGGAACCTGGCAGTGGGCCATGGCGATCGACGCGGTGATCATCAGTGCAAATGCAGCGGTCAAAATTCGGGTCATGTCGTTCTCTCTCATCAAGTCGTTTATTCAAACAGGTAGACACAGATCGTTCGCTTCGTCGGCGGTCCGCTGTCGGAGCGCAGGCGGCGAAGCGAAGCGGGTTCAGATTATAGGGCGCAAGCGGCCAATGGTGGCGGGGGGACTGTCCAGAGACCGCGAATAATCCGCTGCACAGGAGCGGGGAGGGTGCCGGGAGTGCGGTCGGACCGGCGCAGGTTACAATGGGCCCGGCGGCCAAAACGTTGCCTGAAATTCTCGTTTCGATCGCGTGATCTCCATCACAATTCCCCCTTACCCCCAGAAGGACCGCATTGTTTCAGCACGGAATTTTTCGTATTCACGCGGCTGCCCCGCAGACCGTCATCGCCGATCCGGCGGCCAACGCCGACGCGATTTTGACGTCGATCGGAAACGTCGAGGCCGATTTGACCGTGCTGCCCGAACTGGCCCTGACGGGCTATACATGCGGTGACCTGTTTGGCAGCGATGCGCTGCTGGTCGGCGCGGCGGCGGGGTTAATGCGGATCGCCGAGTCGACTCGGGGCCGACGCGGCGCGGTGATCGTCGGATTGCCGCTGGTGGTCGGGGATTCACTGATGAACGTTGCCGCAGTCGTCTGCGGCGGGACGGTTGCCGGCGTCGTGCCGAAATCGTTTTTGCCGACCTACCGCGAGTTCTACGAGGGGCGGCATTTCCGACCCGCCGGACCGGCCGACCCCGAAACGGTCGCCATCGCGGGAAAGGAGATTCCGTTCGGCACCGGCCTGTTGTTCCGTCTGGGCGAAGCCGTCATTGCGATCGAGATTTGCGAAGACCTTTGGACGCCGATTCCCCCGAGCAGCCCTGCGTCGGTAGCCGGTGCCAACGTGTTGGTCAATCTTTCGGCCAGCAACGAAACGATCGGCAAGGCCGCGTGGCGTCGTGACTTGGTCAAGTCGCAATCGGGTCGTTGTATCGCCGCTTACGCGTATGTGTCCTCCGGACCGGGCGAGTCGACGTCCGACTTGGTCTTCGGTGGGCACTGTCTGGTCGCCGAAAACGGTTCGCTGATCGGCCAGTCGCGGCGGATCGGAGACGGCCGGTCGCCCGAATGGGTCGCCGAGATGTCCGTCACCTGTGACATCGATCTCCAGCGACTGGCCCATGACCGACGCGTGGTCGGATCGTTTGATGATGTCGCAGATCAAATGAAACAGGAGTATCGAACGATCGCTTTGGTCAAGGACGCTGCAAAGCAAGCGGCGCCACAGAAACTGCTTCGCGATGTCGATGCCCATCCCTTCGTGCCGTCCGAAGAAGGTGAATTGGCCGAACGCTGCGGCGAAATCTTTGCGATCCAATCGGCCGGTCTGATCAAGCGACTGGCGTGTCTGCCAAAGTCGACTCCGTTGGCGATCGGCATTTCCGGCGGATTGGACAGCACCCTGGCGCTGTTGGTTGCGCTCAAGGCGGTCGATGCCGCCGGTTGGCCACGGAAATCGATTCATGCGATCACGATGCCGGGTTTCGGCACCACCGATCACACCCGAACCAGTGCCGATCGGCTGATCGAATCGACCGGGGTGACCGGCGATTGCATCGACATTCGGCAACTCTGTTTGGACACCTTTCACTCGCTCGGCCACCGACCGCTGGGGCTGGAGATCGACGCGAACACGACCGTTGCATCGTTGCAACGTCAGCTGAATCAGTTGCCCGACGACGCTGCCGATTTGACTTTCGAAAACGTGCAGGCACGCCTCCGCACGATGTTGTTGATGAACCGCGGATTTGTGCTCGGCACCGGTGACATGAGCGAAC
The DNA here is from genome assembly GCF_002289565.1 of Rhodopirellula sp. SM50. GTDB lineage: Bacteria > Planctomycetota > Planctomycetia > Pirellulales > Pirellulaceae > Stieleria. The sequence goes on along the minus strand of NZ_NTFY01000085.1, from coordinate 59,564 downwards.
AGGCGCTCGGATGGGCGACCTACAATGCCGATCACATGTCGATGTACAACGTCAACACTTCGATCCCCAAAACGCTGGTGCGATTCTTGGTCCGCTACGCCGCGGATCACTACTTCGAGGGTCAACTCGGTGCCTTGCTGCACCGGATCGCCGAGACGCCGATCTCGCCGGAACTGCTGCCGCCGGCCAGTGACGGGACGATTCGGCAGAACACCGAAAGCTCCATCGGTGCTTACGAGCTGCATGACTTTTTTCTGTACCACTTTGTCCGCAACGGATTCACACGCGACAAGATCCTCTATCTCGCCTCCCAAGCGACGTTCGATCAGCCCTATGACTCGGCGACCATCGCGGCAACGCTCGACCAGTTCATCACGCGATTCTTTCGCAATCAATTCAAACGCAATTGTGTGCCCGATGGTCCCAAAGTCGGTTCGGTCAGTCTTTCGCCCCGCGGTGACTGGCGGATGCCCAGCGACGCCGAGGGCGGGGCGTTTTGAACGACCAAGGTGGAATCTTTCGCAGGGGTGTGAATTATTCGCACTCCGGTCGTGACGGATATTCCGGAACGTCGTATTGGTCCGAATCGAGTGTTCGTTCGTGTCTGACCGGTTGACGGTGTTGGACGGAGGTGGGGTTTCGATTTTGCCGGGCATGCGCCGGTTCGATTCTTGCTCGTGGTGGTGACTCGTCGAAGCCAATGGAGCAGCAATGGGCGATCCAAGGATGGTTCGCTCGTCGGCAGACAAGCAAGGAAGCGTGAGATGTCAATCAGCAATCGTCGCGGCAAATCGGTCGCAAAACTTGCCGCGGCTCTGTGTGTGCTTTCCACCGGTGTGGTGCCGGCAGACGGGAGCGAGCTACCGAAGTTGATCCGAACGACGTCTCCGATTCGTGTCGACCCCGTCCCCGTTGAGGATGGCGAGGGCACGTCTCGTTTTGCCGAACTGGGCGAGACCGGAGCGACCGGTAGAACCGACAAACTTCCCGCTGCCCGATCGGCTGCGATTGTGCAGCGAACCCCCAATCGGCAAACTCATCGTCTGCGTCTGGACGCCGGGCGTGGCGAGCGTTTGACCAATCCGTTGGTCGTCGACGCGCCACCCAAACTTCGCCGCTTCCGGGTCGAAGATTATCCCTTGGTGATGCCGACGACCGATTCGCAGTCCTCGGCCGACGAAGCGGTTGTCGATGGCCCGAACGCCCTGCCAGCGCAACCGGTCGCCGAGTTGGATGCCGCAGTGGATGTTCTGTCGGTCCAGGCCAATCCAGAACCGGCGCTGCTGGGAACCGCGATCAATAGTGGATTCGGCAGCTTGGCGATCGATCAAATCGGCTCGCATCTGGATCAGCCTGCGACGTCGGGACACGCGATGGACTATCCGCCGCTGGGCCGTTTTTCCACCGACCTAGTGCTTCCGCAGGGGCAACCCCTCGGACTCCATACGCCGGGCATGACCAGTTCGTTTCGCGAACAATTCGGGGCGATCGACAGCGGTCACTTGATCGAAGACACGTCCAGCTCGGTGGGCGACGCCGTGCCGGCCTTGCCGTCGCCGACGAGTTCGGCCGAGGCCGATGCGATCGCAAGGTCATTGCAGGTGCTCAACCAAGGCGTCACGCCGCGGGCAGGTGCGGCCAATCTGGAAGTCGCGATGAGGGACCGCGTCAACGGCGACGGCCGAGTCGCGTTGGAGGTGGAGGAGCTGATGGCGGCCAGTTCACCGCAACCAGAACCGTCAGAACCGGAGCTGGACACCAGCAGTCCCAAGCCGTCGCTGGCCGAAAAATTTGTCGGCTGGTCCAGAAGGTTGACGTCCGGTCGCACGTCGTCCCAGAACAAGTCCGTTTCGACGCGGCTGCCCAGCGAGCGAGCGGCCAGTGTACCGTCAGCCAGTGTACCGTCAGCCAGTGTACCGTCCGCCGGTGAATCGTCGGCTGGTGATCTTTCCGCCGGTGAACCGTCGGCCGGCAGCACATCGCTCCGCCAATCCGCGCCGCCGTCGCGAAAACGATCCGGCGGCATTCTCACCCAGTGGCTCAACCGATCTCGCTAGACGTCACAGACCGCGTAGGCTTCTTCGAGCGAGCGGATCGGATCCTCGCTGGTGGGAATGAATTCCTGGGCGACGTAGCCGCGGTATCCGGTGGCCTTGATCGCGCGCATGACGGCCGGGTAATTGATTTCGTTGCGGCCGTCCAATTCGCGGCGTCCCGGATTGCCGGCGGTGTGGTAGTGGCCGATGATCGACTGGTATTTTTCCAGGTTCGCGATCAGATCTCCGTTCATGATTTGAACGTGGTAGATGTCGTAGAGCAATTTAAATTTTTCGCTGCCGACTTGATTGACCAGTTCGGCGCACAGGTGAATGTCGTCGCCCCAGTATCCCGGGTGTCCCTTCATCGGATGGACGCTGCCGTCGGGGTTGAGGTGTGCCTTGCTGTTTAAGTGCTCCAGGACCAATCCGATCCCTTTTTCTTCGGCATAGGGGATGACGCGTTTCCAACAATCCAAGCAGTTCTTACGGGCGGCCGCGTCGCTGATGCCTTGCTTTTGCATCCCGGTGAAGGTGATGACGTTGGGGGCGCCGTACTTGACCGCCAGATCGATTCCGTCACGCAGCTTCTGTTCGACTTCGGCGTGATTGTCTCGGTCCAGCGGTCCGGTGGCAAACCCGTGGCTGCCGACCAGCGAGATCTTCAGGCCCATCGCGGTGACTTGGTCGTAGAGCTTTGAATTGATACCTTCCATGGCTTCCAAGCCGATCCGTTTGCACTCGACGGCCAGTTTCAGCATGTCCATCGGGTTGAAGCACCAGCCCATGATGGATTGTCGAATGCGGCCGCCACTTGCCGTGTCATCGTCGCTCATCAGGAGTCTGGGGGCGAATGCCGCGCCGGCGGCGGCGAGCAGATTGGCGGCGACAAAGTCACGACGTTTCACGGTGGGGCCTACCAGGTGTGGGAACGTTTCAAGGGTTGGGAACCGGACCTCCTATGCTAACCGAATTTCAACAACAGATGGCCGACGTGGTCACGAATTTGCGTCCCGGCGAGGTCGTCAGTTTCGCAGACATTGCTGCCGCGGCCGGCCGGCCGCGGGCGTCACGCGCCGCCGGACGAATGCTCTCTCAATCGATGGATACCCTGCCCTGGTGGCGCGTCGTCTACAGCGACGGCCACCTGCCGCCCTGCAATCCGAGTGTCCAAGCCGAACGCCTGGCCGACGAAGGCGTCCGGTTGAACGCCTTTCGCGTCGTCGAGTCCCCGTCGGGCCGCTTCAAAAAAACAAAGGAAAGCTAAACTGCCCCGTCCACCAACAAGGTGTCCGACACCTTTTTGGTGGAATGGGGGGGGGCCGAGGCGGTTGGGTTCGTCGACGTGTCTGGTTGCTGACCTGGCTATTCATCCTTCATCACCGGCGCCAAGTAAATGTCTCGATAAGACACGTTGGTGTGGTCGCCTTGCAAGTAGATCGGCCCCGGTTCGGCGGGGTGGGTGTGCACGGCGCCCGCGGTCGGCCCGGTGACGGGTTGGTTGTCGATCACTTTTTCGCCGTTCAAGACCACGGTGACGTGACGGTCGACCAGCGTGATGTCATAGCTCTGCCACTGGCCGCCCGGTTTGCCCGCATTGAAGGCGGGTTCGATCATGCCAAAGATCGCACCCACCCCCTGCAAGCCTTGCATCCGTGAGTCTCGGTCGACCACTTGCGCCTCGTACATCCCGCGCAGGTAGATGCCGCTGTTGCGTTGCGTTTCGACAAGGAACTCGATGTGCAACCAAAAGTCTTCGAACACCGCTTCGGTTTTCAGATTCGCATAGTCACCGGTGGCACTGAAGTCGGTCTTAGGAGTCGTGTTCTTGAGCACGCCATCTTCGACACTCCAGCCATTCTTCTTTTCGGGTTCATGAACCGTCCACCCGGTCAGATCCTTGCCGTTGAACAACGCGATCGGGTGACCGAACCGGACCTTGGACAAATCGGGTGCGACGGTGGGCATCGGCGGAATTTTCTTTCCGGTAAACCGCTCACGCTGGATCGAGCCATCGGGAGACTGTCGCAGGATCAGGCCGTCAAGTTTTCCATTGACGATGCCGACGTCCACGGTGGTCGTCGATTTTGCGTTCTTGTTTTTCTTGATCGCGAACTTCAACCGTCCGTCGGATTGTTCGACCTTTTGATGGGGACCGGCCGAGCCGACGTACAACCGCAAGTAGACCAACGGTCGGCCGTCACGTTCTTGGACACTCATCCAGGCCGGCAGACCGGAATCGAGCTGCAGCGACCAATCACCAGCCAATTGCGACGCCAATGGCTCCGCACCCACCGACGCCATGAACGGAGAACAAAGCAGCAGACACAGGCAGAGACCGCGGGTAACGCGTCGTGGTGGAGGTTGGTTCATGGGGCGACTGGAGGAGAGGTTTCGGGGTGTTTGATCAGCATGCTGGAGGGCTTATCGTATCCCAATCCTCTCCCGCCCGCTGGTGAGCCGTGGTTGCACCACCCACGATCTTGCCTGGACAGCGGTTTCGGACTCGATCACAATGGTGGTGGCCGCAGAGCGGTCCCCCGCCACGGTGAATTCTTCGCCATTCCAACCGCTGCCCCGCCGATGCAAGCTTGTTTCCATCGCCACGCCCTCGTGCGCTTGACCGTCCTCGCCGGACTGGTTGCGGGTGCTCTGATGCCCTGCGGCACGGGATCGCTGGCTGCCGAAGAGCGGCGAACGACTGCTTCGGCCGACGAACTAAGATTCTTTGAACAAAAGATCCGCCCCTTGTTGGTCGAGCACTGCTACGAGTGCCACAGCGAAGAGGCCGGTGAGCAGCAGGGTGGTTTGCTGCTGGATCGGCGATCGGGGTGGATCGACGGTGGCGAAACGAACAAGGCCGTGATTCCCGGCGAACCCGACGCGTCCTTGCTGATCACCGCGATTCGCTATGACAACGATGATCTGCAGATGCCGCCGGAGCATCGACTCGATGACGAAACGATAGCGTTGCTCGAACAGTGGGTCCGACGTGGTGCGCATGGTCCGGCCGATGACATGGGCGAGACCGAGTTCTCGCGATTGGGTGACCAGGACTACCTGTTTGATCAAGCGGAAAACCATTGGGCGTTTCAACCGGTTCGCGCGGTCGAGATTCCGTCATCGGGGGCGATCGATACCGAGCACGCGGACTGGGGTGAAAACGCGATTGATGGTTTCGTGCTCGATGCCTTGTCCAACGCCGAGCTGACGCCTTCCTCTCCCGCCGACGCCGCGACCTTGGCTCGTCGCTTGCACTATGATCTGACGGGGTTGCCGCCGACGTTTGAGCAAGTCACCGCGTTTCAGGAAGCGACGGAAGTGGATCCCGATGGCGCGACGCCGCGGTTGATCGACCAACTGATCGAATCACCCGAGTTCGGACAACACCTCGGGCGTTTGTGGTTGGACGTCGTTCGCTATGCCGACACCGACAATAACTATCGTCCCGACACACGCACGCCGCACTACCACCCGTTCGCGTTTTCTTATCGCGACTACGTGGTGCGTTCGCTCAATGACGACAAGCCTTACGATCAGTTTCTGAAAGAGCAGATCGCGGCGGACCTGATGGGTTTTCCGGCGGATGCACCGCAAATGGCGGCGCTCGGCTTTTATGCTTCGGGACCGTATTCCAGCCGGGCGCAGAACGAAGCGTTGGATGATTGGATCGATGTGACCACGCGTGGTCTGATGGGCATCACGGCGGCTTGTGCACGCTGTCACGATCACAAGTTCGAACCCGTGCCGACGGCGGACTACTATTCGTTGCGAGGCGTGTTTGCCGCGGTCGCGCGGGTCAATCCGTTGGATGAAACGAAGCAGCCGTTGTTGACATCGTACCAGCCGACAGAATCCCAAGCCGCCGACTTTGCCAACAAGCGATCGGCCATCGAAGCCAAGATCAACGGGGCTGCGGGCAAGAAGGCGAAAAACAACAATCGGCCCATCGCGCAGAAAATTCGCGAAACGGAACTGGCCGAGTTGCTCACGTTTCATCCGGGCGCCCCGGCGCGGGCGATGGTGGTTGCCGAACGGAAACGGCCGCCGGATTCGTATGTCTTTGTCCGAGGCGATGCTGCCGCACGCGGCGAGGCGGTCCCCCGTCGATTTCTGAAGATCTTGGATCCGCAGCAGCACGCGTTTCCAGAGTCCAACAGCGGTCGATTGCAATTGGCCGACAAAATCGCTGCGCCGGACAATCCGCTCACCGCCCGTGTGTTCGTCAACCGCGTTTGGGGATACCTGATCGGTTCGCATCTGGTGGACACGCCATCGGATTTCGGATTGCAGGGGGCTCCGCCGACGCATCCCCGATTGTTGGACTGGCTGGCCGATGACTTCATCCGCCACGGCTGGTCGGTCAAACATCTGGTGCGACGGATCGTGACGTCACAGACCTATCAGCAATCCAGTCGAACGCGCGAGACTGCGGCCGTGGTGGATCCCGAGAACCGATGGCTGTGGCGGGCCAATCGAAAGCACCTGACCATCGAAGCGATTCGTGACAGCATGTTGCTGGTCGCTGGCCGATTGGACCGACGAATTGGCGGTCACCCCGAGCGACTCTGGGGCGACGACTACACCCGTCGACGCGCGATTTACGGCTTCATCAATCGCTTCAATTTGGATCCCACGCTCAGGGCCTTTGATTTCCCGGCTCCCGTGCAAACCCAACCGGCGCGGGGCGAGAGCATCGTCGCCCAGCAAGCGTTGTTCCTCATGAATTCGCCGCTGGTGATCGACCAGGCCGCAGCGATCGCATCGGCTGATGCGTTGACGCGGATCGAGAGTGACGAGGCCAAAGTGGAGTTTCTGTTTCGGACGATCTTGGGACGCGAACCGGTCGCCGCGGAAGTTACCAGGACGTTGAAATTGGTCGACGTTCAGCAGCGATTTCAAAAACCGGACCGGCCACAAACACGCTCCATCGTTTCGGCTTGGCCACTCGTCGCCCAGGCGTTGTTGATGAGCAACGAATTTCAGTACGTGGACTAGTAACATGAACCCTTTCGTTTCACGTCGTCAGTTGTTGCAGTCGACCAGTCTCGGGTCGATCGCACTGGCCAGCCTGTTGCAGGAACCGGCCGAAGCCGGCAGGGCGCCCGAAGAGTCGCCGTTGAACCAGCAACCGCCGCACTTTCCGGCTCGGGTCAAACGCGTGATCCACTTGTTCATGAATGGCGGTCCGTCCCAGATGGACACGTTTGACCGCAAACCCGAACTCAACCGACTCGACGGCAAGCCGCTTCCTGATTCGGTCAAGAAACAGTTGCAACCGACCCAACGCAACCGCGCGGGCAACCTGTTCGGTTCTCCGTTCCAATTCAAACGCTACGGCGAGTGCGGATTGGAAGTCAGCGAGCTGTTTCCCAATGTCGCCGCGCATGCCGATGATCTGTGTGTCATTCGCAGCATGCAAGGCGAAATCGCCAATCACACGCCCGGGTTGCTGTTGACCAATTGCGGACACGCCACCCTGCCGCGTCCCAGTCTCGGTTCGTGGTTGTTGTACGGTTTGGGCAACGAAAGCGATGAATTGCCAGGGTTCGTCGTTTTGTGTCCCCGCGGGTTGCCGACCGCACAGTCGCGCAACTGGACCAGTGCGTTCATGCCGGGCGTTTATCAGGGAACACACATCGACACGGAAAATACCGGCAAACAGATCGTCACCAATCTGACGCGTGATGACATTCGGCCGAGGTCGCAGCGGGCCCAGTTGGCGCTGACCCAATTTTTGAACCAACGACACGCGGGCCAGCGTCCGGGCGACGAGCGATTGGAGAGCCGCATTCACACGATGGAGTTGGCGTTTCGGATGCAAAGTGCCGGAACGGATGCCTTTGACTTGTCGCAAGAACCGGCGCACATTCGCGAGCTGTACGGCGAGACGACTCAGGGCCGCAACATGCTGTACGCGCGACGCCTGGCCGAACGCGGTGTACGCTACATCCAGTGCTACCACGGCGGCGGCCAACCGTGGGACAACCACGGTTCGATCGTGCGAAACATCACGCGGTTGGCAAAGGAATCGGATCAGCCGATCGCCGCGTTATTGACGGATCTAAAGCAACGTGGAATGCTGGACGAAACGCTGGTCATCTGGGGTGGCGAAATGGGCCGCACGCCGACGGTGCAGCAGGTCAAGGATCCGACCAAAGTCGGCCGCGATCACCACATCGATGGTTACACCGTGTGGATGGCAGGTGGCGGCGTGCGTGGGGGAATGACCTACGGCGCGACCGACGAACTGGCGATGGCGGTGACGGAAAACAAAGTCACGATGCCTGATTTTCACGCCACCGTCTTGCATCAATTAGGTTTCGATCACAAACGTTTGACCTACCGTTATTCGGGACGCGATTTCCGTTTGACCGACGTGCACGGACGCGTCATTGACACGATTCTGAACCGCTGAGTCATGCCCTTGTCCCTTTCACACCATTCGGCGAAACGCGTGTCTCAAGCTGTTAGCATTCGATCGTGGTTGCAGGCGCCCGAGCTTTTGTCAGCGATGTTCGATTCGACCGTCCCCTCGCTGCGCTCGACCCTCCCCGTCAGGCAACGCTGTGAAGCATTTTTTAGCGGCAGGGCGCGAGCCCTCCGGTGTTTTGGCAGAGATGAAGAACCGGAGGGCTCGCGCCCTGCCGCCAAAACCTCAAGAAACATATGGGAAAAATGCTTCACAGCGTTGCCTGCCAGGGAGGGTTGCTTAAGACGTGTAGATACCAATGCCTGCGTTGCGAAGCCGCTTGGGAAAGCCGGTCGGTCCCGTTGGCGGATCGGAATCCTCCTGCTGATCATCCTGATTGGCGGTGCCGATTGGGTCCAGGCCGAGCGCCCGATCGATTTCAACAAACAGATCCGTCCGATTCTGACGCAGCACTGCACGTCTTGTCACGGCGGGGTGAAACAAGCCGGCGACCTGTCGTTCGTGTATGCCGACAAGGTGTTGCCGCCGGACGGTTGGGTGATCGAGCCCGGTGAGCCCGACGCGTCGATCTTGATCGAACGGGTCAAGTCTGACGACCCCGACGAGCGGATGCCGCCGCCCCATGAGCATCCCGATCCCTTGTCGGCAGGCGAGATTGAGTTGTTGGAACGATGGATTCGCGAAGGTGCAAAATGGGGTGGGCTGTGGTCGTTGGAACCGCTTCAACCGACCGCGATCACGGCCGGAGGCGACGGATCGAATTGGCCCCGGCAACCGCTCGATGGACGGGTGCTCGAGCGACTGAAAATCCACGGGCTTTCTCCATCACCCGAAGCCGATCCAGAAGAATGGCTGCGACGTGTTTCGTTTGACCTGATCGGTTTGCCGCCGTCGATGGAGCGCATCGCATCGTTCAGGACCGAATTGAATCGAGTCATGGGCGCTGCCTCACGAGAGCTTGTTTATGTGCGCGAAGTCGACCGGTTGCTCGGCAGCGAGCGATTCGGAGAACGGTGGGCATCGGTCTGGATGGACTTGGCACGCTATGCCGATTCGAAAGGGTTTGAGAAAGACCCCCATCGAGACATGTGGCCGTATCGCGATTGGTTGATCCGGGCTTTCAATGACGACATGCCGTACGACGAATTCACCATCCGTCAGCTGGCCGGTGACCTGCTGGAGCAGCCCACCCCGGACGACTTGATTGCGACCGCGTTTCACCGCAATACGCAGACCAATACCGAAGGCGGGACCGACGACGAAGAGTTTCGCGTCGCGGCATTGATCGACCGGATCAACACGACTTGGACCGTTTGGCAGGCGACAACGTTTGGGTGTGTGCAGTGCCATTCCCACCCCTACGACGCGTTCAAGCACGAAGAGTATTACGCCTGCATGGCGATCATGAACGACACGTTGGATGCCGATTTGCCCTCGGACTATCCGACGTTGAAAATTCCCGACGATCCGGCACGTCTTGCGGCGGCGGTCGAAGTCCAACGGACCTACCAGCGGCGGCGTGTCCAACGCAATCAAATCGGTAGCGAGCTTGCCGGGAACGTTGCTTGGAGCCCGCTGGTGCCGTCGAGCGTTTCAAGTACCGAAGGCGCATTGCGGATCGAGGACGATCATGTTCACACCGCCGGCGGCACGTTTCCTCCGGGGGTTCGTTACACGGTCCAGGCCGACGCGCCGCCGCTGACCGCTCTGCGAATTGAAATCCTGCCCGCCTCGGACAACCCCGCCGACTGGCCCGAACAAGGCTCGGTCTTGAGTCAGTTGAAACTGGCCGTGGAGAAGGCGGACGGGACCGTGGTTCCGGTGCCGATCGCCGATGTCTTCGCCGACGCACTGACCGGTCCGGAAGATCCGCGATCGAGTGTGGACAAGGACGCAGCCGGCGTCGGCGGTTATCCAAAACTGTATCGCCCCCGTTGGGCCGTCTTTGTGCTCCGTGATCGTCTGGTGCCCGAAGCGTTCGGCCCCGGCGCGGTGCTGCGGTTGGAGATGCTGCAATCCAACAGCGTTGCCGGTAATCTGGCGACACCGATCCGTCATTTTCGTTGGCAGGTCTGCGACGAAGCGGCGTGGATGGAGTTGATCGCATCGAAGACGCTTGCCGACGCGACCGAAGCGTTGGAGCAAGCGAAGCAAGCGGCCGCGAAAGTTCGTGGCGCGGACCTACCGGTGATGCAGCGACGTCAATCCGCGGTCGGCCGGGCGACTCGTCAATTCATTCGCGGCAATTGGCTCGATCGCGGCGAAGAGATCCCGCCGGGAATCCCCGCCGTTTTTGACACCGAGCAAACGGTTCGCAACCGATTGGACTTTGCCCGCTGGATCGTTTCGAGCGACAACCCGCTGGCCGCCCGCGTCTGGGCCAATCGTATCTGGGAGCAGCTGTTTGGAATCGGCTTGGTCGAGACCTTGGAAGATTTCGGGTCCAGCGGAACACAACCGGCCGATCGCGAACTGTTGGACCATCTCGCGTTGCGTTTGCGTGACCAACACCGTTGGCAGCTGAAGCCGCTGTTGCGAGAACTCGTGCTGTCGTCGGTGTATCGTCAGACCAGTGCGGCGCCGGAATCGCTCCGCGAGCAAGACCCGCGCAACCGGTTGTTGGCGCGCGGTCCGCGAACACGGTTGACGGCTGAGATGATTCGTGATCAAGCGTTGTCGGTTGCGGGGCTGTTGGAAAATCGTCTCGGCGGGCCTTCGGTCATGCCGCCGCAACCCGATGGTGTTTGGCAAACCGTTTACAGCGGCGCGCAGTGGAAGACGCCTGAAGGGGCCGACCGGTATCGTCGGGCGCTGTACACGTATTGGCGACGCACCAGCCCCTATCCCAGTTTCTTGATGTTCGATGCGCCGACACGCGATCTTTGCTCGGCTCGGCGGATCGCGACCAACACACCGTTGCAAGCGCTGGTCACGTTGAACGATCCCGTCTACGTCGAATGTGGACGGGCACTGGCAAATCGCGCGACCGAGTTGTCCACGGCGGATGACGCCACGGACGTCGGGGCCGCGATCGAGTGGATGTACTGGGCGGTGACACAGCGGCCGCCCGGCCAGCTCGAGATCGATGAATTGACGCAACTGTATCACGACTTGCGGGAAGACCCATCGGGTGATGTCGCCCGTGAGGAGATCGCCTCAGACGCCCTGGCGATTGTCGCCAACACCATTCTGAATTTGGATCGAGCGGTAACGAAATGAAAAGTATTGACGACCAGGTTCAAGAAGAATTCGCGCGACTGCAGACGCGGAAGCATTTTCTAAGAAACTGCTCGATGGGGCTCGCCGGGGTCTGGTTGGGCGAACGATCGGTTGCCGCCGACCGGGACGGCACGCACTCGGACGCCTCCGATGCCGGGCAATCGATTCCGCACTTTCCGCCACGGGCCAAGCGGGTCATTTTTCTGCACATGGCCGGTTCACCCAGCCAACTGGAATTGTTCGATTACAAGCCGGAACTGCAAAAGCTTGATGGCCAGGATTGTCCCGCCAGTTTTTTAGAGGGCAAGCGTTTCGCCTTCATCCAAGGTGTTCCAAAGATGCTGGGGCCGCAGTATCCGTTTCAACAGTGCGGCCAAAGCGGTGCCTGGGTCTCCGATCGCATGCCCGAATTCCAATCGGTCGTCGATCGGGTTTGTTTCGTCAAATCGATGCACACCACCCAGTTCAACCATGGACCGGCCCAGTTACTGCTACACACGGGAAACCAGAACCTGGGCAGTGCGTCGTTCGGTGCATGGACCATGTATGGTCTGGGCAGCGAAAGCGAAAACTTGCCGGGCTTCATCGTGCTGGTTTCAGGTGGCAAGACGCCGTCGGCCGGGAAGAGCGTTTGGGGGTCCGGTTTTTTGCCCTCGGTTTACCAGGGAGTTCAGTGTCGGTCCAAGGGCGACCCGGTGCTGTATCTGTCCAACCCCGAGGGCGTCTCGCTGCAACAGCGACGCCGGGCCTTGGACGCGATTGGGAGGATCAATCAGCAAACGTTCAATGAAACCGGTGATCCGGAAGTGTTGACGCGAATCTCGCAATACGAGATGGCGTTTCGGATGCAAACCCATGCGACCGAAGCGTTTGATTTGCGACAGGAAGACAAGGCCACACACGCCCTGTACGGCACCGAGCCGGGCAAGGAATCGTTTGCCAACAATTGTTTGCTCGCCCGACGCTTGGCCGAGCGTGGTGTGCGTTTCATCCAGCTGTTTCACTGGGGTTGGGATTCGCACGGTGCGGCCGAAAGCGAGGCCCTCAACGGCGGTTTCAAGACCCGCTGCGAAGAGGTCGATCGCCCGATCGCGGCACTGTTGAATGATCTCGGTCAGCGGGGAATGCTCGAAGACACGCTGGTGGTTTGGGGCGGCGAATTCGGACGCACACCGATGCGGGAAAACCGTGGCGGCCGCGAGATGCGATTTGTCGGCCGCGATCACAATCCCGGTGCGTTCACGATGTGGATGGCCGGCGGCGGAATCAAACCCGGGATCTCGTATGGCGAAACGGACGAGATCGGTTATGAGGCCATCGAGAACAAGGTCTCGCCGCACGACCTGCACGCGACGCTGCTGCATCTGCTGGGGATCGACCACAAACGATTGACCTACATGCATCAAGGGCTGCCGCAACGATTGTCAAACGTCACCCAGCCCTCGCGGGTGGTGGAAGAGATCATGGCGTGACCGGAATGGCACGGACATGAGTGGAAATGAATTCAGCAACCGTTGGTGTTTAGCGTTTCGGCGATTCCCGGTCGCAGCTAGGCAGCGACAATAGGCGGCTCAAGCCCAATACCGCTAAGTTAAGCGTGGTTTCCTCAGATCGGGGCCCGTAGGCTCGCGCCAAACGGCTGATATTCGTTTGATATCAGCCGGTTCGCGCCAGCGTCCGGGCCCCCTCATTGACGCTTCACTTAGCGGTATTGGGCTAAAGCCTGCACAGCAATACTTACGCGTCGAGTTTTTCGGCCTTTTCAAGAATCTCCGACTCCAATGCCTGTTTGGCTTCGAGAGCTTGCAGCAATTCTCGCTGTTCGGCTTCGAATTCCTCTTGCTGTTCGACCGACATGGCGTGTTCCTGGTCACCCTTGAATCCGGCCCGGCGTTGATCCAGTCGTTCGACGTCGTCCAGATCACCATAGAGGATCAGCACATCGCCGGGCTGGACGAGGTCGTCGCCCCGCGGCGTGCCTTGAAAAATGCCGCCCTCGCGGCGAATGCTCAACACCAAAATCCCTTCGTCGCTCAACCGCAGCGACGCGAGCGATTTGCCGGCCATCCAATCGCGTGGCTCGACCTGCATTTCGGTCACCGCGTAGCCGCGTGAGAGTTCCAGCAGGCTGACGTAGTCGCGAACGTCGAGGTCCGTGAACGTTTTCAGCAGCCAGGCGATGACGCGGTTCATGTGTCGTTCGACCCAACGACTGGAAAAGAAAATCCACAAGAACGTGATGCCGCCGATCAAGATCGTGAACAACAGGACCTGGGTTTGCCAGGTGGAGTTCGACGTGCTCATCACCGACACCATCACGGTCGCGGCGACGGTGGCAATCCCGACGTTGCCCAGCAGCATCAACAGCATCACGATCTGCCGCCGCACGGGGTGGGTGACCACCATTTCCGATTCCTGGGTGGTGAAACCAGACCCGGTGAACGCTGATCGGGCCTGGAATTTCGCCGCCTCGCGGGACAGCCCGGTGAACATCAGCGCCATCGCGGCGACGCGCGTGACGATCATCGACAGCGTGAGCGTCACCAATAGTGAAATTACACCGATCACAAGCAAAACTCCGGGTGAATCTATGGGCCTTTCAGGTGAACCATTTTCACCGAAGCGGAGCCGCCCGCCAGTGCTCTGTCAACTTTGACGGTTCGGGTGGTGTCTGTCGAGCGGAAACGACGCGACCCGCAAAGCCAAAATAAAACTTTGCGGGTCGCTATGATAAAGCGTGGTGGGGCCAATGATCGAGGTTGCCTTGGCACGCGTCAGGATTGGAGCGAACGGCTTATCGTTTCTTGCCGCGCGAGGAAGCCGCCGACTTGCCCTTGTGGTTCGTGATGGGGGCGACGACGGGCGCTACTTTCTTGTTGAAGCCCTTGGGTTTCTTTTGGTTTTTGCCACGGTTGGCCATTGCAGTTTCCTCGCGGGAGCAAACGATTCGGTTGGTGACCCACACTGGGTCGATCGGGTTCGTTAAATGCATTTTTCGTGCCAATCTGATCGGCCGGAGACGACATGGGAAAGGCTTGCTGCCTGTCGATCTCAATGCACAGGCTCGCACGTCGATCCCGCGTTCGTTCCGACGGGATGACAGGGGTGGGCCGGCGCCGCCGACGCCATGCCCTGGAAAAGAAACTGCGCCGCGTCGGAAAAAGGTTTTCCACCGGCGGCGGTGACAGACATTGACGGATTCGCCGCCTTCCTCGGATTTGCGTCGCTGTTCATGTCGTGGATCGTTTGAAGCGTTGTCCGTGTGTCGCGCGTCCGACGTCATTTCGGAACGCCGCTCGGTTCGGCCGCTTTCGGTTGCGGCAACTTCACATTCATCTTCAACAGCACGACGCGTGGATCGATGCGATAGGGAAACAGATTTGCCGGCAGCTGAATGTTTTGCTCACTGAGCAGAATCTCGTGGTAGCCTGCCTGGGAGTTACTCAGGTCCAGTGAAATTTTCAGGCTGGCCGGATCGAGAAAGCGAAAATCGCGGTCCGAACCCGAAAGGGTCACGCGGCATTCATTCGGCGCCGAGGCGTCAATTTCCAACTGCTTGGCCACGTTCCTGTACTCGACCGGCACGATGAAGGTGCGTTGCACCGTGTGCGGATCGTAGGCGAGTACGAACCAGGCGGCGACGGCGACGATCAACGAGAAGACTTTCAGACCCGCGTGGTCGACCAGGATTTGTTTCCAGAGCGGTGGCCGTGAATCAGCGAAACCCGAGGCAAAGTTGGCGTCGAGAAAAGACTTGAGTTCACTGGGAGTCGGCATCTCCTTCAACGTCCCCGCTTGAGCCACACAAACGCTGCCGCGCTCTTCGGACACCACGATGGTGACCGCATCGGAACGTTCCGACAGCCCGAGTGCCGCGCTGTGCCGAGTGCCGCGGCCGCCGAGCTTGTTGGTGTTGGGAGAGATCGGAAGATGGGCGGCGTACTGTTTGATTTGGTCACGATCGATCACGATCGCACCGTCATGCCCCGGCGTGCTCGAATCGAAGATGCTATAGATCAGTGGTATGCTGAATTTGCCGTCCATCGGGATGCCTCCATGCAGCTGACGTTCAAGCGACTCTTTTCGCGTCAGGACGATCAGGGCACCGGTCTTTGAGGACGCCATGCGAAAGACCACTTCCACCAGGGAGTCGATCTGCACCCCACTTTGGCCGCCGTGCTCCAATGGAACGGACTGGAACGAAGCCACCCGTTCGAGCAGCCGACGCAAGTCTTCCTGGAACACCACGACCAAGATGAACAGCAGGACGGCAAAGATGGTGTGAAAGACCAGTGACGTCAGGT
The DNA here is from genome assembly GCF_002289565.1 of Rhodopirellula sp. SM50. Taxonomy (GTDB): domain Bacteria; phylum Planctomycetota; class Planctomycetia; order Pirellulales; family Pirellulaceae; genus Stieleria. The sequence goes on along the minus strand of NZ_NTFY01000085.1, from coordinate 43,572 downwards.
ACATGTCCAGGCTGCGCGCGAGAAAATACACCCACGCGAGGGCCGCCACCCCAACCAGGACCCCCCGCGATGTCGTCTGGCGAAACCAGAGCAGCGACGCGTAAAGGAACGCCGAAACCAGCACAATGTCGATCGCGTCGACAATGCGGAAGGTCTGCCGCAATTCGTCTAAGGTCAAAAAAATCGACTCACTCATGGTCAACCAGAGGGGCTGTGGTCCATCTTCGCACGCTTCCGGGGGCCGCGTTGCCTCACCGGCACCATTTGACATTCGAGGGACTCGAACTTTGCCGAATCAGGATTCTCAACCTTTATAGCGGTGTTGGTCGCGGATACGATAGCAATCGGGGGCGGTGTTTCCTTGGTTTGAATCGAGGGTCTCGGTGTGATGAAAGCGACGGAGTTATGAAGGCAACGCAATTGAATGCGAAATCCGTCTCCACACGGCTATTAGAGAGTCTCAGCGATTGTGCCGAGGTCGTCGTCGTGATGCACGACAATCCCGATCCGGATGCGATCGCCTCGGGTTGGGGGCTGAAAGTCCTGATCGACGAAACGGTGGGGCTGCCGACACGGGTGATCGGCGGGGGGGCCATCGTTCGGGCCGAGAACCGGCACATGGTGGATCTCTTGGAACCACCGATCGAATTGGTGGACGACTTTGAATTCGATGACCGCACCGCGGCGATTCTGGTGGATTGTGGGGCGGAAGCCTCCAACCACGTTTTGACCCGTCAGGGGGTCAGGCCCTTCGCAATCATCGATCATCACATCGCCGATCACCGCAGCATCAAAACGCCGTTTAGCGACATTCGCGTGGAGGTCGCCGCGTCGGCATCGATCATTGCCAGCTACCTGCGCGAGCAAGCGATCAGCCCGGGGGCGAAGTTGGCCACCGCCATGCTGTATGCGATCAGCACCGAGACCTGTGCCTACGAGTCGCATTATTCGTCGCTGGACCGATTGATCTTGCCCTGGTTGATGGAATACGGCGAACCCGAGTTGTTGGCCGAGATTCACAATGCACCGCTGCGGCGATCGTATTACGGGGACCTGCTGCTGGCGCTGCAGAACACGTTTCTCTACGACGATGTGGCGATGTGCTTCTTGCCCCGCGCCGATGGCGTCGAGATTGTCGGCGAGATCGCGGATTTGCTGATTCGCGGTGATTCGGTCAGCCGGGTGATGTGCGGCGCCGTGATCGCCGGGGACTTGCTGGTTTCGGCGCGGACGCAATATGCTGAAGACAACGCGGCGGAGATGATTCGCGAAACCATGAAAGGTCTGGGAGGTTCCGGTGGCCACGCCCACCGTGCCGGCGGAAAAATTTCCAACGTGGGCGAAAGCGCCGCCGCGATTGACAAGGTGTCAAACCTGCTTCGCGATCGTTGGCTGGACGTCTGCGGCGTCGAACGCAAACGTGGCACCCGGTTGATCGCCAAACGCGAAATTGTCCAACACTTGGATCTATAATGCGATTCGCCCGTCGGGCCATCTGGTTTTGGTACCTGACCCCTGTTCCGCTCGACAAACGCAACCTGAACACGGCAAACTGGTATGGAGCTACTGGTTGACCAGGAGGTTCGGCCTTGATGGTCACAGGTAGGTCCCCATCCCAGGGGCGTGCCAAGCTTGTCTTGGCACGCCTGCTTTCTGTTGCCGACGCACGATCAGCTGACGTCGATCCGCAGATGATTGATTCGGCTCCGCAGCGTCGGACGGCTGATGCCGAGGCGATTGCTGGCTTCGCTGATGTTGTTGCCACTGGACTTCATGACTTCGGCGATCAGGATGCGATCGACGTCGTCGTGAATGTCATTGCCGATGGTGAACGAACCCTCGGCAAATCGTCTGCGGACCTCTTTGGCCAGCCCGTCCTGCCAGTCTTGGGCGGACGTCTCGGCGGGGGCGGAGACAGGCGACGCGGCGCCGAATCCGGTCGGCAAGAAGGACGGCAGGATCACCGGACCACTGGCCTTGAGTAACGTCTGCTTGATGATGCCTTGCAGTTCGCGAACGTTTCCGGGCCAATCATGGGCCAGCAGGCGTTGCATCGTTTCCGGTGCGATGGACACGAAGTCTTTTTTGAGCTGGCGTGAGAACAGGTGGAAAAAATGCTCCGCCATCTTGGGAAGATCTTGGCCGCGCTCGCGAAGCGGGGGCAGCGAGATCGTGAATTCGTTCAAGCGATAAAACAGGTCGCTGCGGAACGAACCGTCGGCCATGGCGGAGTCGAGATCGCGGTTGGTCGCTGCGATGATTCGCACGTCCGTTTTGATGGTTTTGCTGCCGCCGACGCGTTCAAACTCCTTCTCCTGCAACACACGCAGCAATTTGGTTTGCATCACCGGCGTCATGTCACCGATTTCATCCAGAAACAACGTGCCGCCGTTACAGATCTCGAATTTTCCGATGCGTCGCTGTTCCGCTCCGGTGAACGCGCCTTTCTCGTGGCCGAACAATTCACTTTCCAGCAACGCCTCGGGGATCGCCGCGCAGTTGATCGCGTGGAACACATGGTTGTGTCGCGAGCTGTGTTGGTAGAGCGCCCGGGCAACCACTTCTTTTCCGGTGCCGGTTTCGCCCAGGATCAAGACGGCGGTGTCGCGCGAGGCGACCCGCCCGATGGAGCGAAACACTTCGACCATCTCGGGGCACTCGCCCATCATTTGGTCGCTGGGTTTTTCCGACGACAAGCGTTCCTTTTCCGACGGCAGGATCGCAGGCTTGCGCGCCATGCGGCTGGTTTCCAGCGCCGCATCGATGACGGGCAGAATCTCATCGGGCTCGAACGGTTTGGTCACGTAGTCGAAGGCCCCACCGCTCATCGCCGCGATCGCCGTTTCCGAGGTGCCATGGCCGGTCATCAAGATCACCGGAACGCGCCGATCGAGCTCGCGGATTTCGTGAATCAGTGCCAGGCCGGACTGGTCGGGAAGCTGGATATCGAGCAGCACGGCATCGGGCTGTCCGCTACGAAACACGGAAATCGCCTGTCCGGCCGATTCCGCCGTCACCACGTGATAGTCCGGTTCGGGCAGACACAATCGCATGCATTGGAGAATCAACGGGTCGTCGTCAATGACCAGCAGGGTTTGAGAATTCGTCATGACCGAGTCGGCATCGTGGAGGGGATGAGGTGGGATCCAGTATGGCAGGTGTGCGATGCGATCCAAGCCCTGTCGTGCAGGCAAACGCCGCCACACAATCAAGCCCGCCACTGAGGCAGCCGGCGTCCCGTTTGACAACACGCGGCGCATCAAGTGAGCCGAGCGTCAGCGGGGGCGGTTTCGGAGTCCTCTTGGGTCGGCGGCACTGGCAGGATCACCGAGACCGTTGTTCCCTTGCCGACGATCGACTGCAGTCCGATCGCCCCGTTGTGGCCTTTGACAATCCCGATCGAAGTGCTCAGCCCCAGACCGGTGCCTTGGCCACGTGGCTTGGTGGAGAAGAACGGGTCGAAAATCCGATCCCGGATGCCGACCGGAATGCCGGTGCCGGTGTCCGAGACGCTGATGACGACGTAGTCACCGGGCTGAAGCGTGGTGTAGGAGAACGAGCGTTCGGTGACCAGCGTCATCAGTGACGCTTCGATTCCCAGCACGCCGGTCTCGGACATCGCGTCGCGGGCATTGATGGCCAGATTCATCACGACCTGACTGACTTCGGTTTCGTCACCGCTGATGTCGGGCAGGTCGGGTTCGATCGTCAATTGCAATTGAATCCCGGCCGGGAGGGTGCGCTGGATGATGGCCACGATTTCGGGCAAGAACGATTGCAGGCGAATCGGCTGGTGGACGCCGTCGCCGCCGCGGGCAAAGGTCAGCAGCTGCGAGATCAGATCGGCGCCGCGTGAGGCGCCGATCACGATGGTTTCCACCAGCCCGCTGCGATCGATGTTGGGATTGTCCCGCTGCAGCATTTTGCCGCTCATCAGAATCGGCGTCAGCAGGTTGTTCAAGTCGTGCGCGATTCCGCCGGCCAGGGCGCCGAGCGATTCGAGCCGCTGGCGACGCCGCTCGACCTGTTGCAGCTTCGTGCGGGCGACCAGGTCGAGGTCAAAGATCACATCACCGATCGATTCGCCTTCGTCAAACAGTCGCGTCCGTCGTCGTTCGATCCGCAGTCGTGTTCCGTCTTTCGCCGTCGCGCGAAGTTCACCCGACCAGCGGGACGCGGTGTCGTAGTCGCTGCCGTGGACGTTCGCGGAATGATCGTTGGGGGCAACGATTTGCAGCAGGTCGGCTGCCGTATGCCCGATCACCTCGGAGGCTTCATAGCCATAGAGTTGTCGTGCGCCGCGATTCCAGTAGATGACGCGTCCGGCGGCGTCGAGCACATGAATCGGATCAGGAATCTCGGCCAACAAGGCCTCGTGCTGTTTCAGCCTGAGCCGCGAAGCCTGTTGGTCGGAGACGTCACGCACGGAAATCGCCAGACGCTCGATGCCGAAATCGGTGCGTGGTTTGACCGAGATTTCCGCCAGCAGTGATTCCCCGTCGGTGCGTTTGACTTTTACCCGTCGCAGGAGCAGCGGGTGTTGGCTTGGTTCGTCGAGCCGGTTGGCAAGCCATTCATCGATCACGGTCGTTTCGAAAAATCGCGTCAGCACTTGACCGGGCAAGTCGTCGGCGGAAACGCCCAGCATTTCCGCCATCGCGACATTGACCACTTCGATCCGCCCCAATTCGTCGGTCACGATGATCCCGTCTCCACTGCTCTGGAACAACAGTTCGAATCGCTGATCGGCTTCGGCGGTCTTGCTGTCGGCGGCCAAGCGGCGGTGATGTTCCGAGCGTCGCGCGGTGTACAACAACGCCAGTGCGGCCAGCATGACCGCGTGGCCGGCGACCAACCCGGAAAGGGCACCCTGGCGTTTCGAATCCAGAACCGCGCGAAGTTCATCCAGTTGGCCGCGGAGTGATTCTTCGAGCGACTCCAGACGCAACCGCAGCGATTTTGATTCCTGGCGCAATTGCATCAGTTGGTCGTCACTGACCGAACCTCGCGCGACATTCGCCGATCGCAGCAGTTCCAGAAAGTCACCGACGCCGTCGTGGATTCGGCCCAACAACGACGGGGCATTGGGTTGGTCTGCGGTCTGTAACTCGCCGAGCAGTTGGTCGCAGCGGGCAATCGCTTCGGCCAATTCCAACCGGTCTTGATCGTCCCCGCCCATATTGAGAACACGGACGCGAGACGTGGCGGCGGCCAGGTTGGCGCGCAACGAACCGAGCTGTTGGAGCCGGACTTGGGCGAGTGAAATGCGTTGATTGGCAACGGGCAGATCGCTCATCGCGCGGTAGGCGATCACGAACGAGCCGACGGTCAACACGACCGCGGCGCTGCAAACCACCGGGAAAGCGTTTCGGCGGATCAGGGCTTTCACCAGTGGGTATTGAAAACAAAGGGAGTGGATGCACTGCCGCAGCCCCTGTGGCAAAAGATTTGGCACCTCGATGGGAACATCATTTGCGTCAGGTCATGCAAGCTGCGTACCGGAGAGTGCGGGACGTGCGACCGTCTAACTTAGCCGAACAGGACCACTCCCATCATCCGCTCCTTGCCTTTTTCGCGAACTACCATGATGTCAACTCAACTCGGTGCACTCGTACGACTTGCTCAAGAAAGCTGGGTGGGGTGTTGCTGGGACACCGAGTTCGGATCCTATCGACTGAATTTGCGCGGGTTGCTGTCGCGGCAGGCATGGGTGGCGGCCAGGGCCACGCGGGGCGAGGAATCGCAGTGTTGGCGGCAGGCCGCCGAATGGCTGGCCGTGGTCGAAAGCGACGCGCGGACGGCGGCGGAGTACGCCCGTTCGGCCTTGCAATCGGTCGAGTCGGGGGAGCTCGCCGTTGCGATTCAGCTGTTCGACCAAGCCAGTGCGCTGGCGGCAAAGTACCCCGTCTCGGTCGGTTACGTGGCCTGTCGATCACTCTGTGAAGCGTTGGCCTGCGATGCGTCCGCGACGGCCTCAACGCCCGCGACCGCCCCCGCGTGAATCCGAGGGCGGAATGAGGTGGAGGAGTTGGCGACCGCCCAATACCGCCAAGCTTAGACCAACGGAGGTGCCCGGACGCTGGCGCGAACCGGCTGATATCAATCGATGATCAGCCGTTTGACGCGAGCCTACGGGCCCCGACATGAGCAAGCCACGCTTAACTTAGCGGTATTGGGCTTGCGGCCTGTCGATTTAGTCGATGTTCCGAAATCAACGTGATCATGCCAGGCGCGACGCGTGAGCGAGGGGCGCCGCGTGGCCCCTTGCTAACGCGTGCGGGCTTAAATCGACAGGCCGCTTGCGTCAGCGCAAGCGGGCTGATCACTACTTTTGGGTCACGTCGTAGAGATCGGTGCGGCGATCTTTCCAGTTGGTGACACTGCCGCGTTCACGGTGGCGTCGCAGCAGTTCCAAGTCGACGTCGTGGATGATGACGGTTTCAATGTTCGGACTCGCTTCGGCGCCGATCCCGTCGCGGGCGAAGGTGACATCGCATGGCGTCAAGATCGCCGATTGGGCATAGTGCACGTCGGCGTTTTCGACGAACGGCAAGTTCCCGGTGCAGCCGGCGATGGCCACATACACGTCATTTTCGATGCAGCGGGCTTGGGCACAGGCGCGGACGCGAAGATAACCGTGTCGGCTCTCGGTATTGTACGGGACAAAGATGATGTCGGCCCCTTGGCCTGCCGCTAAGCGACCGAGTTCCGGGAATTCGCAGTCGTAGCAAACTTGGATCGAGACTTTGCCGCAATCGGTATCGAACACGTCCATCGACGGCCCGCCTTCGACGCCCCACCACGAGCGTTCGCTGGGTGTGATATGCAGTTTGTATTGTTTGTCGATCCGCCCGTCCCGATGGAACAAAAAGGCGACGTTGTAAAGACGATCGTCTTCGACAATGAAGTGTGATCCGGCGATGATGTTGGTATCGAATTTCATCGCCAGGTCTGCGAACACCTCCATCAATCGGGGCGTGTATTCGGCCAGCTTTCGGGCCGCCTCGCCGGGCCGCAGCGAGGGGATGATCGAAAGCAATTGGGTCGTAATCAACTCGGGAAACAACAGGAAATCGCAGCGGTAGTCACCGGCGACATCGACGAAGTACGTGATCTGGCGGGCGAATTCGTCAAAATCCGCCACCGCCCGCATCTGGTACTGCACCGCGCCGATGCGGACCGGGCGGACGGTGCGTCGGTGCCGCCGTTTGCTGACCGGCGAATACTCCAGGTTGCGCCAGATCAAGAAGGTCGCGTAGCCACAGCTTTCGGTGTCCGTGGGCAGGTAGTCCTTCAGCAACCCTTCCAACGCAAACCCGTTGGCGACCTGGGCGGACAAGACGGGATCAAAGATCGACTTGTTGATGACGCGATCGACGTACTCGGACGCCTTCATCTGGTCGGCATACTTGTGATAGCCCGGGATCCGTCCACCGACAATCATTTGTTCCACATTTCGGCTGCGGCAGAGCTCCTTTCGCGCGTCGTAGAGTCGACGGGAAAGTCGCATCCCGCGAAAATCGGGATCGACCATGATCTCGATGCCATACAGCGTGTCGCCCTTGGGCCGGTGATTGCGAATGTAGCCCGCATCGGCCGTTTTTTTCCAGTCGCACCACTCCAGGTCGTCGTCGTAGTCCAGCATCAGGCTGCTGCTGCTGGCCACCACGCGTCCGTCACATTCGACAACGAGTTGGCCCTCGGGAAAGTGCTTGAGCTGACTTTCGATCTGGTCGCGGCCCCACGGTTCCATGCCGGGAAAACAGCGCAATTGCATCCTCACCAAGGCTTCGTAATCTTCAACCCGGAGCTGGCGGACGAGCAACTTGCGTTCAAATTCGGAGACATCAAAATCCGGTTCCGCCCCCACGTGTGAGCCGCTCAGCACGGCGTGATCGGGGTGGCGATTGACGGGAGTCGTGGGTTGATTCATTAATTTTTGATTGCGTGAGGATGATCCATGCGCCGCAGCGGTAGAACGCCAATTCATGTTCAGTCTCGCTGCTTCGAATCGTTTTGACAGCCGTACAAACTGGAAATTTTTTTGTCAAGTTCGCAGGGCGGTCGCATGACTTCAAAGCTGATCGTCTGTTCGGTGGCAAAGTCTTTCGCAAGGTTTGGCAAGAAGTTTTCCATCACGATCACGACGTCGGCATTTCGATCTTCAGTTGACGAAGCCGGCTTCTCAGCGTCGGCCGACTGATTCCCAGCCGATGACTCGCCTGACTGATGTTCCCTCCGGTCGCTTCCAGCGTGGTTCGCAACAAGATTTCGTCGACCCGATCATAGATTTCTTCGCGAATTGACGAGACTTTTTGGGTCAACAACCAGAGAACCTCCTGTTCCAAACCCTGTTGCCACGCGGCCCGCGGGAGGGGGGAGTGCTCGGCCGGGACATCCGGTAAATCAAGACCCTCATGCGTGGTGGTCGGCAGATTTGGTTCGTTGTGGTGCATGTAGACTGTGCAAAACAACTCTCGTGCCGTTTCGAGCCCGGCGGTGGTCGGGGGGCGGTAATTCTGGGTTCCTTCTGCGGTATGATGGTGCGGATGTGGATCGGGTGAAGTTCTTTGTGCCGGAGACGAAAGGCGTTTCTCCGGAGGACATGCAGACCCGAACGGGAATCGCGGAGGAGTGATGGTTGTGCATCAGGTTGTTGGGATTGGTGAAATTCTTTGGGATGTTTTTCCTGATGGCCCCCGTTTTGGAGGTGCCCCGGCCAATTTTTCGTGCAGCACGTCGGAGTTGTCACGGGGCGCCGCCGGGGTGTTGATGGTCAGTGCCGTCGGGGAGGACGAATTGGGGCGCAAGGCGATCGAATCGCTGAAACAACGCGGCGTCGACACCTCGGTGTTGCAGGTCAATCAACACGCGACCGGAAAAGTCGACGTCCAGCTCGATGACGATGGCAAGGCAAGCTATCACTTTGCCGACGATTCGGCCTGGGATCACCTGGTCTGGAACGACGCCCTGGGCAAGGTGGCGGCGAAGTGCGACGCGGTCTGCTTCGGTACCCTCGGACAACGCAGTGAAACGTCACGCCGAACCATCAACCAGTTCATCCAGGCGACACCGGAATCGACGCTGCGGATTCTGGACGTGAATCTGCGTGAACCCTTCTACGACGATTCCGTCATCCAGCAATCGCTCGCTCTGGCCAATGTTCTCAAACTCAATGACGACGAGCTGCCTCTGCTCGCCCGGATCAACGGTTTGTCCGGTGACGACGTGGACGTGATGCGGCAACTGGCCGCCCGGCATCAGCTGCGTTACGTCGCGTTGACACGCGGGGCGGATGGCGCGGCCATCGTTTCCGACAGCGAGGTCAGCGATCTTCCGGGGATTCCCACCGAGGTGGCGGACACCGTCGGCGCGGGCGATGCCTTTACCGCCGCGATCACCCTGGGGCTGCTCGGCGGGCAAGACATCGACACCGTCAACCGGAATGCGATCGCGGTGGCGTCTTACGTGTGTTCACAGTCGGGCGCGACGATGACGTTTCCTGACGAATTGATGAAACCCTGAATGCCCGGTTTCCTGAACTCTCCGTCCTCCATCGAGATTGGAAAGCCCCGGTCGATCCGACCAAGGAAGTTTTGTCAATGAGCGTTGTGAGAATCCTGTTTGTCGTGATCGTCGCGTACGTCTGTTCGGCGCAAACGGTGATCGGTGACGAACTATTGATCGACGATTTCGAATCCGATTCCTACGGCGAATGGACGATCTCGGGGGACGCGTTCGGTGCACAGCCGGCACGCGGCGCCCTTGCCAATCAAATGCCGGTGTCAGGATTTCGCGGTCAGCGTCTGATCAACACGTTCCTGGGAGGAGACGCAACGACCGGGACCGCGACCAGTCCCCCGTTTACGATCGGGCGTCGCCATCTGGCGTTTTTGATCGGCGGCGGTGCCCGGCAAGACAGCGTCGGCATCGAATTGCTGGTCGACGGCAAATCGGTTCGTGTGGCCAGCGGGGCCGAGTCGGAAGAACTGCAATGGTCGTCGTGGGACGTGGGCGAATTTGCGGGGCGCCGAGCGCGTGTTCGAATCTATGACCGCGCGACCGGCGGATGGGGCCATCTGCTGGTCGATCATCTGGTCCAGACCGACGATCCGCCGAAACGTTTCGATCTGGATTACCAGCTTGCAAGGTATCGACAATCGGCTGACTACCTGCGCGAGCCGTTGCGGCCGCAATATCACTTCAGCCCTGAAATCAATTGGATGAATGATCCCAACGGGCTGGTGTTTCATGACGGTGAGTATCACCTGTTCTACCAATACAATCCCGCGGGCAACTCGTGGGGCCACATGAGTTGGGGCCACGCCGTCAGCGCCGACCTGACCCACTGGGAACACCTGCCGCTGGCGATTCCCGAAGCCGACGGCATCATGGCCTTTAGCGGTTGCTGTGTTGTGGATCATCACAACAGCTCGGGATTCGGCCGCGGGGACCAGCCCGCGATGGTGGCGATCTATACCGGTCACGGTCACGGGAAACAGGTTCAAAATCTGGCCTACAGCAACGACAACGGCAGGACCTGGACGAAGTACGCCGGTAATCCGGTGCTCGATATCGATAACCCCGACTTTCGTGATCCCAAAGTGTTTTGGCACCAGCCGAGCGATCGCTGGGTCATGGTCGTTTCGCTCGCCAACGAAAAGGTCGTGGTGTTTTATGCGTCGAAGGATCTGAAAGACTGGAGCGAACTGAGTCGTTTCGGTCCCGCCGGTGTGGCACAAAAGTCGAACTGGGAATGTCCGGACCTGTTCGAATTGCCGGTCGAAGGCGGCGGGGGAAAGTCGTTGTGGGTGCTGGAGGTCGACATGGGGAGCGGCAGCGTGGCCGGCGGCAGTGGCGGCGAGTACTTCGTCGGCCATTTCGACGGCACCCGGTTCACGGCGACACAGGATGCCAGGTGGGTCGACTTCGGAAGAGACTTTTACGCGCCGGTGAGTTGGTCCGACATCCCGCAGTCCGATGGACGTCGCATCTGGATCGGTTGGTTCAACAATTGGCAAACCTGCCTCGTCCCGACGTCCCCCTGGCGCAGCTGCATGTCGGTACCACGCACGTTGAGTTTACGGAAGACGCCCGGTCGTGATGACTTGGGACGCGATGACTCGGGTGAGTACGTGCTGGTGCAACGGCCGGTGAAAGAACTGCAGCGGCTGCGCGTCCACAGTCGATCGATCGAGACGCACGCGGCGACTTGGCCGCCGGTTGCCGTCACCAAGCCGGGGGAACTGACGGACCGCGTGTTTGAGCTTGAGACGACGTTGAAGCCCGGCACCGCCCGATCGGTCGGGCTTCGCATTCGCACCGGCGACGATGAATTCACCGAGGTCGGCTACGATCGCGAGCCGGGTGCGGTTTACGTGGATCGGCGGAAATCCGGCAACGTCGCCTTTCATCAGGCGTTTGCGGGACGCCACGAAGCGCCGGCGCGCGTCCTCGACGGCGAAGTCTCGTTGCGGCTGTTGGTGGATCGGTCCTCAATCGAAGTGTTCATCAACGATGGCGAAGCCGTGATCAGCGACCGCATTTTTCCGTCCGGCCAACAGCCGACGATCGAAGTCTTCGCCGGCGATGAATCGGCCCAAATCACTGCGACGACGCTGCACGTCCTGAACAGCATTTGGCACCCCAGCGTGAACTGATCTCAGCGGTCACGGGTGTCGTCGCGTTGTTCGTCCGTGACGCCAGAGAGCGGGTGACCGATGACGGCTTGCCAAGCGATCTCGCGAAACTTTCGATCCAGCTGGGGGCCGGGGAAGGACGCGTCCCCGTCGAACGGGATGTCGGCTTCAATCAGTTCGGGCGACTTTCCATACAGCGTCGCGTAGAACACATACCCTTCCAAGCGATCGAAACCGGGGCCGATGTGTCCCAGTTGGTCGCGCCACAGGGAGCGTTCCTTGCCGCCGATCACACGGTGGATTCCCTCGACGCCCGGCAACTCGCCCCGCAAGTACGACTTGGCCGCCAAGACCATCGCGTCGGACGTCGGCATGATAAAGATTTTGTCGGGGTACTGTCGGCGAAGCACTTCGACTTGCTTTGAGTACTCGGCGCGCCGTTCGGCGCCGAGTCGATCAAAGACTTCTTCGGTAAAGAACGATTCCGACTTCGGGTTGGTGCCGAGTTGATACAGCTGTGGCCAAGCGTCGGACAAGTAGAACTTCATGTCGGGGTTGTACTTCAAACAGAAATCGATCCAACACGAATAATAGGCGGGGCGGTCGTTGAAATACGGCCCCCACATCATCGCGTCCCATTCGGCGTTGGCGATCGATGCAAGCAGTTTCGGTTCGGGGCGGCCTTCGAAATCGAAGATCCCGTTTTCTTGTTCCCACTTGTAGCGGGTGCTGCCGGTCATCCCGCCTCCGGTGTGCGTGTAAAGCGGTTGCGTCATCCCGGCCGCTTTGCAGATGATCGGAAACGTCCGATAGCCCGGTGCCATGAAACTGTGTCCGGTGCCGACGATCCGCAGCGCGCCGTCCCGGGGTTTTTCAAAGGCAACCACGGCCGGTTGCTTTCCCCCGACGGATTGCTCGAAAACCGCTTTGATCTCCTGCGGCGGCAGGTAGCAGACGGCGTGTTCGGGAAAACGTTCCAGGTCCCAGCCGGGATTGACCTTGAACTCGCGCGGCGCGCCCCGGTTTGCGCCACCGGAGTTGCCTTTCCGAGGCGTCTGCGAAAGCATCTTCTGGCGGTACCGATTCGCCTCATCGATCGTCAGCGTGCCGTCGCGGTTTGTATCCGCATCCGGGAAACGTTTCAGCCAAGTCTGTAGCTGTTTCGCTGAGGGGACGGATTGTGCCTGGCAAGGCAACCCCATCGTGAAACTGACGCAGGCGGCAACGAGGATCAGGGTGGGAATTCTCATCTGGCGTTCACGGGAAGACGTGTGGAGTGGGTGGCCGGTAAACCATCACTATAATTGATCGGCCGCACCAGATTTCGCTGCAAGGCGATTGTTGGACCACAGCGACGGATCAAACCCACGGATGGCAAGGCGCAATCGACGTATTGGTTCTCATGCACCGCATGGCTCGCTGGGTTACGATGGTGCGAATTCAACGAACCCGTTCCAATGCCTGTCAATTCGTCCTGCCCAGCCACCGCCCTCTCGCTGAACAAGTCCATGCAGAGAAAACCTGTTGTCCTCGCGATCGTCCTTTTGCTGGGCGTCTTCATCCCTCGAATTTCGATCTCTCGTGCCGTCGCCGCGGATCGTCCCAACGTGATCGTCATCATGAGCGACGACCAGGGCGGCGGCGATTACGGGTTCATGGGGAATCCGGTGATCCGAACGCCCGAGCTGGATGCGATGCACCGTCGCAGTGGTCTTCTGAGCAAGTTCTATGTCAGTCCGGTTTGCGCGCCCACACGAGCTTGCTTGATGACCGGCCGGTACAACTACCGCACCCGTTGCATCGACACCTACATCGGTCGAGCGATGATGGACTCCGACGAAGTGACGATGGCGGAGTTCCTGAGCGAGGCCGGTTATCGCACCGGGATCTACGGCAAATGGCACATGGGCGACAACTATCCGCTCCGGGCCATGGACCAAGGGTTTCAGGACAGTCTTGTGCATCGCGGCGGCGGCATCGGCCAACCCTCCGATCCGATCGGCGCCGAAGGCAAGTACACCGACCCGACGCTGATCAAGAACGGCGAAGAAACACTCATCAAGGGCTACTGCACTGACATCTATTTTGATGCCGCGATGGAGTTCATCGAGCAGAGTGCCAAGGCTGACAAAAACTTCTTCACCTACATTGCCACCAACGCGCCGCACGGTCCCTTTCACGACGTGCCCGAAGCCTTGTACCAGGAATATCGCAAGGTCGACTTTACACCGATCCTGGTCAACGAACTGAATCCGAAACGGCTGGAGCAGGAAAGCGACAAGTTGGCGCGGATCGCCGCAATGATCACCAACATCGACGAGAATGTTGGACGACTGTTCAAAAAACTGGACGCACTCGGGTTGAGCGAGAACACGATTGTCGTTTACCTCAACGACAACGGTCCCAACACGATGCGGTATGTCGGCGACATGCGTGGCATGAAATCGCATGTCGACGATGGTGGCATTCGCTCGCCGCTGGTCTTTCACTGGCCCGCCCAGGTGCAAGCCGGTCGCAGTTCCGACGTGCTGTGCGCGCACATCGATCTGCTTCCCACCTTGCTTGATGCCTGCGGAATCGAGGCCCCCGATGAACACAAGCTCGACGGTCGAAGTTTTCTACCGCTGTTGACCGGTGAAGCAACAAGTCTGCCGCAACGTCAAATCGTGCTGCAAACCCATCGTGGCAACGAGCCGCAACGCTACCATCACTTTGCCCTTCACGAAGAGCCCTGGAAACTTGTTCATCCGAGTGGGTTTGGCAAGGAAAGTTTTGCCGGCGATCCGAGTTTTCAGCTTTACGATCTGAGCAAGGACCCGCGTCAAACCAACGATCTTGCCCAGCAACATCCCGACGTGGTGCAGCGACTCAAACGCGAATACGACGCCTGGTTCAAGGATGTCAGTTCGACACGGCCGGACAACTACGCGCCGCCGCGGATCGTCATCGGGACTGAACATGAGCTGCGTAGCGTCTTGACGCGTCAGGACTGGCGGCACATCCAGGGACGTCCTTGGGCGGGCAATTCCAACGGTGTCTGGTTGCTGGAGGCTCCGGAGTCAGGGAGCTACGAGGTCGAGCTGATCCTTGCCAGCGACCCGCCGGCCGGAACCGCGACGATCACCGTGGGAAAGCTGACCAAGACGCTTGAAATTCCGGCCGGGCAACGGCGCGGGCACGTCACCGATCTTCCTCTGCCGGCCGGGAAAATGACGCTCGCCGTCGACGTCGTCTTGGACGGAAAGACTCAAGGACCACATCAAGTGATTCTGACGCGCCGCGACAAGTGATCAACGCCCAAGAGAATCGGATGACCTCCTTTTTGTTCACCTTTCCCTGCTTTTGTGGGTTTGCGTTTCGGCGTAGGTCAGGCTGTGCCTGACGGCCCGTTGGCATGCACAGCATGCCCTACGAAACGATAAACCGACACGCAGCGCCGATCGTGAACGGGCACGCCTGGAGTTCTTTCGTGTTCAGAAATTGTGCGTCACGGTCGGCAACTTGCTAAGATGAAATCGTTCCGCCGTCCTTCGACGGTTCCCGCCTGGACATTCCCCCCCCCAATCTTTCAATGAGCACAGAGATGAACATGAACCGTCCCGAAACGCGTCGCAATGGCCAGCGTGTTGCCCGACGAGACTTTGTCAAACTTGGAGGAGCCGTTGCCGCCGGAGTCGCGTCGGCGGGTCTGTTCGACCCACGGTTCGCTCATGCCGCGACGTCGCAAACGTCCGCGGAAACCGTGGTGGCCGAGTTGTACGCGTCGCTTTCGGACAAACAGAAGAAAGCGATCTGGCGGCCGTTTGATCACCAAGCCCGACGCAGAATCAATCCGAACTGGCACGTCACCGACGTGGTCATCGGCGACGATTTGTTTTCAAAGAAACAGAGGACATTGATCGATCAGATCGTCCGCAACATCACGTCCAAAGACGGTTACGACCGCCTGATCCAGCAGATGGATGAAGATGACGGCGGGATGGAAAACTACAGTGTCGCCATCTTCGGCGAACCCGGTACCGACCAGTTCCAATTCGAGATGACCGGTCGCCACCTGACGATGCGTGCCGACGGGAATCGCGTCGACAAGGCGGCTTTCGGTGGGCCCATCGTCTATGGCCACGGAGAAGAGAATCCGAGCGACAACCTGTTCTTCTACCAAACCCAAAAGACCAACGAGGTCTTCCAGGCACTCGATGCCGATCAAGCGGAAGCGGCGCTGCTGAAAAAGGCGCCCCGAGAAACGGCGGTTCAGTTACAAGGCGCCGGTGGTCAATTCCCAGGCCTCGCCGTCAGCAAGCTGGCGAGTGATCAAAAAGAATTGGTCGAATCGACGTTGAAAGTTCTGTTGGCACCCTATCGGGAAGAAGACGTCGATGAGGTGATGGCGATTCTGAAGAGCAGCGGTGGGCTCGACCAGCTGCACATGGCGTTCTATCAGGAAGAAGATCTGGACGACGACAAGGTCTGGGACATTTGGCGTGTCGAAGGCCCGTCGCTGGTCTGGCATTTCCGCGGTGCCCCGCACGTCCACGCCTACATCAACATCGGTGTGAAGTCGTAGACACCAACGGTCTCAGCTCCGCGGCAGCGCGTCGAAATCGATGTTCGGCTGGGCGTCGGCGGTGGAGCTGCGGGTGAAGGTTTCGCCCGGGTGACCTGTTTCGTCAAAGAAACCGCAGTTGCGCAGAAAGAAGTGATCGCCATCGGCGCCGCCGGTGAAATCCAAGCGGTGCCCTCCGCGACCCGTTGCATCGACCGAGAAGCGTGCGCGGGTGCATTCATGCCACTGCTGGTTGACGTCACGCACCCAAACGTTCGCGTAGTTGGCACGTCGTCCGATGTGCCCGTGGGTAGGCGAGAAGTTTTCAAGGAATCCGTGAAATCCCGTCAGGTGCGTGTCCGTCTGGGGACGGCGAAAGCTTGCGATCAATCGCCACGTGTTTTGAGATTTGTCTCCGAACCATGAGCTGTACACGGTGTTCCCCTTTCCGTCCGGTCGCACTTCGGTCAGGAACCGGTACGTGGTTCCTGCCTTCCAGGGGTAGACCAAATAACTTTGGCCGCCGGAGCCTTCGTTACCGAACTCGCCGACGTGAACGCCGGGACCTTTGGCGAGCATCACGATTTGCTGATCTTTGGGAATGTCACGTGGATTGTCGGTCTTGAAGGGACTCCAGACCGAGAACAGCACGCGTCGCTCCGTCGGGCTGTTGACCTGGATCCCGAAGTAACCTTCGCCAAAACCGTTGGTCATGAAGTAGGAACCGATCGGGTCCTGGCCTTCGGGGACGGTGAGTTCGCTGTAAGCGTATTGCAATGTTTGATCGCGGGGGACTTCATAACGCAGATGGACCGATGGGCCACGACGCCCCCAGTAGAACATGTTGCCCGAGTTGGACTTCACGTAGTCCAGCGACAGGCCGTCAGTATCCGATGCGACGATCAAGTCACTGATATCGGCGTAGGTGTTTCCACCACGCTTGATACCTTGCAGATCGACGCGGACATAGCCGGACGCGGGGACTTCGATCCGCCCGGCCGGGCAGACGGAGAAGTCCGGCGATTGGATCACGGTATCGAAGGCTTGGTCAGCGGCGCGGACGGCCAGCGTGCCTGGGGCATCGGCCGCGCGTGCCCGAAGGGCTAAATCCAACACGGCGGGGCGGTCGACCCGGAAGAAGACCGAGTAGATGTTGTCGGGATCTGACCAAGCGATCGAGGCATCTCGTCGAAAACCTCGACCGCCCGGGTCCGGGGCGGTTCGAAACGCATTGCCGGCGACGGGAATCGTCCAATCGGTGGCGTGACTGACGTTGTCGGGTGATGCGGCCAAGATCGTGATGATGGCCAGGGCAGATACAAAGTGGGCTGGATGGAGAAACGCGTCTTTCATGAACGGTCTGGAGGGGAGCGAAGGTGAATCAAGGTGAGAGGCTGACCACGATAATCCCACATCGAGATAACGAACAGTCGCCGCAATTGACTTCGATCCCCGCGTGTCAAATCCGCCGTGTATGATGGGCCGCTTTGACCCGCTTCTTTATGCCAGGCTTTGAGATGACGCGTGCACTGACCCTCCTTTGTTGGTTGGTTTTCTCGATAGCGATTGTCGCAGCGCAACAGCCGCCGGATCCGTCGCAACGCTCGTCCGGCGATGCGATCCGATTCGAGCGACTGGTCTTGAGCGACCTGTACTACTGCGACGGCGTTTCGTCCGGTGACATCGACGGCGATGGAGATCTGGACGTGGTCGCCGGACCGTTTTGGTATGAAGGTCCCGACTTTCAGGTCGCTCACGCGTTTTATGAACCGATCGCTTTGCCGCCCGCGGAAAGTCCCAGCAACAGCATGTTCAGCTTCGTTGCCGATTTTTCCGGCGACGGTCGTCAAGACATCCTGGTCCTCGGACGCGTCCACAAACACGAAGCGATCTGGTACGAGAATCCAGGCAAATCGAATGCCCCCTGGAACAAGCACGTGGCGTTTCATCGCGTCAAAGGTGAATCGCCCACGCTCGTTGATCTGGATGGCGACGGTGTCCCCCAGGTGATCTGCCACTGGGATGGATGTTGGGGCTCGATTCAACCCGATCCATCGCATCCGACCGAGCCGTGGCGATTCATTCCGATCGGCGAACCCGAAGACTGGCCTCAGTTTTATCACGGGCAAGGCGTCGGGGACGTCAACAACGATGGCAAGCTGGATCTGTTGTTGAACGACGGATGGTATGAACAGCCCCGCGATGCGTCGCGGACGTCCCCGTGGAAGTTTCATCGCGGTCTGTTTTCAATGGGCCGTGGCGGGGCGCAGATGTTTGCGCACGATGTCGACGGCGACGGAGATCAAGACGTGTTGTCCGCCGTCGATGCGCACGGCTGGGGATTGGCGTGGTACGAACAATCGGGGACCAAACCGGACACGACGTTTCACGAACACCTGATCATGGGCGATCGTTCGGCAATCGACCGGTATGGCGTGGCGTTCACGCAGCCTCATGCGTTGGCAGCAGCCGACATCAACGGCGATGGATTGCCGGATCTGATCACCGGAAAGCGACGTTGGGCGCACGGTCCCGACGGAGACATCGATCCCGGTGCGCCGCCGGTGGTCTATTGGTTTGAACTGCAACGTGAACCCGGCGGCATGGTCCGGTACGTGCCGCACCCAATCGACGACGCGTCCGGCGTCGGTGTTCAGATTTTGGCCACCGATTTGAACCAAGACGGACGCGTCGACGTCGCCACCGCGTCCAAGCTGGGAACGTTTGTGTTTCTACAGACGGACCAGTAGGTCATGCTTCACAGCGTTGCCTACCGGGGTGATTCATGTCATTGACCGATAGACGGCCCAGCCTGCTCTGCTACTGCTCGAATCACTTGAGAGACGATTGGGTCGAAAACAGCACCGACATCGCGGCGTCCTTCTCTTCCAACTCGATCCCTGTTTGCCAGACCAAGTCGAGCAAACCGGGTGTTTCCTCGCGGAGCGACTTTCCACTGGTTGGCCGATTCGTTCGATTCGAATCCTGCAACTGTGTCAACGCGACATCGGTTTCAGTCTCACCAATGATCTTGACCACTTCAGCAGCGGCAATCTCTTCGATCGGATCGGCCGAGGCGGTCGGCGATGGCTTCGCCACCGGCATCGAAGCCGCCGAAACGAAATTCGCCGCCGCTGCAGCCGCTGAGCTGGCAGAGATGGTCGGCCCGTTCCAATCTCCGGCCAGCGGAATCCAGCCGGCGTTTCCGCTGGGACCGAATGCAAAGTAGTGGTCCGAGGCACCGGGGGCGAACGAATCTTTGAGGTGAAACAGCGACGCGTCGGGTTGGAACAGTCCAATCGTGTCGGCGCCGTCACCGTCCCAGTCTCCCGCCATCGGAGTCCAGCCAGCGTTTCCACCCGGTCCGAAGGCGAAGTACTGATCCGATGCTCCGGCGGTGAACGAATTCTTGAGATGAAACAGCGACGCATCCGGTTGGTAGAGCCCGATGGTGTCTTTGCCATCACCGTCCCAGTCGCCGACCACGGGTGTCCAACCCGCATTTCCGCTGGGGCCGAAGGCGAAGTAATGGTCGGATGCTCCCGGTGTGGTCGAATCTTTAAGGTGGAAGAGCGACAGCTCGGGCTGGTAGAGCCCGATGGTATCGATGCCGTCGCCGTTCCAGTCTCCGGCCAGCGGAATCCACCCCGCACCTCCGGGACCGAAGGCGAAGTAGTGGTCGGCAGCACCAGGTGAAAACGAATCTTTCAAATGGAACAGCGAAGCATCGCCTTGGTACAGTCCGATGGTGTCGGTTCCGTCGCCATTCCAGTCGCCGACCAGCGGCGTCCAGCCGGCGTTTCCGCTCGGACCGAACGCGAAGTACTGATCCGACGGCCCCGCGCCGAACGTTTCTTTCAGGTGAAACAACGACGTGTCGCCTTGGTACAGTCCGATCGTGTCCTGAGTCGTGATCGAGACGTTCACCGTGTCCAGCACCGCATCGACTCGGCTTTTCAAGACGTTGACGTCATAGGTGTTTCCCGCGGCATCGGTTCGTTGGTTCAGCAAGACGACGACGTTGAATCCGTCGGTTCGTTGCCGCGCCATCGTCACGGTGCCGGGCAATGAACCATAGAACGTGTAGTTTGCGTTTCCACCGCTGCGTCGGTCTCCGCTGATCCAGTATCGATCCAGAAAACTTGTGACCGCCCGCGCCGAGGCGATCTGGCCACCAAAGGATTCCATCGATTCGAGATGAAACGCTCCGTCGGGAAAGGCAACGAGCTGCGACGTGTCAAACACGCTGGTTCCCAGTGACGGATGGTGATAGTTCGGCTCGCGAGGGTTGCGGTCATCCGGCAGACTACGCCCCAATTCAATCTCCGTGTTCGCGACTCCGATCGGCCGAAAGATCTCGTTCTGCAAATACTCCGTGAAGTCGCGTCCCGTTTGTTGTTCAACAATCAGTCCCAGGATCATGTAGCCGAAGTTGGAGTAGGCGTACCGTGTGCCGGGATCAAAATCCAACGGTTGCCCGAGCACGTACTGGGCGATCTGGTACTGATCAGGCGGCGAATTGATCCCCAGGGCATCGGCGATTGCGATCTGGTTGAACACCGGGTCGCCCGAAAGATCGCGGTCCCAGCCCCCGCGATGCTCGAGCAGATGCCCCACATTAATTTGGGAGAGTCGAGCATCGGGCGTGCCCCATGGCGTGATGTCGAGTAGACAGTCATCGCTCGCCCCCGCGGTGCAAAAGACTTGATCGTCTAAACTGAGCACGCCTTCGGCGATCAATTTGGTGACCACCGCATCGGTCATCGGCTTGGTCACGCTTGCCAATCGAAACATCGCATCCGGATCGATCGCGTCGCTTTGATCGTGATCGCTCCAACCCAAGCCGATCTCACCGAGCAATTGGCCGTCTTTGCTGATCGCGATCGAGCCAGCCGGAATCTGACGCTCGACCATGAATTGTTCGACTGTGTCCGTCAGCGCCGAGAGTTGCGGAAGCATCGCGCCGGAAATCGGCAACTCCGTGAACGCTTGGGCGGGCTTGGTCCAACTGGCCACGTAGCGGTCGATGCCGCCGACCGTGTAGCCATCCACTCGGTTGAGTTCGTAGCCTTGCGCCAACAACGCGTCAAATTCGGATTGATACTGTGATGAACTCAAGGCGTGGCGGAGCACGCCGCTGGTTGCCGATTGCTGTTCCCAGATGCCCGCGTAGTAATCGACGCCTCCGACGCTGTAGCCACTGACATCAACGACGTCATAGCCTGATGCGGCGAACTGGCCGGATTGTTCTTGAAATTCAGCGGACGTCAAACCATAGCGCCACACGTAGGTCGGACCCGATTGTTTCTGCCAAATCGCGGCGTAGTAGCTTTGGCTTCCGATTGCGTAGCCGCTGAGCTTTGTGATTCGATAGCCCTGGCTGGTGTAATCGTTGTTAAAGTTTTGCAGTTGTGACCCGGTCATCCGGTGACGTGCGTAAAAACCGGGGCCGGAGACTTTCTCCCAGATCGCCGCATAGCGATCGATCCCGCCGATCGTGTAACCGTTGACGTGGGACAGTCGATAGCCTTGGCCGAGCAGCGTCGTGAATTCTTGTTGATACTGAGACGACGTCATGCCGTGACGCGCTTGCCAGGTGGTGCTGCCGGTGGGCTTCCAGATCGCCGCGTAGTAGTCTTGGCCGGCAATTTCATACCCGGAGACCTGGAAGGGGCGATAACCGAGGTCCTGCAGGCGTGCGACTTCGGCGTTGTACTGCGTCGACGTCATGCGATGCCGAGCCACGATCCCCGTCGCCGCGGCCGCCGCAAGGGATTGTGTGGAGACTGTCGATTCGCTGACCTGGGTGACGGCCACGTCGCCGGCAACTTCCGAGGGCATTTCGATCGCTGGTAAGGTCGCGAGCAAACGCCGCTGTTCCAAGGATTCGCCGACGGGGCGAAAGGTGTATTGCTGATTGGAACCCATGAGCGGTGTCCGAATGAGAGTCATTGAAACGGCAAACTGCCGCGAAAAATCATTCCGTCACCAGGGTCGTGCGGAAAGGGCAACGCGACCCCTTAATGGATTTTCAGGATTTTCCTAAACGGCTGTCACCCCTCGTTCCAAGGCTCCGCCTTGGAACGCGATGTCTGCGTGGCTCCGCCACCCACGGTTGACGATCGCCAGGCGGAGCCTGGGCTGCGCAACATCGCCGTCTCGCGGTATCGCTAAATTTCTGCCGAATCGATTCTGCGATGGACCGATCGATGAGCATGGAGCGGTTGGGCATCAAAAACACGATCGACATCAGCCGATTCGCGCAAGCGTTCGGGCCCCGCCAACAACGGAGGGCCCGTAGGCTGGCGCCAAACGGCTGATCCCACGAAGCCCCAAGGGAATTGAAACCGCCAAAATTCTGCGCATGAATGCACGTTTCAACGGAGAGATTCCGCGCAGCCCAGGCGGAGCCGCCGAAAAAGTGGGTTCCCAGGCAGAGCCCGGGAACAAGCGTGGAGAGGATCATTGCTCCTCATTCTTTTGGCGCGAAACGGAGCAACTGGCCATTTTCCAATGCCACGGTGATCCGTCCCGCGTGATCGATCGACACGCCGCCTTTGACGGCCAGTGCGGGCAGCGGTTTGATCCAGTTGTCGCTGCCGTCGCCGGTGTTGATCGAAACCAGGAACGATTCGGCTTCGTTCCCATCGGGATGGCCCGTCGCCAACAACGTTTCGTCGGTGACGGCGAAGCTGGTAAACCGTCGATTGCCCTTGTCTTGCCAGATCGCTTTGGGGGCTTCCCCCCCGCGACGGACCCACCGCGCGGCTTCTTTGTAGGGTTTGGGAGTCCCCGGTGCCAACGGTTGTTGGCGAGCCAAGTTGACGAATTGGCTGCCTTCGTAACTGGCGTCGTGGCTAAGCTGGCAGCCGTCGCTGCACTGATAATCCAACGAGACGTATTTTCCATAAGCCGGATAATACGGGTAGAACGCCGTCCGGAATTGCGAATTGACTTGAGCCCGTGGCGTGTTGAGGCACTCCAGAGTTTTCAGGTCATAGCGTGCCGTCTCGTAAACGCCGCCGGCAAGAAATCGCAGTTCGCCGTCGACGATCGTCAGGTTGCCCTGCAGGCTGATGCCGTTGTTGACTTCACGTTCCAACGTTCCCGACGTCGTGTTGGAAACCTTCAGCGATCCCGTCAGCGCATCGAGTGCGACGACGTGGGTGCCGTCGTAGTGCGTGATCCCCGCGGCCGCGTAGACCGTGTCGCCGTCGACCACCACCCCGCCCGCGACGGGCCATGCGGAAACCAGACGATCATAGACGGAAATCCAGTAGTCTTTCGGACCGACTCGGTACGACCACAGGAACCGTCCGTCCCGGGCCGCGAAGGCGTAGACCCGACCGTCGGCTGACCCCACGTAAACGCGATCGTGGGCGACCGCCGGCGGGTAATAGACCGGTCCGGCGGTGTAGGTTTTCCAGACCGACTTTCCATCCCCGTCGATCGCTTGGACGGCACCGGTGCGATCGGCGATGAACACCATGTCGCCGGCGGTCACCGGCGCGGTCGGCAACGCATCGCGACAAACTTGGACCGCCCACCGTTGTCGGACATCCTCGGGGATCGCCACCGGTGAAGCGTCCGTGCGAGCATTGTTGCCGCGGTAGGTGGTCCAGTCCCCGGGATGGGTGTCCAGCGATTCGACCGCCGCCTGCATGTCGCCGCGGACCAAGCGGGGTTCGTTCGAGTCGTCCGTTTCGTCGGCCGCATCGTCGCCGGGGCGCAGGCCGATGTTTCCGTAGAGCGACAATTGGCAACCACACATCCAAGGCCCCCAGTACAGATGTCCGCCCGCGATGAGAACGCCATCCTGACACGGCGGACGCATCGGGTCGATGTGCTGGGCCGTGTTGGACTCCGTCAGCACTCGAACGGTGCCGCCGTTGGCACGGTAGAAGATGCTGTCGGCGCAACCGGTCGCTCGCGTGCAGGCGCGGCGGGCGGGAAACGTCGCCAGCACGTCGCCCGTTGCGTAGTCAAACTTCATTCCGTTCTCGGACTTTTGCGGACCGGCCGCCCAAACGCCGTCGTCACGAAGCACCAATTGCAGATTGCCCGTCGGGTGCGTCCAGGCAAGTTTGCCGTCGTGAGCGGAGGCGACGACCATGCGAGCGCGTTGTGGTCCGGCAAAGAACAGGTAGTCCGCATTGCACTTCATGTAGCACGTCGTGGCGTAACCGGTGATGTAGTGCTGTGCCTTTTGATTGTCGCCGATCGCATCCAATAAGTCTTTGTCCGTGTTCTTCCAGTTCAACTTTCCCGTGTACCGATCGATCGAAGCCAGGAATTTGCCAGGGCAATAACAAAAGATCTGACTCTCGTTCATGCACACCGCGCGGGCGTCTAAGAACTCGTCATCCCGATAGTGCCACAGTCGTTCTTTGGTTTTCAAATCGATCGCGACCAGCGTTCGCCCGAAGCCGAACGAGGTGCGGGGGTCGTTGTAGTCGTGGCCGTCCCACATGCCCCAAGGCCAATGCCCCAGCCCGCGTCGAATGGCGCGTTGGGTTTCCAGTTTGGCTTCGGGGTTGCCGACCATCGCGAACAGGATTCCGTGACGCATCGCCATCCATTTCCAGACCGGGCCGTCACTGATGTCAGTCCCCACCTTGATTTCATCGATGGTTTCTCCGGTCCGACCGTCGATGATTTTGCAGGCTTCGTGGTCGCCCAGATATAGTGCGTCGTCGGTCGCGACCATCGTGTTGCGGTGCAGCATGAAACCGGGAGAAAGCGGACGTCGCCACAGAATCGTTCCGTTGTAGGCGTTGATGCACAACAACGTATTGAGCATTTCGTTCTGGTTGGCCTTGTGGGCGATGTGCCCCATCGCTTTGTAGATCCGCCCGCCGGCGACGACCGTCTGTTCCGGCATGGGACTGAATTTCGGGTACCCGATGAACTGGGTTCGCAAGCTGCCACGAACCAATTGGTCGTCGGATTGCGGATTGTTGTCCGGGCCGTGATACGGATGAGACCAATCGTCGACGCCCTCGGGAACCGGTTTGGAGAAGGTTTGGTCGCCGAGAAACGCCACGCCTTTGGGACGCAAGACGCGTAAGAGTTCTTGCCGTGATGGTGCGTTGCCGGCCGATTCGAAGACCAGTACGCGGTCTGCGATGTTGTTGCCCAGATGAATGGACCGACCCGATCCCGTTTCGACGAACAAACGCGTCCCCAAAACACCCGCCGCATCGGCAACTCGTCTGACGGTTTGGGCCTGGCGAGCGTCAGGGGTTTGGAAATAGACCGTCAGTTCACTGGCCTGGCACAGGTCGATCAAGTAGTCGGCCCCGCCGTCGGGCAATCCGACGAGCGCGACGATGCCGTTGTCGATCTCCATTCGCTTGAGATCGTCGTCGGCTTGTCCGCCCAGAAGGGGCGTGACGCCGCAGAACATCATCGTGGCCAGAATGGCCGGAGACACGGATCGGAGTCCCATCGTTTCGTCCCGTTGCAGGTAGGTGTTGCATGTTGATGTCTGCACTGACCAATCGGCCATTGTAGCGGGCTCGCCGCCGGGATGTCGCTCGCTGACCGGCCTGTTGATTTAATCAGCCGTTTGGCGCGAGCCTACGGGCCTTGGTGAGTTTTCTTCGTGCGACAGGCCCGTACGCTTGCGCGAAACGGCTGATCCCACGTGTGATCGGATTAAATCGACAGGCCGTGACGCGTCCCGACGCGGGGGCACACCAGCACGTGGCGTGAGCCAGTGGCGCGTGGATTGATGACGCGCCGGTCGCTAAGGCGTCCCGCTGGGGTGGCGGGGTGGCGTCGCACGTGGCCGCAACCGACAGACCAGCGGCAAGGTTGGCGTGACGGGCTCGGACAGGTTAAACTTGACGTTGGCCGAAATCCGCCAAGACTTCACTGCCGGCGATTTCTGCTCCTGCCTCCCACCCGCCCCTCTTGGTCATCCCTCCACGCACTCGCGGAATTTGCCAGTGATGCCGAATCACGCATTCCAGAAACTCTCGGCCCTGGCGTTCATCGTCCCGCTTCTGCTGTTGCTGTGTTTTTCCTGCTCGGCCGCCGCGTCCGACGCGGACGCCTTTGCCAAGACCCTTGCACCGGCACTGAAGCAGCACTGTGTCAAATGCCATGGTGCGAACGACGAAATCGAAGGCGACGTGAATTTGCTGGCGGTGCGTGCAGAAGGTCTCTCACAAAACACGGAACTCGCCCGCGGCTTGATCGATGTGCTCGATTTGGAGGAGATGCCGCCGGAAGACGAACCGCCGCTGGACCCGAAACTGCGTCGCAAATTGGTTGCGGAACTCAAAGCGATCCTTCGGGCGGCCGTCGCCGAGAAGAAGGCTTTCGCGCACACTCCGATCCGGCGGATGAATCGATTTCAATACAACAACGCCGTGATCGATTTATTCGATTTGAAATGCATCGTCTTCACCCTTCCCGAGCGGATGGTGCGCGAACACAAAGGGTACTTTCAGCCCGAAACCGGCCGGATGGCCGAGGTTGTTTCGGTGGGAAGCCGTCCGCTGGGCAAGTCGCAGTTGATCGAACCGCGTTTGGCGGGCGTGGCAGCGTTCCCGCAAGACCTGCGCGCCGAACACGGTTTCGACAACCGCGGCGACCACCTCTCGTTGTCGCCCTTGTTGATGGAAGCCTTTCTTGAGCTCGGACAATCGATCACGCAAAGTCCCGATTTTGTTCCCCACAACGTCGGCATCTGGCAAACGTTTTTTGCCGCGCCGGCAGACGATGCTGACTTGGACACGGAACTGCGACAGCGTCTGAAACCCTTTCTGTCCCGCGCCTTTCGACGCCCGGTCGGTGACGATGTTCTCGATCGATACGTCCGGTTCACGTTACGACAGCTCACCACGGGAGTCGAATGGACCGATGCGATGAAATCGATCGCCGCCGCCACGATTTCATCGCCAACGTTTCTCTATCTGTACGATCGATCCGGCGATTCGACGACGGCTCAAGTCGTCGATGATTTGGAACTCGCCTCACGGTTGTCGTTTTTCTTATGGGGCAGCATCCCGGATCCAGAACTGCTCGAGCTTGCTGCGGCAGGGAAATTGAAACAACCCGAAACCTTGGACGCCCAGGTCGCCCGGATGCTCAAGGATAGAAAACTGAAACGGTTCTGTGACAGTTTTCCGGCCCAATGGCTGCAGTTGGAACGGATCATTTCTTCGGTGCCGAATCCACAGAAGTATCCCGGTTTTTATTTCGCCAAGTACCGCGACAGCATGCACATGATGATCGAACCGCTGCTGTTGTTCGAAACGGTCTTGATCGAAAACCATCCAATCACGCAGCTGATTGACTCCGATTTCACCTACCGGTCGGTGCTGTTGGAAGATGCCTATGGCGAGCTTCGTAGCGAATCGTCGGATACCGAGAAACGGGGCGGCGGAGTGACGGTGTTGCAGTTTCGTCGGGTTCCCGTGTCGGATCGGCGCAGTGGAGGCGTGATCACCAACGCCGCCGTGATGACGATGACCTCCGGTCCCGACCGAACCCAACCGATCACGCGTGGGGCTTGGATCGCGACCGCCATTTTCAACAATCCGCCGGACCCGCCGCCAGCCGATGTGCCGCCGCTGGGTGAGAAACCGGCGGCCGGTGAAGAACATCTGACGCTGCGCGAGAGGCTTTCGCTGCACCGTGAACGAAGTGATTGCAAAGGATGCCACGAGCAAATCGATCCGCTGGGTTTCGCGTTGGAAAACTATGACCCGGTCGGCCGGTGGCGAAGCCGGTATGAGAACGGGCGGTCGGTGGACGTCGCGGGCACGCTGTTTCGTAAGCACGCGTTCAGCGACGTGATCGAATTCAAGGATGCGGTGCTGGCCGAGAAAGATCGTTTCACCCGCGCGCTGGCCGGACACCTGCTGTCCTTCGGGCTCGCCCGTGAACTGTCGGCACCGGATCAGATCGCACTGGACCAAATCACCGCGGCAACCGCCGATGATGGTTACAAGATCCAAACGCTGATCAAGGAAGTGATCCGGAGCGAACCTTTTCAAAGCAAAACTAACCCCAAGGCTGAATGATGCACCGCACTTCACGACGAACCTTCCTGCGCGGACTCGGCGGCGCGGCGTTGTCGCTGCCTTGGATGGAAAGTCTGGCGACGGCCGGAACGGCGATCAGCGTGCCCAAGCGGATGGCGCATTTCTACGTGCCGATCGGTGTCGTCCGACGCGGGTTCTTTCCCGGCGAGGCCAACGATGTGATCCCCAAAGGGAACCTCGGCAATGTCATGACGTCCCTGGGTAAGCAGGATCCCTTTTTCAGCGTCAAGCCGCTGGGCGAGTTGACGCCCACGATGCGCCCGCTGGAACCCTTTAAGAACAAAATTAATTTGATCACCGGCATGGACCGGACGTTCCAACAAGGGACCGATGTTCACGCGCAATGCGCCTCGTGTTACTTGAGCAGTGCGGAACCGTACACGATCAAAGGCACCGCCTGGCCGTTGGACCGGACACTGGATCATCTGGTCGCCGATCAAGTCGGCAAGGCGACACCGTTTCCGACGCTCGAATTCAGTTGCAACAGTCACCGCGATAACAAAGAATCGATCTACTTTGACAACATCTCGTGGTACGGAACGGGGCACTTGGCACCATCGATCCGCGATCCGCGGAAGATGTATCACCGACTGTTTTCGACGCAGGAAATCGATCGCTACCGTGATGTGACCGATCTCGTCTTGGAAGACGCCAAATCGTTGCAACGCGACCTCGGGTACGCCGATCGGTTGAAATTCAACGAGTATTTCGATTCGATTCGGACGATCGAAACGCAAATGGATCGGCTGGAAAACATGAAGGCTGAACTTGCCAAAGTCGACTTCGACGAACCGCCCGAAGCTTATCTGCCCCGCGGTGAATACATTCGCTTGATGGGCGACCTGATGGTCGTTGCCCTGCAGACCGGACTGACCAACGTCACGACGTTTATGGTCGGACCCGAACGCTGGGACACGCCCTTCCTGTTTGAAAGTCTGTTCGATCAACCGCGAAGCCATCACCAGATGTCGCACAATCAAACCAAAATGATCGACGATCTGTTGAAGGTCGATCGCTTTCACATGGAACAGTACGCCTACTTGATCGACAAAATGGATCGGGTGGAACAGGCCGATGGGACGTCGCTGTTGGACAACACGCTGTTCACCTATGGATCCGGGTTGGGTGACGGTTCCACGCACCAGTACAACGATTTGCCGATCATCGTCGCCGGCGGAGGCGAAAGCGTTCAGTCCGGTCAGCACATCAACATGCCCGAAGGCACACCGCTGGCGAATCTGTGGCTGACCCAGGCCCGCATGATGGGGCTGGACATGAAGCGTTTCGCCGACAGCACCGGCACGGTCGATCCATTGTTGGCGATGTAGGTCACGCGGTGCGTGCCCCGTGGCACGCACAGCATGCCCTACACGCCTCACCAAACTGCGTTTTGCGAGATCACCATGAGTCAATCTGTTCGAATTGCCCGCTCCACCGCATCGCTGCTTTTTCTTCTTTTTGTCGCTGCGGCCGGCGCGGCGGAGCAACCCAACATCCTGATCGTCTTCACCGATGATCAGGGCTACGCCGACCTGGCGTGCTACGGCAACCAGGCAAACAAGACGCCGCGGCTGGACCAGTTGGCGGCCGAAGGCACTCGGTTCACCTCGTTCTACTCTCAGACGGTCTGCGGGCCGTCGCGATCGGCGCTGCTGACCGGACGCCAACCCCTTCGCAGCAAGGGCTGGGGCATGCCTGCGTCGGAAATCACGTTCGCCGAGTTGATTCCCGGAGCGGGCTACCAAACCGCCTGCATCGGCAAGTGGGACGTGTCAAACCGCAAAGCCATTCTCGATCGAATGCCCAATGCACAAGGGTTCGATTACTATTTCGGCACCTTGGGCGCCAACGACAACGGCAATGTCCGGTTCCACGAGAACAATGAACCGGCCGGTGCGACCGATGACATGGGCAGCCTGACCACACTCTACACCGACAAGGCGATCGAGTACCTGAAAGACAAACGCGACCCGGACAAGCCGTTCGTGTTGTATCTCGCCCACACGATGATGCATACCATCATTGATGCCTCGGATCGTTTCCGTGGAAAATCGGCCGGCGGATTGTACGGGGATGTCGTCGAAGAGTTCGACTACGAAACGGGACGACTGCTCGACGTCGTCGACGACCTGGGGCTGAGAGAGAACACGTTGGTGATCTACACCAGCGACAACGGGCCGTGGAACCAACCGAGGTACACCGACAGAAAGAAAGGCCATCCCGAGGGATCGATTTTCTGGGGCCAATCTGGTCCGCTCCGCAACGGCAAAGGGTCGTGCTATGAGGGCGGCTATCGACTGCCCTGCATCGTCCGCTGGCCGGGAAAGGTGCCTGCGGGACGAGTCTCCGACGCCATCTTCGCCACCATCGACTTCATGCCGACCTTTGCGCGTCTGGCCGGATTTGAAGTTCCCAATGATCGCCGCATCGATGGCATCGATCAAACCGACTTGCTGTTGGGGAAACGCGAAACCGGACGCGAGCATTTTTATTACAACAACGCCGGCGTGCGTCAGGGCGATTGGAAATACCTCAAAGCCGACGCCTTCTTTCACGGCTACGCGGTTGAAGACGATCGAAAGAAGGTCGAAGAACTCTACAACCTGAAATCCGATCTGGGCGAGCAAACGAATCTGGCCGCGGAACACCCCGAGAAAGTTGCTGAGCTGAAAGCGTTGATGCACCAGATCGAAGGCAACGATCCGCCCGAAACATCACCGATTCAAATCAAGTAGCCGGGGGCCGCAGGTCTTGTCGGCGTTGGCGAGACGCGAGTGGCAGAATGATTTTCGCTCCGCGATCGGAGCGGTCAAGCCATGATTCTGCCCCGTATGATTCTGCCATTTCAAATCATTGTGTCATTCCGCCATCAAGACGAGGGATCGACTTGCCGGTTCACAAAGGCCTCCAGTTCGACGTCGAGTCGGGCGACTTGCTGTTTGAGAGATTCGAGGAGACCGGCGACGGGGGCTAGGTCTTCGTCTTTGCCCAGACGCTCGATTTGCTCGGCGAGTTCGACGACGGGTTTGGCGCCAAAATTTGCCGCGGCGCCTTTGAGTGTGTGGGCGCCTCGGGTGACGACTTTGACGTCGTTTGTCGCGAGAGCCTCTTCGATTTCCTTGACGCGCTGTGCCGCCTCATCGCGTAAGACTTTGGCGATTTCTGTCAAGAACGCGTCGTTGCAGCCGCGCATTCGATTGCGGGCGTGCTCGACATCGATGACCTCGTAGGCGTGTTGTGGACTGGGGGTGACTTCTCCGTCTGCCTCGGCGTCGGGCTGGACGGTTGCATCATCGGTGGGCGCGACTTTCGACGCCTCGGTGGCGTCGGGGGAATCGTCGGGGGCGTGTCGCCGTAGGACCATGGCCAATTCCTTGGGGTCAATGGGTTTGCTGATGTAATCGTCCATGCCGGCTTCCAGGCATCGTTCGCGATCCCCTTTCATGGCCGCGGCGGTCATCGCGATGATGGGAATGTGATTTCCCGTGGACGCTTCTTCGCGACGAATCTGTTGGGTCGCTTCTTGTCCATCCATGACGGGCATCTGCCAGTCCATCAAGATCACGTCAAAGTGGCCGTCTCGCCAGGCCTCGACGCCGAGTTTTCCGTCACCGGCGACTTGGACCTGGTGTCCCATGCGTTCCAGCAACCCGCTGGCCACACGCTGGTTAACATAACCGTCTTCGACCATCAACACACGCAACGCCACATCGGCCTGCTCGACATCGCTGGGTGGATCGGTGTCCACGATGTCATCGGGCGACACCATGGCATTGAGAATCGTCTCGAGAAACTCCGATTGCACGACGGGTTTGGTCACATAGCTGGCCACGCCCAGGTCGCTGCATCGTTGTTTGTCTTCGCTGGTCGCCGAAGAGATGATGATGGTCTTGGTGTGTCGAAGCTGATCGTTTTCCAGCATCTTGGTGGCGACATCGTAGCCGTCCATGTTCGGCATCACGCAATCGAGCAGCACCAGTTGGTAGGGCGAATCGGTCGCGGCGGCGCGCTCGAGTTCCTCCAGCGCCGTTTGCCCGTCGGCGACACACGTCGGGGCCAGGCCCCAGGACTGAAGCATTTCGTTGAAGATCAATCGATTGGTTCGATTGTCGTCGACGACCAGCACGGGCAGACCGGCCAGGTCTTCCAGCGCGGCCGGGGGAGAGGGCGTCAGCGGTTGCCCGATTTCTAAGTTCAGATTGAAGTGAAATGTCGTCCCTTGGCCCAGTTCGCTTTCCACCCAGATTCGACCGCCCATCATGGAGACCAGTTGGCCCGAAATAGAAAGCCCCAACCCGGTGCCTCCATATTGACGCGTGGTCGATGCGTCGACTTGTGAAAATGACTCGAAAATGCTGTCTTGTTTTTCCTTCGGGATGCCGATCCCCGTGTCGCGGACTGAAAAGTGCAATTGCGCATCCGTTTCGCTGCGGTCTTCCAGTTCCACGGAAACGACCACCTCACCGGCCTCGGTGAACTTCATCGCGTTGCCGACCAAGTTGACGATGATTTGGCGGAGCCGTCCGGGATCGCCGACGACGACTTGCGGGGCATCCGGGTCGACGCGGCAGGCCAGTTCCAGTCCCTTTTCTGCGGCGTGATGACCCAGCGATCGGGCCGTCCGTTCCACCGTGTCTCTCAGGTCAAACGCAATCGATTCCAATTCCAGTTTGCCGGCTTCAATTTTGGAAAAATCCAGAATGTCATTGAGCAGCCGAAGCAGTGAATCGGCTGACCCGCGAACCATCCCCAGGTATTCGCGTTGTTCTGATGAAAGTGGAGTTCCTTCCAACAGGTCCGACATGCCGATGATCCCATTCATCGGGGTGCGAATCTCATGACTCATGTTGGCCAAAAACTCGCTTTTGGCTCGATTCGCCTGATCGGCCTCTTCACGCGCTTTGTGTAAATATCGATTGGATTCGGCGAGCTCCCGCGTCCGTTCTTCGACGCGATCTTCGAGCGTCACCTGAGCCCTCACCAATTCGTCGGTCATGCGATTGAAGGACGTTCCCAGTCGTCCCAGTTCGTCATCGGAATCAACCGCGACTCGGGCATAGCGATCACCTCCGGCAATCATGTCTGCGGTTTTGGCGAGTCGCGAAATCGGAGACGTGAACCGTCTGGCCAAGACAAACGCCCCCAGAACGCTCAGCAACACCAGCGCGGCTTCCAGGAACCACTGCATGTTGCGTAGCTTGCCGATCGGCGCGAACGCTTCATCGCAATCCATTTTCACGACCATGCCCCATTTCTGGAATTTGGGGTCTTGCAAGGCGATCGGTCGCCAGGCGATCAACACATCGGTTCCCGCATAGCGACCGATTTCTTGGCCTGAATCTTCCGCAATTGCCCGATTCATCGCCTCCGTTTCGAGGCTCGCCGACGCGTCGTCGTGCGGCTTTGCCGAGGGGATCAGGTAGTGCAGCCGGTCGCCTTGTTGCGCAGCAATCAACACTTCACCGGAGTCTCCCAGGCCGGTGGAATCGTGCAGGATCCGGATCAGGCCTTTGACATCCAGCAGCACCATCACGACTCCCAGAAACTGTTCGTCATTGGTCTTTGCCGGTGCCGTCAACCAGGCAACGTATCGGCCGTCGTCGTTTTGAAACGGAGTCCCGAAATGGGCATCGATGCGTCCCTGTGAATAGTCGGGATGATCGGAGTAGTTGTTCTCAAGGTGGCTTTCGTCGGTCGACGTGATCACTTGGCCTTGCGGGTCGGTGATCGAGATGGACAAAAACTCCGGGGTGCTCAAGTTGGCGTCGATCAGAATCCGTTGGACGCCCTGGCGAAACCTTTCTTCGCCGACAGTGCCCTCGATCCGTTCGGCGAGATAGCTCCGCAGGCGGGTTCGGCTGGCGACCAGCAGCGCCCGTTCTTTCTGCTGATCGACGTAGGCGAGCACGCGTTTTTGGCGATCGTGTGCGGCGGTCTGCAATCGCTGGTGGATCTGCCCGGTCAGACTGGTTTTGGCGAATTGAAAACTCGTCAAATTCGCCAACGTGGCGGTCAAAAACACGACCACCGCAACGAAAATCGTCAGTTTGGTTTGTAAGTTAAGACGCATCCCATTGATTGTACGTCTGGAAGCCGATTAAAGGTCGCTCAGGATGATGCCCGCAGCATTTCGTCCACAGGCCCCCATCACGCCGCCTCCGGGATGCGACGCCGCACCGCACAGGTACAGCCTCTTCACCGGCGTGCGGTGGTCGGACCAGCCGATCAGCGGGCGAGACGGCCCGAGTTGATGCAGATGCATCGCCCCTTGCATGATGTTGCCGCCGGTCAGCCCGTAGGTCCGTTCCAGATCCAGCGGCGTCATCGCGTGGGTGAACAGAATCTTGTCGCGGATATCCGGTGCAAACTGCTGCAGCATGTCGATGCAGCTTTCGACCCATGCGTCTTTTTCGTCGTCCCAGTGCCGGCCGTCGGACAGTTGGTAGGGGGCGTATTGGACGAACAGCGACAGGACGTGTTTCCCCGGCGGTGCGAGACTGTCATCGACGTTGGACGGAATCGTCATCTCCAGCACCGGTTTGCTGCTGTAATTCCCGGCCAGCGCTTCTTGGTAGCCGCGCTGAATGAATTGCATGTTCGGCGTGGTGTGAATCGTGCCACGCAACAGTTGCGCGTCGACACCAAAGTTGGGCAAGCCATCCAGGGCAAGATTGATCTTGCCGCTGGCCGAGGAGTAGTCGATGTTTTTGACTTGTTGAACAAATTCGTCGGGGAGATGCCGCGAGTCGAGCAGTTGAAGCAGCGTTCGGTTGGCGTCGACTCCCGAGGCGACCGATTTGCCAACGAACTCGCCGTCGGATGTCGACACACCGCGCACCGAGTTGTCTTGGACCAGGATCTCTTGGACCTCGACTTCCATCTTGATGTCGACGTTCAGATCCAGGCAGGCCTGACGAAGCGCCGCGGCCAGACCTCCCATTCCGCCCTTGATGTACCCCCAGACGCCGCGCGCTCCCCCGGCGTCACCCATCACGTGGTGCAGCAACACGTAGGCGCTTCCCGGTGACGACGGCCCGTGAAACGCGCCGATGATTGCATCGGTCGCCAACGTGCCTTTCAACAGATCCGATTCGAACCAACGATTGAGAATCCGATCGGCCGCACCGGTCAAGACTTCCATCGCGGCGGGGTCTTCGTACAGCAACTTCTGCATCAGCGAACCGGTTTTCAGCCCGCCGACCAGATTCTTGGCCTTGTCCCACAAACCGGTCTTGCGAAGCCGACTGGGCAACTGCGGCGGTACGGACTTCAACAACGGTTCCAACCGCTCGGCGATCTCGGTCAGCATCTTCTCGTAGGCCGGGAATGCTTCGGCGTCTTTCTTGCTGAATCCCGCGATCGATTCAAAATTTCGCTTCGCGTCGTGGCCCAAAACCAGATGCCGGCCCTGGCCATCGAAGGTGATCGATGACGGGTCGCGGCGCAGTACCTGGTAGCCATATTCCTTCAGCCGCAAATCGGCGATGACTTCCGGTAGCAGCAAGCTGACGACATAGGCGGCGGGCGAAAACCGAAAGCCCGGATAGAGCTCTTCGGTCGTTGCACATCCGCCCAGCGTCCCACGACGCTCCAACACGCAAACCTTCTTACCGGCCTTGGCCAGGTAGGCCGCCGTGATCAATCCGTTGTGGCCACCGCCGATGATGATTGTGTCGTACGTAACCATGTGGCGTAAGCTTCCAGCTTGCGTTTGAACCGGGGCGACTTCTAAACCGCGTCGACTTCCCAGCCCTTGCGGAAGTTCGGCATCAGGTACTGGTCGACGTTGTCATTACCGCTCGCTTGAAAGGCCTTGGCATCCCAGTCAAACCCGCCGCCGGCGCGAAACGCGGTGTTGGCCAACAGGACCGATTCGGCCAGCGGGCCGGTGTAGTCGACAAAGTCGCACGTCGAACGCGGGCCGCCCTTGCAGGCGTTGATCCACTCTTGGTGGAATCCCGGGGACTTGGCGATCGTTTTCTCGGGAGCGGCGGAGTGGCCACCGTCGTTGAGCGTGACCTTGTAGCCGTTGAATCCGGCTGTGATCGTGCCCTTGGTGCCGACGAACAAGGTGTTGTCCTCTTTCTCGGGAACCGTCTTGTGTTGTTTGAACACGTCGCCCAGGGATCCGTGCCACCAGTGCAGCGTCAATGCGCCATGTCCTTTCTCCGCCGGGAATTCCAAACGCGTCTTCATCGACTTGGGAGTCCGTTGGGGATCGAATTGATCGGGGCTGGGCACCTCATCCAGATCGACGCGGTCGGGATACTTTAACTGCAACGCCCAAAACGGGATGTCCAGAATGTGGCAGCCCCAGTTGCCCGTTTCACCGGTCCCGTAGTCCCACCAGAAACGCCATTTGTAAGGGCAATACTCCGGCGAGTAGGGGCGTTCTTGGGCAGGCCCTTGCCACAGATCCCAGTTCAGATGGCTTGGGACGGGAGGAAACTCGGTGGGCATGGCGGGCATGCCCCGTGAGCCGCCGACCGCGCAATAGACTTCGGTCACCTCGCCGATCACGCCCGAGCGAACCGCTTCGACGGTGCGGGCCATGCCTTCGTTGGCGTGTCGCTGGTTGCCGAGCTGGGTAGCGACATCCATCTTTTTGGCGATCTTCGTCAGTTCGCGAGCCTCCCAGACGGTATGGGCGAGCGGTTTTTCGCAATACACATGCTTGCCCATCAACATCGCCTGGCGGGCGGGATGAAAATGGGTGTGGTCGGGCGTGCTGATGACGACGGCATCAATCTGCTTGTCCAGTTGATCCAGCATCACGCGGAAATCTTGGAACTTTCGAGCCTTGTCGAACTGTTCAAAACGCTTGCCCGCTTTGGCTTCATCGACGTCACACATGGCGACAATGTTTTCGCCGTTGACGCCACTGACGTTTGCCGACCCACGTCCGCCGACTCCGATGCAAGCGACGTTCAGTTTCTCATTGGGCGACGCGGCCCGCGCCGTCGGCGTCGAACCGAGCCAATAGCCGCCGGATAGGACAGCGGACGTTTTCAGAAAATTCCGTCGTGAATCGGAGTTGCGTTTCATGTTGAAATCTCGGAGGGCATCGGGCGGGTGGGAGCCGTTTGGCGGAGAGAGAACCATTATCATAGTCTACGACTTGCCTGCGGACACCGCACGACGCCGATCGATTTCCCGCGACGGCGGCATGCCAACACCAAACAAGAGTGTTAGCGAGGCGGAATCTTGATCGTTCACTGCCGACCCGCGATTTGGATGCGGATCTTTTGTGTGTTTTGCCTAATCGATGACCCCATGAAGGGTCTGGAGAATATTCCGATTGCAAAAGGCCTGACGGTGGGCTTCGCCGATGGCCAAATCAATTTCTTGCGTTCAGCCATCACGCCGGAAGCCTTGAAGTCGCTGGTCACGCCCCGCGGCGGAGAGCGAGTCATCGTCGCCGAGCAAGTGATGCGGTAACGCGGCCGTCTGGGGCTTCACCCTCCCTGGCAGCGAGGGGCATACGCACCAAGTTAGGACGCAACCCTCCCGTGTGCGGGAGGGTCGAGCGGAGCGAGGGGAGGGCTTCCGGCATTGATGCTCCATCGTGGCTAGCAACCCTGGCGTTGCAACAACCCTCCCCGCTCCGAGCGCACACTCCTCCGCGACCCTCCCAGAGCAAGGGTGACTATAACGTCGTTGATGAACGGATCGCTTCACTTGATGCGTATGGGGTCGAGCGGAGCGAGGGGAGGGTCGATTGGCTGTGACTGAGTGATTTTGAGCCACAACGAACCTCTCCGGCCAGCCTACGACCGACGCAGCAGGATCAAATCGGCGGCCAGAGTGACAGTCATCGCCGTCAACGATTCCGCACGCGTTTGTTGAGAGCGTCGTACGGCGCGGTAGGTCATCGCCAACGCATCGGCGATCGCATCGGGTTCTAGCTCGACACGAAGTCGCCAGTTTTGGTGTTCCACAAACTGCAAACCGGCTGCGGAGAGTTCATCGACGACCGCTTCCCACCGGCTACGTCGATGCCCTTCTTGTTGAACACTTTCACGAAGCTCGATCAAGTCCTCCTCGCCGGGTACGGCAATGATGCAGTTGCCGTCGGAAACGAGCACGCGCGAGATCTCTTCTGCCGGTCGGCGTCCGAACAGCGAAATCACTTGATCAACGCTGCCGTCCGCGGCCGGCAACGTGCGGTCCGCGTTGGCCAACACCCAAGTCGCCTCGGGCCAACCCCGTGCGGCGAGTTTGATCGCACGTTTGGACAAGTCGATGCCGCAGTAGCCGTTCGGATGGTCCGAAAATAGTGCCGGCCCAAACGAACCTTCGCCACAACCCAGATCAAGCGTCCTGATCGATCGCGAATCGTCGCCGTCGCTCGGCGACTTGATCCAAGGCCGCAGCGATTCGACCAGTCCGGTAGCGAGCCCACGCTTGAGCCAGCGATGTCGGGCCAGGACGGCGTCGTCAGAATCGCCGGGTTTAAGCGACTTGCGGTCTTGCGGTTGCAGCAGACTCCAGTAGCCCGCCTTGCCGCGATCGAAATGGTGACCGGAATCGCATCGCAGCGCGTTATCGCGCAGTTTTAGCAGTCTTGTGCAGTTTCTGACGGTGCAGCGTAGTTCAAACATCGTGCAAACTACTTCAGCAACGTGTCGGCGAAGTCCAGGAAAAAGTTCCAGTCCACTTCACCAAGTCCGTGGCCGCCGGCGCGGATGTGATATCCGGTCTGGCCCTTGATGCGTTGCTGACCCAGCGGTGGCATGGTTGTCGTTTCGATCGCGTCTTTTCCCAGCAGACCGAATACGGGAGCGGCGGCGACGAGCGATGCGTACTCGCCTTTCGGATCCGCCCATAGGTCTTCGTCGGCGCTGGCGACATAGACGCCTCGCGGTGCGATCAACGCGATCACTTCATGCTGATCGACGGGCAAGTCATTCTCGCGACCGGCGTAGTCGGAAAACGGTTTGCAAAACCAGTGGGGGAAGGACGTCGTGATCCGCTGGACGGTTTCCCCGTAAGCCCGTCGTGACAGCGCTGCGCCGCCGCACCCCGAGTTGTTGCTGTAGGCGATCGCGAAGCGTTCGTCCTCGCACGCCGCCCACAGCGACGTTTTTCCGCCGCGGGAGTGGCCCGAGACCGCGACGCGTGTGGCATCGATCGATTCGATCGTTTGCAGATGATCGAGCACCCGGCTGGCCGCCCAGCCCCAAGCCGACAGACTTCGCCAAGCGCTGTCTGCGGGCGGCTTCCCGTCGGCAAAAAACGAACGGATTCCATCGGGATAGCCGTCTTTTTTGTCGGGGTCGACATGTGAGGTGTGGAACGATGCCGTTGCATAACCACGGTCAATGAAGGTTTCCACCGGCCAAAACGGATCCGGTTTTTCGAGAGCGGTCGCCAACGGAACAAAGTAGCGGTTGTTGATGTGGATCACCGCCGGGGTCGGCCCCGACGCCTGGTTGGGCACAAAGACGACGAACGGAAATGAAAACGTCCGTTCGTCGACTTGGATGATCGCTTTCATTTCGCGGCCGGTCGCGGCGCCGTCGAACGCTTGCGTGTTTTCCGACGTCTGCTCGAACCGCAGCGAGTACTCGACATCCGGCCGACGTCCATAAACCTGCTCGCGAAACAATTCCAGTAGCTCGCCGCGACGACTGTCATTCCACTCCTTCGGCAAACGGATCAAATCGCCAGCGCGAGTCACCAGCGGATTCGGTAACGTGTAGGTCGGGACTTTCGATTCGACGTAGTTGAACTCGCGGCGTTGCCGGGTCAACTTGTCAACCAGGTCGGGGTTGGCTCGCCAGGCGGATGTCGCCTCTTGGCCGATGGAGGGACCTGACGCGAACGTCATCGCGGCGAGCAGCATAGCGGTGGGGAGAAAGTACGGGTGTCGTTGCATGATAGGGTGGGGTGGTGCGGCGGGGGTGTAGGGCATGCTGTGCATGCGGGAGTGTAGGGCATGCTGTGCATGCCTGCTGTCACGCACAGCGTGACCTACACGATTTGTCAGTTGGTCCCTTGTTCCCGGGCTCTGCCCGGGAACACTCTGTCTCTGAGGCTCCGCCTCTCGGTTTGACAACTCGGCAGGCGGAGCCTGCATGTCATCGCGTTCCCTGGCGGAGCCCTACGCCGTGAACGACTTTTTAGCGGTAGGGCGCGAGCCCTCCGGTGTGTTGGCAAAGAAGCGGAACCGGAGGGCTTGCGCCCTGCCGCTAAAACCTCGTCAAACACAGGAAATAAATCGTTCACGGCGTAGGGCAGAGCCTGGGAACGAGTCACCGAGTCATTTGGACGAGAAACAAAACAAATGCCTCTCACCGCGGATGAAAATGCGGTTTTCAACCGGAACGGGTGATCCGATCACAGACTCTTTCAGATCGTTTTCGGACAGCAATCGGAATTCTCCGTCGGTCACATCGGCGACGTAAACGACGCCGTCTTCACGCGCCGCGTAAAGTTTTCCGGCGGCGATGGTCGGTGATGCGTAGTACGAGTTCCTGTTTTTAGGAAACGCATCACTCCAGATCGTTTTACCAGTCGTCGGATCGATGCATTCAACTTCACCGCGGTCACGGACCAGGTAGACGTGTCCGTTGTACGCCGCGGGCGAGGGAACGAAGGTTGAGATGTCATCGCGGAACCAAACGTGGTTCGTCTCGGTGACGTCACCGCTGCCGTCCATCCGGATGCCGTACAGTCTCGGAGCACCCTTGTCGTTGCGGCCGAAGGCGACGACCGCCATGTCATCGACCAGGACCGGCGAGGCAACGACCGGCCAAAGTTGATTGGAGTCGGGATTGAAGTTCCCGCATGACCACATCACCCGTCCATCTTGAGCGTCGTGGATCGTTAAGTGTTGTGCGCCCCAGACCAGCAATGATTCCTTTCCCTGATGATCGATCACCAACGGTGTGGAGTAGCCGTGGTCGCACTCACGCGGCGTTTGATAATTCCGTGCTTCCTTCCAGGCGATGTCCCCGGTTTGCTTATCGAATGCTGCTAGCCATGATTCACCATTGTGCATGCGGGCGAAAACAACATATTGTTTCGTCAGAACGGGCGAGGTTCCGTGGTCCCAGTACAGCGTGTCCTTGCCGAAACGATCGACCAGATTTGTTTGCCATCGCACCGTGCCGTCGCGTTCCACGGCGGCCAACGTCCCGCTTTTGAAGTACACGAAGATCGCTTCACCGTCGCTGACCGGTGACGCATTGCTGCCCGAGCCGTTGCGATGTTTCCCTTTCACTTCGGGACCGAACTTCGTCAGCCACTTTTCCTTGCCCGACCAATCGATCGCCAGCAATGCATCGACACCGTCGCTCGGCGCGGTGACATACAGGGTCTGGTCGACAACGATCGGAGTGGAACAGCCCTTGCCGGGCAGCGCTGTTTTCCAACGCAGGGTCTGGTCGTTCAGTTCGGACGGGTAATCTCCCGTCGCAACACTGCCCAAGTCCGCCGATCCACGCCATTGGGGCCAGTCGGCGGTCGCGTCGGACTGGACCAGCGCGAGCCCCAGAACAAAGGTCGACAGGATCAAGCCGTATTTCGTCATCATTGGTTTC
This sequence comes from Rhodopirellula sp. SM50, assembly GCF_002289565.1. Lineage (GTDB taxonomy): Bacteria > Planctomycetota > Planctomycetia > Pirellulales > Pirellulaceae > Stieleria. The sequence goes on along the minus strand of NZ_NTFY01000085.1, from coordinate 1,790 downwards.
TCAGTGGGAGATGAATTTCCGAATTGTTGTGGGATAGGCTTCCAGCCTGTCATCCTCTGAATCGACAGGCTGGAAGCCTATCCCACTTGCTGGGCACGCCAGATTACACGACATCAGGTACCGTGAACGCGCCTCGCGCCGGTCGCGTCAACAAACGGTCCGCTTGAGGATCGTCTTTGAAGGTTTCGTTTTCCGGATCGAAGTGCAGCGTGCGATCGACCCGGTAAGCGATATTGGCCAAGTGACACAACGCGGCCGAATGGTGCCCCTGTTCGATCTCCGCCGAGAGGAATTCTGGGTTGCGTGCGCGGACCGCGAGCGCCCAGTTGCGGAAGTGCGGCAGGTTGGAAATCGGGCTGCCTTCTTCGAAGGCACTCGGGCCCGGTTCGCGATTGCGTCCCAAGAACGTGTAGTAGCTGGAGTAATCGGGAATGATCATCGTGCCTTCGGTGCCCAAGAAGATCGTTCCGACGGGAAAGTCTTTTTGGACGAACGGATACTTGTCGCGAAAGCCCGCTTCGGCATTGGTGTACCAATCGCGGACCGCGAATTCGACCATCCTTCCGTCGGCCCATTTCAGCGACGTTGACAAGACACCCGGTGTTTCAGCGCTGCTCTGATGGACCTTTTCTTGCATGTAATTGGAGCCCACCGATGAAACCTGCACCGGGTGCGTGTCCAATTTCAGGCCCCAACGCAGGATGTCCATTTGATGGACGCCCTGGTTGCCGATTTCTCCGTTGCCGTAATCCCAGATCCAATGCCAACGGCGATGTTGGAAGTTGCTGAATTCGTGCACGGGGGCTGGTCCACACCAGGCGTTCCAGTCGAGTCCATCGGGCACCGGTCGCGGTGCATGCTTGCCCAGGTCGCCGCGGATCTTGTAAGCGATGCCTCGGGCAAAGTAGACGTCGCCGATCACGCCTTGATGCAGTTTGTCGATGCCTTCGACGATGTTCGGTGACGATCGGCATTGCGTCCCGTGCTGAACGATCCGGTTGTACTTGCGCGCCGCCTGGACCATCTTGCGGCCTTCGAAGATGTTGTGCGAACCGGGCTTTTCAACATACACGTCTTTGCCCGCTTGGCAGCCCCAGATCACGTTCAGCGAATGCCAGTGATTCGGTGTGGCAAACGTGACCGCGTCGATGGACGGATCGTCCAGGACGCGCCGCATGTCGTCGTAGGTTTGGATCTTGTGACCGCTGCGCTCGGTCCAAACCGTTTCGGCGGATTTCAGCTTCGCTTCGTCGCAATCACAAATGCCTGCCAGTGTAACGCCGGAGGTCGATTCTTTTTCCAGTTCGACCAGGCTTTCCGCGTGGGCTTTGGCGCGTCCCCCCATGCCCACGATCGCGACGCGGATCTTGTCGTTCAAGTTTTGTCCGCTCACGATGGCCGGGGCGGCGAAGACCGCAGCGGTACCGGCCGCGGCGGCTTGGATGGATTGGCGACGCGTGATCGGCTGAGTCTGTTTGTTCATGTTCGTCTCGTTTGATCGGGGGCTTGAGGGCGTCTCGACGTGCGACGACCACCGCAGGTGTCGCCTGGAAATTGTAACACGAAACACCTGCAGGGTTTGCCGAACGACCCGAACGACAGAGAGCCAACCACCGCGTGGCAAAGACGCTGGCGGAGGGATGTTCAGCGCCGTTGGCGTCTAGCCTTTAGCCCGGATATTGCATCCGCTGATTCGACTCCCCCCCTAGCGCGAAAGCCTTAGTCCTGATAGGCATTGGAGTTACCACACTTCAAAGTCCACAGGCCCAAGGCTCTCGGCAATGACAAAG
>NZ_NTFY01000084.1 GCF_002289565.1 Rhodopirellula sp. SM50 | reverse complement strand
CTAAGTTAACATCAATCAGGGGCCCGGACGCTGGCGCGAACCGGCTGATATCAAACGAATATCAGCCGTTTGGCGCGAGCCTACGGGCCCCGACCTGAGCAAAACCACGCTTAACTTAGCGGTATTGGGCTTTAGCCGTCCGGTGTCGCTGCTCCGCAGCGAGTGGGAGCGTCTAAAGACTGCCACCAACACGGATCCGCGTGCCATCCCCTGGGAACCTTTTGATGACAGATCGCAGACCCAGCACCGGGCTCCGCAAGACGCTTGCCGTGTTGCCTTCGGTCGTGCTGGCGCTGTTGCCGAGACTCGCTTGTCCGTGCCAGTATCCCGCCTATGCGGGACTGCTCGGCTGGTTGGGGCTGACGTTTCTAATGCAGACCGTGTATCTGTTTCCGCTGACCGCCGCCTGTTTGACGTTTGCGGTCGGCGGGCTGGCCGTCGGTGCCCGGCGCCGTCACGGCTACGCGCCGTTTGGGATCGGACTGTTGGCGGCGATCGGGTTGCTCGTTGGTAAGTTCGTCATCGCCGTTGACCTCGTCGTCTACGTTGCGATCGCGGTGTTGTTGGCCGTCTCGGTTTGGAATGCGTGGCCGAGCAAGCAGCGTACGAAATTGCGATTTGACGCCGACGGTCAGGTGACGACGGGTGAAGATCCAACGCCCTGAACGAATTTTTAGCGGCAGGGCGCGAGCCCTCCGGTTTGTTGGCAACGATGCGCAAGCCGGAGGGCTTGCGCCCAACTCCGCTAAATCGGCGCGGTTTTGCCCACGATCGTGCCCGTAGGCTAGCGCCAAACGGCTGATATTCGATTGACATCAGCCGGTTCGCGCCAGCGTCCGGGCGTCTCCATCGAACTCGATTGAGCGGCATTGGGCTTGCGCCCTGCCGCTAACACTTCGTCAAACACAGGAAATACATCGTTCACGGCGTGGGGTGGCGTCCGGGAACACGTTGGATTTGACAGGCTGGAAGCCTATCCCACTGGCAGCTTGTGGGCAGGAGGCGGGAGCCTCCATGGCAGTGTGTTCCCAGGCGGAGCCCGGGAACAAGTCGGGATTGACAGGCTGGAAGCCTATCCCACTTGGCGCTCATCACTCTGCGTTGATGTGACTGGGGATTTCGATTTGCGTCAGTTCCGGCGGGCGGCGACTGGGGGCAAACGACAGCGCGGCGGTGGGGCAGGCGTCGACACATTCTTCCGCCACCTTCGTCAAGGCTTCATCGAGTTGCCCTTCAAACGGCACGCTCAACAGGACGTCAAAACCGCGCCCGACGAAGGCCAGCCCCAGCGGCTCTTGGGCTCGTTCGGCAATCTTGATGCACAGTTCGCACTTGATGCACTTGCCCGGTTCGAACAACACCGAGGAGGCGCGTCCGACAACTTCGTAGGGTCGCCGCACCCTGGGAAAGCGGTTCGGGTTTGCGCCGTAGTACTCGGACCAACGTTCCAGTTTGCATTTGTTGTGTGCCACACACCCACAGCCCAGACATCGCTCGGATTGCTCCGTCGCGTCACAGGGAACATAGTCCGTGCCGGTTTCAGGGACGGCGCGCGGGGCGGGGACGGAGTTGGCCAGGAATTCGTCCATCTCCCCCGATTCCAGGCGGCCGATGCGCGAGGAGAAGTTGTGTCCCAGGCTGAGTTTTTTCCAGCCGGCGAGGAATTGGTTGATGATCGTTGCGGCTTCTTTGCCGTCGGCGGTGCTCCGTACCACCATGCCCTTTCCTCGCAACGCGTTGCCGATGGCGAACACGCCCCGGCGATTGGTCGCGTAGGTTTCCGAGTCGACATCGATGCCCTTTCGACTCGCTTTGATTCCCAGTCGTTCCACCTGATCGGGAGTGGCCCTGCCGATCGCCAACAGCACCGCGTCAAACTCCTCGCACAGCGCATCGAGTTGCTCTTTCGTGGTGACAGAGGTCTGCGAACGCACGTCCACGCCGAGCCGAATGATCTGGTTGATTTCCGCATCCAAGATGTCGCGCGGCAAACTCTGTTCGCTTTCCTCGGTTCGGAGACGGCCGCCGAGTGATTCGTGCTGTTCGATCAACGTGCAGGCGTGTCCGGCTCGACGCAGGTAAAACACAGCGGCCAGACCGGAGGGGCCGGCGCCGACCACGGCGACGCGTTTTCCGCTGTCCGGTTTGCAGGGTGGCAGATACGGATCGTCGGTCGCCAAATCGGCATCCGCCACGAAGCGTTTCAGATCGCAGATCGCGACGGGGCCGTCGGCGGTCTTGCGGCGGCAGCCCTTTTCGCACGGTTTGGGACAGACGCGGCCGAGCACCGCAGGCAAGGCGATGTCCGCTTTGATGGTGACGATCGCATCGCGCAAGTTTTCATGGCTGATCTGGTCCAACATCAGCGGGATGTCCATGTGTGCCGGGCAGGCAAAGTCACAGGGGGCGCGACAGTCTCCGACGTGCTCGCTGAGCAGCAACTCCAACGCCGTCCGCCGCACGTCGCGAATCTGTTCCGTTTCGTTATCGATCTCCATCCCATCGACAACCTTGGTGCCACAGGCCGAGATCAATCGGCCGGAGCGGCGATCCCTGACCGTGCATACCTGACACGAATTCGAAGGCTCGTAGCCTTTGAGATAACAGAGCGTGGGGATTTCGACGCCCAACAGCGCGGCGGCATCGATGAGGTTCGATCCCGGCGGAACCTCCACTTCACGATCATCGATTTTAATTTTAACCACGGTGGGCGACCTCGTTCGGAACTTAACTTTAACAGCTTTTGTATTCGGTTTTCTATTTTTTAGTGCGAAAACGGTGTCCGTCACCAAGGGGACGGGCACACGTGTTGGTGTCCAGGCTTTAGCAACGAGCGGAAATTAGGTGGGATAGGCTTCCAGCCTGTCGATCCTGAAATGACAGGCTGGAAGCCTATCCCACTATTGCTTCACTGATTTGGTTTTGGGTTCCGAGGCGATGAAGACGGCGTCCTCGGGACAGACTTGGTAACAGGTGTCGCATCGCGTGCAGCGATTCAGGTCGATCGTGTGTTTGTAATACGGCGTCATCGGGATGGCATCGACGGGACAGTGTTGCGAACACAGCGTGCACCCGATGCACTTGTCGTTGATGCAATAGTCGATCAGATCGACACATTTGCCGGCCGGGCAGTACCCAGCGATGTGCGCCTCGTACTCCTCGCGAAAGTACTTCAACGTGGAAAGGATCGGATTGGGCGCGGTCTTGCCGAGACCGCAGAGGCTGCCCGCGCAGACCGATGTCGACAGGGCTTCGAGTTGTTCCAGATCACCTTGTTTGCCGTTGCCGGTACACAGCCGGTCCAGGATGTCGAGCAAACGCCTGGTACCGACGCGGCAGAACGTACATTTACCGCAGGACTGATCTTGGGTGAATTTCAGGAAGTACCGGGCGATGTCGACCATGCAGTCCTTGTCATCGAGCACCACGAGTCCACCGCTGCCCATGATGGAACCGACCGCGGACAACGATTCATAGTCAATTTGCGTGTCCGCCAGTTCGGCCGGGACACAGCCGCCGGAGGGTCCGCCGATCTGCACGGCTTTGAACGTTCGCCCGGGCTCCACGCCGCCCCCGATGTCCTCGACGATCTGACGGATCGTGATTCCCATCGGGACTTCGATCAGGCCGCCGTTGCGAACTTTCCCGGCCAACGCAAACGCCTTCGTCCCCTTGCTGGTTTCGGTCCCCAGCTTGGCGAGTTCTTTGCCGCCATGACGCAGGATCCAGGGAATCGTGGCCAGGGTTTCGACATTGTTGATCAGCGTCGGTTTTTCCCAGAGTCCGCTTTCGGCCGGAAAAGGCGGACGGATCCGCGGCGTGCCACGACCGCCTTCGATCGAATGAATCAGTGCGGTTTCTTCGCCGCAAATGTAGGCGCCCGCGCCTTCTCGAATCTCAAGGTCAAAACAGAACTCGGTGCCCATCACGGATTCGCCCAGGATGCCGCCCTGCCGGCAGATTTCAATCGCGTTGCGAATCCGTTCCACGGCCAGCGGGTATTCGGCGCGGACGTAGAAGATGCCATCATGGGCGTCGACCGTGCGCGCGGCGATGGCCATGCCTTCGATCACGCGAAACGGAATCGATTCCAACAGCACCTTGTCCATGAACGCGCCGGGGTCGCCCTCGTCACCGTTGCAGATGATGTATTTGGTCGGGCTTTGTTGGCGACGGACGGTTCGCCACTTGATGTGCGTCGGAAATCCGGCACCGCCACGACCTCGCAGCCCGCTGGCTTCGATCTCGTCCAGGATTTGTTCCGGCTGGAGCTCGGTGAGACATTTTTTCAGCGAGTCAAATCCGCCGTGACGCCTGTACTCGTCCAAATCGAGTGGATCGATCGCATCGAGCAAGTCCAACGTCAAGTGCTTTTGCGGACCGATGAAGGAAGCGACGACACCGTCGCGGGCGGCGCGGTGTTTTTGCAACACATCCTGGTCTTCATCGGATTGGATCCAATCGAGAATCCGCGACGCGGCGTAGCGGATCGGTTTGGAAATACCCTTTGGACGAAAGTGTTTCTGGACAATCTTTCGAGCCATCTCGGGATTGACGTTGGTGTAGCTCTGGGACGCGCCGTCGGGCGAAACCAACTCGACCAGCGGGACCTTGCTGCAGATTCCCGTGCAACCAATTTGTTTGACGTAGGCGTCGCCGCCAGAGTCATCGATGGCATCGCACAGCGCTTCGTGCACCTTGTCGCTGCCCAGTGCCAGGCAACACGAGCCCAGCCCGATCCGCACCTCCGTCGTTTTTGGCCCCCGCGGCTGTGAAATCGGACGATGCACGGCAGACAATTTGACGAATTCCGCTTCGTCGTATTCCTGCAGCATCCGCGGCGTCGTCTGGGAACTGACATGGCCAAAAATCGCATCGTCAATTTGCACGACCGGACCCAAGGTGCAACATCCCAGACAAGCCACTTTCTGGACCGTGAACTCACCCTCGGTATCGGTGTCCTCGTGCGGGGCGAGCTGAAGTTCGTGTCGAATCGCATCATCGACCAGATCCGCTCCCTTGACGTGACAGGCCGTTCCCGTGCAGACGCTGATCATGTGCTTGCCGACGGGATGATGTCGAAAGTGATCGTAGAACGACGCGACGCCGGTGATCGCGGCCGGCGTGATCTCGGTTTGTTCGCAAATCCGCCGCAGCGCCTCCTGCGGCAAATAACGATACTCCCTCTGCACCGCGTGCAAGATCGGGATGACCGCATCGGGGCCGCGACCGATCTGTTCGATCATCCGATCGACGGCGGTCAAGTCGATTCGTGGGTTTGTCGTGATCATTCGGCAGCTCGTCCGAAACTCGAGTCATCGATCATCAGCGGTTGCGCTCCCGATGCAGAACAAGTGCTCGCTTCCTCGGATAAAAATCCGACCATCCTGAAACGCCGGACAGGTCACGCATTCTTCTCCCAATTGAGCTTCCGAGATGCGATTGCACGCTTCGCCGGTCGGCTCGACCACCCACGCCGTGCCGTCGCGGCTGAACAAATAAACGCGCTCGCCCACGAGGCTCGGGGACGATAGGAAATCCGCTCCGAAATCTTCTTCCCACAACGGTTCACCGCCTTCCTGCTTGTCGAAACAGAACAGCGTGCCATAGGAAGCCAGCGTCAACAAAAACTTTTCGGTGACCAGGGGGCTGCAGGTATCTGGCAGCCCGTAATCGGCGGTCCACTGCACATGGGTTTCCGTCACGTCGCCCGATCCGTCGACACGAATCGCGGCATAGATCGCGGTGTCGTTGCCGGCGTAGACGATCCCGTCGGAGTACACCGGCGAGGGGCCAACTTCGACACGTTCCAAGCAGTTTGCCCGCCACAGTTCTCTTCCATCGCTCGGCGCGTGCGCCATCACCCAGGGATCGCAACAGGTAATGACTTGAGCTTGGCCGTCGTGCTCGATCACGATCGGTGACGACCAGGACGCCGGTGTCGCGCGGATCGTTTCCCAGATCGGACTGCCGGTTGCACCGTCGAAACACATTAATTTGGAGAGCTGGTCCTCGCTGGTTCCCTGGTCGAATTGCACGATCACCGAACCCTGGTACGTCACCAAGGAAGACGCGTGGCCATAGTTGTTTCGCTGCGGCACGCCCAACGAACGCGTCCACACTTCGTTGCCGGCGAAATCGAGTGAGACCAACTGCCCGTCGGCAAACATCGCAAACACGAACCGTCCATCGGTCGCCATCGTCGGCGCGGCGTAGCCGGTGTCATTGGAAGTCTTGATCTTCTCTCCCGCGACCGCGGGATCGACGGCGATGTCGGTGCTCCAAAGCATGCTTCCGGAGCCGGCATCGAAACAGTAAACACCACGTTCGTCTGCAGTCGCGCCGGAGAGAAACACGCGGTCCCGCCAGACGATCGGCGAATTGACACCGGGCAGCGGCACCGCCGTCTTCCAAACCACCCCTTCGCCGGATTCACCGTCCCAGACCGTGGGCGCATCTTGATCGAAAGCGATTCCCGAACCATCGGCCCCACGAAAGCTGGGCCAGTTCGCCCGCAACTCTGCGGCACTTGGAAGTTCGGCAAGCACCGATTCGACCACCGCGTCTTGACCGTCCCTCTTCTGCTCGCCGACCGGATCGTGGACCGACGCCAATGCATCCGAGGTTGACGGCAACACACTGCGGTGACCGGTATTCATCGCCCAGGCCGTGCCGACCAGCACCAACATCACGACGGAGACCGCCCATGGTCCCCTATGGCTCAAGACTTCGTCGCTATCGGGTCCGGGCAATTTCGGCTTGGGGCGCGGCAGCTTGCGGTGCAGCGTGGCTGCCCACTTGCTGAAAACCAGCGTGACGAGGATGCCGCCCAACAACAGATACGAACCACGCTCGGTGAAACGCAACTCGCGGAAGTATTCTTGACGCAGCGCCAGATCCAACGCCTGGATCTCTTGCCGCAGCTGATCGTTGTCGGGCTGCTGGAGGAACTGTTCCCTGAGCTGGACGAATGAAGTCGCTTCCAGGGGAATCTTGTCCAATCGATTCATGCCATCGATCACCAAGATCGCTCCGACGAGCGTCGAAAACACTCCGGCCACCCACGCGGAGAGCAGGATCGATCGATAGCCCAAATAAGCGTTCACGACTTTTTGCCTCCGACGGTCAATTGGACCAGCGGCCCCGTCGGCATCTGGCCGTCGGGCAGGGCTTCGGAAACATCGGAAATCAATCCAAGCCTGACCTTTTCGACCGGGCAATACCAGTAACAACGGCCGCAGGAAACGCATCCCGCACGGTCTGCCTGGTAATCGTCACGGCGGCGTCGCACCGACAGATGAATCAACTTGAAACCGATCACCAACCCGGTCCAGGCACCGAGCAATCCGCCCAACGTGACAAAGTCATTGCGCCGCGACAGCGCCGATTGATACAACTGCTCCACCGATCGTCCCGATCCACGAAAGGCGTCGCTGGCTTCGGTGGTGGATTCCGCCACACCCAACTCTTCCAACCGCACCTGTTCGGCCAAACGCGACTCCGGATGCCACTGCGACAGTGGAACGGCGAGTGCCGTACCGAGCCACCAGAAACCGAGCACCACGACCGGAGCCGCCATCAGGGCGGTTATCAAGCGACGTTTCCCTTTTCGCCGACGTTCCGGCGACTGCGCGACCGTCGGCGGATGAATCGCTCCGTAGGGACAGACGTCTTCACAGAGCTGGCAATTGATGCAGGTGTCCGGCGGAATGCTCAAACGCCATTTGGAAAAGCACGACAGCACACGCAGAATCGCGCCGTAAGGACACAGGTAACGACAATACGGGCGACCGACAAACACGCTGATCAGCAGGATGCTGCTGCCGAAGAGCAACATGTCGGTGTTCGCCCCCAGTCGGAAAAAAGGAATGAACGGATCGTAGCGACAGATGATGAATCCGGTTTTGGTCGCGGCGAAGATGACCGCGGCACCCAGGTAGATGTAAGCGACCAAGCCCAACGAATGGTCCAGCCAGCGGGGCACTCTGATCGAGCGAACCGCGAGCAGCTCTTGCATCGCGCCGAGCGGACAGACCGACGCGCAAAACGTTCGTCCAAAGAACAACGTGAACACCAACGGCAGAACAAAGAACGCCACCACCGCGAGCGGAACCACATACGTCGGATCAAAAATCGCCAACGCGACGTTCTGGGTCGCCCCCACCGGACAGACGCAGCCCTGCCGCCAAAAACCGAACCACAGCAAGCTTGCGATCGTCAACAACAGCACGTTACGACGCGACCGCGACACCAACGTGAAGTAAGACGCCAAACACAACGCGACAAACAGAATCGCCACGTCCAAGACCGCCGCGACCTCGCGCTCTACCTCCGGGACACTGGCGGTGGGGATCGGATGGTCGGAGAATTCCGGAACCGGGAACATCAGGTCCGACGACTCGTCCGCCATCACGCCGCCCATCAAGACGCCGCCCACCAGGGCAACGACCAGCAACGCGGCAACACGGAGGCGAAAGATCCTATTCATCGGCCTGCACCTGATCGATCAGCCTCTGCGCGGCCTTGTCGGCTTTCCCCGCCTTTTGCCGCATCACCCCCAACGCCACTCGTTTCAATCGATAGGGTTTGTCGGCCGAAACGTTGACGAACGCGTCGCTGGGACAGGCGACCGCGATCGCACACTCGTTGCAGTTCACACAGCGATCCTGCATGACTTGCAGGTACAGCGAACCGTTCATCAGGGCACAGCCCTTGACGCACATCGCGCAACCGATGCAGGCGTCGGTGTCGATCGTGTACTCATAGAAGTTTTGCCCCGCTTTGCCTTCGACGAACGTGCGAATGATCGCTTCGGTCGGGCACAGCAAGTCCTCTGCGGCGGTATCGCGACTGTCCAGTCCGTCCAGCGTGTAGTAGCCGGTGCAACGGTTGCAGAACCCGCACATGTCAAAACACTGGACACATTTGACGGCCGATTCGTCGAGCACACAGTGGGTGGCGCAGTTGCCGCATCCGACGCATTTGTCGGGATCGATCTGCCAGCGGTTTTCTTCGGCCTGACCTCGACGGCCGGCCAAAAACCCACCCAACACCCCCGCGGACACGACGCCGGCGACGCGTGCGCCGTCGGCGAGAAAACCGCGTCGGTCGGTTTGTTTTTCGCGATTCATGATGGGTTCCCCTCGGTCGTTGCTTGCCTCGCCTCGGCCGCTTTGGAAAGCTCACACGCTTTGAACAGCTCACAGCTCTGGCAGGGTGATTCCAGCCGCACGCACCCACCGCGCAGCGCGCGGTCGATCAAGTTCAATGACAAGACGGACAGGCCACCGAGGATCGCGTAGCGTCCGGTGCGAATCAGCCATTGCCGGCGTTGGTTGGTTTCAGTGTGCGTCATTCGATTTACCCTCGATCCCAAACAGTGGGATAGGCTTCCAGCCTGTCATGTGCGAGTCGACAGGCTGGAAGCCTATCCCACATTTCAGGATTGACAGGCTGGAAGCCTATCCCACTTTTTTCGACAATACTGCGTTCAAAAATCCGCACCGACTTTCGTCTCGGATCCAAAACCAAGATGCGTCCCCGGCTGTCGGTCGCCACGTCAAAGATCGCTTCGGCTTGGACGGCGCGGGGGTCTCCAATCTCCGACTGGGCGACTCCCAACATGCTCGGCCCCGCGACCACACACTCAAATTCTCCAAACTCGCTGTAAACCTTGATCCGTGGGATGCCCTTTTCCGAAGTCACGATTGCGCCGCCGGGCAAGACCGCAAACTCGCTCGGATTGCAGCAACCAAAGAAACGGTCGATCGTCGCCCCGGGCTCGCCCCAACGGACTTCCATCGCACCGTCGAACGTGTACGTCTCCAGTCGCAGGGCGCCCGGGTTGGCAACGTGCAGCCGTCCTTCGGATCCGATCGCGATATCGAAGTGCGCACTGGGGACGTTGAAGGTTCGTCCGCCGTCATCCGGATCGCCGATCGTTCCCACGCGTTGGCCGGACGGGTCGTATCGCAACACCACGCGGTTGCCCGCGTCGGCGACGAACACATCGTTGCCCGCGACCGCGATCGATGCCAGGATTACGTTCTGCTCCGGCACGTCCCAAATCCCGACGCGACTGCCGTTCGGTTGGAACACTTCGATCCTGCCGTCGCCACCGACGTAGATTCGTCCCGGAAAGACATGCTCGTCACCACCGACCGCCACGCAGCCGGGTTGGCCTTCGGTTCGGATCACCGCCAGCTCGGTGCCGTCTTGCGCATACACGCCGACCGACCGGTCACCGGCCACGTAGATCTTGTCCGCGGGGCCGACGTCGATGCAGCGAACGTCATCCAACGGGACTTTGATTTCCCCCGTCTGCTCGAACTGAATCAATCCCGGATCGATGTCGTAGACACTGGAAAAATCGATCGTGAAGGATCGACCACTGCGCTGGGCCAACGGGTCGCTGCTGACGACGGCATAACTGGCGATGCCGACCGCCACGGCGATCACGGCGGTGACCAGCGTTCCTCGATGCTGATTCAGGAATCGCATGTGTCGTTGAACTCCAACTTCATCGGGGATCGTGTTTTTATCGGCCATCAATTCGCTCGCAGATCCAGGCAAACCAGGCGTGTCATGTCGCGGAGGATCAAACGGCCCGCGACCATCGCCATCGGGCCCCAGGCATCGTGGCCGCCGGGTAGCACCTTGTGCCGGGCCAGTCGTTTGTAGCCGGCCGGAGTCGCCTCGGCGGCCGTCAGCGTTGCGTCGTCATCCAAGATCAGCAGCAGGTCGTCGGCGAACAGGTAGGGACCGAGTCCGAACCGATCACCGCCGCTGTCCCAAACCTCGTTGCCATCGAGGTCCAAGCAGACCATCGTTTTTGCGCCGATCTTTCGAATGCCGAACAGATGACCGTCGCGATAGATCGGTGTCTGCTGTTCGGAACTGAACTGTTTGGGCGTCAGTTCGAACAGGCTGCGGGCCTCGATCCCGCTGTCGGTCTTGAGCAGTTGCAACATCAACGCTCCCGATCCATATCCTCGGGACAGGAAAAGACGATCATCGGGCAACACCACCGGTGACGGACTGGTGGCATTGATTTCTTTCCAAGCGGTCGTTTCCCAAAGCAGTGTTCCGTCGTCGGCCGCAACGCCGGCGACGCCGCCGCTGGCGCAGTAGACATACGTCCGACGCCCCTGGAACTCCATCGGAACGACAGAAACATGCGTCATGTTCCAGCCCTTGGGATTCGGGGATTGCCAAATCACGTCGCCCGTCCGGTAGTCAATCGCCATCAACATCGCGTCGCCGCACGGGGCCACGATCAAACGGTCTTGATCCACCAATGGGCATTGGCCGGTATACCATTCCGGCACTCTGGTTCCATGATCGCGTTCCAGATCGATCAACCAATGCGATTCTCCCGTCGCCGCATCCCAACACGCCAGATGACAACGGGGCCCCATCGTGATCACGTAGTCACCGACGATGGTCGGCACCGTTCGTGTCATGCCGTGATAAAACGCGACGACCACGGGATAGCTGTTGCGCCAGATTTCGCGGCCGTCGTCGAGAGACAAGCAACGCAGCGTGTCGGCTTCGGCTTCCTCGTCGTAATCCAACACGTAGACTCGCCCGTCGCTGATCGCGGCACCGGCGTAACCCTCGGCGACATCGATCGACCAGAGCACGGGGGGACCTTCGGCGGGCCAGGATCGTGCCAGCGGTGGGCCGCCGGTTGAAATCGAATCGCGGCCCGGTCCAAGGAATCCTGGCCACTGGCCGGGAATGTCCGACGCGATTCCAGCACCGGCGATCGGCTGGCCCGGCTCGGGGCGAGCCGTCTGGCCGGACCGGTCGATCGTGCCGTCTCGCCCCGGCGTCCGCGGCTCCAGATCACTCGGCGGGCTGGTCATCAACCAGAACGCCAGCGACACGACTGCGACCGTCGCGGTCAGCGTGGGGAGGATCGCTTCGGTGGCGTGGACTTTCACAGGAACTACCTAGACAAACTCAACGAACTCAGTTGCCGATGCAATACAGATGCTCTTCGGTGCGGATAAAGATTTGCCCCTCCGAGAATGCAGGCGTTGCATTGGTCACGCCGTCCAGTTCGTTTTCGGCAACCTCTTGGAACGCTTGCGGATCGGGTTTGAAAACGATCGTCGCGCCGCGCTGGCTGAGCGCGTAGACATGCCCGCCGGCCAGCACCATCGATGCCCAGTGATCCTTGGCCCGACTCTTCCACAAACTCTCGCCGGTTTCGGCATTGAGACATTCGATGGTCCCGGGTTTCGCGTTCGGCCGGAAAACATAACCGCCAACGATGACCCCGGTGCCGACGCTGCTGGGGTTTCGTTTCTCGACGTGCCACAATCGATTCGATGCGGTGACGTCGCCGGATCCGCCGAGCTTGAATGCCATCGCCGGCCCGCGCAAATCGGCCATGGCGAAACCGATTCCGTCACCGACGAGCGGTGAAGAACTGACCACGTCGTAACTGGAACCGTTCAGTCCGTTGCACCACCAAAGCAGATCACCGCTGTCGAGATCGTAGCCACACACACGGGTGCTCATGGCACAGATGACTTGCGGTTGGCCATCAACTTGGGCGACCACCGGCGTGCTCCATGACCCGACATCGTCGGGGCTCTTGTCACCGTTGTAGGGTTCGTCGGTTTCCCACAGCGTCTTTCCACTGGCCAAGTCAATCGCGGTCAGGAAAACGCGTTCCCCCGGCCCCGTCTGCAAAATGAGTTTGTCCTTGTAGATGATCGGCGACGAACCATAGCCCCAGATGTGTTTGAATTCGCCCAGGTCCCGCGACCAAATCGATCGTCCGGCAAAATCGTAGCAGTGCAGACCTGCCGAACCGTGCCAGACGACGACATGCGTCCCATCGGTGGCCGGAGTGGTACTGCCAAACGGATTCTGTGGGTGGGTTGTGTCCTCCCCAAACTCGACCGTCTTTGTCCACAGTAGCGTGCCGTCGTTGCGGTCGATGCACAGCAGGTTGCGTTGGCGTCCATCTTCGCTGCCGCTGGCGAGGAACACGCGTCCGCCGGAAACGATCGGACTGCCGGCGCCGGGATCGGCCAGATCGATCTTCCACTTGATGTTCTCCCCTGGCCCCCAGGTCAACGGATAGTCCTCGCCCACTGCCGTCCCATTCCCGTCGGGACCGCGGAACTGTGGCCAATCGCCCGCGTTCGCACCGGGTGCCGCAAAGATCGCAGCCGGCCAGACCACCGCCGCAACGATGACCGCCAAGCCCACCGTCAGTCCACCTCTCAACTTCGTCATCCGCTAGTCCCTCTTCGTGATCCACCGGTTGTGTCCAGCCCCACTGGTTCTTCTCCGTGACGGTTTACCGCACGTCGTGTTCCCACAACGCCAAAACTTCGCGAGTGGTGCCACCCCGAGCTTTGCTGCGGCCGATGGACGGGGTTTGCCGAGGAAAGGCGATGAACTTGGCCTCTTGGCGAGCCGCTGAAAAGCGAAAAAAGATCTCGATGAAAAACGAATTGCCGACCGCCGCATTCATCCTGTGAGACAGTCGGTCACAGGATTTCGGTGCGTTTGACGTCGGCATGCGCCAATACGCGCGCCGTCAAGAAGGGCGTCGCTGTGAAGCATTGGTTAGCGGTAGGGCGCGAACCCTCCGGTCTTTCACGCTGAAACCGACCGGCTCGCAGTCTGTCGATTGCATCGGGATCTGCTGAATCAATGGTGAGCCGCTGGCCGTAAGGCCTCGGGCGGGCGCCACGATTCCCGGCCGCTTGCGCGCCCGCGGCTTCGTCGCCGCGCATTAATGAAACAGGAACAGCGGCAGATGCGAGGCTTCGATCAACGCCTGGGTGAACGATCCGAGCAGCACCTCACGGATCCGTGAATGGCCACACGATCCGGCGACCAGCAGCCCCGCGTCCACCTCGGCGGCGAGACTAAACAACGCGTGTTCGACCTTCGTTTCCCCTTCGATCGCGTGCAGCTGACAGTCAACGCCGTGAAGCTGCAGAAAATCAACGGCGGGCTGCGCGATCATCCGGGCCGATTCGACGGAACCCGCTGCGGTCGCGACGTGGACCTTTCTGCCCGTGCCCAGACCCAACGTGACGAACGCCAACAGCGCTTGTCCGGCCGGCCGGCTACCGTCATAGGCAATCAGCACATGGTCTTGCAGGGGCAGTGAAAGCGGCACCGTGATCAGCGGACGCGGAGCCTGACGGAGCACCTTGCCCAAGGTGCTGTTGGCGGACGTTGCCGATTCGAAGGGAGTATCGCGGCTCAGGATGATCAGGTCGGATCGTTGGGCCTCGGTCACGATCTGCTCCGCCACCTCCCCGCTTTTTCCACAGCACTCCACGTTGATCCCGGCAGCGCGACACCGCTGCTGGAAAGCGTCCAAGTTTTGCCGGACCCGGTCGCGCAGCTGCCGGATCTCTCGTCGACGCTCCGCCTCGGCAGTCTCATCGGCGACGCCGTAGATCGCAAGTTCAGTGTCGTCTTCGTCGACAATGTCGATGCCCACCAATCGGCATCCGTAGCGGTCGGCTAACTGAAGCGAAAAATCCACGGCCACGTGACCGTTGGCGGAGCCGCCCACCCCGACCAAAACGCGTTGCAGGTTCGAGACTTGGTTCATTGAATTTCCTTCTCGCTCGACGGTGGCAGAACGATGCGCATGGTCGCAAATCGTGCGCCATGCCGTGACAGGCTGGTCGCGACAACGAGTCACCCGCGACTGCTCCAATCCGCCTCACACCGTTCGTCATCTGTTCATCATACCTCGATCACATGCGTTCAAGTGCGTTGACTCACGGCCCTTGCTCGGTTCTCGACCACGCTGGGTTCCCGGCATCCAGGCCAACCGTTTGAACCCGCTGATTTACGGGCTTTTAGCGTTGGATAAACGCAAACATTTGATTTGGCACGGCAATCGCGTCGCTCTTTTGGCATTGGGCAAGCGGTGAAGTCCACCGCTTTGAAACAACGTTCTATCAAACCTTGGAGATTGACATGTTGGGTTGGGCACTGACCTTTCTGGTAATTGCATTGATCGCAGGCGTCCTCGGATTCGGCGGCGTCGCCGGAACCGCCGCCACCGTCGCAAAAATTTTGTTCGTCGTGTTCCTGGTGTTGTTCATCATCGGATTGATCATGGGTCGACGCGGTTCGGCCGTCTGACCGCTGGGCCAAGCACGGGCGATGCCCATTTCTCACTTCACACTCAAGCGGGGACGCAATCGACGCGTCCCAGAGCAGGCATTCTCATGAAATCGCTTCACTACGATGTTCACTTGTTTTTACTCGGCGCGCTCATCGCGCTGGCGACTTGCACCACCGGTTGCGACCAAAAAGAAACCGTTGTCGAAGTCGACACTCCCAACGGCGGCATCGAAATCCAGCGTGACAAGAACGATGGCGATGTCACGGTGACCGTGGAGGAATGATTTGCAATGGCGAGGTGCCCGACATTTAGACGACAGCCATCCCACCCACTGCAGAGAAATGGATTTGTCCGTTTGTCTCTGGATCGCTTTTTTGGAGAAAGGTAATGCGTGCAATCATTGGTGTAGCAATCCTGCTGCTGGTTCTGGCTTGGGTCGGCTGGGTGCAGTTCAGTTCACCCGAGGGTGATCCGACGATGCGTGTGGACACCGACAAGGTTCGGCAAGACACTTCCGTGATTGTCGAAAAGTCAAAACACGTGCTCGATGAAACGGCGGAGAAAGTGGATGCCAGTCTGGACACCGAACCACATCAGCATGACACCGAACCGCTTGCTACGGAACAGTAATCGAGGCGGGCAGCATTCACTGCACGCATCGCGTGATCCGAACAAGCTTCACGCGATCCGAACAAGCTTCGCTTGCTGATGCGTGATGACGTTCAGCGACCGAGACAATCAAATCAATTTCATCTTTGGAGATAAACCATGTCCAACCGTGTTTGCGCCGTGCTGGCGATTGTGTGCAGTTCCCTGTTTGCCGTCCCGCCCGTGATGGCTGGAGAGAAACAGGTCGAAGAGAAGCCGAATGATACGCTAACCGAAAAGCTGCAGGGCCGCTGGGAAGTTGTCTCGGGTGTCAACCAAGGCCGTCCGTTGAGTGAATTGGAAGTCGAGGGAACCTATGTCACGATCTCGATCAATCGGATTGTCACCTATGATCGTGACGACCAACAACGTTTCCGCGCCGTGTTTCGCATCGACTCGTCCACCAAGCCCGTGAAGATCACGATGACATCGGTGCCACAGCTCGCCAGACCCAGCGAGATCGATCCGCCACGGAAACCGGACACGGCGGTCGCGGAGGGCATTATCCGATTCGACAACGATCATCGTTGGACGTTGTGCTACGCATTGCACGGTGCCGACCGGCCGAAGGACTTCAAGTCGCCTAAAGGCAGCAAGAACATGCTGCTGACCCTGGAGCGAAAACCCGGCGATCCGGCTCCCGATGAGTTGACAAAGCAATAGTGCATATTCACAGCTCGCCTTTTCAGTCGTGGACAAGGTGACGAGTCCTGTTCAAAGTTGAGACCATGCTTGACTCCGTTGATTTAGCGAACCTGCAAGCGATCGCAATCTCAGCCGCGTGCGGTGGGGTGTTGGGGATCGAGCGTGAAATCGCCGGCAAACCGGCCGGGATCCGCACGCACATTTTTGTCTGCGCCGGATCGGCGTTGATGATGGTTTTAGGTCAAGAAATCGTCAATCAATTTGAGCAACAGGAAACCGACTCCCTGCTCAAGGCGGACCCGATTCGGATTCTGCAAGCGATCGTGGTCGGCATCAGTTTCCTTGGCGCGGGGACGATCGTGCATCAAAAAGACGAGGGCGTGGAAGGGTTGACGACCGCTGCGACGATCTACTTGACCGCCGGGATCGGAGTGGCCGTTGCGGTCGATCGCACCGGGCTCGCGCTGGCGGTCACCGGACTCGCCATCGCCGTCTTGTTATTGCTGGGTTTTGTCGAACGCAAGATTAAGCTATTCAACGATGACAACCAGAAGAAGAAAATCGTTTCTGACCCGGATCAATAATGTCATGATGATCGCTTGCCCACTTCGCTGAACTCTCTCATTCGCTTTCCTCTTTCTCAACAGAAGAGCCATGACCATTGCCAGCATCAACCCGGCGACCAACCAAACGATTCAGGAATTCACTCCGCTCTCCAAGGACGATGTGATCGCCGCGGTCAGCGCGGCAGAGACGGCCTACCAGGATTGGCGGCGGGAGACCTTTGCAGACCGCAAACGGTGTTTGCTACGGTTTGCCGAATTGCTTCGCGCCGACGCCGACGAGTACGCCCGCACGATCACGCTGGACATGGGCAAACGGATTTCCGAAAGCCAATACGAAATCGAATACTGCGCCAACATCGCGGAGTTTTATGCCAACAATGCCGAACGATTTCTGGCGGACCAACCGATGGACGTCGAAGACGTCGATGCCTACCTGCATTACGAACCGCTGGGCGTTGTCATGGGCGTGATGCCGTGGAATTTCCCGTTCTACCAAGTCGTCCGCTTCGCTACGCCGAACATCATGGCCGGCAATACCGTGATGGTCAAACACGCCAGCAACGTTCCGCAGTGTGCCAAGACGATTGAAGAACTGTTCTCCCGATGCGGACTGCCCGAGGGCGTGTACACGAACCTTTTCATTCCGTCGGAGTTCGTCGAACTGATTGTCTCCGACTCGCGGGTCCAGGGGATCTCACTGACCGGCAGCGAACCGGCCGGCGCGGCGGTCGCGGCAGTGGCCGGCAAGAACCTGAAACGCAGCGTACTCGAATTAGGCGGCAATGACCCCTTTATCGTGCTCGAAGACGCGGACTTGGAAGATGTCATTCCCCAAGCCGTCAAGGGTCGCATCGTCAACGCCGGGCAGTCGTGTGTCGCGTCCAAGCGGTTCATCGTCGTCAAAGCGGTCGCCGACGAGTTCTTGACCGGATTCAAAGAACAGTTGTCCGAACTACAGATGGGCGATCCGATGGATGAAGAGACCACGCTGGCTCCGCTTTCGAGCGAGGACGCAGCGGTGAAGTTGCAAAAGCAAGTCCAAGCATCCATCGACGCCGGTGCAACGGTGCTCTTGGGAGGCGATCGGCCAGATCGCGAGGGCGCTTACTTCAATCCGACCCTGCTGACGGGCGTCACGCCCGAGATGCCCACCTTCGACCAAGAACTGTTCGGCCCGGTGGCGACCGTGTACGTCGTCGAGGACGAGGCCGCCGCGATCGAATTGGCCAATCAATCCTCCTACGGTCTCGGCGGCAGCGTCTTTACTGCCGACGTCCAACGCGGTCGCCGCGTCGCCGAGCAGATCGAAACCGGGATGGTGTTCGTCAACCAACCCACTCGATCACAAGCGGAACTGCCGTTCGGCGGAATCAAGAATTCTGGCTACGGCCGCGAGCTGTCACACCTGGGCATCCTCGAATTCGTCAACAAAAAGCTGATTCACCTCGGCAAGAAATGAGTTTGCAATTCATCCGCATTGTCGACGCCCGTCCGGAAGAAACGGCCGAATTGCTTCGTCGGTCCGGACGCCACGTGACGTTGTCCCCATCGATGCATTGCCGGTGGGTTGCGGTACGACGCCGGAACCGCCAGCCCGAGGATCCCCCCCCTGTGCCTCCATTTAAATGAACCCACGGATGGCAGAGCGTACCCACGGATAAAAAGCAGCCAGTGATCCGTGGGTACGCCTTGCCATCGGTGGGTGTTCTCCGTTGCGGTGATACCGGAGATCGTTTGTTTGATCAGATCGATCGAGGGAAGCCGTTTGCAGACGGTGCATGCCCCACGCATGATATCTACCGATAGACGCTGCACTACTTCGCTACTGGAAGTTTGCGCTGACACGCAATACTAAGCGTCATAGCGGACCAGATACCAGCCGTGACCGATCGCGGTGGCGGCGCGAAGGTGATGTGGATCGGCCAATCCGCCGACGAAGGAGATCGGACGACTGTGCGGCGGATGCCACTCCGCCCAATCACCGCCGTCGGTCCCGGTCAGCTGCAACTTGATCGCGCCATCGTCGCATCGTTCGATCGCGCTCACATACACGTGCTGACTGGCCAAGGCAGGCGATTGCAACAGAACCAGTGTGGTCGGGCGTCCGAACGGGTAGGCCATAAACGGTCCCGTCGCCGGCAACTCGCCGTCACGTTCGGGCCACTGATTCCGCAACGGTGCGACGATCGCTTCCAGCTCATCAACGCGCCACACGAATCGAACCCGTTTGCCTTGCCAGGCGATCGACTCGTGGTGAATCACCAATCCGCACCAGAGCGCGATCACAGTGGTGATCGCGAGCAGCTGACGGAGTGAAGTTTTGCGCAGCGCGATCCTCCAACGCTGCGACCGCGTCAACAACAGCGCCGCCAAGCTGGTGGCCGCGAACACGACCAGCGATGCGAACCCGACCCAACGACTCCAATCCACCGCACCAGGGGAGTCGGTCCACGGAGCGTGTCGCACCATCGTCAGAAACAGCGGATCCAACCCGGCCCACGCGGCCAGCGTGACCAGCGTCGCTAAGTGAATCGCCCAAATACGCTCTCGTCGCATCATCGATGCACCGCTACTTGCAATGCGCTAGTGCCATCAAGGCAAAGCTGGTTGCAAGGTTCTTGTCGTTTTCGAACCAGCGTTGGTTGCGGTTGCTCCAAGAGCCGTCATCGTTTTGGCGCTGGGCAAGTTCGGCGACCAAGTCCGCTTTCCAATCGTGCTCGGTTCCGTCGACGTCGTCGATGGTTTTTAATCCGGCGGCGTTGAGTGCGGCGGCGAAGGTGTGGTAGTAGTAGTACAGCCCGGCCGATCCCATACCGGGATTGCTTTCGACGTCGTAATGATCTCGGATCCATTGGAGTGCGGCTTTGACGCGTGGGTCTGTCGGGGTCAATCCGGCGAAGATCATGCTTTTCAGACCGGCGTAGCCCATCGAACCGTAGCTGCGCAACCCGCCGTTGGGCGTGTAGCGTTCTTCTGAAGTGCTTGGGTCGATCTTGGTTGTCGGGATCTCATAGTAGAACCCGCCATCATCGACCTTGGCCGCGAACGCCGTGTCGTTGTACTTGCTGTCCAGATTTTGGCAGCGCGAGACGAATGCCAAGGCACGCTGAATCGCCGGGTCGTTCGGGGCTGCTTCGGCAGCGCGGAGGGCTTCGATCATGTACGCCGTGTTGGACAGGTCCGGCCGGCCTGCGCCGCCATAGCCGACCCCGCCGTACCAGGGATCCGATGGGTCACGTTGACCTTCGCCATATTGAATGCCGGTGACAAAGTCCCTGGCCCGTTTGAGGGTCTCATTGTACTTGCCCGACGCGTTGGCTTCGGCAAAGCACACCATCGCCACACAGGTTTCGTAGTTTTTCAATCGTCCGTTGCCGTAGATCCCGCCATCGGGTTTGATGTAACCCTCAAGTGCCTTCAAGCCATTGGCGACCATCGGATCATCGACGGTTTTTCCGTTGCGCAGCGCCGACGTGATCGCGAGCGCCGTCACGCCCGGGCCGACACGATCGGAAAACGTTCCCGCACTCGATTGACCTTCCTTGGCCAAAAACGCCAGTCCTTTGTCGACGATCTGCCGACGTTGCATTTCCGTTTTTGAGATCGCTTCTGTTTGCGCTGCCTCATTGTCCGCCGCGATCGCCGGTCCGCCCAACAAGACGAGTGTCAGCAGGGGGACAAAAATCCGTCGCGGGCGGTGGAAATTCCATCGTCGATTCATGGGGGGCTCCGTTGAGTCTCGTGATTTGCAGTGTTTCAGGCCGAAGGCACTTCGGCTGGGAGTGAACGTTTGCAAGTCCGGTGCCGCATCAAAGCTTGGGATGCGTGAACGCAGCCCCGTCGGCATCAAGTGAAGAAGTCACCCTCCCTGGCAGCGAGGGGCATAGGCACCAAGTGAAGAAGTCACCCTCCCGTGTGCGGGAGGGTCGAGCGAAGCGAGGGGAGGGGCGAGCGGTCGTCGCAGAGTTATTCCGAGCCGCCGGCCCTCTCTGGCGTTTGCTTGCTGCGCAAACGCCGTCTCTCCCAGAGGGAGAGAATCTAAATCGATTGCCAGATCCTGCAGAAAAAGAATCGACGTCCCATGGCCGGGAATCGCGTGAGCACCCCCAAGGTCCGGCTCCGAGTTGGTTCGGCGTATAATCGGGCCTTTCCATCGCAGGTCCATCGGATCAACGCCCCAACACCCTCCCCCACCGAGATTCAACGACCATGCACCGAGTCTTGTTTCCGATCTTCCTGGCCCTTGTGGCGACGCGCGTCATTGGGCAAGGCACGTCGTCCGCGGTGACGATCGAAGAGTTGCAAACACGCATTGCGGCGGTCCCGAAAACCCATCCGCGGTTGATCGCCGATGCGGCGCGGTTTGAATCGTTGCGGGCGTCCCTGGGTGATTCGTCGTCGACGCGTGATGTACTGGCCCAAGCCGTCATCCGTCACGCCGATCTGCTCGCCGATGTTCCACCGATCACGCGAGACCTGGAAGGCCGACGTTTGCTGGGCCAATCGCGTCGCTGTGTGGAAAGGATGCTGAATCTGTCGATGGCGTATCAGTTGACGCGCGAGTCGAAGTACGTCCAGCGTGGCAAGCAAGAGATGCTGGCGATTGCGGAGTTTGCGGATTGGAACCCGAGTCATTATCTGGACGTGGCCGAGATGACACTGGGGATGGCGATCGGATACGACTGGATGTTCGACGCACTGGACGATGCCAGCCGACAAACGATTCGTCAGGCCATCAAAGACAAGGGAGTCGCGCTGCCGTTGACGACGAAACACAACAAATGGGTTCGCGCCACGAACAACTGGGGACAGGTCTGTCATTGTGGAATGACCGCCGGTGCGCTCGCGATCCTGGAAGACGAACCGGAGCTGGCGGCAAACACGGTGCTGCAGGCGATTCAAAATGTGCCGCGATCGATGAAAGCGTTTGCGCCCCACGGAAGTTATCCCGAGGGGCCGGGCTACTGGGCTTACGGGACGAGTTTCAATGTGATGCTGTTGGCGGTGCTTGATTCTGTTTTGGAAAGCGATTTTGATTTGAGCCAGATGGCGGGCTTTAATGAAACGGGGCAATACATGGCTCTGATGACGGGACCTTCGGGCGAAACGTTTAACTATGCCGATGGAGGTTCGAGCCGCAAACCCCAAGCGGCCTTGTATTGGTTGGCACGTCGCTACGATCGTCCGGATTGGCTGCTCGGTGAAGCGGCACGCGTCAGGGAGTCCCTGAGCAACTTCGATTCACACGACGCCGGTTCGGGCGGAAACCGTTTGCTGCCACTGGCGCTGCTATGGATGGGCGACGACCAAGCCTTGGAGGAAGTTGACATCCGAATGCCGTTGCATTGGCAAAGTGAAAGTAGCACACCGATTGCGGTCCACCGCAGTTCGTGGACAAACCCGCATTCGACGTTCGTCGGCTTGAAAGCCGGTTCGCCGTCGGCTCCGCACGGACAAATGGACACGGGCTCGTTCGTGCTCGATGCCGACGGCGTGCGTTGGGCGCTCGACCTGGGGGCCGAAGGTTACCACGGCATTGAATCGCGCGGCATGAACCTGTGGAGTGCGGCACAAGATTCCGATCGCTGGACGATCTTTCGCCAAATCAATGCCGGACACAACACCTTGGTCATCGACGGGAAACTGCAAATCGCCAAAGGTCATGCCGAGATCGTTGACTTTTCAAGCGAACACGACTTCCCGCACTCCATCGCCGATTTGAGTTCGGTCTACAAGGGCCAAGCCGGAAACGTTCGCCGCGGCCTGGCATTGCTGCCGTCGCGTGAAGTCGTGATTCAAGATGAATTGGACGGATTGACGCCCGGCAGCCGGGTGCGTTGGGGCATGATCACGCCGTCGGGGGTTGAATCACAAACCGGGGCCACGTTGCAACTGACCCAACATGACCGGCGACTGAAACTGACGATCGTGGAACCGCGCGGGGCGACCTGGTCGATCGTCAACACGGAACAGCCGCGGCACGAATGGGATTCACCGAATCCCGGCACGCAGATGGTGGCGTATGAAGTCGAAGCTCCGGCTACGGGCGAGCTTCGCTTGGTCGTCGTGGCGACGCCGGGAAGCTGTGATTCCCCCTCAAGCGGGCGCTTCACGCCCGTTCCGTTGAGTGACTGGTAACGGTCTGACGACTGCGTTGATCCCATCACGCCAGTGAAAATCGGGCGTCGGGGACCAAGTCTTCCAGGTCGGCAAGCACGTGGCGCAAATGCCGCTCGCGGATTTGTTTGCCCACATTCATAATACTGTTGGTGTCGCTCAGGTGCGGGCTGGCGGCGTGCGATTCGTCATGATGGTATCCGATCGCATGCAGAAACTCGTGGGGAATCGTGACCTGAAAAGGAGAAAAATACCGGCGAATACACGGCACCTGTTCAGGTGCATCCTGCCGTCTCAGCGGGGACGAGACGCAGACGCCGTCGTGCCGTTCAGCGTTAACCGGTAGGGGCTTGCGTCTTTTCCGCAATGCGCCCGACGAGAGAGCCTGGCTGGTGGCATGCACAGCATGCCCTACTTTTTCCGGTACATCATTCTGCCCCGTATCGTTCTGCCTTCTTTTCTTCGCCCTCGTTCTACCCGATCGATTTCCAATTTTTCTCGGAAACATCTCCTCGGCACGTTCGCTTGGATCGGTGTCGAGGAGCTTGGTCGGGTGTTCCGATCAACGCCAAACGTAGATTCTCGGCACACACTTCGTTTCGGGAGAAACTTCGATGGCTCGTTCCAAATACCAAGCAGCAAAAAAACGCCGGCTCGGACTTCAGAATCTGGAAACCCGCAAAATGATGGCCGGTGACATCTCCGTCGATGTCGATATCTCCGGCAGCCGAATCGATGTCGAACTGACTGGCGACAGTGCCGCTAACGGCGTCGAAGTGCGACAGATCAACGACATGCTTCGAATCACCGGTTTGACCCAAGGCGGGGCGCCGACGACGATCAACGGAGGCTCGGTGCAATACATTCCGACCAAGATGTTCACCGGGGGCTCTTGGAGAACGCTGGACGATCTGACCATCAAACTCGGCAGCGGTGATGATCAGGTTGTCATTCGCGACGTCAACATGCAACATCATTCACACAGTGACTTGAAAATCGAAACGGGACGCGGCAACGACCGGATCACCATGCTCGACGTCACCGTTCTGGACGACATCGACTTGGTCGACCACTCCTACGATGACGGCAACGATTATTGGTGGATGCGGAACGTCGATGTCGGCGACCGGTTAGAAGCGGACATGGGTGACGGTGCCGACACCTTCGTCGCCTCGTACACCGACGCCCGAACCCTGGACATCGACAGCGGACGGCACAACGACTATGTCAGCTTGTTCGGAATCGACGTCGACAATCTCGACGTCGAGCTGCGCAGCGGAAACGATACGCTGCGAATCGATGCATCCGATGCGGACGATGCCCATCTGGACGGCGGCAGCGACCACGACAAGCTGGACGTCAACGGCACCGGTTTCTACGCCAACGCCTTCGATGCCGCCCTGGCCTCCGTTAACTTCGAGACGATTTACGATTGAACGTGATCGGACGGGCTGACGGTATCCCCTGGGGGCTGGTCACACGTTTCATCGCGACTTGCTCCCAGGCTCTGTCCTACGCCGTGAACCATTCATTTCCCGTGGTTGACGAGGTTGAAGCGGCAGGGCGCAAGCCCTCCGGTTCCGCATCTTTGCCAAAACACCGGAGGGCTCGCGCCCTGCCGCTAAAAAATCGTTCACCGCTTAGGGCTTTGTTTGGGAACGAATCGGGAGAATCATTCTGCCCCGAATGGTTCTGCCTTCTTTTCTCAGGACCGGGTTCCCTGCAGAGCAGTCCGGCGAACTACTTGTCGGTGGAATCTTTGGCGGCCTTCTTCTTCCTTGCCGCAGCAGCTTCTTTCGCCGCTCCTTTTGCGCGAACATGGAAACCGGCTTTGTTCAAGGCGTGGACGACGGCCAGTCCATCGAACTCGCCTTCGACCACCAGTGTTTTCGACTTCGGCTTGGCTGTGTCCGCCTGGACACCGTCAACCGTCGCCAGCGCCGCTTTGATGGCCTTGTTGCAGCCGCCGCAGCAGTTGTGGACTCCGACCAATTCCAGACGTTTCGTGGCGCCCGCTTTGACCCCGCTGTTGTCCTGCATTTTCAGCTTGGCGTGATCGGTCTCGCCATGGAACCCAGCCCGTCCGATCGCACCGATCGCCTTGCGAGCTGTTTTTTGATCGGCTGCGGTGACGACGGCGGAACCGCTATCCTGATCCGCCTTGACGGTTGCACCTTCGACCTTTTCGAGGGCACCTTCGACGGCTTTCACGCAGGCACCACAGCAAAGGTGCATCTTGGAAAGTTTGACCGTGACCTCGGCATGCGCCAGAGGATTGGCAAGCAACACAATGGCTGCACCGAACGCGAGAGAAAGCAATGGTTTGTTCATCAGGGTTTCCGAGTGTGGGGAAGGGAAGAAATCCGCGCGCGACAATTCACCCGGATATTCTACCTCCCACGCGACCCCATGGGCGGCCCCGCGTCAAAGGACGCTGATTTACCCTCGCTCCGCCTCGCGGTTGCCCCGCGAGGCGATTGGTACCGGGCGGTCATTCGTCGCCTTCGGCAGCGTCCGCGCTGGTCGCCATGTTCCCCTCGGCTGCCGCCACCGCCGCTTCGTAATCCGCGATGGCTTGCGCGTCGGCTCCTTCGGTGGACGTCTGCGGACGGCTGTCGCCACAACCGACAACGGCGGCGACCAGAAGCATGAGAATCAAGCAGGACGACAATTGG
Source organism: Rhodopirellula sp. SM50 (assembly GCF_002289565.1). Classification (GTDB taxonomy): domain Bacteria; phylum Planctomycetota; class Planctomycetia; order Pirellulales; family Pirellulaceae; genus Stieleria. The sequence continues at coordinate 42,206 of NZ_NTFY01000084.1, read as the reverse complement.
GATTTCATTGAACGGACCAGATGTTGGGAAGACGCGGGTCAGGGACCCGTAAAAACATTGGATCGACAAGCATTCAGCGACTGCAGCCCGATCGCCCCAGTTGGGTAACGCTGTGAAGCATTGATTCCCTGCGTTTGACGAGGTGTTCGCGGCAGGGCGCAAGCCCTCCGGTTCCTGATTGTTACCGCAACACCGGAGGGCTCGCGCCCTACCGCTAAAAAATGCTCACAGCGTTACCGTTGGGCCTGCCGGCTGGGACAACCGAGGCGAGCGAAAAGGGGGTCAGGAGTCAATCGTGCGAAGCACCCGTAGGGCCGTTCCGGCGATTGACTCCTGACCCCGTTTTCGCGGTTTACTGGCGGTGAACGTCGTTTAGGGACAGAGCCTAGATCTCCTCGTCGATGGTTTCGTTGCTGGCGCGCGTGCCCAAGGCGCCCCAGAGCCCGTAGGGACTTTGCGAACCGGGAAGCTGGCCTCCGGTCCCGTTGAGCCAAACACTGCCGGCGGTCTGGTCACCGGCTTCGATCGAGTCGGTGATGAACTTGACCGCTCCGTCGCCCATCAACACATGGCATCCGCCTTGGTGGCGGCTGGACATCGTCGCGATCAACGTTGTGCCGAGCGTGTTGTAAGGTCCGCAAAGCTCGCGGTTGGGAGACAGAATCGTCAAGCAACCGGTAAAGAACGGTCCTTGGTCAGCCCAGCGATAGCCGCGGGCAAACAGGGCGCGGGAGATCATGTGGTACTGGGGATCCCAAAACCGAGGCCTGTCCGGGTCGATCAACGGCTTGCAAACCGATGGGTTATTGCGAATGTTCCCGAGCGACACACCGGGGGCACTCCGGTTTCGGGCCGATTCGGTCACCTGGCCCCGGATATCATTGTCGCCCAGATAGGTGATGATTTCTCCCATCGCGATGGTGTTGGACAGACCGTCCAGGCAGTCGCGGAATTTTGCTTCCTGCAACGGCTTGAAGAACCCGCGGTGGGCGGCGTTTGATTGTCGGCTACGGCCGTTGGTGACCCGGGTCCGATTGTTGTTGCGGTTGGCGAGGTGGAGCAGCCACGAAGAATCTCCCAAGCAGGCGGCGTAGTTCGTCCGCCCCAGTGCCGGAAGTCCAACCCCGGGATCACTCGGGCAACGGTACGTCGGAACCTCGGTCGTCCAGGGAATGTACTGAATCTTCTCAGGGGTCGGCCCCATCGCCGGCCAGGGATTGGTCGGTGTGCCCACCGCCGCACTGGTGTTGCCGTCGGTTCGCTTCGAATTCGGGTTGCTGATTTCATTCCACAACGCCTGTTGCTCGATGAACGGCAGAATCGGAACCAGCATGCTCAAGCGGTGACGGTTGCCATAGTCCGAGCTGCGGTACCAGGGACCCGGCGTCCCCGGTTGAGTTCCCGAACCGTGTGTCGGCAACTGTTTGTAGGCGGCATGATAATTGTGAATGCCAATTCCGAGCTGTTTAAAATTGTTGCTGCAACTCATGCGTCGGGCTGCTTCCCGAGCAGCCTGGACCGCGGGGAGCAAGAGTCCCACCAGGATTCCGATAATCGCGATCACCACGAGCAGCTCCACCAACGTGAAGCCAGGCCTCTGTTTCTGTCTGGGCATTGCCATAGGAGCACCTTGACGGTTAAAGAGATAGAAAGAAATAAAAACGAAACTCGAACAAGATCGACGGGTTTCATCTCTTCTAGCTGACTTGATGCTGCCGAGGGAAGCGATGCACAGATGCGTCGCCGTGACAACAAAATGCGTCATCGCCGTTGGGCGGCTCGGCACCGCCGGACCTTTCGATTTTACAGCAGCCAGGCGCCCAGGTGTTCAGAAATCAAGTAATCCCGTCCGCCGGTCAAGTCGCCCAACGATTTCGTATGCCTCTCGCCCCATCAGCCGCGCGCGACCTGCTGCAAGAGCTGGGGAAGTTGCCGAAACGATCGTCCTTCGAATTCAAAGTCGTCGATGTCACCGTTGGCAATGAACACTTCCGACAAGCCGTCGTTGTCGACGTCGGCGACCAAAAACGTGTCGGACACCTTTTATGCGCGAAACTGGAAGGCGTACAGATCGGCGTCTTTCATGACGAAGCGGAGGCGTAGGGGGCGGCCGGCGAGGGGGGACACGTCGGTGCCGGATTTCCAGGAAACGACGCGTTCGATTTCGTTGCCGATCTGCTCGCGAGATTCGGCAAGCGTGTAGCCCGGGATCGGCGTGCCAGAGGCGTCTTGGATCTCCACGCGAATGCCGCCGGCGGCGGAGGTGGCAAAGTTGAGTGCCAACTGTGATCCGCTAAACGCCAGGGGCTTGGTGACCAGTTCGCCGCCGTGATAATCGGCTTGGGCCGACGCGAACCCGTCCAGCCGCATCGAATAGCGCCGCAGATGGGCCGTCGGTTGGGCGTAGTCCTGGTTCAGATACAGCGACATCTCCGTCGGCCCGGTTTGCACGACGTTCAATGCCGGATAGTTCGTTCGCGAGACCCAGTTGTGAGCCCCGATCCCCGGTCGCACGAAGCTGCTCAGGAAGGTGCGATCGTAAACGTCGCTTCCCGGCCGCGAGGTCATCAGGATCGCATCGGACGTGTCCTTGAAGTAACGCGGGTTGACGTGGATCGCCTCGGCTTGCTCGTCGCTCAAGACCTGCCGGCCCGGCATAAAACGGGCGGCAATGGAGACATACAAATGCGGGGCGCGAAAATACGGATGCGTTTGGTTTGTGTACAAGTGCTCGATCGGTGACTCGCCGCCGCGATGTCGATACCCCATCAGCACCGGCGCCGACCACTCGACGAAATCGTCGCTGACCGACCGCGCGATGCGACGAATCTTGTCGTGAAAGACACGGAAATAACAGACGTACTGTTGTTCCGCCGCCGACCAAAACGCCAGGTTTTGAGAGTCGAAGAAATGGGGATAAGAAACCTGGTCGCTGGGGATCACGGGTTGTTCGCGCAGTTTGCGCCAACGCGTGCCGTCGGCAGAAACCCAGGCGATCAGCCCGCTTTTGACGGTCCCGCCGAGTGCTTTGAAACGCTCCTCCGTCGGCACGCCTTCGCGGGTGTCCAACATCGGGCAGAAATTATGCGTGACCGGCGCGGCGTCGGCCAACACCACGTTGTTCTCGCGCGTCCCCTTGACTTCAAACAGTCCCAAATTCGGCTTGATCCAATCGATGCCGTCGGTCGACTCCGCGTAGCAGGTCGTCTCGGCACGGTTGCCATCCTGGCCGGCCACGCCGAGACCACGATAGTACAGTCGCAATCGATCGCCGTCGCGAATCACGGTCGCATAAGCACTGAAACCGCCTTCCCATGGCTTGTCAAACGCCAGCACCTGACCTTCGTCACGCGGGCGATGCATCACCAAGTCGACATCGTCGCGTGTTTCGATCAAGGCTTCGTCGACAAACAACTCGCGCCGCGAACCGATCGGCTGGACCTCCGGCGACGGTGCCTCAGCGAAGCCGCCGTTGCAATGGACTGCGGTCGCAACACCAAGCGTTGACGCTCCGGTCGACAGCATCCAACGGCGACGAGAAAGCAGATTCTGGTTCATGACAACTCCTGGAAGTGAATCGTGTGATTCAGCAGTTTACTCGCTGCGGAGATGTCAAATGTGGGTGGGTCAAAAAATAGGTGGGTCAAAAAATAGGTTGGGGAGAAAGGAGGCGGATCGATGTGTTTCAGGACTGAGCCAACCGCATCAGGCCGTCTTCCATTTCGTACCGGGTGTCGAAGACGTCCAAGGATCGATGGTCGTGGGTGACGACGATGACGGCGGCTTGCTGTTCGTGGGCGACCTTGGCGAACAGTTCCATCACTTGTCGGCCGCGGTGGCTGTCCAGCGCCGCGGTGGGCTCGTCGGCCAGAATCACGCTGGGGTGGTTTGCCAGCGCGCGGGCCACGGCGACGCGCTGTTGTTGGCCGCCGGAAAGCATCGACGGCAGGCTCTCGCCCCGATCGCCGACGCCGAGATAATCGAGCAACTCTTGCGCCCGCGCGCGGGCTTGCTTGGGGCTGTCTCCGTTGAGCTGCATCGCGATCTGCACATTTTCGCGGGCGGACAGAAACGGGATCAAGTTGGATTTTTGAAACACGAACCCGAGGTGCCGACGGCGAAACGATCGCAGATTGGTGTGCGGGACGTCGCCTTCGACCACCAGCTTGCCGCCGATCAACACGCGTCCCGAGGTCGGCGGGTTGATCAGGCCGACGGCGGTAAGAAACGTCGACTTGCCAGAACCACTCGGCCCCAACAACGCCACCACCTCGCCGCGATGCACCTGCATCGACACGTCTCGCATCGCGACGACTTCGGTGTTACCGCTGCCGTAAATTTTGGTCAGCCGGTCGGTTTCGATGGCCAACGTTTGCCCGGCATCGCTCACGACAGGGCCTCGTTGGGCGAGATCCGCAGAGCTTTCCAAATCCCCAGCACGCTGGACAAGATCGAGATTCCCAGCACGATGGCGGCAAGCTGTATCAAGTCGGGTTGTGTCACCAGGACGCGTCGGGGAAACATCGGAAAGACCTTTTGCCCGACCAGGTAGGCGATCGCAAACCCGAACGCGCCCAGCAACAACGCTTGCTGCAGAATCAAACTCAATATCACGGTGTTGGGTGCTCCGATTAATTTCAACAGCGCGATCGAATGGATCTTGTCCAGCGTCATCGTGTATAGGATCAGCGCCATGATGATGGCTGCGATGACGGTCAACAGCACTCGGAACAGTCCGATTTGGCGTTTGATCTTTTCGACCGTCCCCTTGAGCAACAACTCGCGTTGCCCATCGGAGGTGTACACCGAGACGTCGCCCCAACCGCCGATGATGTCGGCGACCACGTCGGCGTCCGCGTCGGGCTTGAGCGACACCATCACGGCACTCAGCCCGGGTCGGGCGACGGCGGGCAATTCACCTCCCGGGCGCTGCGTGTTGGCCAGCAACATCGGTTGCTGTGCGACCAAGTCAAAGCGGCGAGCGCGGGATTCCCGGGCGGCCCGTTCCAGACGGACCGCTTCACCGGGCACATCAAATTGAATCGCCTGGGCATCGCGGACGGTGACAAATGCCATGCCGTCGCCGCTACTGCCGATCATGTTGTTGGTCGTGCCGACCACCGTGTAGGTTTCCTGCCCCAGCTTGATCCGATGTCCGACCGGCAATCCCAGCGATTCGTTGGCGATCATTTCAAAGTGGTTTTGTCGCAGCGCTCGGCCGCCGGTCAACGCGATCCAATCGCCCTTGTCGGTCGGCCAACTCAATCCCATTACCGCGATCCGCAAGGGTTTACCGTTTCGCTCTCGTTGGATGGTGTGGTAGACAAACTCGCGGGCCGAGGCGACGCCGGGCACCGCCGTCGCACGATGCACCAGACTGGGCGGCACCCGCGAGACTTCGGCGAACGGGCCACGGGTGTCGCGTTGGACGATCCACAAATCGGCATCGACGCGATCGATCAACAACGTCGCGTCTTCGATGACGCCACGGTAGATCCCTCCCATCCCCATCACCACCATTAACAACATGCCCACGCCGAGGGTGGTCAACGCAAATCGCCCAAAGCTGTAGCGGATATCCTTCAAGGCCAGGTTCATGTTTCGTCCACGCTCACGTGCCTTCCGTCGGTCAGTGCCGCGCTGCCGTGACGCGGCATGATCACCTGGTCGGTTGCGGAAAGCCCCAAGATCACTTCGACGCGATCACGTCCGCGCAATCCGAGTGTCACCGGTCGCAGCCGCGCCACCCCGGCATCATTGACGAACACGGCGTGACCGTTTTTGGTACGCACTAATGAAGCGGCATCGATTTGAATCGCGTCGGGCTTTCTGCCGATTTCCAAATACACTTCGGCGCGCTGCCCAACGGCCCACTGATCCGGCAACGCGTTGGCTTGCACGTCGACCACAAACTCACGCGTTTCTCGATCGGATTCGTTGGCCAATCGAACCACGGTCCCCGGATACGATTGCTCGGGTTGGGAACGGAACACGATGCGGGCGGGTTGGCCTTCGGCGACTCTCGACATCTCCGTTTCATCGACCCAGGCGCTGATCCAGAGCACGTCGGTGGAAATCAGTGTCAAAATGCCGCTGCCGGGCACCACCACGTCACCGGATTCGCGATGTCGCGCCGTGATCAGACCGCCGAAGGGGGCAACGATCCGCGTGTCCCGCAACCGGGCCTGGTGGTATTGAAGCGTCTTTTCCGCCGCCAACAAAACCTTTTGACCTTCGGTAATCGCCGCTTCGGCGCGGGCCACGTCGGCGACCGCAACCGACATCGCTTCGGTGGCACGTTCAAACTCCTCCTGCGACGTGGCCGATCGTTCCAACAAACTTTCCAACCGTCGACTGGTTCGTTGCGTTTGGTCCAACACCACCGTCGCCCGCTCCTTGTCCGCACTCAGTCGCACGATGGCCGCTTGGGCGGCGGCCACGTTGGCTGCGGCGATTTCGACTTGCTGCTGCAATTCGGCCGAGTCCAGCTCGACCAGTAAATCGCCCTCGGCAACCGTGTCCCCCTGGTCGGCCGACACCACCGTGATGCGACCGGATATCTTAGGGCTGATCGTGGTCGACACGCGGGCTTCGAGTGTCCCGGTCCCGATGATTTCCGAAACGATCGGACCGCTGCGGACCGGAACCCCTTGGACCCCAACCGGCCGAAACCGCAGCCAGTAAACCGCCCCCGCCAGAACGACCAACACGGCCAGCCACTTCGCAAACGTCCTCGACCATTGGATGAAACGACTCTGCATGGAAACTTCTTCAGGTGATCGGGCGTTCTGAGCTTGTGTCAGCGGGCTTAGAATATACACATTAGCATATAGGATAGGGCTGCGCGTCAAGCTGATTGCCGACGCCGCCGTCCTTGCAGCTATCGCCCAATGCCACTTACGTTGGCACTGAGGGAGGTAGCGGAACGGCGCGAGCCGTCCGGTTTGACCTTGAAAGACCGGAGGGCTCGCGCCCTGCCGCTAACAAAAGTCGCCCGTTTGGCGCCAAAGTAAGTGGCATTGAGCTATCGCCCCCCAATCCCTTCGCCGGCCCTCCGTCCCTTCGCACGGGCGGATTCCGTTTACAGTCACACGAGTTCGAGGACAATCCATTGGGATCCACCGGTTCACTTCTGACGCCGCTGTGTCACGTGCTGGAATGCCGCTACCCGATTTTGCAGGCGGGCATGGGAGGCGTGGCGCGTGCGGAATTGGTGGCCGCGGTTTCCAATGCCGGCGCGTTCGGATGTCTGGGCATGGTTCGCGAATCGCCACAGCGGATCACGCAACAAATCAACGACGTTCGATCGCTGACCGACAAGCCGTTCGGTGTCAATTTAATCCCCGCGGCAACGGACCCCGAACTGTTTCGTGTCGAACTCGAGGCGTGCCTGCGTGCCGGTGTGCACACCATGGTTTATTTCTGGGATGTCGTCCCGGACGCGATCAAGCGTGCCAAGGGTGCGGGGTGCCGAGTCGTTTATCAGATCGGCGACGTGGAACAGGCGATCAAAGCGGAGGCGGCGGGAGCCGATGTGATTGTCGCACAGGGAGTGGAAGCCGGCGGGCATGTTCATGGAACGGTCACGTCGCTGGTGTTGCTGCCGCAGATCGTCGACGCGGTCTCGATTCCGGTCGTCGGCTCGGGCGGTTTTGGAAGTGGCCGCAGTCTGGTCGCCGCGTTGGCTTTGGGAGCGCAGGGGATTCACTGTGGCACGGTGTTGCTGGCCACGCACGAGTCGTTCGCCCATGACGTCCACAAACGTCAGATTGTCCGGGCCGACGCCGACGACACGCTGCACACCGATGCGTTTGCGATCAATTGGCCGCCCCACTCTGCGGTCCGTGTGATCAAGAGTCAGAGCACCGAACCGTACCAACGGCAGCCCTTCGGACACAACGCCGACGAGATGCCGCGAGAACAGGTCGCCGAAGAGGAAGGTCGTCCGGTGTACTTGATGAGCACGGATTCGCCGTTGAAATCCATGACCGGCGAGTTGGAAAAACTGGCGATGTTCGGCGGCCAAGTCGCCGGACAGGTCAACTCGATCGACTCGGCGGCGACCGTGATCCGACGGATCGTCGACGACGCCGAAGCGGTGATCGCTGGCTTTGCCCGATCGCAGTAGCACCCCGCGGAAACGGAGCGTCGGATCGTTAAAGGTGGGGTAGGCTTCCAGGCTCGTCAATGCTGGAATGACAGGCTGGAAGCCTATCCCACTTATTTTCCGACCGATCGTTACTTGCCCGAGACGGTGAATCTCGCGACGCACTCGGATCGTTGCAAGAACTTCCAAGCGGGGTTGTGCTCAAGCCGCGGCAGGCTGGGGGCGGCGTGGCTGACGGAGGTCCAAGACGCCGCGATGGCCGACGACCCGTCCACCGCGCCTTGTCCGCGGTTTGCTTTGGCGGTCAGCGCGTTCAAGCGTTCGACCCGCACGGCCAAACCGCCGGCCCGCCCCATCAAGGTGTTGCCCAACACCTCGATCCCCTTACCGGCCGATCCGCCGCCGATCAAACGTAGCGGCGGACCGCCCGTGGCCACGACGTGATTGTCCTCGATCCGCAGGTTGTCGGGGATCGCCCCCTGGTGCTGACGAGAATAGATGCCGCAGCCCTTGGCGTTGGCGATAAAGTTATTGCGTAGGACCGCATCGGCGGCGGCTTGGATTCCGTGGTCGCCGGTGTCCCAGATCACGTTGTCTTCGATCACGTTGCGCGGTTGACCGGTGGTACCGTAAACCGTGATTCCCGGATACTTGGTGCCGTGGATCACATTGCCGACGATTCGATTGCCAAAACTTCCCTGCTTGATTTCGATGCCGTCGCCTTGGCTGACGTTCGGGCCGTCCAAGTCGTGGATGTAGTTGTGCTCGATCAGCGAATCGCAAAACACGCCTTTCCCTTCGTTGGCGCCCAAGTAGAACGCTTCACCATGACCGGCGGTGTGATGAATGTGGTTTCTGCGGAGCGTGATCCGACGATAGACCGTCCCTTCGTGATTGCAGGTCACGGCGACGCCGCCGATGTGGTGGAGGTGGAGATCCTGAAGGACCAGATCGCCCGACGGGGTCCCGCTGGCGTCAGGCCCGATGCGAATTCCCGCCGCGCCGCCGGTGATCTCTAGGCCGCTCAACACGAGGTGTTGGCAGCCTTCAAGATTCATCGAGTTCTGTTTCGCATCGGGCCGGCGCAACAGCACCCGTTCACCCTCGGCGGCTCGAATCACGATCGGGTTGCCGGGCTCGCCACGGTGTCGCAGCACCAGCCGTCGCGCATCCGAGTAGACGCCGGCGCGAAAGACCAGTTCATCCCCCGGTTTCAAAGCGTCACCGGCCAGAAGTGCAAACCAATCGTCACGTGGCCCGACCCGGATCACTTCGGCAGACACGGTTGCCATTGAACCGACGCTGAACAGCAGCGACGCGATGAATACGAGTTGCCGGAAGATGGACGTCATGATTCGCTCGGGGTCAGGGCCGCTGGATCGAGAATGCTTGTTCCAATTGATTGAGTTCCCGCAGCAAGGCCAACGAGGCTTCGGTTTCTTCGGTCACGACGACATCGGCACCGACGCGGCGCAGTTTGGGAACGCTGGCCTGGTAGCGGCAGCGAACCAGGAGTTTGCCGCGGGGGTTGATCTTGCGGATTGCGCGGACCACACGCTGGGCCACTTGATCATCCGGGACACAGACGACGATGACGCCGGCGTGATGAACTTCGGCACGCTCCAGGATACTGGTGTCGCTGGCATCACCCGCGACCGTGCGAAATCCCAACTGCGAAAACGGATGCAGGTTCACGGGGCTGAGATCCACCAAGCAAACGTCCTGCCCCGTGGTTTCCAGTTGGGAGGCGATTCGAGAGCCGATCGGGCCGGCACCGATGATCGTCGCCAGTCGCGTCGTGGTGAATTCGGAATCGGACTTGCGTGGTGTTTCGACATCGAGGGTCTCGTCGTGCACCAATCGCAAACCCGTTTTCATCAGCAGGGGTGTCAAGATCAGTGATCCGACCGCGATCGCGATGACACGTTGATAATCGATCTCGCGGAGCACGCCGGACTCGACGCCCAACAAGATCAAGACGAATGCGAATTCACCGACGTGTGCCAGTCCGATCCCCATGCCAAACGCACGTTGCAGCGGCATGCCGGTCAATCGAAACGCGAGGGTTCCGGCCAACGCTTTTAACGCGATCAGTCCCGCCAGTGCGGCGCCCATCGTGAGCGGTTCGTGCCAAATCAGCGCGGGGTCAAAGATCAATCCGAGTCCGACAAAGAACACGGCGGCAAACGTCTCGCGGAACGGCAGCACCAACGCATCGATCTGCTTGGTCCAGCGATTCCCATTAAAAATCAATCCGGCGGCAAACGCCCCCACCGCGGGCGGCAGACCGACCGCATGGGCGGCCAACGTCACGCCGCCGAGCGAGACGATGGTAAACAAGATCACCATTTCAGGGCTGCGATAGCCCGCCAGCAACGGGATCAACCAGTTGGACAGACAGTAACGCAGCGTGAGCACGGCCAACACGAAGAGCAGCGAAACGGCGGCCAGTGCCAAGTACTGACGCGGACTCGGCGCGTTGCCCTCCCCGGTCAGGAGCGGGACCAGCAACAGCAGCGGAATCAAGGCCGCATCTTGGAACAGCAGGATCCCGATGGCGCAACGACCGTGCGGCCGCTGGGATTGCCCCCACTCGGTGAGCGCTTTAAAAACCAAAACCGTCGAACTGAACGCGACCGCCGAAGCGATCAGGACGGCCGATTGCCAACTCATCCCGAAGGCGAACAGGACCGCAACGACGGGCACGGCCACCAAAGTCATCTGCGTCGCTCCGCCGATGAAAAACTTCCTGCCCAAACGTTGCAGGTCATCGAGCGAAAACTCCAGTCCGATCGAAAACAGCAGCAGAAACACGCCGGCTTCGGTGAAGTGCTCCAACTGGTGTGTTTCATCGCGCACCCAGCCGAGCACGCCCTGGCCGAGCAGCGCGCCGACCACCAGATAGCCGATCAACACCGACGCGTGAAGCCACCTGCAGATCAACCCGGCAAGCAGCCCTGCGGCCAGGATAAAAAGCAAGTCGTGAATGAGCGTTTGCGTCATCGCGTTGGGCAGGTGATAAAGGACTCGACCCGATGCGTCGTGCCGGATCTTACCAGTGGGACAAGCGTTCGCAACGTGTTTACTTTCTCGTCAGTATCAAAACGCCGTCAAAGTCCTTCGAAGGCTCCTTCAATTGGGCGTGGGCACGCTCCAGTAGATCACGACTGGGGCGGTCTTGGGGGTAAGCCTGGATCAAGCTTTCGATGAGTTGGACGGATCTCTCAAAGCGACCGCGTTCAAACTCGTCGAGCGCCTGCTCGTATGCGAGTTTCAGTCGCCGCCAGGTTTCATCGGGGTGGACCGTGACTTCGTACACGTTGATGCAGTCTTCGATGCCGACGACCGACAGTTTGGCCAGTCGTCGGCATGGGTCGCTGCATCCGGCCGACCGCACGGTGGTTTCGCCGGCCAAACAGGCCACACCGAGTTGCTTGGTCGCCGACTGCAAACGAGAACTGAGGTTAACGGTGTTGCCCAACGGGCCGTACTGGAACTTCTGCCGCGAGCCGACGTTGCCGACCAGCGCCGGCCCGGTGTTGATCCCGACCCCGGCTCCGAATTTTTGTGGCAGCACACTGCTCCACCGCAGACGCAGCTTCTCGATCGCCCGCAGCATCGATTTGGCGCACGCGAGGGCGCGGTCGGCATGGTCGCGTTGGTCGCCGGGGGCCCCCCACATCGCGAACACTTCATCGCCCATGTAATTGACCAACACGCCGTCGGAATCGATGACGCACTGGCTGAGCTCGGTCATCACGTCGTTGATCCACTCGATCGCTTTCCGCGGTCCCAGTTTCTCCGTCACGCTGCTGAACTTGCGAATGTCACAAAACAGCGCCGTCACGTCGATCTCTTTCGCCTCCATCAGCTGCGGATCGGAAACCAATTGGTCGGCCACCTTGGGTGAGAAAAACTCGGCCAAGGAGTTGCGGATGCGTTCTTGGTTTCGACGAGCCAGGCCGCCGGCCAACGCCCCAGCCAGGATCTCGATCAACGTCGCTTCCATGTCGCTGATGCCGGTCGCCAGCGAGCCGCTGGCGCAAATGGTGCGATCGCCGTAGATGACACCGATGACCTGATGTTCGGCATTGAGAATCGGCGACGCGACGGCACACTGCACGCTCTGCAGTGACGGGGCAAAGCGATCGGCGTCGTTGTCCGCAGAGTTCACGCCGGCAGAGTTCGCGTCGACGAGGTTCGCTCCGCCCATCCCTCCGGTCTTGGGTTGGTGGATCACCGTCAAGCAAGTCTCGCAGACACGTTTCAGCAGCGTCGTACTGATCCGGCCGCGCGGGTTGGCCAGCGATCCTCCACCGCGGGTGTGGTGTGCGACCTGGAACCAGCCGCCTTCCAATTCTGACTCGACGGGCAACTTGTCGGATTCGGCCGTCTCGCCACGCAGCAAGACGACGGTTCGATCCAAATCCACCATCTCAGCCGCCGCGCTGGCACACTTCTGAAAGAACGCGTTGCTGCCGACCGATTCCTGGACGACTTGCAGGGCGAGCTGGAGCATCTTGTTGACCTCCTGGCCTTCGGATTGGGCAAATTGCCCGATCGCGGCGGTGTGTTCGACGAAGCCCTGCCCGCCGGGTACCAGTGGCAGACTTTCCAGGCTTCGGTAGTCGGCCGATCCCATTCCCGACGCATCGACCGCTTCGATCCGCAGGGAAAGTCGTCCGCCCAAATCGACCAGGATTTCTTCCTCGAATCGGCGGGTTTGTCCCGGCGGGATCTCTTGATCGCCGACGATCACGACCGGGCAGTGCTCGTGCAGATTCCTCAGTTCAAAGGCAAACGATTCGATCGGTGAGACTTCCATCCACTGTCGCGACATTTCCTTTTGCCGCACGTCAGCGACGATCAGCCGCGTCTCGGTGGCCGTCTGATGCAAGGCGACCGGGGGCGGATCGCCTTTGCGTGGATCTCGTCGCCCGATCACCACCGGCTGGTCCACGTGCACCTCGTTGATTCGCAGTCCGGCATGGAAGGTGGCGAGACGAAGGTGAGACATGGAAAAGGTTGGTCAAAAAATGGGTTGGCCAACAGATGGGTGTGCGTGGTCGGTGACGAATGGCGTCGATTCACAGCCGCTGTTGGACAGGATGGATCACGCGGGTGTGATGGCGACCCTCTGGTTTTTCATGTTTTGACCACCCCATTTTTTGACCACCCCAATTCCTAAACCTTGCCCCACCCTGTCGCTCTACCGACGACTGATCCGCAACAGCGATCCACGGTCGCGTTGAAATTGATCGTCGACGACCCAGGCGTTGTTTACGCCGACACGATGGTGATGACGAGGAAGCAGACGGCGAGCGTGAGACGTTGCATCGTTGATTCCGTGAAAAATAAATCCAGCGCCGCGGCGTCGAAACGCTACCGCAAAGAATACACGAAATCAGATGAAGCGACGCGATCGTTTTCCAGCCGTGGGAGAGGCTTGCGGGCCAATCGACTCTGACCTGACAGGCTGGAAGCCTATCCCACTTTGCGATCCTGTCGCTATCGGCGACGTTGTGATTGCGTCGAATCGGCGAGCGACTCGGGGATCCAGGGTGTGCCGGCGCGGAAGACGCGTTGGTGGTACATCGCCAAAGAACGCAACGCGTGGCCTTTGGGACCGATGCTCCAATCGTGATCCAAATCGGAGCCCATCGAGCGGAGGAGAAACGCCACGGCGGCGACCAGACGACGGTCTTGCAATTGATCGTCCGGGGTGACGGTCAACAACCATTCGACGATGTGTCCGGTCGTCTGGACCTTGCGATCGACGTTTCCGTTGTCGGCTCGTCCGTCGAACCAATTGGTGCTCATCGAACCATCGCGGTTCTGGAGGGAATACGCATAGTTGACGAAGTCCTCGGTAAAGATTTCGGCACGTTTCCACTGGCCCGTGATCGGTTTGCCTTCGGCGCGTCGTTTGCGCAGGGCGTGCGTGTAGCCCATCAGACGATGCGTCCCGCCGCAGGCGCTGCCGACGATCGGCTGTTTCAGCTCTTCTTCGATCAGCCGTTCAAAATCCCAGCGGGTTCCATCGGCGGCGACCCACCTGCTGTCGGTGTCGAGATAGTGCGACAGTCCGATCAGCGTGAACGTCAATTCTTCACCCGCCTTGCAGGCCCGCTTTTCGGAGTCGATCAACGCCGTGACATCGTACTTCACCTTGCCGGCGTACAAGGGATAGTCCGTGGGAACATTGCACATGCCCAACACGGCCAGGAACTGGCCCTGGTGGCCTTGCAATCCGACGCCGCTTTTGGCTTGGATTCCGTCGGCGTCGTGGGTCAGCAGACGTTGGCCACGACAATTGTTGTTGCCGGCGATCCAGGCGATCGTGCTGTAGTGCTGGCGTCCGACGACCACCTTGGTGTCCGCGCCGAAAACCATCATCGAGTGCATCATGCCCCAGTTACTGCGTCCGGTGGCGATCTCTGGACGCTGGTAAAAATAGGTCAGGATCCGTTCGATGCCGCGTCGCATGTTCGCGACCGTCGGCGTCGGAGTGACTTCGGCGGCGGGACGACCGGTGTAGTCGAGGACCGGCGATTCGTCGGGCTGCAAGTCGCCGATCGATGCCGACGCACCGGCGTCGGCTTGGGGTTTCCGGTCGGCGCTCTGCCGGGTCGGTTTCGCCGCTTCCTGCTGCGTTGTTTCCTTCTGCGTTGCCTCTTTCTTCACCGCGGTCGAGGTGCTTTCGACGAGGTTGGTCAGCGGTTTTCGTTTGGGCAGTGGTTGAGCGTCGTCGACGGCAGCTTGCCCGACGGGCTCGTTGAGCGACGTGGCGGGCTCGTCCACCGTGGTCGCCGGCTTCTCGCTGTGCTTGCTGACGCTGTGCTTGGTGACACTGTGCTTGCTGACACTGTGCTTGGTGACGCTGTTGTCGCTGCCGCCTTCGTCGGCGGAAGTGCTGGCGTCCGGCGGTGGCAGCAAGGGCAGTTCACTGGCCGGAACGGCGGGCGTCGAGTCGACGGAAGATTTCGCTTCTCCCAGGGACATCGATCGGGCTGACATCGACCGGGCTGACATCGATCGGGGCTGTGACAAGGACTGCGATTGGGGCTGCGATCGGCTGCGTTTGGAGAACTCATCCCGCGGGGGCAGCGCGGGCTCGAGCCGCGTCGTCGCTGCCGACTCCTTCGTCGCTTCCACGACCGGCCGGCTCGATTGGGCAATCGGGTCTCGCAGCGGCGAAACACGATTGATCGCGTCACGGGCGACCCAGCCGTCGTCGAGCACGGCAGCGTTCGATGCGTGTCGGCTGTGCATGGGACCGATGTCTGGCGATGCCTCCGGCTTCGCCGCCGCTTCGTCGGCGTGCCCCGGTGGGGTTGCGTTGGCGTTGTCCAGTTCCACGTCGCCCGGCGTAGGGATCGACGGGGCGGCGGGTTTCCTGGAAGGCAGGCTCGGCAAGGCACCGCGGAAACGATCCAGGGGGCCCGAGGCGGGCGTCGCGGAAATCGTTTTGGCAGCCGGCTGGGCCATCGTGTCATCGTCGACGACGGCGGCCGACTCTCGCTCCGCGGCAGCCGCGGTGGTCTCCGGCCGCTTCGTCCAAGCGGTCTCGGCAGGCAACCCCTCGGGCGCTGCCTCAGACTCCACACGACTGACCGTCACGTCCTTCGGTGCGGTCACGTTAGCCGGTGCGGTCAGCTGGATCGCTCCGTCGGCGACGGCAACGCCGGCCAAGCCGAGCGCCAGTCCGGCGGTCAATCCGGCAACCGCAGCGCGCAGCTGTCCACGTTTGACGCACTTTTGGGGGGGATTCAGGTGACTTCTAATTGGGCGGGTCGGCACAAGCGGGCTCCATCGAAAGCAGAGGGTTAGTGTCTGCTATCGGAAGCAATTCGCTCGGAATTCACCTAGAAACGCACCTCGGTTTGACGAAGAAAAGCTCCGCGAGGTGGGGAATTTGTGCGGGCGGGTTGACTGCCAATTGCGGAAATCTTTCCGTTCCGACTCAAGCCCTAGTTTCGTCGCAGCGTGGCGGCGGGATGCTGTTGCAGGAACCGCTGCTGCCCCTGTGCGGTGACGCTGTCGGCGCTGACATAAACGTTTTTCAGATTTTTCAGGTCATCCAATTCGGCCAACCCGTCATCGCTGATGGGGGTTCCGTACAGCCACAACCATTCGAGTTGTTTGAGCTTGCCGATCGATGCCATCGCGGCATCATCGAGGTTCGATTTCGCCACCCCCAGTTGTTTGAGATCGGGACAGGCCTTGACCAGTGCAGCCATGGCGCCATCGGCGATTCGTGCGTTGCTCAGGTGCAGTCGTTCAAGTTTCAGTGTGCCCAGGAATTCGAGATCCGCTGCCTGGACGAGGTTGCCTTCGAGACGAATTTCGGTCAGCCCGGGCAGTTCACGAACGAACCGCAACACTCCACTATCGAGTTGCGGATTGTCACGCAGGGTCAACTGCGTCAGCGACTTGAGTTCGGCGATGCCGTCGAACGCCTGGTTGGTGATCTGGGGGCAGTTCCCGAAGTTGAGCGAGTCGAGTTGCTGCTTGTCGCACAACCCCGTGATCAACGCTCGGACTCCCGCGTCGGTCAAGGCGGCTTTTTGAATCCAGAGTTTGGAAAGAGACGGGATGGCAAGGATGGCATCTTTGCATCCGTCGGTGAGTCGGTTGGACGTGACGGTCAAGGATTGTAGGTGGGGATGCGCTTTCAACGCGGCAAGCCCCTGATCGGTGACGGCGTCGGAATCAATCACCAGTCCTTTGATCGGCAACGTGGCGATCATTCGGACCTGTTGATCGCTGCTGTTGATGCGAGTCATGAAGACGGTGTGGACATCCTTTTCCTGCCGCAGCTCTTTGAGCGTTGCGTCGGTCAGTGCGGTGCGCAGGTGGACGTTCTTTTTGTCGATCGCTGTCGTGACGCTGTACGCTTTCGGGGGCGTGAATCCCGGCGAATCAATTCTCAAGGTACGGAGATTGGGCAGCAGCTCTTTCAAGCGATCGGCGCCGGACTGGGTGACATTGGTCGCGCGAAGATTGACGTATCGCAGGTTGGTGAGTTCTTTCAGATGCAACAGCCCTTCGTCACTGACGGGCGAATCGGAGATGGTCAAGTACCTCAGTTCCCTCGCCGAGCCGAGACATTTCATCCCGGCATCGGTGATCGGTGATTGATAGGTCGACAAGGAATGCAGGTCCATTCGGCCGAGATGTTCCCAGCCGGCGACTGTCAATTCGGGCGACCGCATCAGGGACAGGTAGGTGGCGGTTTTGATTCGCGCCAGATGCTCGCACTGCGGGTCCGTCAAGCCGGTCGCGGACAAGTGCAGTTTTGTCAGCTGCGTCAAACGGCTGATGACGTCGACCAAATCTTCAGTCACCTGCTTTGTCGAGAGGCTGAAGGACGTGAGGCGTTGAAGTTCGCCTACCGCCCGCAGAGACGCGATGTCGATCGGAGAGAACCAGGAAAGGGACGTTAACCCTTTGACCCCTTTGAGCTGTCGGATGCCGACGGCGGAGAAGCGGTTGTCGAGCAGATGCAGTCCGGTCAGCGCGGGGAGATGTTGAAGTTGTGCCAGCCCGGCATCGGTCACTGCGGTGCCGGAGAAGGACAAGTCGGTCAGCTGCTTGCAATCGAACAGGTGCTTCAGGCCGCCGTCGGTGATGCCGTTGCCGGACAGGTTGACTCGCCGCAACCGGGGAAGAAACTTCAGCCAGAACAGATCCTCGTCGCGACTGATTTGCAGAGAATAAATCGTTCCGCGAGTGGATCGCTGGACGCGAACCCCGGCGGCGATCAAAGCTTCCACGGCGAGCTCTTCTTTCGTCATCCTCAATCGTTTCGATTCCGACGCCGCCAGTTTGGCGACTCGCTTGGTGTCGTCCGCGGCGAGCCGGTCGAGAGCCATCAGGGCCGCTTCGGTGCATTCACTGTCGCGGGTGATTTCCGCCAGCGCGCGGACGCATCGTTCGGCGACGTTGAAATCGTCATCGCCGGCGGCCTGTTCCAAACTCGCGATCGCGTCCTTGCCGGATTCGATCAAGAACAGATAGGCCGCTTGCCGCCGCGAGAATTTGGTGTCGGAAAGTCGGTCGATGGCTGTTTCGATCGACCGTTCATCAGCGCGGTCTGACGTGGACGGCGAGCTCGATTGATCCGAGCGTTCAACTTGCCGGGCAGAGCTTTCCCGGGCAGAGCTTTCCCGGGCAGAATTTTCTTGGCAGGGGGCCACCGGCGCGACCAGCCCGCAAACCCAAACCGCTGCGAGCACCGTGACAGAGCGAAGCCTACGAGTCATCGAACCCACCCTAGAAAAGATTGCTGCAAAACCAGGCGCTCACGCGCGCCACCAGACTCCCTCCATTGAACCGATCAGTTTAACCGATCAGTGGGATCGTTTTGGACGGTCATCGCCATGCTTCGGTGAATTTCTACGGCGCTGTCCAGATTTGGATTTAGGGTTGCGTTGATCGAGCGGAAAAGACCGTTGGTGTCCAGCCTTGAGGCGTTCCCAGTCGCTGCGGAGCAGCGACAGAGGGCGGCTAAAGCCCAATACCGCTAAGTTAAGCATGGTTTCCTCAACTCGGTGCCCGTAGGCTCGCGCCAAACGGCTGATATTCGTTTGACATCAGCCGGTTCGCGCCAGCGCCCGGGCCTCCCCGTCGAGCTTAACTTAGCGGTATTGGGCGAAAGCCTGCACACCAGCGCTGATCCTCGTGCCAGTCGTACCTGTCCCCTTTTCCACGTCCGGCATTTTTTTGATTTCCAATGTGGTGCAGGTGCGCGGTAACTGGCATGCATGGTCGTGATTTGGCCATCGTTCAGATCGATATTGCATCGGTGATCGCGTCCGCCAAACTGACATCGGTCTCGACGTACGTTCTGTTTGCATGGAATGAGTTCACCATGGCTGATACGCAACGCCCCTTTCGGCACACCAAGATTGTCGCGACGATCGGTCCGGCGACCGAGACACTTGAGAAGCTGGAAGCCCTGATCGAGGCCGGTGTCGACATCATTCGGCTGAACATGGCTCACGGCAGCGTGGAATGGGTGGGGGAGATCATCGCGCGGATTCGCCAGGCCTCGCATCATGTGGGACGCGAAGTTGCCATCATGATGGACGTCAAAGGTCCCGAAGTGCGCACCGGGCCGGTCGATGCCCCGATCGAGTTGAAGTCCGGGGACCGATTGGAATTGCACACGCAACCGTTTCAACTCTGCGACGATGGCGTGCACCGCGTCTCGGTCAATTACCCCGACTTGCCCGCCGATGTCGAAGTCGGCGCGACCGTGTTGATCGACAGCGGGCTGCTGCGAACCAAGGTGATGCAGAAGACCGACTGTTCGGTGGTCTTGGAAGTCATCACGCCTGGGAAACTCGGGTCACGTCGACACATCAACTTGCCGGGGACGCGCATCAATTTGCCCGCCCTGACCAACAAAGACGAATCGGATCTGCGTGCCGGTGTGGCCGCCGGGTTAGACTTCGTCGCACTCTCGTTTGTACGCCAAGCCGCCGACATCGCCACGTTGCAAGCGTTTCTTGATGAACTCGATTGCTGCGCCAAGATCATCGCCAAAATCGAAGATCAGGCAGGCGTGGAAAACATGGAGGAAATCATTCGTCAATCCGATGGCGTGA
This sequence comes from Rhodopirellula sp. SM50, assembly GCF_002289565.1. Lineage (GTDB taxonomy): Bacteria > Planctomycetota > Planctomycetia > Pirellulales > Pirellulaceae > Stieleria. Next base: position 22,487 of record NZ_NTFY01000084.1, on the reverse strand, counting down.
TGGTCGCCCGCGGTGATCTGGGCATCGAAATCGAATACCACAAATTGCCGCTGGTCCAAACCCAACTGGTCAATGCCTGCCAGGTCCAGGGGAAACCGGTGATCATCGCGACCCATCTGTTGGAGTCGATGATTCAGTCTCCGATCCCCACCCGCGCCGAAATCTCAGATGTTTCCAACGCCATCCGCGAACAAGCCGACGCGATCATGCTGTCCGGTGAAACGACCGTCGGCGCTTACCCTCTGGAAGCGGTCGAAGTGCTGAAGAATATCGTTGAGAGCATTGAGCCGTCGGTCGATGGCCAAATCAATCGACGCATTCAGCTTCACACGCCCAAGGCCAAGATGCTTCGTTCGGCGGTCGTGTTGGCCAAAGAACTCGGTCACTCCGGCGTCGTCGTGTTCACCCGGAGCGGATTCCTGGCCTATGTACTCGGCGCCATGCGCGCCCAAGAGGTTCCGATCTACGCGTTCACGGACATCCCGTCGACGTTCCATCAACTGATGCTGCCGTGGGGCGTCGAGCCCTTTCTGATGGAGTTCTCCGATGACCCCGAACACACCATTCAAAAAGCGTTGGCGCAGCTGAAAGCGAGGGGTTGGGCCACGCGCGGCGAATGGCTGGTCGTGATCACCAACGCCTTGGCCGATGACAAGATCATCGACACGCTTCAATTACGACAGGTCAACGGGGAGTCGTGAGGAGCGAGTCGCGAACGCACCGTGCTAGCGGAACGGCGCGAGCCGTCCGGTGACACGCAGACCGGAGGACTCGCGCCCTGCCGCTAACTATCGATTGAGTTGCGGACGCGCAACGCTACCGTCGAAGCATCGCCTCCAGCTCCGCCAACGCGCTCTTGGCTCGATTCAATCCGCCCACGGATTTGACGAATTGCATCGCCAGGGTCATGTGATCCGCGGACGTGTCCTCGGCCGGCATCGCGCCGCCCGACTCCGATGGCAGCTTTGCCGTCATCGAAACGCCCAGGCTCGGACTGAATTGATCGTCGGCTCCGCCTACCTGCTCGGCAACCTCGTCGGCGGCGTTGACCAGATCATGGTGGACTTGCTCAACCGTTGCCGCCGACGTCTTGATGCGAAAACGCTTTTCCACCGCGTCGACGACATCGACGTAGTCCATCGCTCCGCCTTCGGCGATCACTCGCTTGATCGCGTCGATTTCCGATTGCTCAATCGATTGCGTCATCTGCCCGTTCCTCCGCTTGAGTTCAGTGAGACCTGGACGGTTGGGGGGGCGGCCTCGGTTTGGGGTGCAGGCAGGGGCAAACACCGTGCCGCAACGGAGCATGGGAAATCGATTCGGGCGTCCAGACGCCGCCGCGAACCGGCTGATGTTAAACCAAGATCAACCGTTTGTCGCCCTCCGACGGACCTCGGCCCGTTCCAACCCACGCCGAAGAAACGGCACCGAGACTGCGCCATATCGCACGGCGGGTGTGCCAATCACGCCCAGATGACGTCAATGCGGCAGTTTCGGTTTCAGGGCCGCATAGCTGAACATGCCCAGCAAGGCGCCGACCAGCGTGAACAGCGCCATCGGCTGGCCGCCTCCGATTTGGGCATAGATCGGTCCGGGGCAGGCGCCCGTGATGGCCCACCCGGCGCCAAACAACATGCCACCGATGACGACACCGGTGTGATAGGGTTTGGGCGAGTACTTGATCGGCTTCCCTTCGATCGACCGGATCTGGAATCGTTTGATGACCTGCATCGAAAACATCGCGACCACGATGGCCGTCACGATGATCAAATACATGTGGGCTTCACGAAACAGAAACATGTCGTGAATGCGTTGCCAGTGGGCGACTTCGCTCTTGCTGAACAGGAGGCCCAAGTAGACGCCCATCAGCAGCACCATCAGGTAGGCCGCTGGGGAGGTCGCTGGCTTGGCTTGCTCAGCTGGCTCAGCTTGCTCAGGCGGTTGGGGGTCGATTGTATCGGTGGTTTCCATCATGATCTCCTCGTTAAAACAGCCATCCACCGAGTCCCCAGGTCACGGCCAACCCGCCGGCAAAGAAACAGACCGTCGCCAACAGGCTGGGCCAATTCAAGTTGGAGATACCGGTGATCGAGTGGCCCGACGTGCAACCGCCCGCGTAACGCGTTCCGAACCCGATCAGGAATCCGCCGACAAGTAACTTGATCGCCCCGGAAACACTTTCCATCGAGGCCGGCAGAAAGGGTTTCGGGTCGGCCGACAAAAAATGGGTGGCAACGAAGGCCCCGATCGCGATCCCGATGGCAAACACGATCGTCCACAGATTGGCTTTGCGGTCGAACTTGGCAAAGTAATCCAGTTTGCTGTGCGGGGAACACAGTGCCCCGATCTCTTGCAGACTGGTCGAAATCCCGAACGCTTTGCCGGCCAACAGGTACAGCAGCGGAACGGTCAAACCGATCAGGATCCCCGAGAGCCACCAGGGCCAGGGTTGCATCAGCCATTGCATGTCAAAGCGCCTCGGCGGGGGTAGAGGTGGACGTTGTTTCGCCGCGATAGATCAACCAGTAGGCGGCGGGAATGACGATCAGGGTGAAAAACGTGGACGTCAGGATTCCAAAGATGATGGCCCAGGCCAATCCGGAAAACACCGGATCCAGCGTGATCACCCAGTTGGCCAACAGCGTCGTGCCGGCGGTCAACAAGATCGGTCGGGTGCGGACGGCGACGCTGCGGATGATCGACTCCTCCAACGCAAAACCTTCGGCCTGCGCCAGGTGAATGAAGTCGATCAGGACGACGGAGTTTCGCACCACGATCCCCGCCAAGGCGATCATGCCGATCATCGCCGTGGCGGTGATAAACACGGGATTGGGGTGACCGCCGACGGGTTGATTCATGATCAGATTCAAACCCCAAAAACCCGGCATGATGCCGATCATGGACAACGGAATCGCCGACATGATCAACAACGGCAGCGTCCGCGAACCGGTTTGGAACATCAGCACGACAAAGATCCCGACCAAGGCGGCACCAAATGCCAAGCCCAGATCGCGAAACACATCCAGCGTGATGTCCCATTCCCCTTCACCGGCCCACTGGACCTGATAGCCGGCGGGAACCGACCAGGGGACGCCACCGCCGAGGGAAACCCAGGAACGCCGGCCGACGGGCCGTGGTTCGCCGCGGGTGCCATCTGCCGATGCGGCGTCATCTGCCGATGCCGGGCGCCGATCCCACTCCACGTCCATGATCGCGTCGGCCGGCGGTCGGCCCGCGACCTCGGCGTAGACGTAAACGACGCGGCGGAGATTCTTGTGATAGATCGCCTTGTCTTCCAGCGTTTCTCGAAACCGTCCGAGCGCACCGAGCTGAACGATTTGTCCGCCCTCTCCCTGGACGTAGATCTCTTCCAGATCATCCAGTGCCGATCGGCTCGCCCGGGGCAGTTTCAGTTCGATCCATAACGGTTCCACCTCCTGCGGGAGGTGCAAGACCGTCGCCCGGTTGCCGCTGAGCGCGGTTGCCACCGTCCGGGCGATGGTTTCGGTGGAGATCCCCGACAAGGCTGCTTTCGGTTTATCGGTTTCGAACACGAATCGGATCTGGTCGTCTTCGGCACTGACATCCAGATCGACCACGCCGGGTTCATGTTTCAACCGGCCCATCACGTTGCGTGCGACGTCGATCTGTTGCGCGTAGGTTCCCTCGGGCGGCCCATAGACCTCGGCCGTGATCGTCGACAGTACCGGCGGTCCCGGGGGAACTTCCACCAGTTTGATATTCGCGCCCATCGATTCAGCCAACTCGGTGACTTCATCGCGGATGCGAAGCAAGATCTCGTGGGATTGCTGAACCCGTTGCTCTTTGGCCAACAGGTTCACGCGAATGTCGGCGACGTGTGGTCCTTGACGCAAAAAGTAATGTCGGACCAACCCGTTGAAATCCATCGGTGATGCCGTGCCGACGAACAATTCATAATCGCTGACCTCGGCCAGACCGCCAAGGAATCGACCGATCCGGCGGGCGACCACATCGGTCCGTTCCAGCGTCGTCCCCTCGGGCATGTCGATGACCACTTGGAATTCATTCTTGTTGTCATACGGCAGCATTTTCACGGGCACCCAGCGAAACACGGGCGGAATCAGCGCGATGACAAACAGCAACGCGATACCCAACAAGACACTCCAGGCATAAAGGGCGCGCGAGAGGATCGGCGCGAGCACAAAACGGGACAGACGATACAGCGGTCGGGTGGTCAGATCATAAGCGTCGTCGTCATCGTCTGAATGGTTGAGTTGTTTCAGCGAAACCATCGCCAGCCAGGGCGTGATCACAAACGCGACGATCGTCGAAACGGTGACCGTCAACGGGACGTTGAGTGCCATCGGCGCCATGTACGGCCCCATCATGCCGGTGATGAATGCCAGGGGCAGAAAGCTGACGATGATCGCCAGCGTCGACAGAATCAACGCCGGGCGAACCTCTTGAACCGCGCGCAGCACCGACTTGCGGGGCGGAAAGATCTTCATCGTGAAGTAGCGGGCGATGTTTTCGACGTCGGTGATCGGGTCGTCGACCAGCAACCCCAACGCCAAGATCAACGCGAACATGGTGACGCGGTTGATCGAATAACCGACCATCAGATTGACGAACAGGGTCAGGCTGTAGCAGACCGGGATCGCCAGCGCGATCACCAACGCCGGACGCCACCCCATCGTCAAACCGATCAACCCGACCACGGTCAACACGGCCACGACCAGCCCTTCGATCAGTTCATTGACCTTCTCGTTGGCGGTTTCGCCGTAATCACGCGTGACCCGGAAGTGCGTTCCGCTGGGCAAGTGCGACGCTTCGAGTGCCTCGAGTTTGGCTTCGACCGCACCGGCCACTCGGACCGCGTTGGCTCCCTTGCGTTTGGCCACGGAGATGTGGACGGCGGGATACAGTTCGGTCCGATCCCCGTACGATTGATCCGCCGCGCCGAATCCTATCCAGCTGTAACTGTCCGCTTCGGCCGGCCCATCGACGACCGTTGCGATGTTCTTCAGGTACACCGGTCGTCCGCCGGCCACGTTGACGACGATCTCTTCTAACGCCGCGACGTCGCGGATGAAGGTGCCGGTTTCGACATTGAATTGTGTGTTCTGTTGTTCGAAGCTGCCGTTACGGGCCGTGACGTTGCTCACCTGCAGCGCCCGGGCGACCTGCAGCGGCGACGTTTTGTGGGCGGCCAATCGCTGGGCGTCCAAGTTGACGTTGATGCGGCGAGGCCGTCCGCCGACCACTTCGACGCGGTTCGTATTCGGAATCGCCTGCAGTTCTCGCTGCACTTCTTCGGCGATCCGACGAAGCTCGTGGTCACCGTAACGCTGCGTTTGATCTGACCAGAGGGTCGCGATCACAATCGGAACATCATCGACTTCGATCGGTTTGACGACCCAAGACTCGACGACCGGCGGAATTTTGTCGGTCGACGAGTTGATTTTGTTGTAAATCTTGACCAGCGAGTCTTCGCGATCTTCACCGACGTAAAAACGCACCGTGACGACGCATTGACCGGGCTGTGACATGGAATAGACGAATTCGACGCCATCGATTTGGTACAACAGCTTTTCCAGCCGATCGGTCACCTGGCGTTCCACTTCTTCGGCCGACAAGCCCGGGGCGGAGGCAAACACATCGGCCATCGGCACGACGATTTGCGGTTCCTCCTCGCGGGGTGTCAAAAACAAAGCGGCCGTGCCCAGCAACAGCGAGATCCCGATCAACAGGATCGCGACGTCACCGCGTAAAAAAATCTCGACGATCCGCGTCATCAGCGGCGTGTCGGGGGTGTTTTGTTCGTCGCCTTCGTTCGTCATCGCTCGGTGCCTCCTGCGTCCGCATCGCCACCTTGCAACACCACCCGCTCGCCGGCTTCAATCCCGCTGAGCACTTCTTGGCGGCCGGGCATGCCGAGCTGCCCGATTTTGACCAGCCGGCGTTCGATGTTTCCGTCGGGAAGCACGACGTCGACGAAATCGAGCTGTCCGACCTGGATCAACGCGTCGGTGTTGAGACACAAGTGCCGGCGCTCACCCGCGGAGATTCGCAGGCGTCCGAACATCCCTTCGTACAGTTCGTCGGACTTGGGCACACTGGCTTTGACCAGAAAAGAACGGCTGGGCGCGTCGGCTTGGGGAACGATTTCGTCGATCGTGGCGTCGAATTCGCGATCGAGTGCGTCGACGTACACGCCCAGGCGATCGCCGACGTTGAGTTTCACCGCCAGGTGTTCCATCACCGGCGCTTCCAGCCGCAACGAGGTCGCATCGTAGAGCGTCAGAATCGGCTCGCCGGGACGTGCGATGTCTCCGGGTTCGGCCGTGCGATCGACGATGCGACCGTTCTTGGCGGCTTTGATGACCGTGTAGGAAAGCAACGCCTCCGCTTCTTGGATCGCCTTGATGGCTTGCAATTCGTTCGCGGTGGCCACCTGCAGATCACGTTGGGCCAGATCGAATTCGGATCGCGACAACGCGTTTTGTTGTTGCAGGGTTGTCGCCCGCTGGAACGCTTTTTCGGCTTGCTCACGATTGGCTGTGGTGGCTTCGAGTGCCCGCTTGGCCTGGTCGAGTCGGGCTTCGTATTCTTTGCTGTCCAGACGGATCAGTTCCTGTCCCTGTTGGACCTGATCGCCCGCGGTGACGCCAATCTCGGTGATCGTCGCCAGCAACTTGGACGAGACGACGGTGCGGCTGGACGCCTTGAGCGTCCCGATCGCCTCTTCGATGTACGGCTTTTCGATCTCATGCACGATGTCAGTCGGCTGATCGGTATGCTTGGGAACGCCACGGCCCGTCCAGCCCGGTTGGACTTTGTCTTCGAACATGCCGGAGAGCCATGCGATGATCGCCACCAACAGCAACAGGCCGCCGCCGACCATGCCGATTCGCCCCAAGGCGGCGAACCATTTACGAATCAATTTCATTTGCACGACAGGGGCTCCTCGGAAGGATCTTCCATGGTTGGGGCTTTTGATCCGCCATCAACGTCGGAATCGAACTGGTACTCGCTGACAAAACGCTTGTCGATCCACGTCTTCAGCCGCCAGCACCAACGGGCATGCGCGGCGAACCAGCCGTACTGCAACATGGCTTTCCCGTCACCGGTGTTGAGCAGTTTTAAAAAGTCAGGTTGCGGATCGAAACGCCGCATCGCGTTCTGGTTGAGCAACGCGTTGACATTGTGCCACAAAATCGGACATTGCCGGACGGCATACACGCCGGCTTTGGGACAGGGCGATTCGATCACCGTCCCCGAATCGCCGACGGCAAAGATCCGCTCGTCCGAAAGCGATTGCAACGTTTTGGAGGTCGCGATGAATCCACGATCATCCGTTTGAAGCCCGAGGCGGGCGAGCACGGGAGGCGGGGCGGCACCGGTCGCCCAAATGACGCCATTGGATCGATAGGTTCGGCCGTCATCGGTGCGAAGCGCCGTGTCGGTCAAGGCATCGACGCGATGACCGCGATGCACCGAGATCCCGCGTTGCCGGAGCAGTTTCTCGATGGAACGCACGCTCCGCGTCGGCATCCCGTCGGCCACATGCGGACTGCTGGTAAAGATCTCAATTTCGATCTCGCGATCGTCGTCGCGTTTCTGCCACCGCTGCTGCAGACAAAACGCGATTTCGACGCTGGCGACGCCGCCACCGACGACGGCGACCCGCAGCGGAGCGTTGCCGTCGGTTGACGGGTTCATCGCTTGGTCACTCAGGTGCGACTCCAGCCGCTGCAAAAACGTTTGCATCGGCTTGATCGGGATCAACAACTTCGAATGGGAATGTTGCTCCCAACCAGCGGGCATCGACCCGACCCCGATGGACAGGACTTCAAACGGAATCGGTTCGTGATCGCGAAAGTGAAGCTGACCGGCGTCCAAATCGATGCCCTGGGTGTCGGCGATGACCAACTCCGCACCGGCGCGATGGGCCAAAGCCGCCAAGTCGATTCGCATCTCCTGATCGCTGAATTGCAGCCCCAACGTGCCGGGCAACATCCCCGAATACGTCGCCGTGGGAAACTTGCTGATGCAAATCAATCGACAACCGCCAATCGGTTCGCTGATCCACTGTTTGACCAGGTGGGCATTGGTATGACCGATGCCCAGCAGGACGATGTTTTTCAGCGCGCCGTCGGCCGGTGAGGCGTTCACTGGGTGACCTGTTCATACTTGGAAGGAATCTTGTATCGGTCGCTGTAGGTGTGCACGCGATTGGTCGGCTTGCCATCGAGCGTGACCAAGGGCAATTCGGCGTCGACCCATTTCAAGATGCTGCCCTTGTAGTTCTTGACTTTGACGCCCTTGGCGGCGAGCTGCTTGGCGTAGGCACCACTGCGGCCGCCGACGGTGCAATAGGGAATCACCGTGCGGCCTTGATAGTCCTTGAGATTCGCTTCGTACTGCTGCTTGGTGATCGCTCCGGGAATGATCGACACGTTGACTTCGGCGTCGGAGCGAACGTCCACCACCACAAAGTCCGCTTGGGGTGCTTCGTCCCCGGAGGCTTTCGCGTCGGCGGCGGCTTGCCGCTGCTTCTTCAGCAACGATTGCAAATCGTCGGTGCTGATCGTTTCGATCTTGGGACCGCCAAAGAGCCCGCCGAATTGAGCCGGGGCGGGGTGGGATGCCAAGCCACAGATGGCCAATGCCAGAATTCCAAGCCAACTTTTTCGAATCATCTCGGTCCTCGGTTTTACGATGCGTCGGGGAGTTCGTTGTCGATGTTTCCGCAATCCAATAACCAATATATCGCTAGGTGACGAGGTGTCAATCAGTCTTTTTCGGTGTGAGGGAACAGAAAAGTGCAGTCATCTGGATCCCCAGCGGCACCCCAGCGGGCAGCGTAAGCGAGCGGCGCGTGGCACAACGACCAACAACGCGTCACGGGCTGTGGATTTTATCCGATCACACATGGGATCAGCCGTTTCGCGCGAGCGTACGGGCCTGCTAGCACGAAGAAAACTCACCAGGGCCCGTAGGCTCGCGCCAAACGGCTGATTGAATCAACAGGCCGGTGAGCCAGTGGCGCGTGATGCGGTTGGCAAAGACTCACGCGCCGGTCGCTAACGCGTCCCGCTGGGGTGCCGGTCGCTGACGCGTCCCGCTGGGGTCACCAGCACGTGGCGTGTGTCGGGTTCAGGGGCCACCACGCGCCACCGGCTGACGCGGCGTGCTGGTGTGCGTTGTGGGCGTAGCCGGCTTGCCACGAGATTGCCGAATCTGCTACAGGCGGATCGATTCGACCTTCCGTGATGCCAATGCTGTGAAACCAGAACGACTGGACCCGACCGAAAACGCTCCCATCGACGTGTGTGTCGTCCGTGAACTTGGAAAAGGACGGGCGGCGACGGCGCGGCTGGTCGATGCGACGTTCCGAGACGGTTCGACGGTCCGTTGTGTCGAAAAGGTGTTTTGCCCGGGGCGATTGACTCGCGCGATCTATCGGATCTTTTTTTTCGCCCCATTTGCCTATCAATTCAACCGCGACGCGATCCTGGCGTGCTTCTATCGCCGCCGCGTGGCGGCCGAAATTTTTCAGCGGGCGGGCGTGGACGTCGACGTCGCTGCTCCGCTCTACGTCCGCTTTGATGCCGCAGCCCCCGGTTGGGTGCTGGCAGCCGAGCATGTTGACGGTCGTGGTGTCCGTCCGACCGGCCTGGGCGAGGCGGCGGGCGAAATCGATCAGTTGATCTCGGTGATGCATCGTGCCAAAGACGCTCTGGTGCAAGCGGGGCTAACCGGCAGCGGCTGGCAGGTCGATCCGCGGGCGATGGTTTCCACCGCCAATTTATTGCGTCGCGGACAACGTTACACGATCATCGATTTGGAATCCGGCATCCCCGCGATCTTGGTCCCCAAGTATTGGCTGCTCGCCGCCGGCCAGCGAACCTGGCCGCCGTTTGATGACCTGGACACTGGCCGGTTGCGCTCGTCGATGCTGGTCGGGGCGGCCGATGTCGACGCGCTGATTGATCACACCTCTCGTTGGAAGACGTGCGAGCCGGCTCCGCTGCGACTGGACACGTGGCGTCGGTTGGTGGCGAGGACGCGGCGTCATGCCAGCCGCTCGGCGCGAGCGACGTGGCATCTGTTGACCCGCCGCCGCTATCAGACTTACGTGGGATTGCAGTACATCCGCCGTTCGATCCGACGCTGGGAATCCGAGCAACGAATCGGTTCGGACGAGGCTTCCGATCTGGTTGGGCAGGTCGATGCGAAGGAGGTCGCGACGTATGCACGGGGGATGGCTCTGCATTTGGCGATCAAGGCCTGTTCACCTTGGGTGGTGCCGGCGAAATATGGCGGTGTCGCTGCCGCAGTGGTGACCGGCAATGCCTGGTTCTTGTTGCCCTGGTTACTGTTGCCGTTGGCGCGTGCCGTGGTGACGCTGTCGAACTGGTTGGCGTGCGGCCGCAGCGTCCGACATACCGAAGCCTTGCTCTGGGGTTGTCTCCCCACCGTCGGGTCATTGGCGTATCCGGTTCAGATTTTCGTCCGGCGTCCGGCGTTGGCGCATTTTCTGATTCGCGACTTTGCCTCGCGCATCGGCCGACGCCTGCCGATTTATGGCGGCAAGGATTCTCGGACGGAGATGATGTTGATCCGCTGCAGCGATCACATCCTGGTTGCGATGGCTTGGGTGTTCAAAACCGATGTGTCGCAGCAGCGAGAGACGGATCACGGTGCCACGGTCGGTCCGTCGCAGTCGGATCCCGTTTCGCTCGAGCACACGACCAAGCGAGCCGCTTGATCAACGTCAACGGCCGTTCGCCCTAGCGCGAACCGGCTGATGTCAAACGATGATCAGCCGTTTGGCGCGAGCCTACGGGCACCAGCCTGGAGAAACGTGAAAGCCCGGACGCTGGCGCGAACCGGCTGATGTCAAACCATGATCAGCCGTTTGGCGCGAGCCTACGAGCACCAGCCTGGAGAAACGTGAAAGCCCGGACGCTGGCGCGAACCGGCTGATGTCAAACCATGATCAGCCGTTTGGCGCGAGCCTACGGGCACCAGCCTGTACAAACCCCGGAATGAAAACAGGCCGCCCCATCGGGGCGGCCTGTTGCGTTGAGACATCGAGTCGGGAACGTTGGTCGGAACCCTCCCTCGCTGCGCTCGACCCTCCCGCACACGGGAGGGTGACTTGAAAGGCGTAGCCCCCCAAGCCCTTGGCGGGAGGGTTTCGGCGACCGAAATCAGAACGGTTGTTGAGCCTGTCGGCCGGCCACGGCTGCGGCGCCGATCGCTCGGATCAGCCCTTCACCGATGGTCAGCTTCAGGGACGAGCCGTTGGGGATGGACTTGGTCGTGACATTGACTTCGCCTTTGTCTTGCGAATTGGTCAGCGCGTTGATCATGGCCGCCATGTTGTCGTTTGCTTCGACCGACTGGGCCAGTTGCAAGAACGGCAACAGTTTGAACTTAAACTGCCCCAACGGACGATCGCCGCCGTTATCGCTACTGCCGGCGGTGATGAACTGCTTGAGCAATTCGTCGCTGCCACGACCGGCTGCGATGTAGACCGCTTTGGGTGCCGTCCCGATGTGGACTTGGATCTTTTCGCCGAACACTTTACGGACTTCGTCTTCGCTCGCCGGCACATCGGCTTCGATCATGTGCAGGGTGACGCCGCCGAAGTTGCCGATATCAAATTTAAACTTGGGGGCATCGGGGCTGTCGGGAACCTTCGTTGCCAAGTCTTTTGCCAGCGCGGCGACTTTCGTGCCATCGGCGACGAACGTACCGATCACGGCTTGGAATTCATCGCGTCCGGCCAGCACCAGGACTCCCATGTCGGATTTGCCTTCGGACAAGGATTCGGTGACGATGTCGCTGAGCCGAGTGATGTACTGATCGATTTCGTTGATCTGATCTTCGCTCAAGTTCCCATCGGTTTCCAAGGCACCCTTGATCATTCCCAGCGAGGATTCAATGCCGTCTTTGGCTTGGGTGATCGCTTCGGGGCTGATCGACGTGGCGCTATGCATGTAGGCGGCCGCGTCGTCTCGGATGACCGAGGAGAAGCGGGACGGAATCGATTGTTGACCGCCATAGACGGCGGCCAATTGCGTTCCGCCGACTGCGGTGAAGGACATGTCCAAGGCGACCTGTTGATTGGCCTTGTCGATGTTCAACCCCAGATTCAACTCGTCGGCTTCTTGGATCAACCGCTCCAGCTGTGCGATCGAATTCTCACCCATCTCGCGGGCCGATTCGGCATCGCCTTGTTGAGCCATGGTTTGCTCGAAACCTTGGCGCAGTTGATCGATCAGGATGTTGCGGATTTCGACGGGAACCTGCTGGACTTGCAACCGGACCGCCACGTTGTAGGCATTGCCCATGCCCTTGAACAGATCGCTGGCGTCGGCCGGGGCGAGCTTCAGTGCGGCTTGGTTCTGTGCCGCGACCGCATTGTCGGCGTTCTGCTTGATGTACAGGGTGTTTTGGTTGACGGTCAAAACCAGGGTGCCGTCGTCGAGTTCGTCGACCGGTCCGGTTTGAGCTTCCAACCGTTTCAGGATGGGGCGGATGTCCTTGGTCGGCAACACGACGATCGGTTGCGGTGCTCCGCCGACCAGCGGGACCAGAACACCGATCGGCTGGTTCATGTCCATGCCTTGGGTGAACGTGGCGGCCAACATCGGGAACATCGCCAACTGGGGTTGGCTGGTGATTTCAGCCATGTAGCTGACGTCATCCATCAACTTTCTGACCGAGCCGAGCGTGACGACGACGACCGGTTGGGTGCCATCGGTGAGCGTCGCGCGCGACGAGCCGGCCGCAGGCGCAAGACGTTCTTGAGCCATGGCGGGTGCGGCGATGAACGTGGTTGCCAGAACCGCAGCGGCCGCGACGGCTCGGGCGGCATGCCGGGGGCGGAGGCAATTTGTCATGAAACCCATAATCGTTTGTTGTCCTTGTGACAGATGGGGGTGCAAGATTCGAGCGTAGTGTCTACCAATTCGGCGAGGACCTGACAACTTTGGGACGCCGCATCGGAGAGATCTCTCGAGAATCCTGTGCTGAATCGCCCCCCGTGTGAAGGGGTCCCACCACTGCTATTTACCCGCCGACCGGGGTTCAGGTTTCAACGGAACGGAAAAAAGAAAGGCTGCCACCCCGAAAAGGATGACAGCCTTTGAATTGCTAGCTGAAGGAGGTCGATTGCCACTAGGACGGTTTAGTTGCCGAAACCGCCACCACCGCCACCACCGAGTCCGCCGCCGCCGAGACCGCCTCCGGCACCACCGCCCAGGCCACCGCCGGCACCGCCACCGGCACCGCCGCCGGTACCGCCATCGACGAAGTTGAACGTACTGACGTCACCGATCTGCGAGAAGAACGGCGCCGGCGAAATCCGCACGTAACGTCGATCGGCGGAGATGATCGCCAGCGTCGACAGCGACGCACCTTCGGGCAACTGCGTGATCTGGGGCTGGAACCCGACGGCGTTGTTGCGGCCGAAGAAAGGGTTCGCTCCGACGCCGCCGGTCAAGCGTTGGGTGTCGCGGTACAGGTCACGCAGCACTTGGGCGGAGTCATTTCCGGGGTTGGCGAATTGACCGAGCAGTTGACCGTTGAGATCGCGTTGAACGTCTCGCAGGTGAGCCAACTGCGCCTCGCCGAGTTTCTCTTGGCGTTTTCCCTCTTTGACTTCGAACACGAACAAGGCGTTTTTCTCCGTCAGCGGGACTTCCTTGCGGATGAAACGCTGGCTCGGCCGTTTGGCATCGGTGACGATCTCCACGGTGACCTGTCCGGTCGAAACTTCGCCCCAAACCTTTCGGACCAGCAATCGATATTGGCCGCTGAACCCGCGTGGGCAGATGTAGGTTTCCGAGACGGTCCCGGTGTTGTCTTCGCCTTGTCCCGGATAAGAATCGCCGAGCAGCGTGCCGCCGCTGGCGCTGGATCGGTTTTCCAGTGAGCAAACGGTTCCGCCGGGTTCTTCGATCGCCAGATCGATGTCGGCATCGCCGGTCCAGGAGACACGAACGATGACATCGTGTGCGGCCGCCTGATCCAACGCGTTGGCGAACTTCGCCGCTTCGTCTTGCATGCCCTTTTCCTTCAGCTCGGCATAGGCGCTGCGGGCCAGCAGGGTGGCTTTGTCGACGACCGGCGCGAATTCAGCCGGCCAGGCCTGGGCCAAGACACCACTGCAAGCCCAAGCGATGGCGCTGGGATCGTCGAGCTGTTCGGCCAGACGCAGCCCCATCACATAGGTCTCGCGTCGATTCGGGTCCAATTCCGCCACCCGCATGCACAGCTGTAGCGCTGCGGCGTCGCTGCCCAGGTCTTCCAGACGAGCGGCAACGTTCAAGATGTCGGCGGGGGTTTCCGCGAAATCGACCGCCGACAACAGTGCCCGCTCGACTTCCGCCTGGGGAGCCCCGGTCGCCGTCAGCGAGATCGCATAGGCTTGGTACATCCACGGTTGAACATGACCGGCGCGAATCGCTTCGCTGATCATGTCGCGTGATTGAGCGAAGGACTCGACGGCCGCTTCGCGATCGCCCCGCTCGTCGGCCGCAGCGGCTTTGAGCGAGAACTGTCGGGCGGTTGCGCGAATCTGTTGATCCAAGATCGTGATTTCACGAACGTCTGCCAGCGTCAGTCCGTTAAAGAATGCTTCCCACGCTTCGCCGCGTGTTTGACCTTCTCTGGGGGTGACTTTCAAGGGTTTGATCAGCTGCTGTTCGGCAGCGGAAAGTGTTGCCGCCGAGGTGCTGTCTTGGACCACACCGGCGTCGCTTGAGGCCGGGGCGGATTCCGATTTTGAATCCAGGCTGGCGTTGTCGGGCACGACGAACATGCCGCCGCCCATGCCGCCGCCGCCCATGCCACCGCCCATGCCGCCCATGCCGCCGCCCATGCCGCCGCCCATGCCGCCGCCCATGCCGCCACCCATGCCGCCGCCCATGCCGCCGCCCATGCCGCCGCCGCCGCCAAGCGAGACGACCGGTACGACGAGGTCACCGACGGGATAGACTTTGGTCACCAGGTTGTCTTCGGCCGCTTCCACGGTGGTGATCTGCATCACCTCGTCTTTGATCAGGTACGTCAATTCCAGGTCACGCAGCATCAATCGCAGGAACGACCGCAGGGTGACGTTCTTGAGGTCGATGTTGACACCGGCATCGGCGTCGAGCCCGATTTCTTCCAGGGCGCGGTTGTCGATCACGATCGGGATTTCGTGCGTGTCGCTGATCGTCTGAATGGCTTCGCTGAGCGGGGTTTCGATAAACGTCTGAGTCGTTTCGTCCGACAGCGACGCTTCGATCTTACGCTCGGTTTCGTTGTCCCCGACCAGTTCGATCGAACCGTAACGCTCCAAGCGACGTCGGCTCAGTGCCTGCCAGACATCGGCATCGGGGTACAAGATCGGCGGCTCGTCGACAAACGGGATGTTGCTCTTGAGCACCAGGGAGAACGCGTCGACAAAGTTACGCTCACGCATTTCCTTGTAGCGTCGGTCGCGGTCATAGGTTTGCAACGCCAGCGGCTGGTCGGTGAAATGACGTCCGGCGATCGAATCTTCGGTGATCGAATCACCCGCGATCTCGGCGAATTTCAACGACACGTCACCGTCGGCTTCGGTGTAGCGGCCCTCGTCGATCAAGGCGTTCATCTGCTGGGAAAGCGTCTTCAAGGTCGCTTCGCGGCGGAACGTCTCTTGCAACAACCGCGCGGTCGCACGCGACGCTTCGTCTTGGGCGACGATGTTGGCCTGTTGGGCGGCGAAGCGTGCTTCGGCACTGCTGGCCGCTTGGATGGCCGATTGCAATTGGCTTTCCAAATCCTGACGCAACTTGGGATCGATGTCCGGCAGCGTTTGCACGCGAGCGAGAACCGATTTCAACTGGCCGGCGACGCCGGTCGGATCGGTGCGCAACGCCCGTTCGGCTGCCCGCAGCGACGCTTTGACTTCGGCGCGAAGGCGTCCGTTGGCGGCATTGCGTTGGGCTTCGATGCGGTCGAGCAGATCGCCGCCGCGTTCCAAGATTTCGTCATCGCCGACGATGCTGCGTCCGGCCGGGACTCTCGGCAGGCGTCCGCCGGTGGGGGCAGCCGGGGGCGGCGTGACCACCGGTGGTGCCGGAGCGGCGGGTGCCGGAGCGGGAGTAGGCGCCGGCGCGGGAGCTGCCGGAGCGGGCTCGGGGGTTCCGAACAGATCGTCGGTCGCATCGGCCGCCGGGGCTGCCGGTTCGGGTGTGCCGAACGGATCATCGGTAGCCGGAGCGGCCGGTTGGGCATCGTCCTCACCGAACAGACCGTCAAACGGCGAGTCGTTTTGGATGATCAACGTCGTCCCGCTGACCTTCACCAACGCTTTGGCGTCTTCGTTGTTCGGGTCGGCTTCCAAGGCCATCTCGGCGACCGCTTTGGCGCCCTTCTTGTTGCCTTGCTTGAGTGCCAGCTTTCCGGCCCGCACCAGTTCGTCCGACTTGGCGGTCAGGATTCGAGCGGTTTCGCGGAGCATGACACTGCTGGCGGTGGGCAAGGTCAGCCCTGAATTCTTTGTCGCCCCGTCCACCAAACCGGGCAGGAAGGCGAAGTCGGGGTTGTCGCGTTCGACGCTGGCGTCGGTGGTGATACGGATGTCGGCGGTCGGGGTGGTACCTCGCAGAACAAACTTGACCGAATCGAGGTCTCCGGCGATTTGACCGATCAAGATCGAATCGCGGTCGACTCGCAATGGCGGCAGCCGTTTGCCATGAGCGATCGTCACCGCCGCGGGCAAATCCGCATCATGGATCCAAATCGGTGAACGCACGGCCGACTCGGTCACTCGGTCGGCGATCGCGGTGGCGGTGTTGCCTTCGGCTTCATTCACGACGCCCAGCACCCCGCCGGTGTGATTGGCCAAGATGGCCATCAACTCAATGTTTTTGGAAGGTCCGATCGCGATGCTGTGCACGGAAATATGATCTGCCCGCAAGGCATCGACGAGGGCCGCGAAACGCGTTTCGCTGCCGGTGGCGTCGATCGACGCGCCGTCACCGATGTAAACGATCGAGCGGGTGTGGTAGCGCGGGGCGGCGAGCAAGGTGCCGCGGACCGCATCGATCACCGACACCATGTTCGTGTTACCGAGCGGCAATCGCCGTTGCAGACCTTCCAGAGCGGTGTTCACGCTCGGTTGGTTTGCCGCGACGAGTGCGTCGTTCATGGCAACGGCGACCACATCGGCGGCGAACACTTGCACGCGGTCAGCGGGCCGCAGCGAGGCGACGACCTTGTTGACGGCGGCCAGGGATTCGCGCCGAAACTCGCCCGCTTGGCTGGCCGAGGTGTCCATCACGATGACGACGTCGGCGGCCGGTTTCTGGACCTCCTGCAACAACGCGTCATCGGCCGATGGCAAAATCGACGCGGCGAAATAGGCGGGGCTTCCCTCGGCTACCCCATCGGCCTGGAAACTGACGATGCGGGCCTGGGCGCCGCTGTCATTGGCAGCGCTGCCGTCGGCCGCGTGGCTGAATCCTGGGGCCATCGGAATCGTCAAAGCCACAAGGCTGACAATCGGGCAAATCCACCGCCCTGGCGTAATCAAAGTCTTAAGTTGACGTGCGACGTCTCGCATCTGAATTTTCTCCGCGGTGCTTGAAAACGGCGATCTGCCTGTCTTCATCGGAACAACCGTTCTGGGTGCTAAGTTCCAAACCGCTCGAAATCCACGCATTTGGCGGGTTTCTTGCGATCTTGGGAAAAGGGATGAGTCAATCGAGAGAGATCTCTACTGGCAGAGTCTATTCCCGCTCAATTCAACTCGCTACGAAAAAAAACGCCTTTCGCCCACTCCATTTGCTCGCCATTCCGGTTGTGAGTGTTGCATTTTGCAACACCTGTATCGCAATTGATCAACTGAAATGGGCGAAAGACAAGTCAAACCCCGGTAGGGAGTCAACGGGATGCGATTGCTGTGCCAAACCGGGTAAAATTGTCGTGTGGTCGCGCTGGCGTCGTCTCCACGGCCAAGCGGCTGAAAATCGTTTGACATCCGCCGGTTCGCGCTAGTGAACTCGGTATCCCGGAGGGATCAAAGCGAGTAGCCGGAGGCAAGCGTAGCGACACCTCCGGGAAGCACCACCGGACCAATCCCCCCCCTTTTTTTTCTGGGGAGGCGGCCAATCCATCCGCCGTTGGTGCTGGAGGTTGCTTGACTACGCCGGCTCCCAGGCCCCCATTCGCTTCGACTCCCTTCGGGGTCGCGTCTCTCGGAAGACCGGAGATCCGGTGGTGTCGCTTCGCTCACCACCGGCTACTTGCTGCAACCCCTGTCGGGGTACGACCTGCTCCGCAAAGGGATTGAGTCCGCGAGATGTGGGTAGCCGCCAGGCTCGCGCAGGCGTCGGGGCAGCTCCGATGATGTCACTTCGCGCGACCGGCCTACCTGACGCTACCCGTCCGAGGGGCTTTCGAAGAAGAATTTCGACACCCCCCTCGACTTACTCGGCAATTGCCCCCGAACCATCACTTCGGTGACCACCTGGGTCTCGGGATCGAAGCGGCGGTTGCTGCGTTTGTCGGTGAAGATCGCCTGGGGCAGCGTGAAACTTTCGCCCGGCTGAAGCGGGCTCGCCTGGGTGATCTCATAACGCCCGTTGAGGATGATCGTCAAATGTCCGATCGGCTGGTCCAACTCGCTGGTGACCGTGACCACTTGGGTCAACACGGCCATCTGGCCACCGGTCGTCGGCAGCGGCTCCTCATCCAGCGTCACGACCACCGGCAAGGGTGGGCCGCCAATACTCTCGGGAAACAACGCGTAAACGCCCAACCCGACCCCGATCATGACGCCAAACGCGACCAACAACCCGCGGGAGGAAAGCTGGAACGTGGGTGCGACGCGCGGAATCTCGCTGGCGTCACTGGATGGGGCAGGAGCAGACGACGTCATGGGAGATGGCCGCGTCGATGGAGCGACCCACCGATGGGGGCGGGCAATGAATGGTCGGAGGCATCACGAACGAAAAAAAGCCGGCTGACAAATCGGTTGATCTGTCAGCCGGCAGTTGCTTCGACCCGTCGGCGGCAAAATGGAGCCGCTGGGAGAAACGCGTAAGTCTGAGCGTGCTACTGCACAAGCCGTTAATTGACTTAGGCGAACCCTAAAAATGATCCCTCTGCCGAATTAAGAGGATCGAAGCGGGCGAGGTCTTTTTCAGACATCGCCGCGTAAGTGTAGGCCGCTGGTTCCTGACAGCAAGCTCAGGAACAGCCCGACAGGAAAGTGATCGGCGTGCTGTAGCCGATGGCGTGAACCCATTTTGCAGCGTTGCCCCCGATTTTTTCGCACTGAAATGTTTTGCCAGCATCCCCAAACCCATTTCTGTTTTTTTCGCGTCGTTGTTCCAATTCCAACGACTTTGGCAATGCACGACAGTTTTTCGTTCACATTTCGCGATGCGTTTCGCTTGGTGACGCAGACCTCTACCGACCCCGTAGCACCGAGTGACTGATCCATGATCCATTTGCAACGAAATCCCGCCGCCCGAACTCCCGTCGGGTTTCCGAAGCTGTCGACTGCGATTGCCGCGATGGTGATCGCACTGGCAATGTCGCAGACGCCGTCGGCGGGGGCGGGCTCGCCATTGGATGCGGAGTTGTTCAGCGAGATCTCGATGTCCGAGACGGTGGCCGCTGCGTCTCCGCCACCGGCGACGCCGTCGAAATCTACGGGCACGGTCTTGGGGGCCGCCTCATTGTCCAAGTTGCTGTCGGCGGAAGGCATCCCGTCCGCCGTCGCGTCTTTAGCCGTGCGTGTCGACTTGGCGGAATTGCTGCCGGCCAACCATGACGTCGCCCAACAGGGCACGCTGCGCTGCACCGTGGATGCCGACGCCGATCGCATCGATGTCGTGCTGCCAGTGGACAGTCTGCCGGTGGATGCCTCTGGAAACGGGCAGTCGATCAACGGAGAGAAATTGATGGCGTTGCTCGTCGCGCTGCAAAGCCACGACCATGTCCAGTTGGTCGCGTCGGGAAAAACGCTCGCGCTGCACACGTCGCTGAGCAATCAGGGCGTCACGGCGGACCGCTTGCGAACCGTGGCCGAGCGATTGGCGATGGCGGCGACGAAGACGACAGGCATCGCAGCCACGGTGTTGACCAAGCAAGCTGTTGCCGAGGCCAACACCAACGACACGCCGCCGGCGCGACCAGCAAGAACGTCAGCGGACACGACATCGGTCGCAACGAAGTCAGCCGCAACCACATTGGTCGGGACTTGGTCGGCGAAGACGTCAGCCAGCGATGCCTGGGCCGTTCGCTTCGATGCCGACGACAACTTCGTGATGGTTCATACCCGCAGCGGAAAGAACTCGGTGTCGCGAGGCACGTACCAGACGACCGGCGATCGATTGGTGCTCAGCGAATCGTCCGGCGTGTCGTTGACCGGCACACTGGAGCGTCCTTCGGGCAACGCGTTTCGATGGCGACTGCAAAACACCGGCGGCGACGTTGTCGCAACGCTTTCGTTTACTAAGCAATGAGCGGAATCGAAGTGTCGGATCTCTTGAAGTGGGATAGGTTTCCAGCCTGTCATTTCAGCATCGACAGGCTGGAAGCCTATCCCACTTATTCTTCGTGCGTTGCTAAGCAGTAGCACTCACTCCAACTCCGGAAAACGGATGAACGAATCGGGAGGTTGAAACAGTTCCTCCCACGTGGCATCTTCGCGGTCGTCGGTGGCGTCCGCTTCCATCACCAGCGCGTCGGGTTCGACAAATTCGTCGTCAATGATCAATTCCGCCAGCGAGCGGGCGACTTCCACGGCCGTCTTCACCTCGGCGACCAGTTCGTCCACCGCGGCATCACCGATGATGCAGCCCAAGTGCGGGTCAAGCTCGTGCCCGACATCCCAGCTGACGTGGAACTGGCTGGCCAATCGCGCAAAAAGCTGGACCGCGGCGGTGGCGATTCGAATCGGTTCGCCGGGCGCATCGGCGTCGCTCAAATCGGCGTCGCTCAAATCGGCGTCGCTCAGATCGACGGCCATGGCGATGCTCAAGCTGTCGGCGTCGATGATTTGGACCTGCAGTGTGGCAGCATCGATCTGCAGCTTGCGGCACTCGGCCGGCAACGCTGCCACGATTCGTTCGATCCGCTCGGGATCCTTCACGGGGCGACTGGTGTAAACGAAACGAATTTGCATGCCTGGGAGAAACAGTCGGGGATCCTGCCGGGTGAGATGGCTGATAGACTAGTGCTTCGGCCGCAGCCCCAGGGAAGATAACGTTAACTTTAATGGTATCGGACTGGAATCCACACACCCCTTTGGAATCGTTTCGGTGAAACCTTTTTACGCCTCCATCATTGTCGCGGGATTGCTCTGCTTGAGCCTCGGTTGTCCGTCCAAGTCGTCGGTGGAACCGGGGCGGGAAACGCAGGCAGACCCTGCACCGCGCTCGCCGGCAGACTCCGCGGACCGGGCGGCAGACATCGCGGCGGCCGTTGAAGCGGTGGCGAAGACGCGTCGCGATGGGAACAACGCGGTGATCGAGGTCGACCTCCGCGACGCGGACGTCACCGGTGTGCTGGAGCAGCTTGCCGTGCTGCCGAAATTACGCAGCGTGTTGCTGTCGGGATCCAACGTCGACGACGCCGGTTTAATCAGTGTTGCGAAGATTGACTCGTTGCAAAACCTGGATCTCCGCGGCTGTGCGGTCGGCGATGCGGGAATCGCGCATCTGGGCGGGCTTAAACAGCTCAAAGCGATCAAGTTTTCGGGAAAAGACGACGCCACGCAAGTGACCGATGCCGCGATGAAAACGTTGGGTGGGATCAATACTCTGGAAGTGATCGCGTTGGACTTTCTGCCCATCACCGACCAAGGCATCGCTTCGCTGGGCGGGCTGTCCAAGCTGAGTGAATTGTATTTGGCGGGGACACAGGTGACCGACGAAGCCGCCCAGACGTTGGCATCGTTTTCGGCGCTGAAGAAGCTGCGGATCGCGTCGACTGCAGTTGGCAACGATGGACTGACCGAACTTGCCGGGCTCGCGCAGCTGGTCGAATTGGATCTCAGCGAGTGTGCGGGGATCGACAACACGGCGTTGGAAACACTCGGAGAGTTCGCAAAACTCGCCAAACTGAATCTTTACGCGACGTCGGTCGGCGATGGAGACTGGGAACAACTGTCCGGGGCGAGCGGATTGCAGTGGCTCAACGTCGACAAGACCAGCGTCTCTGATGCATCGCTCGCTGCCCTGGGCAAGCTGACCGGTTTAACGTTTCTGCATTTGGGCAGCACCCAGATCACCGACGCGGGGCTACCGCAGTTGGCGGGATTATCGAAGCTGGAAACACTGATCGTGACACGAACGGCGGTCACCCAAGCCGGTGTCGATCAGTTGCAACCGCAGTTGCCCGAGACCGAAATTCAACTCGAATATGTCCCGGGAAAGTGAGCCCTGGTGGCGACGCTGTGAAGCATTTTTTAGCGGCAGGGCGCGAGCCCTCCGGTGTTTTGGCAA
>NZ_NTFY01000083.1 GCF_002289565.1 Rhodopirellula sp. SM50 | reverse complement strand
CCAATGATTCGTGCGCGGCGACTGTCATGGATCGCTTCCATCGAATGCCATGCGGCCCAATCATCAGCAGTCAGCCCAACCGTGTTTTGAGGTCCATGCAACAGATAGGAATCCAGGTGGTCTGTGCCGAGATGCCTGAGCGAACTGGCCAGTGACTGCTCGACCTGAGTAGGAATCGGCGCTTCGGAATCATAAGGCAGGCGATGGTCCTGGCCGCGCTGAAACGTATACTTGGACTGCAGGAAAAGTTCGTTGCGAACCACCAGCTGGCTGTCCATTGACGCCGCGATCGCCTTTCCGACTCCCGCCTCATGGTAATGCCGTCGCTGATTGGCGGTGTCGATGCCCCGGAACCCCTGTTCAATGGCAAGCTCGACAAGCCGCTGTGTGTCGTCTTCCTTCCACGCCGTTCCGTAGATGAAACGGGGCAAGTGAACACCATCGATCGTCAAGCTTGGTTGGTTCATCGCGTTTATGATGTTCGGTGACGCACCAGAGACGCCCGCGTGGTCTGCTACAGTAGTCAGACGTCAAACAACCTTTGACTGTGGTTCGGTCACGTGACCGAACTCGCGGAAAACTCAGTAGCAGCAATATAGCACCTGAGCCGTTGGTGAGGATTGACGTTGAGCACTTTTGATCAGTCGACCTGCTTTGATTCGAAATCCGGCAACTCACGTTGAGTGCCAAACCACCGGCAGGCAATATTTGGACGCGGAACAATGTACGGTTTGGACTTTGGCGAATCCCAACGGGTCAAAACGCAACGAGGTACGACGTATGTGCGTCAGGCGGCGCCGACCGAGCAGTTTTGGAATGCGTGGCGTCAGAACAAGGGGGAGGTGAAAGCCGCGGGGTTTTCGCTCAGCAAGTACCACGACGAATGGTGCGTCAGCTTTTGGTCTGACAGCGCAGACACTCCAATTCCTCGAGATTGAGTTGCCATGAACCTCGCCGTTGATGTGATCTCTGATGTGATTTGCCCTTGGTGCTACATTGGCAAGCGACGGCTTGAGAAGGCAATCGCCGCCCTCGATGGCCGGCATGACGTTCAGGTCCGATGGCATCCCTTCCAACTCAATCCGACGATGCCAAAAGAAGGCATCAGCCGTAAGGAGTATCGGACCCGCAAATTTGGCAGTTGGGAGCGGTCACTCGAGCTGGATGCCAATGTCATCGCTGTCGGAGAATCCGAGGGGATTCGTTTTGCCTTTGATCAAATTGAACGAACGCCGAACACCCTTGATGTCCACCGGTTGATTTGGCTGGCGGATCATCATGGCTGTCAGGATGCCGTCGTCGAGGCGCTGTTCCGGGCCTACTTCAGCGATGCCTTGGACATCGGGAATCGCCAGACGCTGATCGACTTAGTTGTCGAAGCCGGCTTGGCCCTGCCAGTTGTCGAGGCCATGCTGGACAGCGATGATGGGATGGATGCAATCGCAACCGCCAGAGAGATGTCGCAGCGGTATGGAGTTGACGGAGTGCCGTTCTTTATCATCGACCAAAAGATCGCGTTGTCCGGCGCGCAGCCGACTGATGTTTTCGTTGAGACGCTTGGGCAGGCGATCAGCACGTCGTAGCGGAACAATTGCTCCATGCCGTGGCAGCTTCCCTGACAAATGCTGCAAATTGTTTTTCCATCCCGGTTGCGAAAACTGGCAGCCGGGGTTTCAGGTGCAGGCGTGCACTTCGGTCTCTGCCCGCGGTCATTCGATCTGGGCAATGAGTAAGCACGATGCATTACGCGTTCGCCATCGCCACACACCAATGCCACTTCGAGAGCGCCCGTTTGGTCAGCTCGGGGATCTCCAACTGTTCCTGCAGTACTTGGTTTTTGGGGCGTGTCAGCGGTGTCTCAAGGGTGAAACGAGGGAGATAAACCGCTTCGACCTCGACGTCGTCGCCCATTCCGTGAACGACCAAGAAGTAACGATGATCTTTGCGAAAGACTGTGGCGTGAGGGCACGACTTTCTGCGAATTCTGTAGATCGGCGTGATGATCCTCCAAATCGAGCCATCGGCAAGGCAGTAGTCTTCTTCGCCGATGTATCCGTTGAATTGGCTGACGACATAGGATTTGCAGACAACGTACGACTTGCAGACGGTCATTTTGATTTCTCGGTTGAGCGGTTGGATGTCGGATACGATCAACTTGAGTGGACATCCAAACGCCCAATTCGCAAAATACACGCGATCCTTTTCGGATCGCCGTTGCCAGCGATCACCCTGATCCAAGGCGCTGCCGAAACTTAGTTTGGCAGGCAATTAATCCGACTACCCGTGTTGGATTTTCATGGAGCGACGGATCCCCGCGTGCCATTGGAAGGGCCGCAAGCAATGGTCAATGAAGTTAAAAAAAATGCGGGAACCGAACGCAGGTTGACGACCACCACAACATCGGGGGAGCAAGATTTCGGTCAATGACAGCGCTAGCTCGATTCGAAATAACGAGGCTCCGCCTTCCAGTACTCGTAGAGATCAGCATCTTTTTCGGGATCATAACCGGCGATGTCACCGTCAACGGAAATCATAACGGTGGTGACCACAGTTTTCAGGCCATCTTCGGTCGTCCACGGACCACTCATGGCTCGGATACGCCCCCGACGATTCTCGACTTCGGGATGCCGTTCCAGCCACTTCTCAATGATCCAGGCAACATCCGGTTCGCTGATCTTCCGGTCAGAAGCCAACTTTCCGTGAATCGCCGGAACGATCGTGGTGCGAGCCTCACGTTCGCGTTTGGTCAATGATCTAACTCCAATTGTGGAACCAGTAGCAATAGTCGCCGACAAGTTGGCGGTTTGATTTGCCTTTGGCGACCTCCAATTCACCCAAGGGTAGATTGGCGATCTGGCCCTCCGATCGAGCTTCACAGAGGATTCCGTAGTCCTCGTCAATTATTGGGGCATCCTCCGGGTCACCGAGGCCGATGACCTTGACTTGTACCGGGCTGCGGTAATCTGCTCCATATTGGGCTGCGAAAGGGAAGACCAAACTCTTCAATAGGTGCTCGCGGTAAATTTCGAGCGTTTCGTGATCGACATCCGGCAATGGGTCGTTGCTCGTTAGCCTAACAACCATCCTGATGCGGTCATCTTGATTTTTCGGCGACAGTGGCTTGGTCGTGATCTTGGTGGGTTGCTCGATGTCGAGAGGATCGCCATTGTCCAATTCAAGATCACTTTCGTCGAGCCAATACCGATCAAATTCCAGCCCGTCTTTCTCGCACCGCTGCTTGAAGACAGGATGGATTGACGCCAGTGTTTCGTCGCTCCATCTGACCGTGTAGATGCCGTCGTCGGCCACCTCAACAATTGAACCGGCCCATCCACCGATCGGCATGTCTGGATAATCCTGGTCCTTGACGCCGTGCTTCACCCGAACGTTGTCGCCAACTCTGAACTCGGCGTCACGTTGCTTTGCCCGCTTCTGTTTGGACACAATCCTCCCCTCCTTCACGCTGGCGGTTTCCGTTCCAACATTGTCCATCATCCGGGCCGACCTCGCCACCATTGTCCGTGAAGATGGTCTTCACATGGACCGCCAAGTTGTCGACGAACGCCGGAGCATTGGGCGAGAGCGGCTTTTCCTGGTCGAGCTTTCCCTCGCGAGCAGCAAGCACGATTGCGGCCAACACATGCTCAACATCGACGGGAATATTCGTCGGTTCTTAAAGTCGGATCGCCAAATCGAACAGCACGTCTGCAAGGAATGGATCGACGGTCGCTTGTCGGGACGCATTGACGGACAGTCCCGGTACAATCTGTTGCTGGTTAGCATTGTTCATCAGCGCTCACAACGCCCCATTAACAAATTCGAAGAGCGCCTTTGTGGGCGGATCACCGGGTAGCCCCAGTTCCCTGTTGATCGTTCCATGGTTTTTGCCCTTTGCGGCAAAACTGCTGGCATCAACACCAGCCTTCTTGAGTACGTCCGCGAAAGCCTGGGAGCGAGCGGTCGAGTCGGCGCGACTGGCGACGTGCAAAATCAGAAAAGCCGGAATGCCTTTTCCCTCAGCCACATAAGTGATCGGCGAAAGTTCGTTCTGGCTTGCTTCGCTTTTGCCGAAAACGGCGGTGTAGAGTGCGCCCCGCAGCGGGCCGGCGTTCTTGACTTGACTCGCAACATCATAGGCGGCTGTATCGACGGAGATGCAGCCGGTGATATTGCTGAGCGACAAGCCTTCAGCCTTGAGATAACGGTCGTCAGTGCAAACCAAAGCAGCCAGATGCGCCCCCGCGGAGTGACCGGCAACGAAGAGCGATTGCCGATCTCCGCCGTAGTCTTCGGCGTGATCGTGCCCCCACTTGATCGCCTTGGCGATGTCACTGGTCATTTGCTTGACCGTCACATCAGGCACGAAGCGGTAGTTGATCGAGATGAAGACAAATCCATTCTTGACAAACGCGTCGGGTTTGCTTTGGACGCCAGCCTTGTCTCCTTTTCGCCAGCCGCCTCCGTGAATCCAAAAGACGATCGGGTGGTCTTCGCCTTCGGTGGGAGCATGAACATCAAGTTTGTGTCGCTCGTGGCCTTTCTCGACGTAAGCGATGTCACGACGCACCAGCATCGACGCAGTGACTTTCGGGCCACTCCGTGCCTTGATCCATTCAACCTCCAGCCTAAACGGACCAGCCTGTTTGTCGCTGAGTTGAATTCCCATTCCTGTAATGTTGCCGGGGTCAAATTTCTCATTCGGAAAAACTCTGCCTCGCCATGTGGCCACGAACTTTTCCAATGGCAACGTGACTTCGATCCATTCGTCCTTTTTGGTTTTGAACGATTGTCGGTAGGAGTTTCTGCTGATGCTTCGTGGCACATTGAGACGAAAGGTGTATTCACGACCGTCGCCACGAACTCGGATCGCGATGGAATCGCCTTCCTTGAGTCCCAGCTTGGCTTCTCTCGATCTGACCGATGCAAAGCCGCCATTGTTCTCTAGCGATAACGTGCCGAAGAATTCCATGTTCTTGTCGTCATTGATTCTGAAGCGGCCGTCGGAGCGGCCACCCATCACGCCATCGTTGACGGTTTGCCATGTCTTGGAAGCCTCTGCGTCGTCGAACTTGAGCAAGACTCGATCCTCGGCAATGACTGGCGCGACTCCGAGACAGACGATCAGCAGCAGCGTTCGTAGCATCATGTGCTTCTCTTTCTTGAAGTGGGTTCTTTCTCAGATAAACGGCGGTTCAGAAACTCCGAAAGCTGGTCGGCGTCATCTGTTCCAATTCGCAGGATACCGTTTCGCAACCGCAACGCGACACAGTCCGTTCCCCAGATGTTCCAAACCCAGCCTCCCCGGATGCTCGTGTGGATGCCCCAACCATCCAGGACCGTCGTCCGTCCAACTTCGACGCTGACGATGTCTTCGTACTTGATGGATCGACGAAACAAAGGGATTGGCCCGAAACGGATCGACAGTCGATCTCCCTCGTCTTCGACGGTAAGATGATGGAACGAGGCGGAAAGAATGAGCGTTAGCAGGCCGGCGGCAGGGAAAACCCACTGAATCACTGGCTCGTTGCGCAAAACCCAACCCAATCCAAGGAACATGACGGCTGTCACGTAAAGGATGAGGCAGAGCGGTGCACGCTGAGTATGTCGGTAGATGCCGTTCATGATGTGACTGCCGTGGAGTTGTGAACACCCGTCGGGCGCAAGCTCGCAAAAAGAATCGTGTCGCCGAGTGTTACTGCACGCGTCGCCAATTGGGCAATCCGCGTCGCATTTTCTTCGTCGCTTTTTCTGAATCAAATGCTTCGGCGTCGAAAGGGCCTGCCCATTCTTGCAAGCGGTCATGGTCTTCGTCGGTCGGATCGGCGATCACTTCCAGGAACTCCGCGTAGCCCCCGACTCCGCCGACATCTTCGGGAGGGCAAGATCTTTCACCCTCGACGCAGATCGGATACCGGACGCCCTTCTCGGCACGGAGACACCCTTCGAAGAGCACTTCGTGGTGCCAACTGTCTCCAAAATCGTATTCGTAGCGAAACGCAAACCGGCTGCCGTTTTGAGGAACGATCTCACTGATCTTGGTTACGGTCGAATCCACGCACTCGAAGTCGATGAATCCATCGTCAAGAAGTTCGGGATCACCATACAGTTCGCCGTCGATCTTGAACTGATGCAAGTGTGAATTGGTCCAGCCCATTGCGGTCTGGATGCGCTCGTGGAGCTTGTCCAGCGTGCAGTTCTTGACCTGAATTCGCCGCCAGATCGCCGGCGTCGATTCGAGAAGCGTGATCTTGAACTGATACAGTCGCTCCGCCGCGGGAATCGAACCAATCCCGGTCGCGGATTCCAGGGACTTCGTGACAGCCTCGACGACGTGACGAAGCGAGTTGCGTTTCATGCCATGATGCGGATAGTGACGAGCGGCTTGGGCCAGATCATGGAGGGTCTGAAGCTCTTTCACCGTCAGGTGCACTGTGCGATTATTAATCGCATCCAGCACAAGCCGATCTTCAAGACCGGGAAGCAGCTCCGCAATCACCTTGCGTTGGGCAGCCGAAAACACCGTGGGGAATGTTTTTTCAGACATCGCTTCGACACCTATGGAATCACGGCCCTTCAGAGAACAAGCTTGCAGAGCTGCCATTATCGCAGATGACAACGCGTTCCGGGAACCGAGCCGCAGCGAGCCGAAGTTCGAAGCTGCCGTCAAGGTCGGGCTGCTGTCGTTCACGCCATCGTTTCGCCACCCCATAGTCGACACAGTGAACCTGCGGTGGCAATAGCGAGTGGGCGGCGGGGATCGCGTAGTGGCCGCACACGCAAACGGGCTCATCGGCCCCGTAGTCGTCCCACCACGGGACTCGTTCCTCGTATCGCAGCTTGCCGCTGGCTTCAAACGGCGTCGCAACACGACGTTCTTTGCCAGACGTCAGCACCTTGACCGGATTCCGATTCTGGTGAGCAAGTCTCCGATCGACCGTGTCCAGTTCGGGGTGCAACTCGTGGTCGACGGCAATCAGATCCCGGTACCGCTCATGCAAGGCGACGGCATCTGACGCTTCACGGGCGATCCGGATCATCGAATCGTCCCAGCAAGCATGCACGACGCGTAGATCATCTCGTTGGAGGGCGAGCGGAAGTGTCTTGAAGAAATCAACGGCTGACTGGCGAATCTCGTCATCGGCAAGAACAGCGGGAGTTGGTTGGTCAGAGCCGTCGAGCGACCGTTCTTCGCCGAAAAACCAATGGTTGTCGAATTTTCGCTTGCCTGTGTCGGCACACAACAGAAGATTCAGTTCGTGGTTGCCGAGAACGCACTGCGCCCGACCGGATTCCACGAAACGCTTGACCAAATCAATCACCGCCGGACTGTCGGGACCGCGATCCGTCAGGTCACCAACAAAGACAAGCCGGCGCCCTTTGACGTGCAAACCGTCATCGCCATAGTCGAGATGCCCGAGTAAATCACGGAGCGCCTCGATTTCGCCGTGGACATCTCCCACAATATCGATCGGGCCTTCGAAAAGCGGCTCGACAAGTGAATTTGGTTTCTTCAATGCAGGACTCCCAGGCGGCATGGCATCAGAACGATATATCGAGAACAACGTCATTCGCAACCGCGACGATTTCGGATACTCGGATTCGCTGTACATTCGGCGGTGTCGCATGGGACTTGGGTATGGGGCGGCTGACTTGGTACTCCTTCCAATGCGAGGCCCACATCGGTTGGTGATTGTCGAAGCCAAACTCGGGCATTCCCAGGATGCCGCGGCAAAGGTCGTCGGCCAATTGCTGATGTATTACGCCGGTGCGCAGCAGTTTGGGGCACGCGGATTGCGTTTACTTCGCGAATTCGCGAGCGCGAATGACCGCAGGGCTAGAAGCCAGACTCCGAAAACGCTGAAGACGCTATCTGGCGGAATCAGTCCGCGGGAAGCAGCTTGGAGGGAGCTTCAAAAAGGGCGGAAGTTGCGACCGGACCAAATCAGGCTGTTCATCGCGTTGAACGGAGAGCCGTCACTTTCCCTCAAGTCGTCGCTCTCGATCCTGGCAAGCCAGCATGCGTTATTGATCGAGGTCCTATCGGTAGTCGGGGTCGACCGACTGGTCGTCTGGAGCCCGGTGTAAACAGACATACCTTCCGCTCAGCTGTGCGATCATTTCCAAGATTACCGATCTCGCAATCCGTTGTTCCTGCTCGAAGCTAAATTTCACTGCCTATTCTTCGTTGCGGCCTAGGCACTAAAATTGGTCGGCTCCCGCACCACGATTGTTTGGAACCAAGTTTTTCAATGAACGACTCACACCAAGGTCTCCACCTGCTTCCCTGTCTCGACTCCGATGAAATGGCCGACGCCCGTCGGCGCGAGTTGGATATCTCGCGCGACTTCGCTCGGGATCTCGGTCGATCGGCAGTTGAGATTTCCGAGTCAGGGTTTTATCAAAACTCCAAGGGCCAGCGAGTCAACATTCAAAAAATGGTCGAAGATGCGATTGCCGATAAGGTCAGCATCGCGCCAGAATATCCATTGCCGGCAACGAGGCCGGCGACGGTTGCTGAAACGACCGTCCAGGTCACCAATGAAACCACTTTGATGGCTGCGGAACAGCTGACAGTTTCGGGACATGAGCCACTCGCCCTGAATTTCGCGAACGGAGTGAACCCAGGCGGCGGATTCCTGCACGGCGCGCGTGCCCAGGAAGAAGGCCTTTGCCGATCAAGCGCGCTGTTTCTCACACTGGTCGGTGATCCGATGTACGACCACCACCGGCAGCGTGAAGAACCCGATTCAACCGACTGGACCATCTATTCGCCAAAGGTGCCGATATTCCGTTCCGATGACGGCAAGGAACTCGAAGCGCCTTGGCAGCTGAGTTTTCTCACCTGTGCGGCACCCTACGCCCCGGAGATCGGGCAACCACGATCCGGTGACCTGCTGAAGAGCCGAATTCAACGCGTGCTCGCCATCGCCGCCGCATACGGCTACCGCAGCCTGGTGCTCGGAGCATGGGGCTGCGGCGCCTTTGAGAATGATCCTAAACGGACCGCACAGGATTTCCGCACTGCACTCGAATCGGATTTCGCCGGCCACTTTTCAACGGTCGTGTTTGCGATCACAGACTGGTCCCCGGTACGGCGGTTCTTGGGCCCGTTCCGTGACGTTTTTTCAGACGCGTCGCCGTGAGCAAGCACCGTTGGTGCGTGGCTCAAATCATGTCCCATTGGCCCGGTCTCTTGCACTCACCGAAAGTCCGTTTCAGTTTGTCCCCGACAAGAACTTCTCCATCATCTGCTTGAAACGATCGGTAAACTTCGCCGACGGAACGGTCGAGACGGCAGGGGAACTTATACTCTTGGCATCGACGATGAAGTTCCATCGCGAGCGTGCCCCAATCACCGTGATCGTCCCTCGCTGATATATCGGCGAGTTTGAGAAGCTTGGTCCAAAAATTTTATCCATGTCAAAAATCGAACTGTTAGAAAATCTCTTTCTTAAACCCGGTCAGTGGGGACTTCGGGGAGACCCCTTGCTTTGGCAGGAGCTGCGCGAACGGTTTTCTGATTCTGAAATCCCTCAGACACCAGAGCAGTTCATTGGTCAACTTGTAACGGCTTTCGAAGAACTCACCGGAGGTCAGCTTTTCTCAGACGAGAGCATTTTTGTTGAGAGATTCGATGCCGGCGGCATGTCCAGTGGGCACGTCGACCCTACGTGGTGGCGTCAAACAGGGATTCCGATGCTCCGTGCCCGGTTCACGCAAGAGCAGGGAATCTTAAACGAGGTTCTCACATTGAGCGACATTCCGGGGAGTTCGGCAAACATGGACGAACTCGAGCAATTTGCGCTCAAATTCAATGGCTATGAGTTTTGGGGCGATAGTCGCTGCTTCACGGAAGCGGATACGCAGTGCGATTGCCTGTCTCACGTCCGCACACGGCTGTTTTGTGCCCAGCGAGCTGGCAGGCACAGCGACGGAATGTGTCGTGACGAGGCGTTGCCGCTTCTTGATCGAATACGCGAATTAGTCGCATCCGGTACATCAACTTGGTGCGATGGTGGTCCGCATAATGAGGCCAATGAACGCGAACAATGGAATTCAACCTTAAAAGAGAGGTCTGGCGGATTCGTGTTGCCGCCGAAACCGCCAGTTGATCGAGCATATTGGGTCATTCACGGAAAGCTGCTGGCTGGTGCTTATCCCGGTTCCCCGGACCAGGATGATCACGTCCGCCGAGTTCGAGGGCTTTGGGATCTTGGAATCCGGACGTTTGTTAACTTGGTTGAGGAAGACGAGACGAACAATTCCGGGAAACCATTTCGGCGATACGACGATCTACTTCGAAGTTTCGCCGCGGACGCGGGTGAGCGGTTTGCCCACCTTCGATTTCCGGTGAAAGATCTCAGCGTTCCTTCCGTCGATCGCATGCGTTCGATTCTGGATTCGATTGATCTGTCCCTCACCGCCAATCGTCCCGTTTACGTCCATTGCTTCGGCGGCGTCGGCAGAACCGGCGTCACAGTCTGCTGCTGGCTAATTCAGAACAATTACGCGACTGGAGACGACGCTGTTGAACTGCTTGGCAAGATCCGAAACGCAGATACCGTGACTGCACATCGCCCTGCTCCGGAAAATGGAACTCAGGTGAAATTCGTGAAATCCTGGAACCAGAAATAGTGGATTATTATAGGCAATTGCACGAAGTCCTTTCATGGCGGTTGGTGACCGAGCTTTGGCGTCGCTTTCCCCATCGATTCACGCTGTTCGAGACTCACCCAGGCGGCGGAGCTTACGACACGCTCGATCTGATCGATCGGACGGACAGCGCCCGACGACTGCAAGTGAATCGTGGTGGAAGCGTCCATGTTTGGGGGCTCGACGAAAACCGTAGTTGGAGTGACTGGCTTGATCGAATGCTCGATGATGAACCGCAGATTTTTCTAGACGAGATTACCGAAGCATTAGGGCGGCAAGTTGTCCAAACGATCTCGGCATCCACGCCAACGACGATCACCTACCGATTCATTGCCGAATTCCTAACCCATTCAATTGGACGGCGTGAGCGTTGGGAATGCCGAAATGGTTTCGGCGACTCCTCAGTTTGGACAGGAGGAAAACGCCAAGATTGGTTCGACGTATTCCCTCACATCGCAGACCATTCACCACCGCAGCGTCTCGAGAACCAGCCTATCGAAACGGCGTACTGTTACTGGTTCCTCATTCGCAACAGCGAGCCGCAACTGTGCATCGATACCGATGGGGTCGCGTACTGCATGGAGGGTACCGCCAAGCAGCTTCCGGAACTCTACGCAAAATCCCGGCGAATCTGGTCCGTGGTCAACAGCGTCGCGGGCGACCTGTTGCCGTAGAGATACGGTTAAAGAGCCGGCCGCGGGCGTAGGTCCAAGGGCGGTCCGCCCTCCGACGCGGGACCAGTGTTTCAGCCAGCTGATGGAGACGGAGGCCGGCGATCGCAGCAGGCTGCGTCGCGACGTTAGCGATGATTAGTATTCGCATTCGGCTTGCATCATTCAAGAACGCCATCCGCTTCGCCCGCACCACCACAAGTAGCGAGGTGTTACCGCAAGTTGCCGGAAAAAACTGCTATGATCTCGTTTTCCGAATGACTGATCGGCAACGAAAGGACTTCGCTGGCATAGTACTCCAATTCTTGCGGATTTGCGTCCGCAATTTGCAGCATCCAACGATAGTGACTGCGGTCGAAGCGGATTGAGAAATCCGCTGTTGCAACCGATTCGCCAAGCCGATCGCCCGAGTTGATACGAAAGCCGAATTCATTGCTTCGCGAAAGGCCTAGCGCCAGGACTTCGTGTGCCCTATCGTCACTTTTCCGAGAAGTACATAGTAGTAGCATTGCATCGCAGCGAGCGTTGCCATGCTCTTCGCACATAGCGGTAAGCACGGGATTCTGAAGGACCCGCATTTTTCCAGCT
Source organism: Rhodopirellula sp. SM50 (assembly GCF_002289565.1). Classification (GTDB taxonomy): domain Bacteria; phylum Planctomycetota; class Planctomycetia; order Pirellulales; family Pirellulaceae; genus Stieleria. Next base: position 60,417 of record NZ_NTFY01000083.1, on the reverse strand, counting down.
TCATCTATCCATGGTGCGGACGAATTCGCAAGACAAAGTGCTGCATCGAACGCCGCGCATGCTTCCGGCATGTCACTGGACTGCTCGGTAAACCTGAAAAGGTACGAAACGTCTTCGCCATTCCGAAGCGACGAAAAATGCGTTGAAACCACTTTTTCAATATGGGACTCCGAGGGGATGGCTTCGTCTTCTGTTGCCAGTACGCATGTTTCTTGGGTTACCAGGGACGTTATTTTCCACCGAAGTTTTTTTGCTACTGATAGATCTGCGTCAACAACGAGATGAAGGTTTCCGGCAGCCAGATTGACGGAGTGATTGTGGATGCTGTTCCAATTGATTAATCGGTCGCCGGGGGCAACTCGAAATACAGTTGCTAAATCAACGGTCGGTTCCAACAATTCGATTCTGACCGGACCGAAAAAGGGAAGGCGATGTCGACCGATGACCGAATCAATCTTCTGGTCTCGAACATCAAAAAACTGGATGCAATCTCGCGGAAACATAGTACTCGCCGCGGACACGGAGGTCGGCGTTATCGCGACCACATCCAGCGATGATGGAACATTGATAGCCCCAAAATCAGAAAACTGACCATCCGTCAGTACAAATACGAGGCAATCCCCCTTGGACGCGTTCTGACCGAGATGACCGCAAATCCCTTCCAGGCAAGGTCGGATAAAACTTCCTCTGCCTCGAAACCGTTGATCCAACATTCGGTCGTCACAGAGGTCCCGGATGGGATTACTACAGTCCAGGAAGCTCGCAAGAGAATTCGCTGGATTTCCAATGGGATCGGGATTACCCAGGCAATAGATCGCAAGCGGCCACGAAGGTGGCAAAGTGCCCAAGAGTTTCCGAAGCAACTCTAGTTGCTTTTCAAGGGAAACACAAGAATCTGAGAAGTCCAGCACAATCGCAACGCTTTTCGTCGCAGGTTCGGCAACTTCGACGCGAAGTAAAACGACAGGCGTGCGTCCAGCTACAGGAACAACACGATACGCGATCAGCGGATCGTCAGATTCGACATCACTCATTGACCTGCCGTTTGTCGTGAGGGCGACTAAGGGCAATTCCACGCGACTCCAATGCCTGTCGAAACCGTTTGTCTACATCTGGTCCTGGAAAACCGGTCAGCACTATCCTCTCACCTGAAACAGCAACTTGGATCATCTCCGAGTGGAGGACGCACTCATTTTCTATGGCACGCGAATCCGCTTTATTCCGCAAATCATGGATACGCTGATTTGAGGAGCCTCGCCACAGGTACGGTCCGCCAAGTTCTTGCCGATATTCTCCGTCAATCAAAATGTCCAACTGCTCGAGAAGGGCTGCATACTGATCCCGGCTCTGAAGCAACGATTCGAGGCGGTAGCCGGTATACGCGAGTACGGTCAACTCCGATTCGTCCTTAATCCTCTGACAAAGCTTGGCAAGCGGAGCGTTTTGTTCAAACGGTTCTCCACCAGACAGCGTTACCCCGTCAATCCCCGATACTGCAAGGATTTGATCAGCGACCAGGTCAACGGAGACACGCTGGCCAGCATTGAACTCAAAAAACTGAGATTGGAAGCAACCCGGGCATCTGCGTCGACAACCGGAAACCCAGACAACGCAGCGACGCCCCGGGCCTGCGACGTACGAATGCTCTTGAAACCTGGCAAGCTGGATGTGGTCCGGATCCACAACTGGGGGCACCAAATCATTGCGAAGGAATGTCGCATCGACTTTCATGCCAACCTCCAATCGTGTCGCACCTTCTTCCTGTCAAAAACAAATGAGGATTCAATGGTTGACATTTTGGCAGCGTAGTCCACGACAAGTCGCTGGCCAATCAGATTGTCACCATTGGTAAAAATATCCATTGCAACTTTGTCGAGGACCAGTTTTCGCAGCAGATTCCTCACTCCACGAGCCCCATTCCTTTGAAATCCATTGGGATGCTGCTTCAATACCTCTCGAAATGGACGCGTCAACTCAACAGATACCTTGAACTTTTGTAAAAGGTAGTTAGCAAGGTCTTCGACCTGCTTCTGAATAATTGCGTCTTTGACGGTACCGTCGTTCAAAAAGTTGAAAACCAGAATGTTGTCTTCACCGATTCGGTTCAGAATCTCAGGTCTGCCCAATTGATTGACGAAGAAATCATGGACTTCTGAACGGAAATGCGTGCAAAGTTCGTCATAGCTCAGTTCATTGAGCCGATCGTAGTGGTCTCCCACCGTAGAGGATGCCCTGCTTGGGATCTCGCGAACTTGGCGTGCACCGCTACCGCTTGACCGGAATCGTTGTGATGTGCCGATGTTTGATGTGAAGATGATAATCGCTTCCGAGAAGTACACCGTTCGCCCCATTCCGTCGGTAAGTCGCCCGTCGTCCAGAATCTGCAGGAATTTATCTAAAATCCGACCGTGTGCTTTTTCGACTTCGTCAAAGAGGATGACGCTGAAGGGTTGCTCAAGAATGGCGTTTGGGAGCTGTCCTCCCTGATCGAAGCCAACATATCCCGGTGGTGCCCCGACAAGCCTGGCTTGCTGGTGCTCCTCGGAGTACTCGCTCATGTCAAAACGAGCCATCGAGTTCTCATCGCCAAAGATCAATTCCGCGATTGCCTTGGTCAGTTCGGTTTTCCCAACTCCAGTCGGCCCCACAAAGAAGAACACTCCGCGTGGTTTTGAGGAATGACCTTTGCTGCTGATTTCGGTCAAGCCAAGTTTAGCGCGAATCAATGTCGGTACGACTTCATCGATGACAGCATCCTGTCCCTTGACACGCTTACGCAATTGATCCGCGGCGTTTCTCAAGGTTTCGTTCTTTATCTTCAGCCAGGCATTTTCGCGAGTGCCAAACCGAAAGCGATCGATCAATGAACGGAACTGGTCTTTTCCCAAACCGAGTTGTTCGGCGTGACTCAACGCTGAAAGACTGAGCAAATCTTGTGTTCGCAATCCATCAGACAGATTCGCAAAGTCAATCAGTTCAGCCAAGTCTCGTTCCGGGTCGAAGCGTTGTCCCGGCTCACTGTAGAATTGCTCCGCGTTCGACCGAATGAACAGCTCACGATCTTCTTGGGAAGGAATTGGTATCCTCGCGGAGCCGGCAAATGGTGCCTGTACTCCAAGTTCTTGCGGAACGGCACCCTCGAGATCAAAAAGCATAAAAATCCGTGATTGCGGCTGCTCAGGGTTTCGGCTGGCCGGAATCGACATCGCCGCTTTTTGCAAGAGGATCGAAAGTCGCTTTTCTTCTTTGTCTTGCCGATCAGAAAAACTTAAATAGCGATCGGTGAACCGAAAAATCACGGCCACTGGTGTCTCGGCCTGATTCAGAATGCGACTTTTTAAGGTTTGAACGAAGTTCTCTGGCGTCAAACTTTCATCCAGCTTGACCATCCAGTCCGCATCTGCCACCTCTGTGCTCGAATCCGATGCTACATCAGGGGACGCGGTTGGCAAAGATGGCCCGGCCCTTTTAGGGCTTTCGATGGACTTCCGGTCCTGATTTCTACTCTTGGGGCTCGCTAGCTCACGAAATCGCTCTGCCATCGCGCGTCGGAGGACAACCGCTTCGTCGACTGCATCATAAAACACGACCAATTCGAATCCCTGGTTTTCAAGCTCCAGCGCCAGCCACGTAGAAAACTCTGCATACTTTATCGCACTCATTTGTTGCGGTAGTCGGCGCACTTTCTCCGATTCCAGATAAAAAAGATCGCGAACGTTGCCATGTAGGATTACGAGTGGATCTAGCAGGATTGCCTTCCGCAGGTTTTGGATCCAGACGGGTGCTTCCATCACTGCGCGCCTCGTGACCGCTGGTCGTTACTCGGCAGGTCCAACGCGTCCTTTTCGAGTAATTTTGGTTTTAGGTCGGGGCTGTCTGGCGTGATCTCAATTCCGCGATTCCCCATCGCAGTGACGTAGTCAAAGAAAGCGTCTGTACAATACGCACCATGGACTCCTTGCCAGTCAGACTGAACGGTTTTGTCTAAGTCCACTTCCGCAGTCATGATCTGATCTCCTCGGTTCGCGCGGATAATGACGGTACCTTCGGGGCGATCCGGATCAGAGAATTCAGGGTTTTGAACAAAGAAGCCAATTTCCTTCAGTGAATCGATGATGTCTGCCATCACCTGATTACGGGCAAGATATTTTTCTGCAACCTCACCTGCATCGGACTCGATCGATTCGGCCAGAAGAATAGCCGCCTGCACTCGGCTCAACGTTTCTTTGTTCGGCCGTTGCTCCTGAAGCTCTACTGTAATTGATTCAACCTTCTTCTTCCATTGCTCCAGAGATTGACTTGCGAAATCTCTAACGTCTTCACTCCGGCCGAGGCTCGCTTGCCATTGAAGCATAACATCGGTTTGTCTCTCGATTTGTTCATTCAATTCAGCCTGCTCCCGGCAAGCTGTCTCCAACTTGCCGATAGATTCCTCCATTGTCCTTTCGTTCGCATCCTCCTCGGCCATCTCTTCCGAGAAATCAACGAAAACGCTTGAATCAACCCCCAGTTTTGCAGCCGATTCAACTATCTGGTCGAGATTCGAGTCAGGCTGCTCAGTTTGACAATTCTTGTCGGATCCGGTATCTGACCGATTAATCGCCTCGCGGGTTGCAGCTGCCGCAGCCTCCAACTTAGCTTTGACATTCGCGTTACCTTCAGCTTGTAACGACTCAAGTCTAGCCTTAGCTGAAAGCCCCCTTTCTCGTAACGTCTCCGTCGTCTTCCTGCTAATTTTAGCCAGCCGCCTGCGATTTGCTTCTTGTCTCTCCGCCTTTAGCTTGTCGTTGCGCGCACGCGCTTCCGCTTCCGCCTCACGCAGTCGTTTACGTGTCGCTGCTTCTCTTTCCTGCCGCCTTCGGAGTCTCTCCGCGGCAGCCCGAGCAGCCCTGGAAGCCTCAAGTACATAGGAGTAGTCTTTTCGTCCGCTCATTGCGCAATCCCCTGTTTAGAAGACATCCTCGCCGCCTGTTCGTTTTTCAATTGCGTCCGCCTGGGTAGCGATCGATGAAACCGCATTCATGAATTCTCTAAGATTCGGCCCAACCTTCACCGGGACGACCAACCGCTGAACACAATCAATCGTATGTGGTTCCGTAGAAGTGTCCATTACGCACCCACCCAACGGTGTCCTCATATTACGACGCAATGCCGACCGAACAATTTTGGCATTATTCGCAACACAGCAACGTGATTTGACTTCAATCACCTTGCAACTACGTTTGTCAGACAGTGATACCATCACAGTCTGCCGCCGCCCATTCTCAAGACCAATGGTAAAGACAAACTCATCGTGACCGATCTCGGGACTAACTCGAAAGTTAAGAGAAACAAACTCCGCCAATTCAGTTATTGTGACCATGCCCAACTAAGTTCCTTGCTCTAACCGAGTTTCTTGTCGATATGGATCCGATACGCCGCAACCAACAATTGCTTTAGTAATTCATAGTAGTGGACTGCTGAGACGGTTCCGTAAGGCTGGCGGTCAACCAGATAGAAGCTTTCGATCGAGCGATCGTTGCTTTCCTCCAACGCAATGCAGCCAACCGTCAGGTCTCGACTCAGTGCTAATGCGCGTGGGAACTGGTGTCGATCTGCCTGGCACAAGAAGATAGCCGAATGGATGATGCAATTGTTTGCGGAGTCGTAGTCAAATTTAACTTGTACGGTCGCATGCCTCTTCGGCGCGCGCGGAAGCGTTATGGAATAGCCATCGGGGGTTCGTGTCGCCTTGGCACCTAACTTGCGAAGGTCCGCCGCGACCTGGCGGATATCTGAAAGATGTACCTCACCGTTCTTGACAGCTTGTACGTAGGCAGCGTCTGTTGTGCTTCGCGCAGCCAACCCGGTTGCCTCAAAAAATCCATTGATCCCGCGCACCAATCGACCGCTGAGCGTACTGGAACGTTCCGGCATTTTGTGTGGCGTCACCGTATTGGAGCATCCACTCACAAAAAATTCGCTCTTCTGATCGTTTTGATCGACGATGACGTGATACAAATAGGCGGCACGCACTTCAACACGAAGTCCCGAGTCGCAACTTGAATTACTTGGCGGGGCCAGCGAACTTCTAATCATATCGACTGCGTGAGCGACCAAATGCCCGGGCATCAAGTCACGGATTCTCTGAATATCGAATTCACCGCGTGGAGCTTCCCAATCCTTTCTTTTCACTAGAACACTGTCGATGGCGACATCACTATCATCGTCGACCCACCCATTCTTGCAATACAGACGATGTCTCGTGAGTGTTGTTGATCGCGTGTCTAAGTGCCAGATCTGACGCATTTGGCCAGTCGCTCCGCAAGTTGTGCAGGGGTTTGTGCCTTCAGAACACCGTGTGCAATCCACTTGCGCGGTTCCGTCGCAAACCTCGCACCCCACAATCCCCCGACCCAGACACAAACTACATCGGCGAGTGTCGGTACCACCTGCGAGAACCTCGCCCTGGCCTGAGCAGCCTTGGCACCTAAGGTTGCCTACCCCGTCGCATGCATTGCAGGCAACCGTTGCACCTCCATGGCAAGTGGAGCATTCGATCTCGCCAGCGCCAGAGCAGGTCGCACATACATGAAGCGACTCGCCGAAATGAACCCTTTCCGAACATCTTGACAGCCCACTGGGGAAGGCACAGGGATTACGTACGGGTGTAAGTTTAAACAAGTTTTTCGTGGGAATAGGGGTGCCACTAATGATCCCCCGGTCATAGGCAATAAGCTCCGATCGTAACTCGCGGCGCATTTTTTGCGTGTGCACTACCGCTGCAGAAACAACCTGTCGGACAACGGACGCGATTTTGAACTCGTGCTCAAAGTACTCGGGCAGATCTCGGCGACCGTGGGCCCAGCAGAGAATCACCGTTCGGAGGTCGTTGAGAACCTGTCGACTTGTAACCTTTTCCTGTTCGTCTAGCAGGACTTCAGCACTCAAATCAGGCTGGAGTGATCGAACACGAGTTCCGGACTGGGCTGTCATTGCATCGCTCCGAGCAACCAGCCAAGAGCTTTGTGCAACCAGTGACGCGGGAGCAAACCGCCAAGTGACCAGATCGTTGAGCAGAGGATCAATCCGATTGAAAACTGAAGCAACATTTCAGAGACAACGCGTTTTCGTACATCTCTGATCTGTTCGACGATCCAGACGATCACTGCGGAAACGCAGCAGGCGGCTATGGCTGGCCCACACCAAATAGCCAAATGAGTCCAGTTGAAGTCACGCTTCGAACTGCCTACGAAGCGATCGTACATAGATGGGAATGTGACGCCAGCAATTGTCAAGAGTGCCAGGATTCCGCAAATGAGCACCCAAACTTTCAACCCGATTCCATCATTCACTTCTTCTTCATTACTCGATGTAGTGTTGACGCCAGGATGCGGAGGCAGTGGGTGCTGGTCAGCACTCGACGATCCCATTCGAGCACAAAAATCATCTTCAACTTCGTCATTTCCCGTTGGCGAACCCAGCGCAGTCTCAGGTTCTTCCATCGCCGGCGCGGATGGCGGTGGCGGTGGCGGTGGCGGTGGCGGTGGCGGTGGCGGTGGCGGTGGCGGTGGCGGTGGCGGTGAAACAAAATCCTTGATCGCTTTCTTGACAACCGCGGAGTGATTTGTTCGGTCGTAGCTGTCGAAAAAACCCAGCTGATCTCCCAGGTTACTCTCGATCCAACCAATCTCATCAGAAAGGACTTCAATATCGTCCGCAGCGGACTCAAGGAAATCAAAGACGAGCCTTTGATGCGCTTCCTTTGCAATGCGTTCGTTTAGGAACTGTAAGGTCTTCCGCGCATCATTTTTAGAAAAGATCCCTTCACGAAACATTGCCCTTATATTAAAGCAGAGAGAATCCATCATTCTGGCCCGGACTGCTGATGCGACACGCAAAATCAATCCTCCCCAGTCTTCAATCTCCGACACAGTTGAGATCGGAAGTAATACCCGGAAAATTTTGTCGACAGCGTCAAGGTAGACTCCTTCTTGCGTCTGGCCTGCACCCTTTATCATCAAGCCAACCGTCTCCGGTTTCTGTTGCAAAAATGTCTTCAATCGCGTTCGCTCCTCGCCGGGCGATGACGTGCTTAAGTGGATCGCCTGAAAGTAGTACGGCAACGCCTCCACAGGACACCGAAATATCACTTGAATTGCGTGCTCTCGCGCTAGTTTGGGCCAGTATTCGTTTTGTGAAATTTGAGCAAGTGAACTCCAGTCCGACTGCCGACTGTTCGCGGCAAAGTGATCATCGATTGCCTTTTTTGACCAATCTGCTACGAGGTCGGCTGCACCACTTGATGAGGAAGAAACCTTTGCCAAAAACTCTGTTAATGATTGAAAGTTCGTGAACGGCGACGAAGAAGCTAAGCTCTCACGCAACATTTCGGCATGGATGAATGGCGATTCTCTTGCCGATTCAGTCTTCCCCAGTCGCTCTCGCAATTCGGTGCCATCTTTGAATCGCTGGCATTTCGCTGTGCTGTTGACTTGCGATGCAACCCACAGTCCGTAGTCATTTAAGTCAGTCACTGGCATTTTGCCGCTGACAAAGTCATACACGGTGGGCCGACGCGAATCAGTGCGAGATAAGGTCTTCGCGAGGAATGGCGAATCAGAATACGTAAACAGGACGCCGATTCCCTCGATGACATCGGATGAATCGATGACGTGCGTCTGAAAACTGACGGCGGATTGACGTGACGGTGGTAGGACAAACAGCAGATCACTTATCAGCTCACCTGCGTTGCAATTGCTATCGGGAATCACTACGACGATCGGCGGTGCGCTGGACTGATTGACCTCCGCAAAACGTTGGGCGAAAAAACCGAATAGTGACGCCACGGCTGGACGATCAGCGAATTTCTCCCAGCTAGTACCGGGGAATACGGATTTCGGATCGACGATTTGCAGCGAAGGTAGATCCCGGGGCGGGGAAAAACGCTTGGGCTCCCCTTCCCATCGCCTGACAAACCAAGGCAGCAGCGACCGCACGAGGTCGGAGCAAGACGCGCTGGCGGAGTTCCAGTTTTCCGCTCGAACCGCAACGTGATGGGCGAGAGGTGCGGTACGCCCTGTGTGGTCAGCACCGGCGAAAACGATGCGTGAAATGCAGTAGTATCTGCCCTGCGGACCGAATGCCGAAATGACAAAACGGGGGGGATGGAGCGATGGTGTGTCAATCGAAAACTGCTTTCGAATTCGATACGAAGACAAGCGATTTAAGTCTGCTTCGATCAGCCGTGGAAATCCCTCTGATTGCGCAACAACACCCAAATCACCCTGGCTCAGGCCAAGAAGTTTCGGGGCAGATGTATAGATCTGTTCGTGAATTTGCATCGACGGCGCTCCGCTTGCCAGGTGCTATCGAAACCAACCGCGTTTCTTTTTTTGGCGTTCATCGCCTGGCTTCGGCCTACCTTGCCCGAGTTTCAGTCCAAGGCCCTGCATAGTTGCTTTAGAAGTTTTCGCCACCTTAGGTTCAGCAGTTTGCCGCGACTTTGCCGCATTGATCTCAGGAATCCAAAAATACTCGTGCGTGTTGAAGTTGTAAAAATCGCGTCCAGCATACTCGTGGTCCAGAACGAAGAGTTCACCTGTCTTCGGGCAAGCGACTTCCATGCGTCTTTTTCCTACGGATCGAAGCGTCGCGACAGGCCGCAAGCGTGGGTTGGGGCGGGGGTCCTTCGTACGGGCGATCATCCGCCATTCTCTCATGAGCCAAAGTGCTGGATGATCAACTCTGAACGGTTGTAGATCCATCGGTGCGATCTTCAAAAACTCCCCGTCGAGCGTTGGGCTACACCCCAAGGCGCTGACCGGAAAGTACCGCACACGTTCAAAGTTGGCTTCGGCCCGGCTGACAAATTCTGGAGAAATGTCGTTCAGGAATCCGCGGACGATGTGCGAAACGACATTGATCTCGCCAATGTCCAGTGCGGCAACTCCGTGCCTTCTAAAGAATTCAACGGACGTGCTGTCGATGACACGGTTTCCGTGTTCGTCGCGACAGTGGTCCAGAAGCGTGTGCCACACGTCATACTTCTGTACACAAACTGCTAGCGACGCCTTCAGTCTCTCGTTCACAGGCGTACCACTGTGCTTGCGCATCCTCTGGATCGTTTCAGTTAAGAAATCAACCTGCCGAGCGGAGCTAGCCTTCGCAGAGACTTGGGGGTCCTGTGAAACCATCGCCAAACGCAGGCGGGTCTCCGGTTCCAGTAGGGGGTCATATGCGAACAGCACCGCGTTGGACTCTCCCAGATGCCGAGTCGAACGATTTCTCCCGTTGTCGCGACCGTCAAAGAATGACTCTCCTGCATTATCGTATAGAACGATGCTGGCTTGTTTGGCCCTTACAGGAAGCTTGGCACCGTCGACACCACGAATGGTTAGCAAAAAGGGCTTCGGAAGCTGAACCCTGACCCCGTCTAGTGTGACATTGTTGTAGAGGTCGCCACCCTGCTCTTGGGTCTTTTCAAGCATCACTGGGATTGTCGGATCGAGTGGCGAAAACAGCGTCTGTTCATTCGCGACCAATATCTTCTTGTCGTGGCTGTCGCAAAGGTCCAACGTATACCGGAACTGCTTGGCAAGCGTGCGGCGAAGCTCGTGTAGCATCACCGTCAAGAAATAGGTCTTGCCGGACCTCGGGGCACCGACAATCGAGATGAAATTGGGACGAAGGGTCAGAAGATCCAATGGAATCTGTAGATGGCAATTCGGGCATGCCCGCTCATGCATTTCCCAGCCTTTTGAGTCAAGGACCTTTCCATCTCGCGTCTTCGTCACTTCATGCGGCGAAATTCGAGCGTGCACGTCTCCAAGAACGGGATCTCCGAACAATTCATCATGCTGGGAAATATAGAGCGCAAGGTCTCCGAAAAAATCGTGCCAGCAATGTGGGCAAGTTACTTTCTTCTCGACCAGTTTGTTCATGAATTTACCCCGACGAATGAAAATGTACTTTGCTCGTGAGATGGTCTCGTCTCCCACAAGCGACGGAAACCCAGTTGCGAACTCGCAGTGTCGGGTGGCGTCGACCGCCGGAACCGATAATCAGAATGGAGGTCTCCCTTCGCAGCGCCTCGCATTGAGACCCCATACCGGCACTGCTGAGACCAAAACTCTGGTTTGTTCTCGTCAGCAGCCCTCCAATAGCGGCGAGTAAACGGTCCCGCGGTCCACTCCTGAAGCGTGCCGACCGTAATCACGCATCCCCATCGGCTAACCGGGCACCCATTCCAAACGGAATCGGAGCTGTGATTGTTTCCCGGAACGGCCTGCGGTTTCATCGCGACTTCCCACTCCCATTCAAATGGAAGTCGGGCATCGAAAAAACGGCACACCGCAGCGGCTTCCATCCACGTCAATCCGACCAAGGGAATCTCGTCGCTCCTCAGCCGATCCTGCTTGAACATTCTGTGAATCGACACGACGTGTGAGTTTAGTTCGTTGCAACGCTGATCAACGGATTGCTGCGGCAATCGATCTGATCGATTGGTATCAGAATCCATCCAAAGCTGATCACTGAAGTAGCCGCCACTCGCGACGAATTTTTCAAAGTGCGCGAAAGTCACTGGGAAGCAGTCGATCCAGAAATCACCGAAATCTCGACTATGAACAGGGCTAGCGTTTGGAATGTTGTAGCATCCGATCTCATATCGGCCCGCGGAAATTTTTGCAGATACGGGATTCGGTTCGGCCTGGGAGGGTAAATGCATCTTGAATCGAAAGACTTGCCTGTGGTCAGGTCAATGTTCTGCTATCGTCCCTCTTGGGGATCAAAATTATCCTAGCTCCAGAACATCGACTCAAGTGGGGCGGCATGTATTCTGATATTACGTTTCCGCAAAGGTCAACAAGTCCAAGAAATCCGATTCACAAGGGCCGTTTTCTGGGCACTCCCTTGGAATGGTGTGCGACAGATTGTCAGGCATATTTCGTCGCTGAGGTACTTCCGAGCGTTTTTGAAGGCTGCTACGTGACCAGCGAACAACATGCCGAAGTTGTGCAGGCGATCCGAGCCATATGTCCGGTAAGGCTTGCTACGGCATTGAAACGTATCGCACAGACTGGCCCAAGAGTTTTGTCGTTGCTTCGATGTCTTGGAGGCGCCGACTTAACATTTCGATTGCGAGTTGTTTGGGAAGACACTGCGAGAACTTCAGCCCGTCGATCGCTGATTCTTCAACGGGTGGTCGCATCTCGCTAGCATCTCGTTCGAGAATCGCCTGGATGGCATTCTCGGCATCTTGTAATTTCAGCGAATGGTCAAACTTCAAGGCAAAACTGTCGTGTCTGACTTGCTTGCCAATTTCGATACTGAGTTCGGATGCCAGTGTGGCGTTGGCTCCGCTGCCCCCGAACGTCCACCACTGGCACTCTCCACCGGCGGATTGAACCACAACCGTTGATTCCGGGTGCAACCACGCGTATTCGTGACGAATCTCGCCCAGATACTCGCTCGCCCGACGCGACCACCAATCCCGCGTGGCGTCGCCGGCCAAGAGCCGTTTGATGGACTGCGACAGCGCAAACCCAAGTCCTTGCCCTTCGCCCGACCAGCGGGTCCTTCCTCGCGCCTCGGTCGGTTCGACGTATGCGCGTTTTCGTGCCCAGTCAATGTGGTTGACTTGCCACGCACGACCGCCGAGCAGCAAGATTCGCGGGCCATCTTGTTTGCTGAGAAACGTCATCTGATCGACGCTGCCCAACTCTTGGCGTCCATAGAGTATCGTAAACAGGGGCGGTGACATGAACACCGAGAACAACTCCATGAAGTTCCGACGACCAAAAGTCGCTTCCCCTTCTTGGTCCATCGCGAGGATGCCGGATTCGTCCCAGAGAATTCGCTGGTCCAGCATGAAGTCGACCAGTTGTTCAATCCTGCTGCCAGGCATCTCTTGAAAACCAGGAACACCTTCCACCCAATTGAACCACTCGTTGCGGCCAATACCGCTTTCTTGCAATACCAGCGCCATCAGCTGCTGGGCCAGGACGTGATACGGAAGCGGCGGTGGCACGATCGGCTCAACAAAACCATCGGCCCAAAGATCGATCAGGGCGGCTGCTTGCACGAGTGCCGCTTCTTTCGTCGCCAAAAACAGGCAATTGCGAGTTGTGCCGGCACGACGTCCGGTACGCCCCATGCGCTGTAAAAAGCTAGACACCGTCGGCGGCGAGTCGACTTGAATCACTCGCTCTAGGTTCCCGACGTCGATCCCCAGTTCAAGGACGCTTGTCGCGACGATCACGCAATCTTCGCGAGTCGCGAACGCTTCTTCGGCTTGATATCGTTGCTCCTGGCTAAGAGAACTGTGTGTGACAAAGGTTGTCACTTGCAGCTGCCGAAGTTCGGCAGCGAGCCGTTCGGCGCGCGCCCGGCTGTCCACAAACACTAAACGCTTTTCACCACGGTGAAGTCGAGAAATCACAGTCGCGGCGTTCTCGAGTGAACCGACAAAATCGAGTTTGACATCAGCCTCGTTGGAAACCGACGGTGGAGGCAAATAAACATCACGCGTTCCAGTGCAGGACCCTGCAAGCCAATCAACAAGAGTCTTGGGATTGCCCACGGTTGCCGACAAACCGACGCGTTGCAGTTCGCGCCCGGCGAGTTTTGACGCACGTTCCAATACCGAGAGCAGATGCCAACCGCGATCGTCGCCGGCAAACGCGTGAATCTCGTCCACCACAACCACTTGCAAGTTCGCCAAGAACGCGCGAGCGTCAATGGTTGGCGAATCGAGCATCACTTCCAGCGATTCCGGGGTCGTCAAAAGGCAATCCGGCGGCTCACGCAGAATTCTCTTCCGACCAGACGATTTCACATCCCCATGCCACAAAGCACTGCGCCGCCCAAGAAGCGTGCAATAATGCTGCAGGCGAACATCCAAATTGTTCAGCAGCGCCTTAATCGGACAAAGGTACAAGACGCTCAGCCCACTCCAGTTCTCGGAGAGCATGCGTGAGGCTACGGGAAAAAAACACGCTTCCGTCTTGCCGCCCGCGGTGGGCGCGAGCACAATCATGTGCTTGCCGTCCAGGATTTCTGGTATCACCGCCTCTTGAAAAGGCCGCAATTCCCGCCAGCCCAGGCTGTTGACGATGTGGTGCTGAAGCGCCGGATGGAGACGATCGAATCCGCTCACAAGTCCAACTCGATTTCATCGACATCCGTCGCACTTGCAGCTTGGCGTTCCTCCGCAGTCAGCTCCGATTCCGACATCGTTAACGTGTAGTGTTGACGTGGATCAAAGTCGTCGAACTGATCGACGCGATCGAGGATATCGCTGACCAATTTCTTCAAAAAGATTCTCGGTGCCAGCCCGACTTTGCCGCCCAGCTTACCGGCCACCGACGACGCCAACTGCTGCACGTAGTCATCGCCCACGAGATCGCGGATCCTGTTTGAGCTATTGCAGTGTGACGCATAGATGTCACGCACTTTGCAGCCGACCAATTGCAGACGCTGCAAACTGAATGCTGGCAATCGAATCTGAACTGCTCGCGGATTGTCAAATCGGGCGTCGGTCTGAAAGTCGACATGGAGTCGCTGTGCCAAGGGCTCCAAGCGTGCGATTCCTTGCGGTCCATCATAAAACGCGGGTGTACCGGTGATTAACAGGTACAAACCGGGGAATCGTCCCGAATCCACTTCGTCGATCAATTGCCGTAGTGCATTGAGACTCTTGTCACGAACATCGCTGCGTACCCGTTGAATGGTTTCGACCTCGTCCAAAACCACCAGCATTCCCGCGCTACCGGAGTCTCGAATGACTGTCAGCAGACCTTGTAAGAAATTCAAAGCGCCGAAATGGTCGATATCACCTTTGACGCCTGCGTATCGTTTTGCCGCCGCCGCAACATTGGGTTGACCCGACAACCAAGCCAGGATTCCTTCCGCGGTCGCACCATCTCCCTCGGATTGCGCCTTGCGATAACCACGCAAAGCCGCACTGAAGGTCGGAGCTGTGTCGCTGACCTTACCCAGACGTTTTTCCAGCAATTCGTTGGTGCGGGCGAGTAACGCCGATTCGTCGCTCTCGTTGATTTCCCCCTCGGCCAAGACATCTTCTTCGAGCGTAAAAAACCAACCATCGACGAGATTTCGAAGGGCTCCCGATGGCGCCCCTGCGGTCCCCATGCGTTCGGTCAACCGCCGATAAACCGTCTCGAGCCGATGCAGCGGCGTTTCCGTTTCAGAAACTTGGACCTCCGACGTCGCGAAACCCATTTTCCGAGCACGATCACAAAGCCATCGGGCAAAAAACGTCTTGCCGCAGCCGTAGTCCCCACGAACCGCCTTAAACACACTTCCGCCGGCGACAACCTTTTTCAGTTCTTCGTCAAGCGTCCCCTCCAAATGATCTAGCCCCACAGCAAATGCGTCCAGGCTATTGCGTGGGACGGTTCCGCGACGCAACGCATCGACAATTTCTTGCCGTCGCTGGGGACTGATCGAATGAGTCGGAGGGTCAACCAATGGATTCGCTACTTTTCGGTGAGATCAAATTGTTTACACAGCAGTGTTCGGTCCAGCGTGATGGTATCAGACGCTTCGTCATGCGTGAGTACCGCGTAGCCGTCAATGTTAAGAACACGGCCGGCGATCGCCAGCAGGCCTCGCAGTCTCATCGATGAAAAACCGATGGCACTCGCCAAGGCTGGCGATGTCATTTTGCCACCGCGAGCGTCAATCGTGCCGAGCATTTTCGCAAATACTTCATCACGAGGAATCGCTCGACCACCGAGCGTCTTTTGCTGTTCAAAGATCGGCGAAGCAAGCAACGCCTGAATCCAAACCGCAGCGGTCTCAGATTTATCGCTCGATTCCTTGCCAGAAGGGTCTGTGGCTTTCTTCGGCTCGGATGCTTCGATTGCCTCAGCAAAATCAAATAGCGTCTCGGGAGCTTTCTTTGGCTGCGGCTTGATAACCGGAACCTCCCGTTCAATATCGGAGTCGATTGGTAGCGGTTCGTTCCACCAAGCCGGCAAATCGACCGTTGCTTCTTGCCACCCCGCGGGAAATGAATCGCTTGTGCTCAAGACCGCAATCGGGACGACCATTTCCTGTGGCGTCAGTCCACCGTGATAACCGTTCTTCTTAATTCCGTAGCGAAGTTTTTCGGACCACGGTGCGATCAGCTTTTTGGATTCGGGAATGACAACGCGTGGGCCGGCAATCTGAAGTTCGCCCTCAGCCGGATCATCTTCGTCGAAGCGCCATCGTTCCCCTCCGTCTGCCTTCTTTCCCTTAGCGTTGCAGTCCAGGATGTGGCCGTGATCACTCAAAACGATGACAGTGCGACGAGACATCTTGGCTTCGTGCAGGAGGGCCGGCAAAACCTTGATCTCGTCGCGTGTCCAGCGCGTATCAATCTGTTCGCCCTTGAGTAGATGATCGTCAACGGCGTTTACCACGACACCGACAACCTTTCGATGCGAGGAACCGATTTCTTTTCGAATATCCGCTGCCAAACTTGCATCTTCGGATTCTTGCAGAGAAGCCTTGTGAAAAAGAACCGGCGGATGCGTGCTACGAGAAGCCGCGACCAATCCCGAGTGCTCTGCAAAGCCCGTTTTTTCATTTGCGGACCCGCCCTGTGCGAGCTTTCCGCACAACAAACTGGTCCGCGACGCTTCGGTGACACTCGGGATCGTCGCCAAGCCAGATCTTAACCCTACCTCTTCTTCGGCCAACAGTGCCCAATCGCTGCCCAATACATCATCCATCAACTCGCGAAAGACAGCGACCGACAACCCGTCAATCACAATCACCAGCACTGGAGTTTTCTTCGCAATCGGCGAAACGATTCGATCGAGAATCTGTTCCACGGGAACCAATAGATCGTCTGTTACGTGGCTCGCTGTCCAGTCCTTGAGAAGCTTTGCGAAGTGCTGCGAACGTGATTCGGCGAGCGATGTGCCTTGGTCGAAGAGTTTTGAATACCCCTGCGACAATTCTCGAACGGGATCACCTGACCGTAATGTGAGCCGTGCCCAATCAACATAGCCACCTTCTCGCAGGTACATGCCGGCCGCCTCCGCAAGGCTACGTGCTGAATGCGACGCAGTATCACGTTCTCGGTCGCAAAGCCATCGCACCAACCTCATCGCCATTTGAACGCGATCCATCCTTCGACGTTCCCGCGTGGCTCGGTCGTGTGTCTGCAGTAAATCGTGGGTTTTGGCGAGGGATTCCAGATCTGCTGGCCCATTCTTCAACTCGTTCAGCACAGTGCCGAGGCGGTCACCAAAACGAGCCAAGCGTTGATCGAAACCGACTGGAGACGTATCGCTAAGCCAAGCGTGCGAGTCACCGCCCAACTCTTGTAAGATTTCGTCACCCCGAGCAAGCAACTGCTGTTTCAGTCGGCCGTCGCTAATTCCCAATCGAACGACGTCGGAAGCCGCAGCGTGCCACGCGGCGACAACTGGTTCTTTTGGCGTCTCACCCGACAAATAGCGTTCCTCGAGCTTGCCGGACGCTTTTTCAAGCTTCCCCTTTGCCCGTGGATGCAATACGACACCAGCCGCCAATCCGATCGGCAATGCATCGGGTCTTTCATTTTCAAGACAGGCACGTAAGACAGCTTCTGCTGCGGGGCCGGCAAGTCCAGTCATCCATTCACGCACGCAATCGCGAATAGGGGTATCCAGTGCCCGCCAACGCCCCACGTTCTCTGCCGACGTCGACCATTTGAGCAGCCCCAATAAATCCGGCGTCTCGCCTTCAAATCCGATGAGTTGCACCAGCAAGATTCGCCACACGGATTCGGCATCTAAGAACCCGCTCGTCGCCGGCGGACAATCCCGCATCGCACCGTAATTCATCAGTTCTGCCGCGATCCAATGATGCCCGGTGACCCGCGGATCAATCTCTCGCGCCTGAAACAACGACTTGACGATTTGCCAATTGTCCAGCGGCACCACTTTTCGCGGCTTCAGGCGTACCAGGATATCGTCACCGATTTGCTCGTCATCCAAATCGGTAATCAAGATGCTCGTCGGCCGCGCACCATTCCCGTCCGGTTCGCTCTGCTGGCGAAGTGCCACGCGCATGGCCAACGGTGAGTCGCACTGATGAATCAGGTACACATCGTCGCCATCTCGACGCTCGGGTTCACCCGTCCAGCGATGATGGGACCGAATCGCGATCGCCGTCGACTCCGGAATCTTCTTCCGGACTGCCGCGACTTGGGCCTTCAATTGATTAAAGGTCAGGTCGTTCACAAGTTATTCCTCGATGATCCAACTGACGCTCAATCGAATGGACTGGTCACTCTTCAGTTCGCCTTCCAATCGCTGGATCAAGGAACGCGTGGCTTCCAGGTCCAAATCCGCTTCCGTGTCCTGCTGAACCACCCGCTTCTTGGCTGATGGAGGGATTGTAACGGGGGGCAGCTTCTTCGGGGCTTTCGGCGGGGCGCTGACTTCATTTGGTGTGGATGGTGCCGCGGCATCAGTAATCAGTCGGAGTGCCTGCGACTGGGCGCCGGTTAACGCCGGTCCCAACGCGACAACGTGCTCGTCACACGAGATCGCGTTTCGCATGGACGTCAGAATTTCTTCGGCACGTGTTTGGTGCTCTGCGCCCAACTTCGCGATCGCATCGAAAATCTCCCAGTTAGTGCCGCTTAGCGTGCCCTGGAGTTGGCTTGACTTGGTCAAACACTCGCCCATGGCTGATGCGGTGGTTTCAACTTTGGCTTCCGCTAAGGTTTTAATCACATCGCCCTCGGAGGCATCCGCCAGGGCTTGTGTCAGGATCCCCGTTGCGGTTGCCGTCGATGCCCGATCCGACGTGTCCGTCTGGATTCCCAGCTTGCTCATCCGGTCGATGAGTTGTTTGCGATAGTTCGCGACATTCGCTCGCTGCTCCACAGCTACTTTTTTGGCCGCATTTGCAAGCGTGACCACCGTACTGGCGCTACGCAGTGGCGAACTGGTCACGTGAAAGATCTCGAGCGCACGGGTCACCGCCGTTTCCCACTCGCTCTCGGTCGGCAACCTCTGTTCGCGAAGTTCACAGTCATCGGGAATGCTCGTTAACGTCACATCCCATGGTCCACCGTGTCGAAAGAACGTGCGATTCGTCTGTGCTGCAAACGCCAGAATGATCAGGTTCTCCGCTTCCTTGGGCAGCCCCATCGCTCTTGGTTCGTTGATCCACCGCCGCAAACTCGACACGGGGATGTGGTCGCCACTGTCGGCTTTTTGCAGAAAATGCTTGCGCCAGTGTTGCCCGATCACAAAGTGTGTCTTGTCGTGTCCGAGATCGCCTAGCAGCAACGGATTCGCCAGTCCGCGCACCAGCGACCGAAGTGGCTTGTCGACGAGAGCCCGCTCCTCCGGCGAAGCGATCGCTTCCTCCACAACCGCCTGCACTTTCCTTAAATGGGTCGCCTTGACCTCCTCGCCGAACTCGGGCGCACCGGGATACTCGCTCGCCAACGCTTGATCCAACAGGTGGACCATCGCGTCGGCCAAGTTGGCGGCCACCGGTGGTTGGGGGTCAAAGCCGTTGCGGAGCGAAACAAATTGCTCGTTCTGGTCCAGCTCATGCGTCGTGTCGAGGGAACCGGTTGAGATCGACTCCAGCCCGTACGCGGCATCCAGGTGATTCTGAACTCGGGTTCGCAGAATACTGCGCTGGTTTTCCATCAGCGATTTTGCGGCCTGCCGGTCCTGTGGGGATAGTTCACTGGCATATTGTGCAAACCGTTCTCCGGCCAGAATATGCTCCAGGATCACAAACCGGCCCAAATCCTTCCGAGCGTCGTCGCTGAAAAACTGGGGCAGCCAGCAAATCGTCTTTGCCCCGGCCGGGTGGGACTGCGAGAACTTCTGCAATTGGGCGATGTCGCTGCGCGGGCCATGTCCCGGCTCATCAAACGGAAAATCGATCACCAGTTTCCAATCGTTCTCGTTGTCATTCTCCAGCGAGGCATCGGGGAGCTCGCGAATGTTCCTGAACAACACCGAGCATGTTCGCTTCGTGTTCCGCCAGGTGAATTCGTGGTATTGCTCGAACTCGCCCTCGCCCTGAATGCCGATCTGCTCAAACAACATCTGACGCACACGCCGCACGCGATTGCCTTGATTGTCCTCGCGTTCGGCCTGTTTGATGATGCTTTCCGTATCCACGCCCGAAAGCTGAACCGAGATCGTCGGGTTGGCTTCCTCGCCGATACGGATTTCGCCGACCGTACCCGCCCAATGCCGCAGTCGACGCAAGACCTCCTGGCCTTCGCGACCCGGAATCGGTGTGCGGATCGTCCCGTGGTTCAACGCCGCCAGACGCTCCGGCGTTAAGCCGCGAAGCGATTCGACATCCGGCACCAACGCCGACAACAGCAGTGTTTTCACCAACCGATCGTCATTACGGAACGCGACTCGCTTGGGATCATCCACGGGCAACGCATCCAGCGTCTCGCGCCGGCCGTGCTGTTGTTCCAGAATGGGCAGCAACTTCCGCTCGTACAGTTGTTCTGCGTTGCGGAAATGAACTTGCATTTCTGGACTGAACGCCTCGTCGCCCCGCTGCACGACGTCGAACAAGTCACCGACCGGTACCAAGTCACCGACCTTGAGCGTCTCGCGGCCATCGACCAGCAACTGCAGCATCAATTTCAGTGCCGATCGTTCCCGCTGCAAGACACTCGAAACCGCCACCAGCGTCTGTACGAGTGCCGGGCTGAAGGGATACACCTTCCGAAACGAATCCGCGTTGCCCTCCTCGGTCAGCAAGGCATTCATTACCGATTGACGCACCTTCGTGGTTTGTGCAAAGGCGGCATCCAGCTCCTTTCTTGCCCCTTCGTCGCGGCATTTGAGGATCCGTTTCTCCGCGATCGCAGGCAGGTTGCGGTCTTCCAGGGTGATGGTTTCAAAGCGACCTTGTTGAAAGTCCAGCGTGTCGCCCAAGTTCCCACGTTCGATCCCAGGCACACCCTCACCCACGACGTCGCGGAGGTCCCGTTGTCGCGCCACAAAGCTGATCAGCGGAATCGGCCGATCGGTCGACTGGGCCTCCACCAACGCCGTCAGTTTCGAAGCCTCGCGTTTGACAAACGATTGATCCGCCGAGTTGGAGATCAACCACAGAATCAACTCGTCCAAGAACAGCAGCACCGCGTCGTAGCCAAGGTTTGCCGCGTGCTGGCTCATATATGACAACCCGATGTCGAAGCGAACAAAGTTACCGCCCCGGGAGCTGACCACCTCCGCGTGAGACGTCGCCACGCTTCCCAAAAGATCGCTCACCAATCGACGATGCTCTTCCGAATCCGGCACCGCCGATGCGGCCCGCTCGAATGATTCCGCATCCCAGGTTGACTCCAATTCGCCCCAGCCACCGGTGCCACCGCTGCCAACGGCGGCATTCAATCGCTTGAAGAACGCCTCTTCGCCATAGCTGTCGCGTTCACGGCGGGCATCTTCGATGATCGTTGCCGACATGTAGACCGGCGGGATCGGCGCATCGGGATGCGAAGCAGCCATGAACGAGACGTAGCTGCCCAGCACCCCGGATTCCATGTCGTGCGAACCAAGCATGTGGTAGGGCACCAGCAGGAACTTCTTGCCTTCCATCCATTCGTTGTGCTTCTGGATCACTCCGGCGAGTTCCGGGATCGCGCGAGCCCGGGCGTTCCCTGAGAGGATCAGGTGTAGCACCGCCATGAAATGGCTCTTACCGCTACCGAAGCTGCCGTGCAGGTAGGTCGCCTTGCTGCTGCGATTGGACACCGCATTGCGAACAAAGCCCAACGCCTGGTCGAAGCATTTGACGAGTTGATCGGTTACCACGTACTGATCGAGCACCTTGTCGGGCTGTGCCACATCCTCGGCCAACTTCAAAACGAAGTCGCCACGGTGGACTTGTTCGGGAATGTCGATCAGGTCTTTGAGAAGCGTCATGCGTGACTTAAAGCAAGTTGGGGTTAGGTGTCGTTAGCAGTCATCTTGGCGAAAGACTATATCTCGTCGATCGCTATCCAACATACGCGGCAACTTCGCTGGCGAATTGGTCCAAACCGACACGATAATTCGCTTGATGATGCTTTTCCGAGTTATGATTTCCATACAGCTCGACAAGTTGATTCGGGTAATCCGCCGCACGGAAATTCCTTTTTGCATGCGAGACATCAATCAATTCGTCTTGTTCGCTATGCGCAATCAGGATTGGACAATCCAGCCTCTTTAGACTATTTGCGGTTTCCAGCTGAAAACGATACAACGTGGCTGCCATCGCAATCCTCGGAACGCGTCGGACAAGTTCGGTGGCCAGCAATGAAATAGACGAGAATGTACTCTCCAAAATCAGCCCCTGGATCGGCGTTTTCACAGCTGCCGCAGCAGCAACGCCACCGCCCAGGCTGCGTCCCCATAGGATGATTGGCAAATCGGCAACCGCGTGCTCGTTTGCGATTCGTGTAATCCCATCGACTGCATGACTTACAAGCTCATCACTACTTCTTGCGAGGCGTTGATTCGTGTCCGCGTAGCCGGGGAATTCCATCAATGCCAAAACACAATGGCACTCGCTAGTGACAAAACTCAAGTCAGTCACCCAATCCGAGGCATTTTCGCCATTTCCATGAAAGAAGCACACGATAGCCAATGGCGCGTCTGGGGTCTTCAGCCATGCAAGCGGCTGGCCTGCGGATCCAAGGCAGTGATAGCCATGGTTTTGCATGGTCCGAATGCTATAGCCACGGGGTGGCCGTGGCATAATAAACTTTTGAATGATTGCATTAATCATGTTACGTCTTGCACTTTAACTCGACTGTCCGGGTTCATGGCAGCCATTCTTTTCAACCTTTCACTTCGGTCCCCAATGTCAATTCTAGTGCTGTGAATCGACGCTGAAGACACTGATAGTTTGGTCCTGGATTTCATTGGGCGATTATTGGGTAAGGATTTCCATCAGTTTGGCGTCGAACGACTCGGAACGTTTCGGACGCGTTCTCGCAAAATCTAGAACTGCCTCGCGAACCTGGTCATTAGCAAATACGTTAGATTTTGGATAAACCTGAAAAGGTACGGTCTGATTCGGATCATTGGGGCTCGGGAACGCGCCACGACCAAGGATGCGGGCTCTCTGTGCTTGCTCCATCATGCAACCGGCGAGTTGAATGAGTTGGTCATGGGAAATCGCTACAGTGAATGCGGTGCCATCGGGATTCATTTTTACTTCTGCCATTTGCATCCCACCGTAGGTCGCCAGGAAGGTAATCGCGGTAGGAATGCCAAGCGTAATGCCGCCAGTCGCGACTTCGATTGCAGCGACAGTTGCGGCGGCTCCACCCGTTGTTCCAGCCTTGAACCAATTAGGACGCCATGGATATCCGCGCCGCTCATTGGTTGCTCGTATTCTACGGCCATCGGTTTTCAGCTCGATGTACTTTTCCTGCACATCGTAACAAGCAAGAACATCAACCAAAGACTTCCAAAGGCAATCTGCCAACATGTCCTGAAACTCTTCGATGGCTTGTTTTTGAGCGACCTTCGCATTGCCTCGATTCAGCTTCGTCTTTTGGACCGAAAGCGCCGACAGTGCGAAAACCCCCCTTTTGATACTTACTATGGCGCGCAGGTCCTTCTCTCCCGCGGCACGATCACGCGACTCAATCCAGTATTCGATGAAGTCCTTGTGAAGCTGACTTTGAGAGAGAGCCTCAAGCGAACGAAACAGGTTCTTCTCGTCTTTGCGTGTTCTTACATGAGCATCAAATTCAACGATGTTCGTTACTCCAAGCTTTATCAACTGCGATCGCCATGTTTCCGGTTTGCTCTTTTTGGAGTGCAGAAAGTTAAGTGAGACGACAATCGGAGTGCCGCAGGTTCGCAGGAAATCGATTTCATCAAGGTAGTCTGCTGTGGAACTAGATTTTCGAGTATCTACCACAACGACTGCCAAATGGCAGTCGATCACCTTGCGTAGCGATCCCGCCATTTCGGCGGCTTGCGGGTCTGTCACACGATCTAGGAAATCGACAAATTCGTGGATGTTTGGACGATGCTCCAAGTCTTCCTCGCATTGCAGCATACGCCGTCCGAATGCACTGAAACCGGCCGTATCGTAAACCCAATATTGAGTTTTCCCGTTCTTGGAAATTCGATAGGGCGACACACCCGGAGTAACGTTCGCCTTGTTGGCAACCACACCAATGGATTCGTCACTCGCCAGCGTCCGGATCGTCGTCGTCTTTCCGTGATTCGTATGGCCGATGATGCAGAAATGGATTGGATCGTCGTGCAGCTTTTCAAAATCCTCGCGTTTCATCGTTGCCCCTCCATCTCTTCCATCTCTCCAGCAAAGTGTGTGAGTAGTTTCTCCGATGTTGGTGGATCGATTCGGTCCAATCGATTTGTGATGTGACCAATCTCGTCGCTAATCACTGATTCCGAGTTGCCTTGGAGTTCGTAGATCAACGTCTGAATCACTCCGCAGCGGGCAAGCGTCACGTCGCTGGCTTCTTCATAGTGCGACGGTTCAGACGTACCAGTCTTGGACGCCTTGCGGTCGAGCCAGAGTTTAAAACCGTTAACGATACCCGCACCCGAAACTGTGTGTCCAACGATGATCGGCAGCAACATTGGCAAGACCGCTGTTCCGCCGGACGTCACGGCGGCCAAACCACCCACGGTGCCTACCGCCATACCGCTCAATCCACCTGCCATTGCCCATCGCGTTGGTAAGCGATTCAGCAAACCGCCGTAGACCATCCCCGCTGCTCGTACACACTGTCCAGAAATATCCGAGGGTAGTTTCACTTTGGACAGCTCGTCCTGAATCCGCTGAGTCGGTTTGAGTTGCTTCAAACGGTTAGCAAAACTTCGCTTCTCGCTGGCGTACAATTGAGAAAGCTCGTCGTCCACGTTTTGTAATGCCATCGCTTGCGACGGCGGACTGGCTGATAAAAGGGAATTGACGTGCCGATCAATAATTTTGACAGCGGCTACATATCTTCCAGCGATCATGATGCCTGATTCATCTGAGTCCAAATACCTCGCGTCTAACGCCGATGCTGCTAGTGAAACACCTTGATCGTTACTCAGGTCGTGGGCGAGAATGTCCGTGTCGTTAATCCCTGCCTGGAGAATCACCGATTTCCATTCTTCCAGGCTCATGTCGTAGGTCGATGGTTGATCCTTGTATTCCTCTCGGGCGGCTGCGCCATCGGTCAAAACTACTTTAACCGCCGTAATCCTGCCGACGTCCTCCACAAACTCTCGAAACGAGTCATCGGCCGTTTCCAGTAAAGATGCCACAACCACAACTCGGTCGTCGCTATCGAGTTCATCCACAAAAGATTTTTGCTCGCGAGCGCCGTTGAGATTCTGGTCGACTTTGGCGGTCTTCAGGAGTTGCGCAAGTGCGGAAAGTCGACCATACGATGCGTCGTCGAGTTCGTAACCGACAATTCGGAATGATTCCCATCTAACGGGACTGTGTGGCACATCAAGTATCGAGGAAGTCGCTGAAACTCTCTGTGAAGCATCCACAACAGGTCGAATTCCTTGGTCAGGGCTGCGACTCGCGTGCTCAGGGACCTCAGATCCACCGTTCCTCCCCAAAGACCTTGCGTCAGCTAGGGGTTGGTCGGGACCCGAGTCGGGCGGCACGACTTTATTCAGCTGCTCATCAGCAATCGGATCAAACGCCGAAGATGCGGGCGGTACGTGCGATATGACAGCGAACTCACCCGATCCAATCACCTGCAAGACAATTCTGCGAACGCTTTCGTCATTTGGATCGGGTAACAAGTCATGGCGGAAACACCATGCCGATACCCCGCAGATCAAACAGACCAAAGCTCGCGGGAGGACCAACCAGGCCAAGACGCCGCCAATAAAGAAGTGGGTCCATTGATGTTGGAATTCGTCGAACCTTTGCTGCTTAATCGCTTTAATCGCTTCTTCACCAAGAGGAACCAACGTCCCGTCAATATCTTTGCGGAAGAACTCGGATTCATCAAAAATGTAAAGTCCGTCCGCCCAGTTCACGGCGTCCTTCGATGGACAAGGACTCCAAATCGCCGCAGCTGGGTATCCGATGAATTCGATTCGTTGAACACGCTGCTGTTGCGTCTTCGTCGAGTTTGGAAATGCGAATGCCACATCATGGGTATCTGCGTAGAAATACAACGCGACCCAAATTGCGAAAGTTGCGACGAGCATGCAAAGGTTAAGTGACAACAGGGAAACAGCAGACGCATAATACACCTGTCGATTTACGGCGGCCTTAAAGAGTTTCAACGACTTTTTCCCTGGCCCGACTGGGCGGCGAAAAATCAAGCTGAGAAGTCGTTGCAACAGATCCAGGCAACGCCAACCCAATCGAATCACGATCGTGGGCTTCCGAGCCTCCGAGTGTTCACCCCGTACTGTGCCATAAAACCATTGAACCAACATCAGGATAAGTCCAATCATCGAAACTAAGCTGATCGCAAACATGACTAAGACCAGATTGGAAAACGACGATATGTTCGCGGTTTTGTTCGTGCCGAAGAATGGTGCGGGACCCGCGAACGCTATGTAGAAACATCCCAGAACAAAAACAATTGCGCCGACCAGAAAAAGATCCTTCAACCAATCAGAAATTTCATCTGCGTGTTGGTCCACGTTCACACCTTGAACCTCTTGGCAGTACAGCTTCGCCCGCTGTGCGACGAGTCTCGCTGTGTAGGGGTTCGCAGCGATGTCTTCTTCGCTTTGCCCTGTTGGAAACCGTGACGTGATTGCCGGCTCGATGCGATCATCGACGCCCTCGCAGTAGCGAGCATGCTCTGGATCCATCCGCATCAGCTCGATTGCGGCGATATCAGCAATCGACAATCGTGTCTCAGCCTCATTCATAACGCCACCTTGAAAATCGATCCGCTAATGACAAGTTTATTACGAAAGGTTTGTAGGAAAGAATCTCCCAACTCATGTTGCCGACCTCCTTCTGCCTGTCGTTCTAGCCGGTGGTTGCCAGGCTTTGATTTCTTCGAGGGTTTGGTTGAGGGCTCGGGCTTCTTCGCTCAGGAAGCCATCGAAGTAGTCTGCCATCGAGGTGCCGTAGGTGGGGTCGATGTCGCTGTGCCACTGGCGGAGCCAGGGCAGGAGTTCGGCGATGCAGGCGAGTAGGGGAACCAGGCGAGGATCTTCGGCTCCGCCCTCGTCTTCTTTGATCGTTTGGTAGTGGGCGGCGATCGCGAGGGCTTGTTGCAGGTGGTCGTAACCGGCCCAGCAAATCATCAGGGTGCCGTCGCTGCCTGGACAGTGTGGGAAGCTGATCCAACGTTCTTTCGGCACGTCCAATTTGCCGCGCAACGCCCAGTAGCGTGCTCCGCCGGTGCTGATGAAGTCGGATGATTTGTACTTGGGGGGAACCGGGATGTCGCCCAACACCCAGCGAGTAATCACACGATGCAACTGATCAAACGTAAAGGTTTCCTGCTGCTCAATTTCTAGGTAGTTCAGCGGTTTGCCTTCCTTGTCTTCGAAAGACTGGAGCGCCGACCATGGCACTTCGGTATAGCTGAATTCTTTCTGGTCCTCCGGAAGCTTGGCGTCTCGCAGAATCAGGCGAAGGTCATCGGCGAGCCTGTCTTCCTTGCGTTGCAATTCCCAGGTTTCTTCCCACTGTTCACGCTTTCGTAGGCCAGCGGGTTTGTAGCGGAGGATGGGTAGCAGGGGGACGTTTTCGGCTTTGACGAGGTCTTCGACTAGCTTGGGGACGTTGAAGGCAGGGTCATCGCGGTAGACGGCAGCGACTTCCATGAACGCTTCGTCCGCCGCTGCGATGTCGGCCAGACGGGCGATCGAGACAAGTTCGGTTTCCACCTTCGCCGTCGGTGTCCCTTCGTCGTTCATCCGGCCATCGAAATCGAAATAGGATTCGAGGCGGTCGGTGAGCCATGGTTGCGCCGCTTCGGATAGTTCGTCATGGGTCCTTTGGTGGTTGAACAATCCCTGACGTCCGATCCAACGTCGTTTGTACATCGCGCTTTCGATCAGCCGCAATTCGCGATTCGACTTGATGAGCTCGATTCGTTTCTTCCACAGCGATTGTAGGTCTGTTTGCCAATCTTCGGGCACCGCCGACGGGACATCAAAACCATCTTCGTTCTTGCCTTCGGCGACGCAGAACGGTCGCACACCTTCGGTGATGTTGGCTTTTAGACTCGCCACATCTTCACCGACGTACTTTGCATCAACGAGGTCGTACATTCGGTAGACGACGAAGTCGATTTGCTCTTGCAGAAAGATTTGTTCGGAACGCAGGCAAGCACGTTCGTCGAGGGCGTCGTGCCAACGTGAGCGAATAGCCGTCGCGGTTATCTCTCCATTGTTGATGACATGGCTCGCGGCAAGTTCGCTGTATCGCTGCGTGATGGCGTCCAGTCGTTTTGTTAACTCGAGCAGTCGATTGCGTAGTGCACCCGACTTCCACGCGTCGGGAATTGGTAGGTTGCCAAGCGCGGTCGCGTTGAAGGCGTAAGGCACCTTCGCCTTGGACTCGATGCGGATTCCGTCGCCACCCATCATTTGCTTTTGATGGCAGACCTGTTTCATCCAGAAGCAGGCGGTGGAGGAGTTGAGGAGTCCGAGCAGGGCGAGGTGGTCGTCTTCGGTGACCGGCCGCCGCGAGCCGTCGTCGCTCTCGATCTCCGCCGGCAGCTTGATCACCGGGGCTGTCTGCTTGAACACCTTCCCACCACGATCCAGAACAAAATGATTGTGGGTGGCGACTTCGGCGTAGGCAATTAAGTAGCTCGCAGTCGCACGTTCGCGTATGAACTGCATATATTCGTACCAGTAAAATCCGTGCTCCTCGACAGACTTACCGAACATACTTCTGGATCGAACAGGGGTTCGATATGGCCAAAAGTACCGAGTCAACCACGGAACGTCCGCCGGCTTAAATGCCGCCGCACCTGCGGTTGAATAGTCATACGGAACAATTGCATAGTCACCATCGAAAAAAGACCAATCGCGAACTAAATCTCCTACTACGAATTTTCTCGCTAGCAATCCAAATCGCTTCCTGTTTCCATTAGGGACAATAAAGACTTCGTCTTCGCCCGAAATTGCATGGAAGCCAATGGAGTCAACCAGTTGTTTCAAGACTCTCGTCGATGAGTTCTCGATCTGTTCCTTCAACTCCGCCGCACCGCCACCACCGATCGACCACGGATGCGTTTCAAACCGCTCCCTTTCTGAATCTCCCGCACTGACGAAATCGCTTTCGCTTCCTGGTTGGTCGATTTGATCGACAATCGCAGTCCATACCAATCCATCGGCCGGATTGTCGGGTGTCGCTGGTTCTCCCTTGATGCCCATGACAGTGCGGATCGTTGATGCGACCGGCTCGCGATGTCGTCCGAAGAGAATCGTTGTCGGAGTACCGTGACCGGGAATGTACGCTCCCGATGTATCAATGACATGAGTTAGGTCGACAGTGGGTAGGAATTGTTCGATCAGCTTTTTGCCGAACTCGCGTTTCATGAAACTGTTGGCGGTGATTTGGCCGGTGTAGCCGGCGGGAGAAGAGGGGGAGTTGGGAGTGGATGAGACCGCCAGCCGGAAGATGCGTTCCATGAACGGCACAGCCAACGAATACTTCATGTGGCATGACTCGTAGCGTGCTCGGTAATCCTGGTTCAACGCTCGGTCTTTGGGGACGATGTACGGTGGGTTGGCGACGACGCAGTGATACTGGTTCTCGGCTAAGATTCGCTGCAACCGCGCCGCGTCTTCGGCAAAGTAGGTGTGCTGCTGTGTCTCGCTGGCCGCCTCCGGGCTGAACTCGGGCAGTTCGACTTGCCCGCGCGATGCCGATCCCGTGTTTCCACGCAGGGGAGCGTGCCACAACGAATCGCCGCAGGCCAGATTGATCTCGAACTTCGGTGCGTCTTTCAGCTTCTTGCAATCGCACGCCGCCAGTGCCGCCAACAACAAACGAAACCGAGCGATCGCGATCGCGTACGGATTGACGTCCACGCCATGAATGCTGTCCAGCGCCCGCTGTATCAATACGCGAGAATATTCACCCGGTTCTTTGCGCTGCCAACGGTCCAGGATGCGAGGGAACGCACCCAACAGGAAGTGACCGGAGCCGCAGGCGGGGTCGATCATGCGGAATTTTGAAGGGAGAAGTTTGAAGTTTGAAGGAGGAGCGGGCGTCAGGCCGAACTCATCGAGTGCTGGCTCGAGCGTTCGGTCGAGGATGAATTCTTCGACGAAGTCAGGCGTTTGTAACAGCGCGTACTTCTTGCGTGCAGCTTCGCTGAGATCTTGGTACAGGTCGCCGAGGAACCGTGTGTCACCGCTGGCGTCGGTAAAGTCGTGCGTGATCTCGCCGGTATCAGAGTCCACCTTTTGAAAAAACGCCAACATCGCCCTGGCCGCATCCCCGGACAACCAATTCGGCAACGCATTGAGAGGATTGTGTGGGCCGAACACCTCGCCCGCCGCTTGCAACGAGTCGAGCTGCGAAAAGATGTCCAGCAAGTATTCGCGGTCGGTCTGGCCACGATTGTTTTGAACCCAGTGATCGTACTCATCCCTGGCCCGCTTCAACCGGCTCTGCCCGCCGTCGGCATCAGACACGGGCCCCGCAATCCGAGGCGGATCAACGAGCGCGTTGTCTTCCAGATAGCGAACAAATACGCACGACAACACCCAAGCCGCCGCCACCTGCGTGACAAAATCATCGACCCAAGCCTTAAACGTCTGAGCCGTCCGCCCGGCCTTCTTGGCCGCGTCATACTCGGCCTTCAGCCACCCCGAGACCTCTGGCAATTCCGCATCTTCACTCCGCGCAAGCAAGTCCGCTTCGACCGAGCGAAGTAAAGCCTGTAAGTCAGAAAGAAGTTGTTGACGGTCGATCATGGAGTGCTTTGCGTGATGGATCTGGTTGGGATCGGTGGGCGGGTTTTGGGAACACTAATCTTCGCTAATCGAACACTAATCTTTTCAGAGCTGGGTTCTTGATAAGTGTGCGATTAGTGCGGATTAGTGTTCCTGATTTCTTAACTTTAGAATTGTTTGCGGACGTGCAGGTCGTCGACGACAAATCGCTTCCATTCCAGGTCTCCTTTCTTGCCGAAGTTGATTAAGTATCCGACCTGCTTGCGTGCGATTCGCATGTAGTTGAATAATTGGGCCTCGTGATCTGTGCACAGTTCCTTCGACGCCTTTAGTTCGACAACAATTTCACCGAACACGAGCAGGTCTGGTCTGTACTTTGCGTTCAGCAAATTACCTTTGAAGTAAACGTCAAGTTCGGCTTGCGCGGCGAACCCGATTTTGCGGATTCCAAGTTCGATTTCGAGTGCCGATTGGTAGATATCTTCGGCCATGCCGTAACCGAGTTCGTTGTAGACCTCGAAAGCGGCTCCCATCAGGTCGTAGCCTTCTTGCTTCAACATGGTTTTGCCTCCCGTTTCTGGGTGCGGTTGCAAGGAACACTGATCTTCGCTAACCGCACACTCATTGGCTTGCGCGGTGCACTGATTAGTGTCCGATTAGTGCCAATAAGTGTTCCCAAAATTGCATACGACGTCTCAGTGACTTCTGTGTTTCCGTGGTAAACCTTCATTATTCCTGCCTCTCGATTCCAAGTAGGTTTTTGGACTTTCCGGCGGGGTCGCTCAACCAGGTGCGTTCTTTGGGCAGCGCATTTTTGATGCGATCGAGCGATGCCTGGGAGGCGTCGATGTTTTCCTCGACGATCTGACGCAATTCTCGAAGCTTCTCCAATTCCACTCGATCGACCTTGTCGGTATCGGACGCAATCACTCTCGTCAGGCGCGTGACTTCGGCTTCCAACTCTTCTCTGGTGGAATTGAGCGATTCGATTTTGCTTTCCAGCGAATTCTTTTCGTCGGCGTATTTTCGTTCTCGCTCGCTGATGCCGTCCTGAATTGCTTTCAGTTGGTCCTGCGCGTCATCGCGTTGCTGAGCGTACTGAACCGCGTCATCGTTGTTTCGGTTGTTTTCTTTGAAGAGATAGAAGCAGTAGCCAGCTAAGCCGAAGCAGAGCACGGTCATCAAGGCTGCAAAAGCTTTGAGCATCGGCGACGAACTCTTCATGTGTCGCGAATCACTTTCTGCGACGGGTCGTGTGATTTGCGATCGGCTTTTCGGTAGACTTCTTTTGGATGACTGTGCACCCCATGCGTGATCAAACCCCGTGGCAACGAAGGACTTTTCGGGACCAACAACGCGGCGACCGGAGGACTCCAAAAATTGTTGTTTGGTAACGCTGGTTTCTTGCCGGGGCCACAACTCGTCGATCAAACTGAATGCTTCCGATTCGTCGCCTGCGATCCAGACGTTTAGCGACAAACTGATGCGCCCGTCTGGGTCACGCGGGTCGGTCGTGTAGCGGGCCACCAAGATTTGCGATGCGGGGGCGATCGCAATCGCGACTGGATCGGAAGTTACGAGCCCGGTCCACTCGAAACTTGACGCTAACTCTTGAACTCGGGCATTGAGCCGCGTATCGACGTCAGGCGGCTGTGTCTCGAACCCGTATTCACCCAGGGCGGGAACGATGCCGTATACAAAATCTGGGTCTCTCACCACGCTTCTCCCGGCAGTATGTAATCCGAGATGATCTTGAGGTCCGCTTCGGGCAGTTCAGTGCATGTGAACTCGATGCGGAAGGGCGGTCGATCGCGTTGGAAATTGATACCGAACCACTCGCCACCCTCGGCATACCGAGTAGGTTCCGAGGTCTTCGCAAGTAAGCAAATAGCGATGGGATTGGTGCCGTCGAAATACGCCATGTCCTGATCGCCGCCATCGAAATCCAGCAGTTTGATATGGACGGACTTGCCGGCCTGCCAAGTGACGGTCAGGTCACGGTTCCAGCTTTTCTCGCGAACATCACCGGAGTCGTCAAAGTTGGCGATCTGTGTACCGTCCACAATTACCTGAACACCGTGGTCGCGAGGTTGATCGAGTCCCTTGGTCCGAACAAGCTTGCAGTGATATTGCCGAGACGACATGAGATCGGCCGCGATGTCACGAGCGGATGCGATCGCAGATCGTTCCCCATCGTCGAGTACGTTGCCATAGTCCTCTAAGAACTTCTCAATCGCTTCCTTCTTATTGCGGAGCGCGGTAGCCGAAGTGACTGGGATGTTTCGCACCTTTCCACGCGCGGTAAGGTATCGAGCTTGGTTGACGTCATTGAGTTTTTTGGTCACGGCGTCGGCGTATCGTCCCTGTGGAAACGCGCCCAGGTACTTTGCGATCGCAGCGGTCAACTCGCCCGTTCCCAGTTTCTCTGCGTTGGTCACGGCTTCGTACAACAATTCTTCCGTCCGCCTGCTGGCGTTCTTCTGCAATTCTTCCCATTGGCCTGCAACGAGCGTTCGATGTTCCTCTGGCATGTTCTTGAACCGGTCCAACTCCAGTTGCACAGATTCAACATTCCCGCTCTGGTCGATGGCAGAATGCGCACTGGAAAACTCTTTGGTGTAGCGGTCGACGAGTTTCTGTTCGTTCTCTGCCGCAATCGCTGCTGGCAACCGATCGAGCGGCGTGGCGATGTCCTCGATTGAATTCCCGTCCGCCGCGATGTCCGAAGCTCGCATCTGCCACCAGCCGGCGGCTGCAAGCAGGAGGGCAAAGAGGGCAATCCCGATGTACTGGTAGCGTCTAATTCGTTTCTGCTGCCCGCGTGACAACAACGCGTCGAAAAATGCCTGATACCCAAAGGGGGACAGCTTCTCGTAGATCGGATTGCCATCTGAATCGGTGGCTTCCGGCCCGCAAACACTAAGTGGAATCCAGTGAGTCGGGATCGAGTGATCGGCGAGAAACTTGTAAATGTCGGGGGAGCGTTGCTCGACCAACTGCTTTAGGTCGTCCGCCGTATGGACCGATACTTCTCGGCAAAGATCGCTCTTGGTCAGGATTACGGCGACTTCCAGATCGCGCTGGTTGTCAGACTCCATTCGCTCGAAAACGGCCTGGATCAGTGGTGCCCCAGCGAAATCGTCACCGTCGTCAACGAGGCTTCCATCGAGCAGTACCGCGAGCAAGTCAGCCTCGCCGACCATGGTTTGAACCTGCAACGCAGCCTGGGTTTCATTCCCCCGTTGCATCGAGTCGGTGAAACTCTCACCGGCGAAGTCGGACAATTCAACGTTCGCACGCTGCCGCCCTCTCTTGACGACGAATCGCAATGTGTTCAAGAGCGATGTTTTTCCAGGCCAGCGTCCGCCTGCCAATATCTCGCGAAGCGAATCAAAGACGGCTTTCGTCTCATTGTCTTTGTCCTTTACGAGGACAAAGCTCTGGCGATTGGATTGCTCGTTCAACAAGGCAAGACCAGCGACAAAGCAAGTCTTGCCGACGCCAGTTCCGCCGAGCATCTGAACGCGGATCAGATTTTCGGATCCTTCTTGGGATTCGCTGGCGTTCGTTTCAGACGAAGCCATCGTATCAGTAGTTAAATCATTCATTTGATAGCGGCTCCCTATTTCTTTTTTCGGGTGCTGGTGGATTTGCGACGACCATTGGCTTTAGCGCTCATGTTGGAATTCGCAAAGGCAATCCGTGGCCTTAGACCGAGCAAGAGCATTGCCGCCAACAATCCAGCGCCCAGCAAGACAATCATGTAAATCAGTGTTGCGAAGTTTCCACGGGCAAGATTCCCCATTTCATCCTTCAAACGGTTCATCGCTTTACTGATTGCTGCCGGTATCGCGTCGATGGTGTCAGCAATCATCTGCTTTCCATACTCGTTCATTGATGAGATGAGCGCTCGAATGCGTTCTGGGCCACGCACAAACAGGCTCGCTCCCAGCAAGCCACGAGCTGCCCAGCGCCGAACGCCCGGTGGGATACTCTTGGCGGTGCGAATGATTTGACCGCTCGCAGCGACTAGCTTGCTACCGACGGTTTGGGATACGCGTGCAAGCTGGATGGTGGTTCGAGCCGTCCAGCGTATCGGCTTGGTTGAACTGGACGCCCGGGCGACCGCGATCAGCCGTGCCATTGCCGTTGGTTTGGTAGCTGCAACAGCACCTCGCTTGAGTCCGGTCTCGGTCAGCTTCTGTGCGGCTGATTTCCCAACTCGTTTGGCGGTTTGCTTCGCTGTCTGTTTTGCGGACTCAGTCACGATTTTAGAGCTACCAAGAGAAACGACCATCAATCCAACATCTGCCACATCCCAAGCCGCCCATCCGATCTCGCTCCAGTCGCTGGGAACTCCGGTCGCATAGTTCACCGCGACTTTGCCTACTCCACCGATCAACGGCACGTTGGTCCACCATTCATCCTCGAGAGGCTTTCCGTCTTTGCCGATCCATTTGTCGATGTAAGCTGGATTCTCAAGCGCCGATTCGAGCCCGACATCCGACTTGAGCACGGCGACCATTGCGATGCGATGATCGACGTCGGCGCTGCGGAGCAACTCTCGGAACTTTTCAGAGCCATCGTATTGGACGAGAACGGCCATACCCAAATCGCCATATTCGTTGACGATCGAAGCGGCTTGGGTTGCCAGGTCGGGGTACTGAGTGACGATGAGCGAGGCGGCACCAAGGTCAGGATGCTTTTCCAGGACTGACTGAGAGAGTCCCGGCGTAAGTTTGTCAAAGGACAGAACGTATCCGTCTCGCTGAGCGGCTTTCCAAACGTCGGGTCGCTTGCGGTAGAGTTCAATTAAGCGGGCAGCTATCCCGGCGGGATCGGCGATCTTTTCGCCGTTGATCTCATCTTCGCCCGTGACCAAGGCGTCTCGATTGAGAACGATGACTTCGGCGGCTTCTTTCGGCGATACGCCTTCGGCAGCAGCCATGACGATCGCTTCGCCAAACTGGCGGAAGGTTTCAAAGTAGATGCTTGCTTCAATCGGCGTCTCACCGGGCTTTGGAACGAGTTGCATTAGATGGGGTTTCACATCCGACGCCACTCGAAGCAAATCGTCGAGTTCGATGAACCCACTTTCCGATGAATCGGGGTCTACCTTGACTTCCAACATCGCCATCAGGACTTCCATCATCTCTAGATACCAGTCTCGATTTTCGCGATAGTCGCCTCGCAAATCCTTGTCGTTTCGGAGTAGTCGGCTCGTGAGCGCAACGGGATCATCACGCACGAGACTCCAGTATCCGCTGTCCTGTTTTGCCGCTTCGAGCTGAGTCAGATAGTCTTCGGTCGCGTCGGGAAGTTCCCTCAATGCGTCGATGGCGGTGCCGTGCGACCAGAGAATTGATTCGTCGCCTGCAGGATCCTTGCTGTACAGCGAAGTCAAGCGTGCTCGCACGTCGATGCTGCGACGCCGAGCCGCAGGATTCAGCGTCCGGCCTTCCAATGATTCGATGGCCACGGCGGTATTGAATTCGCCGAACCGATTGCGCTGATCTGCAATGAAGTCCGCTAACAGAGGATGTTGTTGGATGTAGCTATCGCAGACTGTGTTCGCGGTCGTCCTTCTATCACGCGAGATGATTTCTGGACCATTAAAGAACCACCACGCTGCAAACATCAAAAGCAGAAGGCCAATAATACGTGTCGGCCGGCATAGCGACAGAAGAGATTTGAGCATGTTTCAGTTCGCCTCTGTTTGAGTGATCGTTGAATTGATGTCGGACGCAGCGAGGTTGCCGCGGTGCTTGTTTCTCAGCCAGCTTTCGGGGATGCGGGCGCGCTGGGTGATGCTGATGACGGGGATCGGCTTGCCGTCGATCATCGCTGCGTTGTCGCCGGGAATCAGTAGCCACAGCCCGGGGATCCCACCGGCGATCCCGACGCGGTCGCGTAAGCGTTGCAGCAGGGGCATCTGTTCGTAACGTGCCAGCAAACCAGGGTAGATCATCAAAATCGTCTTGGTACTCGATTGCAGGCGAGCTTCGACGATCGGCATCGCTCGGCCCACCAGCAGCATCAGCTTATTCCAGTCGCCTTCGCCGACCGTGGCGTCGGTCTTGAGTACCAAGTTCCAATCGACGCCTGCGGCACCAGCAACATCCCGCAACGCGTCAATGAAGATTCCTTCCACATCGACCACATCCAGATCGAATCGATGCGACAACTCGCGAATCGCGGCCTGGTAGTTCTTGGGGCCAACGATCAGGGCGAGAAACGCACCGTCGTCGATCGTTCGATGCAAGCGGTCTTCAAAAGCGCGGGCATCGGCGATCTCGGGAGTGATGTCGGCGGGGTCGATCTCGGCTCCCGATTCCTTGCCGGTGCTGCGGCGTGACACCGATTCGCTCAAGCTGGTCAACGAGATCGCGTCTCGCAGGCGACTGACGTAGCAGCCTACGCCGTCTTTCCCGGCGGCGTCCCAGCGGAAATCAAATCCGGCGGCGGTCAGGATTTCGTCCAGCATCGGACGATCGGGCAACGCGTCGGCCTCGGGATAACGACCGCCGATGCGTTCGCGAATTTGATCCGGGGTGAGTGTCGGCACGCCGTATAGAGCGCCCGGCGAGAGTTTTAAGGCTCGCAGGGCATCCATCCCTCGCGGATAGAGTTCTTGACGGCTGGAGACGGCGGCGGTTTCGGATGCCGCGGCGGCCAATCGGATCAGACGCGAATCGGCAATCGCGGGAGCGTCGGCCGGCGGATTGACTTTGCGAAGCCGCGCCAATGCGCGGACAGGTGGCACGAGTGGATCTTCCGCTGCGATTCTGTCGGCTTCCTCACCCAATTTGCTGGCGTAGGTGGCCAAGTCGGAATCGGTAGCGATGAGAATTTTGTCACCCGATCGCCGCATCACAAATCGGGGTTCCTCCCGCGTCTTCTCGACCTCAACGCACAGCCTGGCGAGCGCCCCTGGATAGCGTGTCCGCAACGGTTCGTCTTGGGCCGAACCGCGGGCGACAAGGATCGCATCGGCCAATTCGGACCGCGACATCGCGCCACCGGCTTTTTGAACAAGCTCGGCCACGTCGGACCGCAATCGGTTCAACGCCGCGTCTTTGGACCAACGGGTGTGGAACTTGGCGACCAGTTGCCCGATCCGACCGCGTGTCACTTCGACCAAATCAGCAACGTCGGCCTGGCTCGGCCAAACCTGGGGCAAACGTTCGTCTAGCCCCAAAATCGCGGGTAATGCGGCCTTCGCGGTCTCTCCTTCGCGGGAATTGGTGCGAATCACGCCGGCGACAAGTAGGTCGACGCTGAGCGAACCGACCTCAACGTTTTCATCGGTCGGTTGTTCGCTTTCGATCGTCTCCGTTTTTCGGTCCGAGACCTTCCCGAGTTTTTCACGTAGGATTCGCACGGCGGCACGAATCTCGCGTCGCGTCTTTTGACCAACGCCGGGCAATCGGTTCAGTCGGAATGATGACGTGCTCAGCAAATCTTCCACGGAGAAGATGTTGGCCCGATCCAGCGCATTGGTTGCACGTGTGCCGAGCCCCAAATCGTGGATCGCCGTGTCAAACGTCGCGTCCTTGAGGGCCTCGCGAAGCTCGTCTTCGTTTTCATGATCGGACAAGCTGCCGGCGTCTTCGATGCCCAAAAAGCAATCTCGCCAAGCGGCCAACATTTGTTCGGTGTTGTCGAAACGCTCCGATGGGTTGCGTCGAAACGCTCGCGTGAAGAATTCGGTCAGACCGTCGCGAAGCGATGCATCAAACAACTCGGCATCCAACGTCGCTTCGTCATCGATGTGTGACGGATCGCTGATCCCATCGCCCCACTTCGGTAAATTGCCGGGACCGGTGGCAAGCTCGTACAAGGTGGCTGCCGCGGCGTAGCGTTCGGCGTGCAAGTCCCAACGTTTGTGCTTGCGGAGTGGCAACAATGGATCAAGGTAACCGCGAGTCCCGGCGTGAATGCTGTCGGTCGGGGCACGCGAGAGCGAAAAATCAAAGAGGACGAGGTGCAGCATTTTGCTACTGCCGATGTAACCGATCGCGATGTTGTCGGGTTTGATATCGCGATGGTTGATGCCTTGCTCTTCCAGATAGTGCACCACACCCAATAGATCGGTGCCAAATCGCTGTAGCAGGTCAACGTGCAGGGCCCCCTCTTTCTGAAGCCTGCGAGCGAGCGTCTGGACATCTTTCTTTTCGTGCGTGGTGATCAGCACGGGACGCATCAGGATTCCGTTTCGATCGCCGATTTCGACTTCACGTACGAATTCGACGATGTGGGTGTGCCTCAGTTTTTGAAGTACCTGGGCCTCCTCGGACAATCGATCGTTGTACTCTGGGTCGGCGGCGACTTTCAGGATGTACGTTTCGACGTCGCCGTTTGGCGCATCTTGTTCGACCAGCAACCCGATACTGGTGGCGCCTTTGCCCAAGCGGCGAACGACGCGAAAACCTCCGGGCAGGATGTCGTCCTTGGTTGCCTGGTCGGGATCGTCCAAGACTGCTTCGTGCTCTTGGGTCCGTGATTCTTCGTCAACTTTTTCAAGCAGCTCCAAAAAGTCGGCGACCGTGTCCAATCGAATGCCGACGTCTGCGTGGGTGCTCCATTGAATCAGCTCTTGCAAATTCTCCCCGGCGCCGTTGACGACACTGCTGATTTGCAGTCCCTTGGATTCTCGCAGTTTATTACTCAGTTCCAATCCGCTCGCCGCCGGCGGAAATCCTGAAAAAACATGGTAGGCGATCGCGCCGAGCGAGAAGATGTCGAGGTGTTCGCCCACGCCGCCTTCATCGGAAATCGCTTCGGGTGCCATGTAGGCGGTGCTGGCGTCTTCGACCAGACGCTCGACGTGCGACGTTGCGGTTACCGGTCGGGAAACCCCTGACGTGCTGGAGCCCTGCCGATAGCCGACCTGCCAATTGAAGATTTTGACTTGCAGTCGATCGGAATCTTGGGGCAGGACCAGAATACTCTGCGGCGCCAGACTGCGATGAACGACGCGTTTGTTGTGCGTGAAGCGAACGACGTCGGCAATTTGACGCATCAGGTCGATGCGCTCGGGCATGCTCAACTGTTCGCCGCGCTGGGCAAGAAAGTGGTCCAGTCGGATCGCGGTCGGATCGTGTTCGAAGATCAACGCTGGGCCGAGTTCGTGTTCGGTGAACCCTTCGCGTCGAAGGATGCCGGGATGCTGGAGCGTTTCGAGGAGTTCGGCTTCACGCTGTGCAGCGCGCCGGATCGCGTCGCGTTCCTCTTCGCTGGCACTGGTGCGGACGTTGTAGATGCGAACACGTCGACGCACGTTCTTCAGCGTTGAGTGGGAGGCTTGCCAGTCTTGGTAGCCGGGCCCTTCGTCGATCAAATTTTCGAGCAAGTAGTCGCTGACCTTGCGGCTCTTTTGCGATTGCCGAATACCGGCCTGTTCCATGGCCTGCGCGACGACTTTTCCTGCTGGGCGATCGTATCGGTCATGCGTCTTTTCGCGGAGTCCGGGGCACTCGCGACGCCGAATCGTGCCCATGATACCGGCACGGGTTTCGGTATCGCGTTGGCGGATACAATTCGCCGCGGTGCCCTGCAATTCACACTTCAGATCAGGTGCAGAAACGAAAACGACAGCATCAATCCATGGGATGCCGCCGCCCTTCTTCTTGGCCGCTTTTTGGCGTGATAGCAGCGAGCGGAGTTTTTTGGCTTTGGAATTGGCCAGGAACAACGGGTTGTCGGTTGTCGCAAGCGGTTTGCCGGATGTTTCCCACGTCCAGGTGCCGGCGTCCCCGCGAAGCCGCCCAGGACGGCTTTTGATTTCGATCAGGAAGCAACCTTGGGGCGTGAAGACGAGCAAATCGACTTCGTTGATGCTGCCGTCGTCCGCGATAAATTCAAAGTTGGCCCAAGCGCGATACGGCTCGTTGGAGGGAAACTGCTGGCGAATGAACTCCAAAGCCTCCCGTTCCCACGGAAACGTCGATTCCGTGATCGTGGTCCAATTCTTTACCTTAGCCATGTGTGGCAGCTTGCCCCTTGCGATTCCTACTGAAGACTTTCAAATGTCCATGCCTGTACGGACGACAGCTAGTCTCCCCCCCGACAGAATAGCAGACCCAAACAAGGGTGAACATCAGGGGACGGTGCCGGTCAGATTTGCCGGTGAATCCGCAGCATTGGGAAAGCACCTGCTAGTAGGTCAGCGGCGACACGTGAGTCGAGTACCGCGTACTGCTGCCATTTTCCAGTCGGCTCGCCCAATAGATTGAGTACCCTGCCAATCTGCGTCGGGATTGGGAAAGTGCATTGAATTTCGCTGGCACCATGGTCAGCGTCTAACTGCTCTGGTCTTCCAGTTTTTGCTCCTAGTGCGACGAGCAGCCAGTTCCTCAGATTGTACGTAGCGACCGGGTCATTTCGGCAATTGAGAGGGATAGACCTACCGCCACTTCCTTCGATCCGCAGCAGCGTGGGGATCCAGTGGTGTTCGTTCTGTCCCGGTTGAGCAGCCAAGTAGATACCGTCATTAAGGTTGGATGGGGATGTCCAACGGCTGCGTTCCGGCTTACGCTCGCTTCCGAAAAATTTACCCGGCTGATGGCTGACTGCCAAAACCTTTGTCTCACTAACAAACAACGGACTACCTTCTTGGTCGAGCTTGTTGAGATGCCAATCGAAGAGATCGGAGAGTGTGTCGAATTCTTGCAACGGATTAACCAAAGACTTCCACTCCGGTTGCCCCAGCCAATCGTCGAACGATTGTTCCCCCACTCCTATACGGGCGAGGTCGTTTGTAATGTCTTCCGACGGACGAAAGCGTCTCAAAAACTGGTTGGGATGATACGACGCAAAACGATGTGTTTCCGTTGCGGTCGTTCCAAGAAGGACTGCATCCGTCTCGCTTAGTTTTATCCAACGCGACGGCATGGCAGAATAGCCGCGTTGGTTTTCGACCTTCAAGTCAGCGAGCTCCCCGACATCCACCATGCGTCCAGCTACCGATTGAATGGCTTTGTTGGCGTCTCCCTTATAACCGGCGGCGATTAGGAAGGGTTCAATCGTCTTCCGTAGTTCACGTCGAGTCGCCAGCCCATGGCGACGGACTTCACGACGAATCAACCTGGCGATTCCCCATGGCGACGGAGCGGTCTTTTCTTCGTCCGATTCCAGATGGTCGGAAAGTCCAAGCTTGCCAGCGAATTCTTCTTGATCGTAATGCGAGATGGAGGTCATCAAGCAAGCTCCTTTTCGGCACTTTGAATGGCAGCTTTAATGTCGGCGAGCATCTCTCTTCCCGTAACTAGGAAGTGGACATGCGAACGGGCTCGAGTGCAGGCAACGTATAGATCGACGTGCGAAAAGCCCTTCGAGATTCCGTCCAGGTCGTAGACCACGACTACGTCAGCTTCGAGCCCTTTGAAGCTTCGGGCCGTCGTGACCAAGATTCCGTCGTTACGGTTCCATGCTCGCGTGTCAGTCGTTAACGCGACACCGGCAATCTCAGAAACGTCGGCGAGTGATCCGTTTTCGAGACCACGCGGACCGATCAATACCAACTGCGACGGTTTAATGTCGTGTTGTTCGATCAGGCTTTCCACTGCTTTAAAGACAATGCCTTTCATCGCCGCCAGCGTGGGCACTGTGCTGATTGCAGGCTTACCACCGAGTGGTGATCGCTTGAAAAACTTCGCGTCCGTCTTCGCAATTGTCGTACTCGTACGTGCGATCCAGCGACTGTTGCGGCAGTTTCGACGCAAGTTGTATTTCGTTTGAAACGTGACTGGAGGTGTTGCGGGCGCCCAATCCCACAATCGCTGCACTGGATCGGCAAAAGCGAAGAGCGTTCCTTCCTCGGCATTCTTCAAGAGAGTACATTGCAGCACTTCCCACCAGCGAGCATGGAAGTCCTGGGCCTCGTCAATAACGATTGCTTCGTATTGGACATCGCCACTCTCTTCCATCGCGAGATAGGCAGCCTGTTCAATCAGATCCGGAACATCGTCGACGAAGAAATTCGAGTTTGACTGAGGCGATTCAGGTGGATCCCAATTGACACCCGCATCTTCAATGATCTCACGAGCGAGCTGATGGAAGTGTGCAATTTTCAATCGGTTTTCGAGTAGCCTTTTATCGGGATGTTGATCGAGGCTTCGTCGAAGATGGTCGGCCAAATGTCGGTTGTAACAAACGAACAACGTGCGAGTGTCGTTCTTGGCTAGTTGGAATGCTCGGTCGAATGCAAGCTGCGTTTTTCCTGAACCCGCCACGCCGGAGACGTAGACTCGGTTGTTGTCTTCGTACAATCCGCCCAACAGTTCAATCTGCTCATCCGTCATTTCTTGAATCCTTTCGAACACATCGCTCGCACTCCCGACAATCGGGCGAAACAACTTGAATTCCGGCAACAGTGCGGTCGCCATTCGACGCCACTGATGATTACTCAGTGGCGTTTCACGCTGCGGCCACTTGGCCATCGCTGTTTCGATCCCGACATCCATCGATTCCATTTGCCGTCTTGACAGAACTAGAGACTCGTCCGCTCCCGGTGGAAGCGCGCCGGTGTAGTTGTCGTGCGGAAAGACAACGGCATGACCGTAGCTGAAGTGGCGCGAACGAACATCGCCAGCGGTCTGATTCTCGATACGATCAACGAGATAGTGCATGCTACCACGAGCTTGCTTGAAGGGGTCGGTTATCGACTCATAGCCGTGCTTCTTCTTTCGCTCCCAAGTCCCATTTTGATATCGCAATTCGCCGCCCTTTACCTCCAGCACTAACATACCTTTTTCTTGATGCAAGATGATGAAGTCCGCTTCGCCTTCACGTAACGCGCCATCGCGGTCTGGCCGCAGCCAGGGGTACGAGTGAAGGACGACAAAATCATTGCTGAGTTGTTCTTTCAGCGCACGGTAGACAAGCCGTTCTGAATCGTACGGAATGTCGTCTGGGTTGAGATCGGGTCGCATGATTGCCATGGTGAGTCCTGCTGAGTTGTGGTGCTGTTGTGTCAGGCGAGTGAATGGTAAACACCACGCCGAACCAACCCGATTGGTCGACCGATCACTTTGACCGTCTCGGGCGAGACACGCTGACCGGTGGCATTGCGACTTGCTGATAAATACCGAACTTGTACTGTGTCTCGCTCTTGCCATTTACTCCATTGGCAGATGGCAAAGGTGACTGAGCAT
The DNA here is from genome assembly GCF_002289565.1 of Rhodopirellula sp. SM50. Classification (GTDB taxonomy): domain Bacteria; phylum Planctomycetota; class Planctomycetia; order Pirellulales; family Pirellulaceae; genus Stieleria. The sequence continues at coordinate 16,409 of NZ_NTFY01000083.1, read as the reverse complement.
CGGGTGGCACGGAATGTCTCGGTCGGCGATTCGATGAGCCACATTTGTCGGTCGTGCTTCGCTTGATCCATCGGTTCGTCGCAACGCTCAAAGACAAGCACTGTGCCGGGATTCAAGTTCACCTTCTCTTCACCGACAGGAAGCGAGAATCTCTCCATTTGGGGGCCGTCGACTTCAAGGAGGATCACCTGATCTGGTTGATAGCCGGCGATACTCAATTCCGCTCTTGGTTGACTGGCCGCTGATCCCGATGCCACACTGCGGCAATTGTGGAGAGCAATCCCGCTATCGCTGCGTTTCAGACCTTCCGGAAGCGGTGTCGATGCGGTGATTTCATTTCGGACCGATGTGCTACAACGTTCGACGGCGACTGGTAACGCTCGCTTGATGCATAAATGGTCAATCGGCTGTGCAACGTTACGGCCGGATTGGCTGGCCTGCTTTGCGTCCTCCGTTGCCGGCACATCAGGTAACAGAGCATGCGAGATCACAATCACTTTGTCGCCCTGTGACTCAATAATGAGATGGCCAGGTTTGACCACAACGGTTTCGCCATGGTCTCTTAAATCCACGGCCATCGTCTCCAGCAACTTCGATTCAGTCGGTTCGTCGAGGAACGGTTTCTCGCATCGACCGAGAATATGGTCGAGTAGTGCCGCACCAATTTCACGATCCAGGTCTTGGTGTAAAAAACGATTGTCGTAGGAGCGAAGGCACTTGTAACAGGATGTCCCACAGCTACAGGCTTTCAATAAGGCAGAAGCGTCCGCAAGCAGTTTTACTGGATTACGGACGGCTGCCCTGACAAATCCCGCACCACCGGGTGTCGTATCGTAGAGGTAGAGATCTACCTCGGTTCCCAGTTTGCCACCAGGGGTTTGGGCCGCGCGGAATTCAGCTCCGATATTCCCGCGATCAAGTTCCAGGTCTTCGGCGGCGACGAGTACGACCGCTTGTGCGATTGTCGTCAAGCAAATTTTTGCGAGAGAAGTTCCCGGCATCAGCAAGACGTTATCACCCATTCGGAATCGAAACAGCGACACGTCGGAGCGAAACGTTGTGCCAAGACTGACAATCTTCATCAATCCTGTGCAGTTCGGCTTTTCACGGTGATTCGGAAACGGTTTTGGATGCGGGATTCTCACCCGATTCCGATAGGAATTGTTTAGATATGCCCGGTCTGGGTCACGCCATCCGGCCGGTTCGATTCGGCCGCACCAAGTGCAGAGTATGAATCCACGATCAGTGGTCCCCTCCGCGCCTCGGTTGGTCAAGAATAAGTCTTCTTTCTTCGTCCACACTGTGAAACCACGGTTTCCGAATTCATAGTCTTCGCCAGGCAAGTCTGGATCGTTAAATGGTGCCTTCAGCTTTGCTTGTGTCGGACGTGTGTAGTCTGGTGGCTGGTCGACCGCCAATTCTTCCTCCATCTCGGCTGGATGGGCAAAACCAGGTGGGACCATCCAAGTGATCGCAGGACCAAGTCCTGACTGATCGCCACAGGAAGGGCATGCAAGCCTTTGGTCTTCCATGTATCCCGAATCAAGTTCCTCTAGTCGAGCGTACCCGCATTTCTCGCACTCAAAATAGAGCTTGCGTTGATCCCAAGCTCGTTTCAGATCGCCAAACATTGGGCTGTAAAGAGCAAATGAGTAGAACCGTTTTCCGTCGATGAAAATCTCGCGACCGGGTGCGTAGCTCGACAACGCTTGTTCCAGTCCACGTTGCGGCGCGTACTTGATCACAGGACGGCGAAATGGCTTGGAACGGTTGGTATCGAACACCGTCATGCTGACGACGTCGGTTGGGAAAGCGTAGGACGGAAGCGTCGCCTTCTCGAAGAGACGGTCGAGCAGGTTGACCGTTTGACGGCCTGTTTCTGGAATCTCCGGGCTTGCCTCATTCGTCGTACTTTCAGCCGCTTGTGTATCGTCGTACCCTTCGTCGTAGAACGCATCGTCCGGCATGGCGAAAGCCGACTTGTTGCGTTCTTCTGGCGTTTCAACCGGCTCCGGTGTAGCCTCCCCACAACCGATCTTGGTTAGTTCGGCTAGAAGCAATGATGGAATTGCTTTCAGCGAATCCGCCGCGTCGCTTTGCAAAAACTCGCTTGGGACAATCTGCTTCAAGGATTGAAGCAGCGATTGTCGATTGGTTTCTAGCCAACTGGCCAAACCGCGGTAGCTGAATTCTCCAGGACCGCCGAAGCGAAAGTCCTCGACCCTTCCCAGAGACGAGAAAATGTTGGAAGTCTGCTGCGTTGCGTCAGCCCCGTCGATTCGATCGCGTTGAAACAGGCTTAGAAGCAGTGCGAACCCATGCCGACGGACAATCTCTGAATTCTCAAGGTTCAAGACGGGATCTTTGACAGGGCCGCTGATCATTTCGGCCGGATGCCGAAAGTAACGCTGGTCGTGAGTTCCCTGATCGGCGTAAGTGATCACCGTCGACAATGCCGACCCTCGGCGTCCCGCTCGCCCAGCTCTTTGTTGATAGTTGGCACGGTTCGGGGGGACGTTTCGCAGAGCCACGGCTGTAAGGCTGCCGATGTCGATGCCAACTTCCATTGTGGTGGTGCAGCTCAGGATATCAACGATCCCTCCGGGCTCTCCACCAGGACCGTCTACATCCAAATCTTGAAATCGCATTTCGTGCCACTCGGCACGCGAAAAAGCATCTTGCGACTCAATGGCGCCAATTGCTGCCGTATGTTCTTCCGCAACAAATGGTCGAAGGTCGATTGATGTGTCATCGACATCCTTTCGATAGAATCCTTTACGAGTCATGAAGACATCGTGAACGCGACGGTTTTCTTTCGAGAGTTTCTGAAGCATGCCCTCGCAGCCGCATTCGGGGCAAATGTCGGTATCGAATGGATCGCAGGGTAAAACCGACGTGCAGTTGTCGCACCGAAACCACGATGTCGTGTCGAAATCAATCGCGATTCTTTTTGGATCAAGAACATATTCATCAGCGGCAAGGCAACACCCCAGTCGTTCCTGGAGGAACACTTGCCAGATCCCAGTGCCAGTATTTCCGCCGGATAAGTTGGCTCGGTAAAACGATGATGAAACGCGTTGTGTCATCAAGGTATTGAATTTGCCGGCGCTTCGCTGAATCTTAACGCCACCCTCGCGTGTTCCGATCCATTCCAGGGGTGTCCCCGGCAGTCGAACTGCTCGCACTCGAACCATGCATCCGATCCAAAAATCGAGCAAGGCTTTTCGACGCTCATCTTCTGATTTCAATTGAGTTGGCTGTTCAGGTGCCGGCAACGAAGACATCAGTTCCCACACATAGTCTGGCAAAATGGGAACGAATTTCCCCAATGCGAGACTTTGCATGCCACTGAGCGGGTTGAACATGACCTCGTGCAAAGAGATCAACAGGTCCGCAGGCGTCTGTTCGGCGATCTGTTCGGATGCATCTAAGAATGCGGCGCGACTTGCTTTCCGTGATTGACATAATTGCTCGACTGCCGATATCGCTCGCTTAAAATTTTCTTGCTCACGTTCCTTCAAACTTGGACGCAGCGAGACCTCCTGGGAAAACGCTCCGCAAAGTAAGGCGGCATAGGCATGTGAGATTGGGATGTCGCGAGTTTTTCCGTCAAACCACCTTTTGGCGACGTATCGAAGCCCACGGATGAGGAGTGGCCTGACAGCATCTCGGAGTGAGTTCGACTTCAGCTTTCCAGCGAGCCGCGAGGCTGGTTGTCGCCCATCGGAGAATACAAGGAGCTTTCGTCCCTGGAGCGCGGTTTCATTACCAGGAGTCGGCGGTTGCGACATTAACTGAGCGGAAACCAAATGTTGGAATGGTTCATCGCCCTTAGTCGCCATGTCAGAAATCTTTGCGTGTTGGACACGACACCGTGGGCATGTTCCGAACAAGCCGGCTTTGCGCTGAACCCCCGCTTCGAGTTCGGGAACATAGACCTCACGACAAGACGGCGAATCGGTTGCGTTCTCGAACAATCGGCCTGTCTTTGGCTCCAGCCACCTTCCCCGAGTTCCATCGGCATTCTCTGGTTCAATCAGGCACAATTGAATCGGCTGAACGGCGTCTTCAGCATCGTCGATTTCCCCCACATCTTCCGTCCAAAGGTAAGTCGGCTTACGAACGTTTTGAACGTAGGCTTGAAACATCGCGGTTCCACAATTGCGGCACGCCAGCAGTTCGAATACCCGGCTTCCGCACTCGCACTCACGACGTGGCTGGACCGTCAGCTTTCCCGTTGGCCCCTTGCCCCTCGACGTCGCTGGTAGAGCCGCGCAATGTCGGTCCGCACACGCCCAGATACCTGGGATACCACGAAAAAAGCGGTGTACCCGAGCTGCGATCAAAGGTGTGCCTTCGGGAGTCGCTCGCGCCATGGAAGCGGCCTCCACGAGAACGTCTGTCGCCGTTTTCGCCCGCTCAGAGTCGCAGTCTGGGAACAAACGCGATGCTAAGCTTCCTATCTCCTGTGCTCCCAGATCCGAATGCGTTTCCTGGTCATGTTGGTCCTCGGTTGCTGAGGTCAAATTGACCAGCCTTCCCGTAACGGCCAACGGACGCAGCAATTCATTTAGGATGCGAGCCATGCCGAAGTGAAGCTGCTTGCCAGACGACGGTTCGTCGTTAATGCTGAGAGTGACACATTCGCGAAAACCACCGTCGCGAATGGCTTCGACCGTTACCTTCGGATCCGAACAAGTCATCGAAACGATCGTTAGGTACAGATGTTCGGTTTGCTTACGACCTCCCGTCGCGAGAATCAGAGACTCTTCACGAAGATCTCCCGTCTTCGTTAGCCCGACCAATTTCACTTTGCTTTTGGCTTGGGTGGAATCATGAGGGTTGCATTGAAGTTCATAGACTCGTTCTTCCAAACTGACCGCACTTAGAACCAACATCGGAGCAATCGCCTTTGCGCGTTCTTTTGCATTGTCGGAGAGCAATTCGTTTAAATCGACCGCAGCCAAAATCTGAGCGGTGGCTTCGTCTCCCGCGAAAGAGGGTGTGGCCGATTCTTTGGTGCCTTGCAGGCAAACAAAATCAGAGGCGTTCGTACCCGTCAGTCCAGCCGCAAACTTTTTTGCTTGCTCTCCGTCTTCAAAGGATGCACTGGTCGTGATGACTTGGAATTGACCAGTGGATAATTCCAAGCGGTGTCGCAGGCGACGAATCAGCATCGCGACTTCCGTGCCCTGCGCACCGCGATACAGGTGAGCTTCATCGAGAACGAGAATGAAACGCTCGTTCGGGTTGGCGACGAAGTAGTCACGTGTCTGCTGAAAGATCGAACGCTCAATCGGTCGTAGCATCATGTACTCGAGCATCGAGTAGTTTGTCACCAAGAGATCCGGAGCTGACGCCTGTATTTCGTGGCGGGTTAGCAATTCAGTGTCGTCAGGATTCTCCACTGCGCGTCGAAGTTTGCCGTTCGCATCTTTCCATGCTCCGCCGGAGCCTAGCCAACGAGCTAGGCCGGGATCGTCGCCGACATCCTTCGCTGGCCATTTCCCCATCGCTCGCATCGCGCCGAGCAGCTCGATTGCGTCCTGGACTCCGTCCGCCGCTCGTCGCTCAACCTCAACGAAAAACCGCAAGCCAGCAAGCTTTTGCGAGATGCGTTTCGTGTCATGGGGTATCACGCCGGGAAACGGTGTTCGACTTGTATAGCGTCCAAACTTCACTGGCCGGCCACCGTGCTGTTTGAACCAATCACGAGTGGTCGGTGCACCAAACAGGCGACGCAAACGCGACAATTGATCGTTGACCAACGCGTTCATCGGATACAATAGCAATGCTCGGACGGCCCGCGTCTCAAACGAGCCCGGCGATCGTGCCGCCTCGCGGCCAAGCCTGCCCATGATGGGTAGCAAGAACGTTTCGGTTTTCCCCGAACCAGTGCCGGTAGTCACGATCGTGTGTTTCAGTTCATTGCCTAGCACGGCTTCCAAGGCTTGAGCTTGATGCTCGTAAGGCTGCGGAAAGACCACCTTGCCACCGGCTTCTGTCGCAAGAAACGACAGCAACTGTTCGGCTTCGGCCGGAATACTCAGTTCACTGTACGGCTTGCCGATTGCATAGCGTGCCGAGCTTTCAATGAACGGCGAGTGGCAGAGCACTTCGGGTTGCTCCAGCAATTCTCGTCGCAACCCGACCAATTGAGGGTCCGATAGGTGATATGCTGACTCGATGTACGCTAGCAAACGATTGCGAATGGATTCCAGTTCGTTATACATAGTGCGAGGGGGTTTCCTTACCGAGGTTTGTGTGGGTTGGCCGCAGGATCAGGATCCGTCGGCGGTTGCTGGAAGTCGGTGGTGTTTGCTGTGTCTCTAGAAATATCTTCGAGTATCGCCTCTGGATCGGCACGCAACAGAATCCGTGCCGTCAATTGCAAAACCACGCTTTCAGCGGATGGCGACTTGATGTGCTCGAAACTTTGCCGAAGTAGATCACACCGAGTTTGACACGCTTGACTAATCGCGTTGATCTGGTTCCTCAATAATTCTTGTCGAGGTCGAAGCCGCAATTGAATCCATTGCTGGTTAGACTCGGACGGATTCGTAATCCGTTCTTCCATTTGGGTGCGCACATCGTCGAGCATGTGGTTCAAAAGCCTCATTCGCTCAGCGGTTTCGAGCTGGATGCACTGAATCCGCTCGATAAATTGCACTTCAATCTGTTGATGGCTCTGTCCCCAATGTTGTTCCATCTCACTGGCAATCGCGACCTTGTACTGCACGGGGAGATTGTCTCGCAACTTCTCAGGAATCCCAACCCGTTGAACGTTCGGCATTACCTGCGATGTCCAGTGAGGCGTAAGAAGATCACCACCATCGCACGGGTGGTACTTTCCGTCGATCTCGACCGATGCTCTGACGCAAAGTCGAGCTGAAGCTATCCCACGGACAAAGCGTTGGTCCGCCCTCAGACCCGCTTCTCGGTGTGCCGCAATCAGTCGCAATGCCCGTTCAATTGCTTTTGATACAGGGGAATCGTCGATCGGCGATGGCGGGGAGACGTGATCGTAAATCCATCCGGAGTCGACGTGTCCGACGCCGCAAAGATAGCGACCTGGCTCCAGCGAATGCCCGTTGGGGTAGAACCGCTTGCCGAGGGACGCAATTGAAAATCCGATGGGTTCCTGGGTTTTCCCAGCGTCCGCGTAAGTATTGATCAGTTGGCTATGAAGCATTCCACCATGGCCAAGAAAGTGCAGGCGCGATTTGCGAGGCTCACCTTCTTGTGTCGCTCCCGTTGTGACTTCCAGCCGCGGTGGATTGAGTACGTGTGGTCGGGCGAGAATAAATGCTGGGAACGTCGTATCGCGCTCTTCTAATCGAGGAATCTTTGGCCCCTTGCAGTGCATTTGTGTCATCGTAAAGAAAGTGCGTCGCTTGCCTTCACCACGGAATCGTTTGGAAACCTTCTTCTTCGACAACATCCCGTGATCGCAGAGCTGCTGAAGCCACTTCGCAAAAGCTGATTCCTCGTTCGATGAAACGTAAGCGTCGTACTCGCAGTGCGTGAGCACGGGAGCCATCGGCTTAGCATGAGCAACAAGATCAAACAACGCCTCAGCGTTCTCGGGTGTCCATCTTCCTGAGTTGACTCGACTTCTGTTGTCCGTATCAGTGGATTTAATTACGCGCGAATCAGTGGCGTGTTTCGTCGCGATTGCTTCATCGATTCGATTGGAAATTTCGCCGACCAATGCTGGATCGAGTTGCAACGACCGACGAAAAATGTCGTACTGTGAAAAGACAGCCTCGATATTTTCAGTTGGATCACCCGGACGGTGGAGCAATAGAATCTTGACATCTTTGACCGGGCTAAATCGTTTGTCAGGATCAACACGATCGCGTCCCAGCCGATCTACTCGGCCGATCCATTGATTCAACATGTCGGCTCGCCACGGCAGCGAATAGAAAATTAAAGCGTCGGAGCACTGCAGATTGATCGCCTGTCCATACTCGTCTGATGCAATCAACAACTGCGATTTGCCCATGGAGTACGGCTCCACCGTGGACTCGGCTGATTGTCGCCACTTTTGCGCATCGACCCCGCTTAACCCACGCAGATCGCTGCCACCGACGGACGTACTCTCAGCCTTAACCATCTTCAGCGGCATACGATTTCGCCGCAAACCGACCTCAGGTAATCGCCAAGAAAGCTCGTCGACTAACTCACGAACGGTTGCGTCGTCGCCAGCGCAAATAACGGCTTTGCGAGTCGGGTCTTTTTGCCAGAATTCGCTGAACCAATCGACGAGCGCATCGAGTCGGCAGTCCGCTTGCTCTTTCTTGACAAAATCAAGCATGGGAGACATGACCATCCGCCTATCGTCATCGCGGCCAGCAAGGTAGCGGGCGAATGCCGCCGCAGACTGACCGCCAACACAGGTGCGTTGTAATAGCGATCTTCCCTCAACCGCCGTTAGCACTGTATCGGAATGGGTCGCACGGCGTGCGAATTCCAACCGCTGGCATTCGATCGTCGTGGGTTCAATCGTCATCGAATTCAATCGACGCCGAGGCAAATGTTCCGGGTAATCCTCCCGTGAACTAAGTAAGATGCGACGATACGTTGATTTAGAATCGAACAGGATCCGATCAATTTGGTACTGGGGCATGTCAGCTAGCCCCGAATCACCCGCTTCGTCGATCAGGTCTTGCTGATCACCGTCTTCAAGCGACAGCCGCTCGAACAGATCAAACACCTTTTGCAACGATTCCTGGTCAAGATCCCGCAATCGCGATCGCCTCGGAGCTTCGGACTCTCCGTCGTCACCCGACGTTGTTCCCGCGACCTCGCTAAAGACTTGACGCCGACAATACTCCATTCGCTCGGGCTCAAGAATCTGCAACAACTCGCAGAACCGCCGCAGGTCTCTGAAGTTTGGCGTCGCCGTCAAAAGCAAAACCGCCGGGAAATCAGCTGCACGATCCGAGAGATAGCGAAGCGTGTCAACATTCAAGTCCTGCGGTTCGTCGATGATCAATAAATCCATCGAGAGCGTATCTAGCGATGCCGCGTAGGGCGGCAATTCAGACTCATCCATTACGCTACAAAAATCTTCCTTGTTGCTTCCATTTTCAATCCACGCTATGCCATCCTTCTCTTTGATTTCTTTGTCGATGCGGCAGAATTCTTTGACCCATTGGCTTTTCAGTTCGCTGTTGCTGACGACCACTTTCACGCGGAGCCGACCGGCTTGATGCCTCATGGCATGAGCGACCATCAAAGCTTGCACGGTCTTTCCCATCCCCACTTCATCGGCGATCAAAAATCGGATCTGGGTCGAAGACAGAATACGGCGAACGTTCTGGACTTGATGCGGATAGAACCGGGCGCGGACGCCTGATGCCCCGCTAATCGGACAGGCGAGTCCTTCGACGTACCGTCTGACCGCTTGCACGCCGTGCATCATGACTTGGTATTCGTCAATTGCCGCCATCAGTTGCCCCCCCGGCGAGATTCACAAAACATTTGCATGCGTGCGGCCTGACCGACCCGCCATGCAATGAATGCACCACTTCTGGCAACGGATCTGTCCTGCAGCAATTTTTCGAGGACAGACTGCCACGGACGTTGACGCAAGCGTTCGGGATAGAGCAGTAAATTCAGATAGTCGCATAATTCTTCCTCGCTCCAAGTCTGTCTGCCACGCCCTCTGGGCAACGTTTCGCGTACCCAAGCAAAGAGCATTTCCGCTAATTCGGTAATGGTACGCTCTGCAATCGGCCATTTCATAAGGTTGTCGCCTGCCGTCGCGGGTATCAACAACTCAGCGAGTTCGCCTCCGCAGAGCAACTCGGTTGCCCGACTGATGGACTTGGGTAAGTAGTCTTCGTCAATGTAGAGATCGTTGTCGCTGAGCATTTCATGCAGGACCGAATTAATGGAGTCTGTTTCAGAGAAGCTTGGGGTCGTTTCGTGGCAGTCCCACCAAAGATCAGGCAACGCGATCGAAAATTTGTCGAAAAAGCCTGCTTCCAGCTTGTCCGGTAGTGCCCTCGTTTCACCGTCTTCCAATTCGGGCAGAATCAAGGAAGCGAATTCCATTTGACACTCCCACCAAATCGCAATGGGATTTGCAGATTCGATCTTCGACAGTTCGCGTTGCTTGTGAATCCAGTTAGGGCCGCAAACACTGTGCAGAATCCAGGCCCGAATTGATTGGGCAGCCCCGACGCGATTGAATTCTGCCGTTAGCGACGAGCTGGTTGCGGATGAAAGCTGCAAATATCGTTGGGTGATGGATCGCAGACCCAAGTTGTCGCCAACATCATCCATCTGCCGTAGAAACCGCTTCGGCGGCGAAAGCTGCCGCTGCAACCGCGAATCGCCAACAACGCCGACGCGGGCATCGAAGTGCAACTCATTTCCGTCCCGGTCCAACGCGATAGAAATGAACGGATCGCCCTCCGTTGGCTCGTCAATGCAAGTGCCATTGATGACGCAATATCGTCGAACTTCAAATGGCCCGTCGTCGCTGACGGCGATCGGCATATCGTTTTCGTCGTCGTCCCACCAAAGCTCCTGCAGTTCCGCTTCAAGCAGCCATGTGTCGTGCGAAAGCCCTTCAATTTCGACGTTCAGCGAAAGATCGCAAGGCGACTTCAGGATCGCGGTCGGCAACTGCCGTGAAAGTTCGTCCCAAACTGGATGATTCGCGGCGAGACGCGTCGGAATACGATCTAGCCGAACCGTGACCGAAGCGTCACCCGGTGACACGGTCAGCCTGGCACTGAGATTCTCAATGCCACGGTCGCCGATGATGTCAAGGTTCAGACGGCGGTTAAACAAGTCTTTTCGGGACAGGTTCGTCTCGCCGGCATCGACGTGCGAGGCAATCGCATGCCACGGCGTTTCGGGGTCTGGCTCAATAAAACCGTCGCCCTTTTCATCGATGATGACAAACGAAAACGATTCAAGCTCTTGGTCTCCACGAAGGACAACCAGTTCGTAGGATCCCTTGGACTCGATTGATACTGTTGCGACCGATGACACCAATTCTCGAGCCAGCTCGGTTTGTCCTCGACGCAAGACCACCTGGACCGGATCGTCTCCGATCACCGAAACACCGATCTCGTCATCCGTTGTGTAGACCGGCTGATTCTTGGAGTCGATTGACACGGGCGAAGGTCGAAGCCAAGAGAAGGACGCCTCAGCTTTTTCCGACGCAACACTCGCAGGCGGCCAACCCAACCACTGGCGCACTTCCGCGTTGTCCGCCTCAAATTCGTAGATCTCGCCGCCATCGACGTCACCAACATGACGGCAATGTGAATCATCCTCTTCGGACCGACGCGACTGAATGACACCCCGTCGTGCCAATACCCAGATCTTTCCGTGATGTGGCGTACGCGAACCAATGCAGTGAGAAGTATCGTCGCTCGGATCCATCGACGGAAACGCCAGCATCTCCGCCACCGGAAATCGGACGCTTTCGAGCCAACCTTTCGCGTCATCGTCAAGCGATAGTTCTTCAAGGCCGGTAAAGAAAGTTGTTTCGGCATCGGTTCGTGCGACGTAGCTGAAGCTGACCAAGAAATGCCCCCGGGTTGAACGCAAACAGTCAGACGGAATCGGATTGGCACCCGGGTGCCCCCAAGGTCGCACCTTCCATCGACCACGTATCGGCTTGAGTGATCGCTGTACAGACTTCGGCAATTCCGGCATCTCACCACAAAACTCGAAACCGCCGTTCTCGTCTTGCCGCAAGAAGAACTCGCCAAACCGAACCTCAACTGCCTTGGTTGCTTCGCTCTTTTCTTCAAGGTTCCTCGGCTTCGTCTTTCGCCCCGCCTCGACCTGGCGAACTGCTCGACGAATCTCCGGTTCATTTCTGAGATCGTCTATCAGCCGATCACGGAACGATTTTGAAAACAGTCCCGCAACGTCTAACGGCATTCCGCCGAGTAGATCGCGAACGATTCCTGCAACCACAGCCGGCCGGTCCATCCAAGTTCGGAAACGCCGCGATCCAACCGGCGTCGAAATCTTTGCCAGATCGGAAACGATGGTTTCGTCTTTGAGTGCCTCATTCGTCACATCACGTCGAAAACGGCGCAGGCAATCCGCGAACGGCCGGCGGATGTCCTTCGCTGCCACCGCATGCGTGATCGGCCAGGCGATGTGGCAAAAAGCCTTTTCCCAGTCGCTGTCACCCGGCGTCACACCGCCAAAACGCGCACTCGTTTTTGCGAACCAAGTCGACAGGCGGACGCGATCATCGACGCTAAACGTGTGACAAAGATTCTCTGACAGCTTCGGCCAAAAATCCGTACCGTTCCCTTGGTAGTCGTAACCAACCTCGACGGCACAAACGAGCAGGGGCAGATAGGCCGACGACCAATCGAACGAGTCGAGCGGTTTGCACTGAAGCCCGCGGCGAACAAACCCGCGCAGGGCCTCACGTTCGTCGGTCGCATGACCATGGTCCCCAAAGTAGGTAGGCGCAACCCTGTTTTGATCGACCAGTCGTTGAATCTCAAAGTACTCAGCGAGCCGTTCGTGCGATTCCCGCAAAGCTTCCAAAGTTGCACCTCTTTCCGTATTATCCGCCGTTTTTTGTTTGTGTATACATTTGAACGCAAACAGCTTCTACCTCTGCAGCGGAGATTCTATCGGGTGCGACTGCGACGGTGTTGTGTCGAAAAATTATCCGAGTTGGCAGTGTCCACCAGCTGGCCGGCAAACAACGTGAGGCACTACAATGGACCGAGTCAGAGCAATCACAGAAGCACTTTTGCATCAGGGAGAACTAATCGATGGAACAGAAGGTTGTCCGCAAACTCGAGTCGGAACTCGAGGATGCTATTGCCGGCGTGATAATTTGAATGGGCCTCAAGAAATTGCCGCTGCTGCCTTCTCACCAGACCATGCATCTGATGGCGAAAGCGGCTGTGACCGTCTACGAAACTGCCGTCGAGAACTCTCGCCCGCATTCCGATGAGTGAAGAAAGCGGCGGGCAGCACTTGAGGACTTTGAGGTTCTCGAAATCCGAGGTGGCACAGCGGCCGAGGCGACGTACTGCCACGAAGCCTACTATTCATTTGCCTCGGATCAGTTGAGGACGGGTTGATCGAACCAGGACGGATCGAGCACGGCACGTACTTTCACTGCTGCACGGCTGAGATTTGGGTAATTGGTTTTCTCGTTCAATTTCTCATTCCGTGGTTGTCGATCAGAATCGTGCTTACGGAAAACGTCCGAATCAGAACCAGAGTCCCTCAGGAAGTCTCGATCATGCAGTTTCGCACAACAGGGAAGTATGACCTTGTCATTTGTGACATCGACGGCTGCTTGTCCCCTGAGTCACACGCTCCAATCAACATTTCGGGACTGTCGAAGATCGCCGAACACAACCGTCTTGCGATTCAAAATCGTGACCGGCCTGTCGTCACGCTTTGCAGTGGCAGGCCGATTGGCTTTGTCGAGTGTCTCTGTCGGCTCATCCAGAACACGTTGATTCCTTGTATCGGGGAAAACGGCGTCTGGCTCTGGCGACCGGCAGACAATTCATTCCAGTGCGATCCGGCCATCACCGACGAACATCTCGAATTCGTTCACGAGGCTCGGAAACTTCTTCGGTCGCTCTTTCAGGCGAGTGATGTGGTTCAGCAGCCGGGAAAATCAGCGTCGGTGGCTTTGTATCATCCCGATACGGCGTATCTCCGGTCCATCGTGCCGACGATTGCCGAAGCGTTTCAAAAACGAAACTGGCCGATTCGAGTCTCGATGACGTGGCTCTATATCAATTGTGATCTTGGGCACGTCAACAAAGGAACCGCCATCGCACGGTTGCTGAGTGGTACCGGCATTGCGGCAGAACGTACAGCAGGAATCGGGGATACAATGGGTGATCGGTATATCGCCGAGCGAGTTTCGTGGTTCGGATGCCCGGCGAATTCCGAAGCCGAAATTCAAAAGGCGGCCGCATTTGTTTCGCCTCATGAAGAAGTTGAGGGCGTGTTGGATATTCTCGACCACTTGGTTCACTGACCACCTTGTCGCACGAAACGGGAATGCGAAGTGCTGAAACTGACGGAGAAGCATTGATGGGACTCTTTGATGCCCTATTCGGAAGCAAAAAGCGAACTAACGTCGAAATTGTCCCCGATCACATCTGGATGACGACCGATGCCAAGTTTGCTGGATTGGCAACGGAAGCAGGGGAACGGTCAAGATCCGCGACGGTTGCCATCCTGCTGGTAGCACATTTCCCCGACGTGCTTGCACGGCTCGAAGAACTTTCCAACCACCAGACTTGGAGCGTGCCGTGCATGGCCGTGCTAGCGAGCCATTTGAATGCGGACCTTGCCACCAGCCTGAGTCTCGACGAGTCAGCTATGATCGATGTCATTGTGGGAGAACGGCATCCATTGCCATCTGTGGATGATCGTCTCGAAGCGTTCGCAGATGAGTTACCCTGCCGCTGTCGGTTTTCACATCACCTTTCGCTGGAAGACGCTGTGATAGAGGTCTTCGCCGGTGATTGGATCAAGAGTGTGCTGACGAAGTTGGGAATGAACGAGGACGAAGCCATCAAGAGTCAGATGGTGTCTCGTCGCATTCGGCAGAAACAACAGAAGATCGAAGGCCGAGCCTTCGGGACCGTCGATGCCGAGTCGGCAGCGGCATGGTTGGAGAAGAATTGCCCGGAACTGAGAAATACGTAGTTCGGGTTCCTTCACCATTCCAGGGTTCCCTCGACGGTTTTTCTTCTTGTTGGCGGAAGCGGAAAATTGAAACTGAGCAACCGTCTTGTATAAGGAGTGAGCGATGCGTTCGTGTTCCGGCATGTTGCTGATGTTCGCTTTTTTGTCTTGGCTGCAATCGTGCCGAGGAAGCTGGGCGCAAAGCGATCGAGAATAATCAAAGTAATTCGAACTTGCCGTGAAGAATTACTGCGAAACGCAAAATTCGTCTGGCTCGAAGTTGTCGCACGTCAGCGGTTCCCGTTCAAGAACCGACGGAACCACCAATTTTCAGGGCCGACCATCCCTTCGTGTTCATGATTCGGGACAACCGCCACGGCGGGATCTTGCCGATGACGTGTGCAGCATCCGGTCAATCTCTTGTCTAGAATTCCAGGCTGGCCATTCGCTCTACCGCTGGAAACGTAACTCATTCGACCAGTGTTCGGCGACAATTGGTTCCGCTTCGCGTTGCCTCAACTAGTCGGATACCGAACGATATTGGTTGCCTCAACCAAAGATACCCAAATTGGGCATGCGCCATGCTCTGATCCTTCCAGCAAAAGCAACACGCTTATGCTTTCTTTGTCGCAGTTCGTCGGTCACCGCTCAGTTTGAGCGACCGACGACCGGTTCCGACGAAAGCAACGCGATCCCTTCCGGTTATGAATTTCGCAAGGAGATTTCGGTATCCGATTCGGCTGCGGCAACACGGCCGGGAAAACCAATCGCCGCTAGACAATAGCCCCTTCGTAGATAAAAAGCGTTCGGTCCGCCGCCATAAGCAAGTTGCCGTTCAGCGTGTGCACGCGTCGAATCAATCGCGGCCCACTTCCCGATTTAATACGACGTTCTGCGTCCGCGCCAATGATCGACCGTCAAATATTGCTGAAGCAATCCAATCCACACTGCCTCGGATTTTGTGCGCATGGAGTTTTTGCACGGGGCGGCAGTTGAGCATCAGTCTTTGTTGGCATAGGACGGGTGCTTGCGAAGGATCGCTGCTGCGGTTTCGGGGAGCTTGTCTAAGTCAACTACTAGCTCTCCTTCGTGTGTATGGAGGCTCTTCGCCGCAGCGTCCGAAAGAGTCGTTAAGCTTTCGAGAATCAGTCGGCCCTCATGTCTAGCGACGTACTCTGCCGCCGTGTCAGAAAGGCTTGTCAGTCCGTTCAGAGGCAGGGCACCTTCATATTCACTCAGAAACCCTGCCGCCTCGTCGGATAAGGACTTTAGTCCAGCGAGGATGCGTGCCTCAACTTCTTCTGGCGTCCCCCAAAAATAGAATGTGTACTCTGGGTATTCATTCTCTACCAACAAGAATTCATTCAGTTCCCAAATTGTCCGACCGGCCGCTCTTTGCAGAAATCTGAAGCAGTCCTCCCACTCGTTGCCGTATGTCCTCTCTTCGTACCGAAACTTGCTGTAGCCTTCTGCTATCTTTGCCAGCTCCCAAACTTCATCGAACTCAAGAAACCTCGCGCGTAACAGATTGGCAAATCTTTCTCCACTAAGCGGTTCGATCGCTAGCGAAGGGTGTTGCATGAGCGTCTCAGTCACCTCTCGACCAGATTCCTCTAAAACCGAGACGCGGCATATAGACAGCCCTCCCTTATGCATTCTCAGGCTCTCGGCTGCTTTGATTGAGAGGCTCGCCAGTCTGTCGAGAGAGAGGTAGCCTTGATGCTTGCTTAGGCTCTCTGCTGCAG
>NZ_NTFY01000082.1 GCF_002289565.1 Rhodopirellula sp. SM50 | reverse complement strand
GCGCCGGCTCCGCCGGCGGTCCGGGGAGGCAGAGCCTCCAAGATCGTGTGTTCCCAGGCAGAGCCTGGGAACAAGTCTTGAGCCATGGATGACACTTAGCGTTAGACGGACCAATAGTGCTCCGTCTATCGGTAGATGTCGTGCGGGGGAGCCATGGACCGTCTGCAATCGGCTTCCCTCGATCGATCTGACCAAACAAACGATCTCCGGTATCACCGCAACGGAGGACACCCACCGATGGCAAGGCGTACCCACGGATCCCTGGCTGCTTTTCATCCGTGGGTTCGCGCTGCCATCGGTGGGTTCATTTAAATGGGGCACTGGGAGCTGTCCTCGGGCAGGCGTTTGCGGCGTCACACAGCACGCGTGGCTTGGGGGCCGCTATCTTGTTGCGGAGTTGTGCGTTTAGCCTGTCACATCGGCTCGATGTTCTCGCTTGGGAGGGGTGTCTGTGTTGCGAACATTCGCGATGCAGCAAACACGCTTCACCATCTTCGTACGGGAGTCGAATGCAATGTTGGTACAACGTTTTTTTTGGGTCGGTTTGATGCTGTGCACCGGGACGGTCGGTTGGTCACAGGATTTCGCAACAATCTATTTCGATGATCCGGACATCGAAGAGCAAGTCGATGATTATCGAACGGACAAAGGAGTCGTCGGGATGGGGTTGGCCGTCGTGCATGACGGCGAGATAGTTTACCTGCGGGGTTACGGCAAAGAAGACCGTGAAGCCGACATTTCCGTCGATCCGAAGGCGACGCGTTTCCGTTGGGCATCGGTCTCAAAAACCGTGACGGGCGTGCTGGCGGTGATGGCCGACAACGATGGCATCGTCGACCTGGACACGAACATCCCCTACTACTATCCGAGTTACACGGTTCCCAACAAGTATTACGTTGGCGGAAATCTGAACAACGGCCAGAGCGTGCCCTGGTACCGTCGATTCATCAAGATGCGACAACTGCTCAGCCATACCTCGGGGATTCAACACTACAGCAATGGACTGACGCGACCAGAGCCACCTGCATCATTGGCGGCAGATAAGAATGTCAACACCGGAATGGAATGGGCGCTGGGCTATTGGGTCGACAACCCGCTGATCGATCTGCCGGGCAATCGCTGGTCTTACTCGACGCCGGCGTACAACTTGGCGGGCGTTGTACTGGAACAAAAAATGGGAGGCTCGTTCGATCAGTTGACACAGATGCTGATCGCCCAGCCTGCCGGCATGACAACGCTTCGCCCCGACACGCTCTGGAATCCGGCTCCCCGACGGGCGGTCGGCTACACGCTCAGCGGTGGCGTCGCAACGCGCGACAACCGAGATGACGACGTGTCATGGAAGCTGGCCGGCGGAGGGTTCATCTCGACCGTCGAGGACATGGGGCGATACGCGGCCGCACTGTTGGGCGACGAGGTTTTGAGCCCCGCGGAGAAGTCTGACATGTGGTCGCCGCAGTCACTCCGCAACGGAGACCTGACGAACTGGGCGCTCGGATGGCGAATTCGCCAGGGGACGGCGAGCGATTTGGATTTCAAAGTGGAACACGGCGGAGCCCAAACCAAGGCACGCTGCCATCTGTCGCTGTATCCCAATCGCGGGTTGGCTGTCGCGGTGATGACCAATTCCAGCACCAACTGCGACACGCGAGGTCTGGCAAGAGACATCGAAGAGCTCGTGATCGACCGCCTCGATGCCGGGGATGCCCCGATCAAGAAAGGATACGACCGCTTGGACATGATCGCCGAGCCGCTGTTTCCGTCGATCGGATTGTTTCGCAGCGTCACGACGACGTATCGGACGCTTTCGCGCTGAGATCCCTTGGGATACCCAGCACCAGCGAGCCTCCTGCGGAGGTCACTAGCGACCGGATCGCAGTTCGCTCGTCATGCGTTGAAACTCTTTCCGAATCGCTTCGTTGTTGAATTCGCGGAGCGAGGGGACTTTGAGTTTCATCAGTGTTTCAAAATCACGGCGTCCGGTGTTCATCAGCGCCGCGACGTCGCTGGAAAGTTTGACGGTGTCATAGGTGTTCATGGCGGTGGCCAGTTTCTTTTGAGCCAGCTTGTTTTCCTTTTCGATCAGTGCCGCGTTGCGTTTGAGGTATTCGATGTACAAGCTGGCGGTCTGGCGTGTCAGCTCGTTGGAGGCGATGTTCGATTCGAGGACTTCGCGGTCTCCGCCGCTGACCTTGATCAGCGTTTGCGCCTGTTTGATGTTCTGTTCTGCTTGGGCGGCAAACTCGTTGAGTTTCGGGATATGCTTTTCGTGGACGTCGCGGACGAACGTTTTTTGAATTCGATCCATCACGTGGATCATGACGACGTAGATCCCGTAATACCGCTTCGACACATCCAACGCCTCGCCGCTTTCTTCGGTCAGTTCCTGCAACTGCGCCGTGACGTGTTTGATGTTGTCGAAAACGACGGCCATCGTGACGATGTCATCGCCCGAGACCGAGGACAGCAACGACTCCACCCCCTCTTGATCGACTTCGACACCGATCTTCGAGAGTTCCTCGGCGAATGTCGTTTTCAGTTTGACCAGGATTGCTTTTTGGCGTTCGATCTCCTCTTGCTCCGAGGCGATGCTCTCATCGAGGGCTTCTTTGGAAAGTTCAAACGGGTTGACCTTGTCGAGCTGACTTTGATCCTTGGCCCAGGACGCGGAGACCCGCTGGCGACGATAGTCGGCAATGTTGGTCTGTGACTGCGCGATCGCCTCGTTGGCCTCGCGAATCTGGCGGCGGTAGTCACTGACCTCCGAAATGCTCAGCGCCACGATCGCCTGGTCGAGCAATTCGTTGATCTGAGCGGAGTTGGATTGTTTGTCCAGCTTGAAGGGGATCACCGAACTGTCGGGCAACTCGGCATGTCGATCGACCAACTGACGGGTCTCTTCCAAGGTCGGCAAGACACGTTCGAAGAGATCGCCCAGGCGTTGACGCAGCCGGCCGTCGCCGATCGTTTCCGAGACGATGTCGATCGTGGAGTCCCCCTCGGTGGAGCTTCCCTCGGCGGTTTCGACTTGACCGGCAGTGGACGTGTCGGATCCGAACGTGCCGCTGAACGGATTTTTTTCGCAGCCACAACATCCGATCAGAATTGCAGCAAGCGTCAAACTGGGGGGGAGGCTTCGCATGGGTATCCTTCAGGAGAGGTGGGTCGCGCCATGATTCATCTTAACGCCCGGATCTGTCCAGACAAAACCAAGGCCGGGTTTGGGCTGAAAATCGGGCGCACGCCGTCATTGATTTGGAGCATCGTCGAGCTTGGACGATACAATGAGGGTTCGCCCGTCGCGTGTCGAATCTTTGCCGATTGGATCGATGAATCAGCCAAACTGCGAGAAAAAACAGCAACATGTCCGGATGCTCCGGCAGCTGCAACGGCAGACGCCGTTCGCCGCGATCGCGGTCCAGTTGATCGGTGGCGAAACGATTGTCATCGCCGACCCCTGGCAGTTTGTCGTCGACGCCGACCGCCTCTACGCGATCGTGCCCCCGTCCAAGCACGTCCGGTCGATCCCGCTGAGCAAGATTCATCGGATCGGACGGCGACGCCCCGTTGCCGCGTGGCACGAGTGAATCGATGCCGATCACGACGGGCGGACGGGGCGCTGGACGCGCGCCGATCCGCACCTTTTCTGTGCCGTTGACGCACGGCCCCGAGCACGCCCTCGCAACGGCGGGATCTCGGTTTCCTGTGCCGCTTGCTCGCAGCCGAATCATGATTTGGACAAAATGTCACAGCCCGCGTCGGTCAGGGCGTGAAACTCCGATGATTTCACGTTCGCACCATTTACTTTGACACAATCGATTCAGCTGGCACCATTCGTGCACCTACGCGTGTCCTTCCCCGTCTGAAGGACCCCTGCGATGCCCACTTCCATTGTTCGGCGATATCTCGCACCGAAATCTGCGGAAACGTACTCCGGTACTGACGAGTACGGCTTCGAGCTGGCGATCCGCTCGGCGGGTGCGTCGGTTTGCGGCGGACGCGAGTACAACGAAGACCGATTTTATCGATCGGACCCGAGCCAGTTTTATCTGGTCGCCGATGGCATGGGCGGCCACCTGGGTGGTGCGATGGCGAGTCAGATTGCGATGGAAACCATTCCGATGGTCTGGCAGAGCACGACCCGTCAAAACTCACTGTCCTACTCGGGGATCCAGTCCGCCTATCGGGAAGCCATTTCGTGTGCGACGCGGGAAATGTCCAATGCGGTGAGTGATCATCCGGAATACGACCGGATGGGCTGCACGCTGGCGGTCGCGTTCGTTTATTGCGGCCGGATGTACTACGGTCACGTCGGTGATTGTCGCGTCTATCACCTGCATCGCAACCGACTGACACGGCTGACCAAAGATGAAACGCTGGTCCAAGGCTTGATCGATGCGGGCTCCATCGATGCACATCAGGCTCGGGTTCACCGCTGGCGTCACATCGTCATCAACAGTGTCAGCGCGCAGGGGTTGCAGCAACGCGCCCGTTTGCGTTCGGCGCCGATCAGCATCGGCGACCGCGTCATGCTGACGTCCGATGGGTTGACCGACGAGCTGACCGATGACGAAATCGCACAAATCATGGCCCGCTGTTTTGATCCGCAGGAATGCGTCGATCAGTTGATCGGCGCGGCGTTAGAACGCAAGGCTCGCGATAACGTTTCCTGTGTCGTCTTTCAAACCTGACGAGGATGCATGACCCCGACGACCCGTCACGTCACCATTCCCGATGGCAATGAATCCGACATGTTAATGAGCCAACCGCAACACCGTCTCGTCCAACTCGACGACGTCACACGCATTGCATTGATGGTCACGCCGCCCAACGTTGGTGCTCCGATCGACCAGGCTCGGGAGGCGGTCTCGACGATCCGGGGGATTCTACGGCGACAATCGGTTCCGATGGCGTTGACGAAGCAAACCGTGTTTGTCCGCTCGGCCGACGACATCGCGACATTTCAAGAGTTTTTTAAAGCAACCTACCGAGACCGAGTGCCGGCGACCAGTTTTGTGATTCAACCGCCCTGTGGCGGTCAGGCGTTGGCGATCGAAGCTTGGGCCCTTGGCGGCAAAGGGGTTCAGGTTGATTTCCCGTTACCCGATCTGGTCACGGTGTCCTACGATGAACTCCGCTGGATCTACGTCGCGGGGATCACGTCTCCACCGCAGGCCGCCAGCGCGTACGAGGAATCTGCAGACTCGTTTCGTCGACTGGCCGAACGTTTGCAGCATGTCGATGCCAGCTTCAACGACGTTTGTCGGATCTGGCTGTACCAAGGCAGCATCACCGAACTGGAATCCCGTCCGTCGGCTGAACCGATCGAACGGTATCGGGAACTCAACCGGGCTCGCGCCGAATTCTTTCAACGGCTCGAATCGGTCGGGCAGATCAACACGTCACGCGACGGACATCCGTTTTACCCGGCCAGTACGGGGATCGGAATGGCCGGCCTCGGTCTGACGGTCAGTTGCCTCGGACTGCAAACCGATCGTGACGACGTTTCGTTGCATCCCCTGGAAAACCCGCGACAGACATCCGCCTTCGATTATGCGAGAAAGTTTTCGCCCCGAAGCCCGCTCTTCTCGCGCGCCATGGCCGTCAGAATCGGCGACCACGTGACCACCTGGATCTCCGGGACCGCCAGTATCTTGGATTCGGAAAGCGTCCATCTGGGTGACGTCGAAAAACAGACCGAACAGACCATCGACAACATTGAGAATCTGATCAGCGGAGCAAACTTCGAACATCATGGACTGCCGGGGCTGGCCGCCGAGTTGACGGATCTGGCCAAAGTCCGTGTGTATGTCAAACGTCCGCAGGACTATGAGACATGTCGGTCGATTTGCGAGGCCCGGTTTGGATCCGTGCCGGCGATCTACGCCGTGGCCGATGTGTGTCGGCCCGAATTGCTTGTCGAGATCGAAGGCGTCGCGTTTTCAGATGTTTCCCCCTCGTCCTAAATTGATTTCAACAGGCATGTGATGTCGAGTCGTCCCTTCGCCCCCCAAGACTTTGGCGTCCTTCGAGTACGGAACAACCGTTTTCGAAGACACCGAGAACCTTGGAGCCCGATGTGGATCCTGGCCTGTGCGGCGTCACTTTCGGTCACCTTGTTGTGCGTTTTGGTCTGGTGGCTGACCGTTCCCAATGTGGCCGACGATCCATCCCGGAACGCGACTCCTCGGCCCGCCGACGGTCCGGGACGTTCGGCTGCCGCGTTGCCGGGGCGACCCACGCCGGATCCGGCCCCACGCCAGCAGACATCGCCCAACGCGACGGGGCAGTTGTTGGCCGGTGTCGACCCGAGATCCTCGCAGCCTCGCCCGCTCGCCAACGCCGCGACGATGGTCACCGCCTCCGGGCTCGGCCGATCCGCTCCAAGCGACGTGCCCGATGTCCGCGACATCTACGAAAGCTCCCGTCCGATCCACGGCCACAATGCCGTCGACGACGATGTCTTTCGACAATTGATCGCGCTGAACATCAAACCCGCCAAACTCTGCTCGGACGAAGTCTTCCTGCGGCGACTCTATGTCGACGTGTTGGGAACCCTTCCCACGGTCGAGGAGGCCAAGTCGTTCTTGGACAACCACCAGGAGAACAAACGACAAACGCTGATCGATGAATTGCTTCAGCGACCTGAATTCGCCGATTATTGGGCGATGAAATGGTGCGACGTCTTGCGGGTCAAGGCTGAGTTTCCGATCAATCTGTGGCCCGGAGCGGCGCAGGCCTACCACCGCTGGATCCATTCGGCGATCAAGAACAACCTGCCCTATGACCGGTTCGCACGCGAGTTGTTGACGGCGTCGGGAAGCAACTTTCGAACGCCCCAAGTCAATTTTTATCGGGCGCTTCAGAGCAAGGAACCCGAGGCGATCTCGCACGTCGTCGCGCTGACGTTTCTCGGCGAGCGATCCGAGGGTTGGCCCGAAACCCGACGCGCCGGCGTGGCACAATTCTTCAGCAAGGTTGGCTACAAACCGACCGGCGAATGGAAAGAAGAGATCGTGTTCTTTGATCGACGCCGCAACGGAGCCGATCCCAATCAAGCCGTCGACGCCGTCTACCCCAGCGGTGTGTCGGTCCGCATTCCGCCGGATCAGGATCCTCGTCAGGTTTTCGCCGATTGGCTGACCGACCGCCGCAACCCCTGGTTCGCCCGCGCGGTCACCAATCGTATCTGGTGCTGGTTGCTCGGCCGCGGCATCGTCGAGCCGCCCGACGATGTGCGACAGGATAACCCGCCCGCCAACCTGCCACTACTCAATACGCTCGCGCGGGAATTGGTCGCATCGGACTACGACATCAAGCACGTCTATCGCCTGATCCTCAACTCCAGTGCCTACCAACTCTCTTGCATTGCCGAATCGGACGACGATCGCGCGGCCGAGCACTTCGCCTATTACCCGACCCAACGACTCGACGCCGAGGTCTTGATTGACGCGATTTGCCAAATCACCGGCACGACCGAAACCTACATGAGCATCATTCCGGAACCCTTTACGTTCCTGCCCGATGGTCACCGTGCGATCGTTCTACCCGATGGCAGCATCACCAGCAGCTTCCTGGAAATGTTCGGCCGCCCCGCACGTGACACCGGTCTGTTGTCCGAACGCAACAACCGCCTGACGGCGTCGCAGGCGCTGCATCTGCTCAATTCCAATCACATCCGCAATAAGATCGAGCGTGGACCTGGGATCCAATCGTTGGTCCGGCAGGGCCGCGATTCCTGGGACACCGCCGAGAGAATTTATTTGGCCATCCTGTCTCGAAGACCGACCGAAAATGAACTCAATACGGCTGCGGCGCTCTGTGACGATCCACGTGGGGCGCGCGAGTTGGCTTGGGTCCTGATCAATAGTGATGAGTTTTTGTTTCGACATTGAGCGTGGGGTCAGGATCCGGCTTGCCGGGAGACTTGAATCGCAAGCTGGAAGCTTACACCACGTTCGCAAGCTGGAAGCTTACGCCACCTGTAACTCTGTGAGAATGACGATGAGACCGAGACGACGAAACGATCGCGGACGATTGAGCCGCCGACAGGTCGTGCACGGTGGCGCGATCAATGCCGCCGGTTTGATGATGGCGTCTCAATTGATCTCCGCACACCGATGCGCCGCGGACACGGCTGCCGCGGGTGCAACGCCCTCGTCGGCCGACGTGGACTCGGCCGCTCGGCTGGATTCGGCCAAGGCCAAGGCGGTGATCCAAATCTGGTTGGCGGGCGGGCCGCCGCACACCGATACGTTTGATCCGAAACCGGAATCGGGCAGCGACTACACCGGTCCGCTCAGCGGCACCAGTGCGACCAACGTCGCCGGCATCCACATCGGTGAACTGTTGACCGAACTCAGCAAGGTGGCGGACAAATACGCCTTGATTCGCAGCATGACCCACGGCGTCAATGGGCACGAAACCGCATCTTACTTGACTCAAACCGGACGCATGCCGGGACGGCTGGTCTATCCCGCCGCGGGCGCCGTCGTCACGGCCTTCAAAGGTTTCCCCGAACTCAAACCGGGTGAGAAAGAAAATTTGATCCCGCCGTACATCGTCCTGACCAGCCCGCAAGGTCGGTTCTCCGAAGCCGGGTTCATGGGGATCAAGTACAAACCGTTTGCCACCGGTGGCGATCCGAACGCGGCGCGGTTCGCCGTGGAAGGCATCATCTCGCCCCATCTGTCCAAAGAACAACAACTGGATCGACGGCGATTGCTCGGCGAAATGAACTCGCTCGGCAGTGCGATCCCCGGCCGACCCAGTTTGTCGATGGCGGCCCAAGCCCGGCAACACGCCTACGACTTGATCGTCGGTGATGCAGGAAAGGTCTTTGACTTGAACACCGAACCGGATGAAATGCGGACGCGTTACGGCCGCACCAAGTTTGGGCAATCGTGTTTGGCGGCGCGGCGATTGATCGAAAACGGTTGCAAATTTGTGACGATCAATCACGGCGGTTGGGACACACACAAAGATCATTTTCCGTCGATGCGTCGCAAGTTGCCTGAACTCGATCGCGGTCTGGGGACGCTGATCGCCGACCTGGACGACCGCGGACTGTTGGACAGCACCATCGTGTGGTGCATCGGTGAATTCGGACGCACACCAAAGGTCGCTTCCGAATCGCCCTGGAATGGTGGTCGCCATCACTTCGGTTCGGTGTTCTCATCGCTGGTTGCCGGGGGCGGGTTTCAAGGCGGCCATGTCGTCGGGACCTCCGATGCACGCGGCGAAACGGTCCAGGACCGCCCGGTCTATCCCGGCGATCTGATCGGGACCATGTACGAATTATTGGGCATCGACCCCGAGGCCAGTTTGCCGCATCCGATGGGCGAATTCGTCCGCGCCACGCCCGGAGCGGACGAGGGCATGAAAAGCGGTGGACGACTCAACGAAATCACCTAACAAACAAGTGGCGTAAGCTTCTAGTGCTTTGTCAACTTTTAAACTTGGGGTGCCGCGGAAAAGGGGTCAGGTACCAAAAATGCGAAGCACCCTGCGGGCCATTTGGTTTTTGGTACCTGACCCCTTTTCCGCTCCACCTGCAACGGCAAGCAGGATGCTTACCCCACCTGATGATCGAGACGCAATGATGAATCAACACCAGCTTTCACGGTCTGCGTTTTGCGCGGTGCTGTTCTTGTTCGCGGTGGCGTCTGCCCCGGCACCGGCGCAAAACCGCGGCAGAGCTCCGCATCTGGCGTACGTCTTTCCGGCCGGATGTGAACGTGGGATGACCTGTGAAGTCGTCGTCGGCGGACAATACTTGAAGGATGCCAGCGAAGTCTACGTGTCCGGCGAGGGCGTCAACGTAGAGATTCTCCGCTGGTACAGGCCACTGACCGCGGGTGAGTACAACAACCTGAACATGAAGTTTCGCGAGACGCGTGAACGGCTGATGGGACAGGCCGTTTTACGGGGCAGCAACAACAATCCGACCGACGAGGAGATCGCCGAGGCCGCCGGGATCACCGAGGAACAACTCCGCGAGATGGAGATCTATCGCAGGCGTGACCGCGATCCCAAACGTCAACCGAATGACCAGCTAGAAGAAGAGGTCACGTTACGGATCACCGCGTCGTTGGAAGCCGCGGTGGGAAAGCGGGAGTTGCGATTCCTGAGCGACAATGCGATCTCCAACCCGATCTGGTTCCATGTGGATCGCTGGATTGAGACGCGTGAGTTCGAGCCGAACGATCAAGTTGCCACGGACGTGACGGGGCGTTTTCCGCTGGTGATCAACGGCCAGATCATGCCGGGGGACGTCGATCGGTTTCGAATGGAAGCCAAACAAGGGATGAAGCTGGTGGTTCACGTCGCCGCCCGTGAGGTGATCCCCTACCTCGCCGACGCCGTCCCCGGATGGTTTCAAGCGGTCGTACGGATGACCGACGAAGCCGGTGACGAAGTGAGTTTCGCCGATTCGTTTTATTACCGCCAAGATCCGTTGCTCTATTTTGAAGTTCCCCGGGACGGCCGTTATACGCTTGAAATCCGCGATGCGCTGTTTCGTGGCCGCGAGGACTTTGTGTACCGAATCACGGTAGGTGAGATACCGTTTGTCACCAGCGTCTTCCCGCTGGGAGCACGCGTGGAATCGGAATCAACGATCCAATTGCGAGGCTGGAACTTGACGCGAACGGAGCAGACGATCCGAACCATGTCGCGCCAGCAGTATCGGCCCCAACGCTGGTACTCCTCCATCCAAGGCGATCACGCGGTGCGTTTTCCGTTGCAAATTGACCATTGGCCGGAAGTGATGGAGGAAGCGACCAACAACGATCGACAAACCGCACAAGAGATCTCCACGCGCATGACGGTCAATGGCCGAATCGATGAACCGGGTGACGTGGACGTTTATCGGATCAACGCCACCGGTCGAATCATCGCCGAAATCCACGCGCGTCGTCTCGGATCACCACTCGATTCGATGTTGACGTTGACCGACGCCCAAGGAAACGAAGTCGCTTTCAATGATGACTACAAAGACCTGTCGCAAGCGATGCTGACCCATCATGCCGATTCGCACCTGGAGGCTTCGGTCGGCTCGCGATCGGACTACTACCTGACCGTCACCGATGCGCAAGGCAATGGCGGTCCCGATTTCGGGTATCGACTTCATCTCCGACCACCGCAAGCCGACTATGAGCTCCGCGTGGTGCCCTCGAGCATCATCGCCCGCGCCGGACAGGTCGTACCGATCAGGGTGTTCGCGCTGCGCAAAGACGGCTTCGACCAGGACATCGAACTGTCACTCGTTGATCCGCCGCCCGGGTTCCGTCTCGATGGCGGCATGATCCCTGGAACATCCGATCAAATTCGGATGACGCTGACCGTCCCCCAGAAGCCGAGTCAGACAGCGATCACCCTGCAGATGGAAGGCGCCGCACCGAGGCGATTGCGGAGCCGATCCAAAATCGTGCGCCCGGCGATTCCCGCGGAGAATATGATGCAAGCGTTCATCTGGTACCACTTGGTTCCGGTAGAAAACTGGAACGTGATGGTGAGCGGACGCCCCGGGGCCGGCATGCCGCTGAAGATCGCCATGCCCGAGGACGGGATTGAGCTGCCGCGTGAGGGAGCGTTCTTGTTACGGGCCATGATCAATGCCCAACGGACGCCGGTCGATCAATTGTATGTCGAACTGTACGAAGCCCCAGAGGGAATCACTGCTTCGATCGTTCCGGATGCTGTCGGGGGTGCCGCGATCAAGCTTGAGGTGTCTGGTGAGAAGATTCAGCCGGGTGAGCGGGGGAATCTGTTGTTGAGTGTCTACAAGGAATTCACGCCCGAACCGACCGAAGCCGACCCCGCACCCAAACCCAGGCGTATCGATTATGGCTTCCTGCCCGCGATGCCCTTTGAAGTGACTTCGCAGCGGGCAAGTCGTTGACGCGGCGGAGGGGCAGCGGCTCCATTCAACTGTGACGCAACGCTTCGATGGGATTGAGTTTGGCGGCTTGCCGCGCCGGGTAGATGCCAAAGCCGATACCGACGGTCAACGACACCAGCGATGCGATCGCGACCGACCAGAACGTGACAACGGTTTCCATTCCCGACAGGTACGCGACCATTGCCGGTGCGGCTAATCCGACGATCACGCCGATCAGGGTGCCGAACAACGACAGCGATGCGGTTTCAATCAAGAATTGGAACACGATGTCCGCTTGCTTCGCACCGAGTGCCCGGCGGATTCCGATCTCACGCGTCCGCTCACTCACGTTGGCCAACATGATGTTCATGATCCCGATCCCGCCGACCAGCAACGAGATCGCCGCGGTTGCACCGAGGACGAAGTTAAAGATTCGCTGCGTGGCCTGGGCCTGCTCGAGCAAGTCCAGCGGAATCGTGATCGCATAGTCTTCTTTGGGATGATACTTGGCCAACAGGCCCTCGAGTGCCTTGGCAACCGGTTTGACGTGATGGCGGTCGATCACGCCGATCGTGATTTGGCTGATCTCGATTCGCTGACGCGTGTAGCTTCCCTGTTGTCGCCGGGTGATGACGTCACCGATGCGACTGCGGTCGGTGGTCAGCGGTATCACGATGTCTTCGTTCAAGTTTGCCGCCGACAGACTCGATCCGACACCGGCCGATGGCGTCTTGTACTCTTGCACTCCGACGACGCGAAAGAAATGCTGATTGTCGACTTGAATGGTTTTGTTGATCGGCGATTTGCCGCGGAAGATTTTTTTTGCGATGTCTTCACCGACCACACAGACGTTGGATCTCATTTTCATGTCCATCGGTTCGATCGGTCGACCGAGCACGATTTTGATTTTATTGGACTCGAAGTAACTGGGGTACACGCCAACGATTCGGGCATCGATCACCTCCGCCCCTAAACGGGCTTCTTGGCGAAACTCACGCAGCGGCGTCACATTGGTTGCCGCCGTGATGGTTTCTTCGATGCGTCGCAAATCGCCATAGGTCAGTCCGAATTCTTGCTCCCAGGAACGAAAATTCAGGTCCGCTTCGGAGCTGCTGGGCTTCTTGCTACGCAGGATGATGTTGCTGACGCCGAGCGCTTCGATCTGTTTTTGTGCTTGCCGGCTGGCACCTTCGGCGACGGCCAACATAACGATCACGCTGGCGACGCCGAACACCAACCCGAGGACGGTCAGCAGCGAGCGCAACTTGTGCATCAGCACACCACGCAGCGACGTGGTGAAGATGGCTCGATAACGTCCCAGAAAACTGAACATCACGCCTGCGGCCCCGACGCTGCGGAGGTGGGCGCGGAAACCTGGCTCGCTTCATTTTCGACGTCGGCGAAATCCTCGATGCCACGCTGGTAGGCGTCGAGTGCCACCGTTTCACCTTCTTTTAACCCGTCGATGATCTCGACGAACGAGTGTGTGGAACGTCCCGTCTTGACGGCGCGTCGTTGGGTGGTTTTTCCGTCGACCGTGTAGACGTAGGATCGTTCAAAATGCTCCGTGATCGCGCCGACCGGAACCGTCACGACGTCCTCGTACGTGCCGACCAGAATATCGACGGCGGCTGTCATGCCGGGTTTGATCGCCAGTTCTTTGGGAAGCTCGTCGATGACGATGATGGTTTCGTAGTTTTGCACGCTTGAGTAACTGCTGGCCGCCATGCCGGCGACTT
This sequence comes from Rhodopirellula sp. SM50, assembly GCF_002289565.1. Taxonomy (GTDB): domain Bacteria; phylum Planctomycetota; class Planctomycetia; order Pirellulales; family Pirellulaceae; genus Stieleria. The sequence continues at coordinate 58,861 of NZ_NTFY01000082.1, read as the reverse complement.
TCGAAACCGTGCCGCTGAGCTTGCGCTCGGAAAACGCGTCCAAGCGGATGTCGACTTTTTGTCCCTTGGTGATCTTGTCGACGACCGATTCGTGCACGTTTGCCTTGACTTGCATCCGTGTCATGTCGGGCAAGTAATAGACGTTGCGTCCCGAATACATTTCGGTTCCTTCGCGGATCCGATCGGAGGAGTCGTACCAACGCTCGTTGGCGTAGGCGACGGTCCCGTCCTGTTCGGCGATCAAGGTGCATTTCTCCTTCAGTTTTTCGAGTTCGTCCAGTTGTTGCTCCAGGATTTTGACGGTGGCTTCCGCGTTGGCGATGGCCGCTTTGGCTTTGGCGGTCTCGGCCATCGCCGTCTTCTTTGCCCGAGCATACTTGAGATCCGTCTCGTCCACCTTGCCGCGAAACTCGGTCAATTTTTTCTCGCGGTCATAGGTCACCAGAACTTTCAATTTCTGTTTGTCGCGTTCGACCTGGAATTGATAGTTCTGTTCGCGCAGCTGGTATTCCAGTAATTGCTGTGGCGTGCGGTAGCCTTTCTTGACCAGGATTTCGATATTGTTCTTTTCGTCGCGAACTTTCTCCAGTTCGGCCTCGGCTTCCTTGATCGCTCGATTCAAGTCGGCCTTTTCGGATTCGAAGTCGCCTTTTTCGTATTTCAGCAGATCGATTTTGGCGATGTCAAAGGCCAGTTTGGCGGCGGCGATGTTGGTGGCGTTTTCATCTTCCTTGATCGACAGCAACTGAACCGCTTCGGCCAACGTGCCTTTCGCCTCGTTGATCTCGACCTCCTTCTGCTTGATATCCTTATCGATTTCGGTGGTTTCGAATTCGGCAACCTTGTCACCTTTTTTGACCTCCGAACCCTCGGGCACGATGAAGGTGATTTTGCTGCGGCCGGGGATCTCACATTTCCCGTACACCGTTTTTTGACTCTCCACCGTCCCGCGTTCGACCACCCGGTCTTCGATGGTCCGGCGTTGGACGACGTACGTCGAACTCGCTTCGGCGTCGGTATCGACCGTTGCGAACAATCCCGGGACGTGCAGCAATCCAAACGCGATCGCTGACAGGACCGCAATGAATGTCACAGCGCGAAGGAATCTCTTCATGGTCGACCACCGAGCGGCGGGAATGGGAAAGGGGAAAGCGCGGGGGGCTACCTATTTTAACCGAAGATCCGGGCCGACCAAACGAATTACTCTGTAGCGACATTTCCCCGGAACCTGCTGCAGACGCCCTGGCGTGACCGACCTGTCGATTTTTTCGATGTGTCGAAATCGACGCGATGAGGTTCGCTCGGCGTGTTAACGGGGGCCACGCGGTCTCGTGCTAAGCAACGAGCGGGATATAAGTGTCGGATCTCTTAAAGTGGGATAGGCTTCCAGCCTGTCATTTCAGCATCGACAGGCTGGAAGCCTATCCCACTTATTTTCCGTTCGTTGCTAACGCATCCGGGCTTCAATCGACAGGTCGTTACAATGCCGGTTCCAACTCGACTTCTTCCAACCGCGGTTCTGGATCGGCTTCGGGCAACGGCAGCGGCAGGGACTCCGATTGCAGATCGGGCAGGTCGTTCAACCGTTCGTCCGGGGCGGCGGCCGAGAACCACTGCGGCGGAAAGTAATCGGGGTCGATCGCTTGAAATTCCTGCAGCATCTGTAGCCCGGATTGCTCATTGATCCACATTCCGTTTTCATCCAGGTACAACAACTCCAACGCTTCGAACAACCGCATCTTCTGCACACGGTAATCGACCCAGTTGACGATCAGGCTGTTTTTCGCCTCCAGCATGCCTTCGAGTGCTTGAAGCAGCACAATCGTGAGGTTTGAATCCGCCTGAGAACTTCGGCGAAGATCGATCTGGGCTTGGTCGACCAGACGAGTTGCTGCAACGACTTGTTGTCTCGCGATCTGGAAATTCAGCCGGCTCAATTCCAGCCGACGCAGCACCTGTCGGACTTCGTTGGCGATGCTGTCTTTGGCCGCGATTAGCCCTCGGCTGGCTTGCTGGTAGGCGATTTGGGATGCCCGATAGGCGTTGCGTTCGTTGAGCCGATTCAGCGGGCCATCGAATTGGACACCCAACGTGTACGCGTTGTTGGCCGATTCCAATTTGAAGGGGCTGTTCGAATCGGGATCGCTACCCAGTGCAACGCCGCCGGTCACTGCCAAGTCGCTTTCCAGGGCGTCGGCTGCAACTTCCACACGTCGAAACGCGTCCATCACCGTGGCTTTGACGTTCATCAAATCCAGCCGATTTTGATGCGCAAACGTGATCGCGTTTTCCGAACCGATGGTGAGCGGTTCGATGTCGATCAAGAACAACTTGATTTGAGTTTGCGCGACATAGAGTTCCGCGATCTCTTCTCGCAACTGGCTTCCGATGGCCTCTTCGAGTGCCTTCCAGGCCAGAATCGCGGTGTCGTCCTTTTCGCTGGGCAAAATGTCTTCGATCGTAATTTCGTCAAACGACTCGACCCCTTTGAGGATCTCTTCGAGCGTCTTTTGCTGTTCTTGCTCCGACGTCTGGGGAGGATTCTTTTCGTATTCGGTCAGTTGCCGACTCAACCGTGCATCGTACTGGTCCCGATCTCCCAAACTGGTCTGTAGATCGGCCAGCGTCGCTCGGATTCGTTCGGCCAGTTGTTCTTGCTGTTCGATGTCTAATCGATCGTCTTCGCTGAGCCGTGAGGGATCGAGTCTGGACAGGCGTGCTTGCCAACTCATGAAATCAGACTCTACTCGGGGCAGCATTTCCGCAACGCGCTGCCGCAACTGTCTGTACTGCTGGAAGAAATCATGCAGTGATTCCGCCGGTGCCCTCGAAGGAGGCAGGAATTGAACCAGCGACTCGAACAGCTGCTGGGCTTCGTCCTGCAGTTGGATCAATTCCGGATCGACCAGTTCGAACTGTTTCAGCAGAGATTCGTCAATTTCGAAGGTCACCCAGGCCGGCAGCCCCAACGCGAATTTGTATTGATCTTCGGAAGTGATCAACTGTTGCTCGGAAGCCAATAGCGTGCGACGACCATTTTGATATTGCTGGAAAACCTGATCCACCTGCACTTGAGAAACCACCTTGAGCGCGGCATAGACCTTGTGCTCCTCCAAGTTTTGTCGCAAGTTCTCGACGTTCGTTTGGGTGTTCCGAATCGCTTGCTTTTGCGTCAGCAAGCCCAGATAGCTTTCTGTCAAGTTCACGTAAAACTGCCGCCGAAAGCGGGCGAAGTCACGGACGCGATACAGCAGGTTGCGTTCCGCTTGAGTCAGACTTTCCAAGCGAACATGGCGAAACGCCCCACGCAACAACGGCTGGGTGAAGGTCGAAATGATCGCCGCCGATCCGGATTGGACGCCGCCGGCTCCAAAATTCCATGACAGGCCGTTGAGCACCTCGGTGGCAAACTGACCTCCACCGGCAAAGTTGCGACTGAATCCCAGGCGATCCGAAAGAGCCAGGATACGGTCACCGCCGAGGTCGGATCCGTTGGCCGAATACGTCGTGCCGACTCCGCCAAACCATTGCGAGTCAAATTCGAATCGATTGCCTGAAAGTTCCAACGCCGTCAGATAGACGCCCTCGAACTCCGTTTGATAGTCGCGGCTGTGCAGCAATGCCAGATCGACGGCCAGTGGTTGCGTCAGCTTCACACTGCCGACTTCGTTTCGCGGCAGATCATCCAGCCAGATCGGATTCTCCACATGGAGACGCGTCGGAAACTGGTCGTAGTAGGCGACCGGTTTGCAATCCGGCTGTGTCATGTATCGCTGCGCGGCAAGATCGTCCGGCGGCTTGGGGCCGCAGTCCCTCTCGTTGGCCAGATACATCCGTGAGTTGCGGGCCGGTTCGACCGCGCGGTCGGGAATCACCCAACGGGGATCCGTTTCACGGCTCTCGACCAGACAGTACGCTTCGGAATCGGCAGCTTGGCGGTACTGTGACCGGGCGCAACCGGCTACTGAAACGATGCATCCCAACACGAACATGCCGAGTTTGGCGAGCGCACCATGACGCCGATTGTCGAGCTTCCAATGTCTCAGACGTTCGGATCGACGCCCGATGTCTTTCCGTTTCCAGAATGCTTGCATTGCCGCATCACGTTCGTCCATACATCACCTATCGGCCGAACAAGCGGAAACGTTTGATCGATCGGCTCAATCAGCTCAACCCAAACCACTCATTGGCAGGAGATTTGGAAGAGTCTGCGGGTTGACGAAGCTACTCCAGCGGAGCATCGCTTGCTCAGGGCAAAACGAGGAACGCCTGTAAGGGAAAAGAACCCGTAAGCGGCGTTGCCGATTATCCCAACGCCCTCTGGACGACGTCCACCAAATCGTGCGGCTGGACAGGTTTGTGCAGAACCTCGGTCACGCCCAGCTCGGTTGCGGTTCTGACGACCTGCTTGTCCGCGTTCCCGCTGATCACGATCACGGGCAAATCAAGATGGTTTCTTCTGAGCCGCCGCAACAGATCCAGTCCACCGATGCCCTGCAGTTGCACGTCCAACAGCAGACAACCGGGCTGCAATTCGTCATAGTTGGCCAAGAAGTCTTCGGCGGAGTCGAAGGGTTTGACCGTCATCCCGAACGCGGTCAGCAAGGCACAAACCGATCTGAGTGCCGAGGGGTCATCATCGATCACGAAAACGGTGGGTGGGACGACCATTTCAGCAAATCTCGTGAAGGGCGGGAAATGTGATGCAGAACTCGGCCCCGGCCGTGTCCGATCGGATCTCCAAGTGGCCTTCATGCGCCGCGACGATGGTCTGGCTGATCGCCAACCCCATCCCCAATCCTTGTTCTTTGGTCGTGTAAAACGGTTCTTTGAGTTGATCCACCATGTCGGAGGAGATGCCGGGACCGGAGTCTTTCACCGACACCGAAACGTCACCACCGAGCATGGCACTGCGGATCTGAACGTTGTTATTGCCATGGACTTGACCGTCCATCGCTTCAAATGCGTTGCGAATCAGATTGACGAGTACTTGTTGAATCTGGATGGCGTCGCCCATCACCGGTGGAAGGGCATCGTCGAGTTCCAGCGACACGGTGGCACCAAGACGTTTGGCTTCAAAGGAGAGGAGTTGGGTGGTGTCGCGAATCAATTCGTTCAGATCGATCGGGCTGTAGTCCGATTCGGTGTTGGCGACAAAGCCGCGGACCCGGCGGATGATTTCCCCGGCACGAACGGCCTGGTCGGCGATCTGTCCCATGACGGATTGAATCTTGTCCTCCCAGCCGGGCTCACGTCTTCGCGAGAGGTGTTCGCAGGCGGCCGCGTAGTTGGCGATCGCGTACAGGGGTTGATTGATTTCGTGTGCAATCCCGGCCACCATTTCCCCCATGGTGGACAGTCGTGAGACGTGTGCCAATTGCGTTTCGTTATTTCGAAGTCGTTCTTCGGCGCGGCGTCGTTCACTGACATCTTTGACGACGGTGCTCACGCCCCGCACCCGACCGGAATCATCTTTGAGCGGGTGGTAACTGGCGAGAAAGAACGACGACTGGCCGTGACCGTCAACCGGGGGCCGTTCGACTTCAATGCTGCGTTTGGCCTGGCCGGTCTCGATCACTTCACGATAAAGCGGTTCGATGCTGTCGGCGATGTCAGGCAAGACCTCGCGGAGCGGCCGGCCGAGATGTGCTTCCACGGGCCGTCCATTGATCTCGGCCAGGTAATCATTGATCCGGCGATACCGCAGGTCCGTATCCATCATGCACAATCCGATCGGCGTCGTCCGATACAGATGTTCCAATTCGGACAGCTTTTCTCGCACAAGCTTTTCGCTTTCTCCCAACTTCGCTTCGATCCGTTTCTGCTCGGTGATATCGTTGCAGCAACCGATGATGCCGATCGGTCGACCGTCATCGGCGTTCATCAACGACAGACGAAGCGAGACCAGGACCGCGCTGGCATCCTTGCGGCGCAATTGAATTTGCAGGTCATCGGCTGAACGTTCCGTTCTCGGCAGCATGACCTGTTCTTTCCAGTCGACCACGTTGTCGGGAAAGTACAGGAATTCGACGGAGCGGCCGACGGCTTCCTCGACCGAATATCCGAACAGCCGTGTCGCGGCACTGTTCCAGGTCTCGACATTTCCGTTCAGATCGGTCGAGATCACCGCATCATGGACATGGGCAAGAATCATCGCCTGTAAGCCCAGTGTTTGCTCGACGCTGTCGCGATCAACAACCATGCGATCGAGTGAACGGGCAAGCGCGGCGACTTCATCGCCACCGGTAATTCCGGTCCGCACGGTCAGGTTTCCCGCGCCGACCATTCGCGTCATTTCTTCCAACCGTTCCAAACGCTTGGCGATTCGGAAGTGAAAGAAGAGCCCCAGACCGATCGCGATCAGGCAACTCATCACCAAGGTTCCGAGTGCCTGACGGGACACCGCGGTGGTGGCCCGTTGGATGGTCGGCCTGATGTCACGAAGTACGACGAACAGCCCCAAGTGATCGGGGCGGATCCGATCGGCCTTGGCGCCCAGCACGACCGGGTGGACGCCGACGATGGTGTGTCCGTCGCCCAACGGAAGGGTGCTGCTGATCTGCGACATGCGGACACGTGCCAGGGCACCGGGACCCAGGATCGGTGAATCTCGATAGGATTGCGGCACGGACTCGGCAAATCGACGACCGACATCGGCGCGTCGCATGGAGACGATGACGTCATCGTTTTCATCGATCAACACGGCAGACTGGACCTCGGGATCCGCACCCAGCGACGCGAGCGAATACTGCATCGTGGAGAGTTCATCGCGCCGAGCGGCACGCTCCAATGACCCCGCCAATTGCGACATCGTCCGCCTCAAAACAATCACCGCCTCGCGATTGGTGCTGTGGACGATCTGGGAACGATTGGAGAACAGGGACCAACCGGTATGCGCCAACACCATCACCATCAGACTCAGCGGCAACAGAATCCGCAACGGATATTGAATCGTCGAATCGATCTGCGGATCAAGCAGTCGTGTCGGAGCCGATGGATCGTTCATCGCGCCGACACCTCCATCAACGGCTCGGCCGATATGCAATCCGAAAGGACCACCTCCTTCCCCAGCAACGCGTTTTCGACCATCACCTTGGATAAGCGATGCGAGTTTTTTTCTAACGGGGAAGGTTGCCCAGCGAGTAGCGACAGGTTTTGCTGCAAGTTCGGCGCATGCAAACCCTTTTGGCTTTGTCTGATCTGCTCGGGTGTCAGCTTGATCCTCAGTGACACGCTGCGAAGTGCCTCGTCGGGATTTTGTTCGAGGTATTGGAGTGCCTTAAACCACCCGCGCAGGGTCGTAATGAGGTGCGATCGATGTTGCTCCCAGGCGTCGGCACGGACGACCAGGACATCGACGATTTCATTCGGCATCTCGGTGCTGTCAAACAATTGGATCGCTCCGGCAGCCAGCAGTCGGCTGCGGACGGGGTCAAACGTCACGACCGCGTCGATCTTTTGCGATAGAAACATTTGTTCGTGTTCGTCCGCTTCCACCGACACAATGGTCACGTCCTGGACGGAGAGGTCAACCTGTTGCAGGGCACGCGTCAGCACGAACGCGCCCAAGGCGGAGTTTTCCACCCCGACCTTGCGTCCACGAAGATCGGCCAAATCCTGCACGTCGCCCTGGGCAAGAATCGCGTCGCCGCCTTGTGAGATGTCCATGACCAGCACCACACGCAAGTCCAGACCGCGCTCTCTCAACAACAAGACTTCATCCATCGTCAATGCGGCAGCCTGGATCGTATTGTCACGAAATTGGCGAATCACTTGACTCGAGGACGCGCACTCGACCAATCGAACAGAGTTCTCATCAAAGTGACCCAGATCACGCGCTAGAAAAAGGGGTTCGTAGCCCAGCCACAAATTCGTCCCCAATAACAAAGGCGTTTCCGTTTCGCGTTTCCCGCTCCAGTTTTCCAGCGTTTCGATTGCTAAGACGGCGAAAACACCAGCGACCACTACCAACGCAACCGATAGACGCTTCCTTCGCATCGATGGTGTCCTCCGGTACGGGGTAGGTGTGGTCCTTTCTTGTCGGTCTAGATCGCCACCACAGTTTATCCGAATTTGCCGATCCCGTCTCAGCTGATTCCATCAACGTCGCGACGTGATTCCCGATGCGACGGTTGATTCAATCGATGATCCGCCGGAAACGCGTTCGCGGTGAAGCCGCACTATTGGGGAAATGCCGCCGGCTCGGTGTCTTGATAGCCTTCGCCGTCGAGCGATTCCATGAACTTGACCAATTGGTTGACTTGCGCATCGGTAAAGTCCAATTGCTCGGCAAACCGTCGGTCGATTTTACGGTCCAAGTAGGGATTGGGGGTTCCACCCTTGCTGTAGAACTTGACGACCTCCTCAAGCGTTTTCATGGAGCCGTCGTGCATGTAGGGGGCGCGTTTGCTGACATCTCGGAGCGAAGGTGTTTTGAAGGCACCTTTATCTTTTTCCTCTTGGGTCACCGCGTAACGACCTTCATCGGCAAATGTCTGGGTTTTTTCATCCCAGCCCACGCCCAGGTTGTGGAAATCGCTGTCGGTCAGGTTCGGCCCCTTGTGGCAGTTGTTGCAAAACCCGTTGCCGAAAAACAGCGTGCGGCCCTTTTTCGCGTCGTCGGAGAGCGCCGACTTATCACCGGCGACGTAGCGATCCCAGGCGGAATTGCCGCTCATGCGAGTCCGCTCGTAGTCCGCAATCGCCTTGGTGATTCTTTCGATCGTCACCTCCGGGGTGCCGAACGATTCTTCAAAGTATTTCGCATAACCCGGGATCGCCGCGATCTTGCCGACAACGACGCTGTGGTCCTTCTGTCCCATCTCGATCGGATTGGTCATCGGACCGCCGGCCTGTTCATCCAGTGACGCCGCCCGCCCATCCCAGAAAAAATGGGGAAGCGTGGCCCAGGCCTGGTTGGTGAACGAAGGCGCTTTGCGGCCCCCTTTCTGGCCGCCAATACCCGTCGAAACCGGAGTCGTTTCGGAGAATGCGTTTTCCGGTTTGTGGCAGGTCGCACACGACACCGTGTTGTCGGCCGAAAGTCGTTTGTCGAAAAACAACCAGCGGCCGAGTCGAACAGTCTGCGGAGTCGGCGGGTCGTCCAAGTCCAACAGCGTCGCGGGAGGATTCTTTTCACCGCCGATCCCCAGCGGAGGATCAGGAATCGGCAACAGCGGATTGGCGGCTTCCAGATCAACCGCTTCGACGGCGTGCCCCTCATCACCAGCCATCCAACCTCCGATCAACAGGACAATGGCTAGCCCGACGTTGTTCAATCCCAGCGGTTTCATCGTAATGCTCCTCGAGGCAAGTAGTGAATCTCTGGCAGTATACCCAAAACCGCTGGGATGATTCACTTCTCCGCTTCGCCCGTCATCGGGACAAACATCACTGGGGCCACATTGCGACGAACCACCTCTCCGTCGCTGTGTTTCTCAATCAGGATCAGTGATTGAACCCGATCGCCGACCGGGATCACCATCTTGCCGCCGGGGGCGAGCTGGTCGATCAACGCTGGTGGAACGTGATCGGGGGCTGCGGCGACAACAATCGCGTCGAAAGGAGCATCGTTGGGCAACCCGGCGTAGCCGTCACCGTGGCGGACACGGATGTTGTTGTAGCCGAGGGCTTTCAATCGCGCGTCTGCATCCTTGGCCAACGACTCGACGATCTCGATGCTGTCGACATGCTGGACCAATTCCGCCAGCACGGCCGCTTGATATCCCGACCCGGTCCCGACATCCAGCACTCGATCGTCTGCCTGCAGATCAACCAACTCGGTCATCAAGCCGACGATGTAAGGTTGGGAAATGGTTTGTCCGTTGCCGATCGGAAGCGGCGAGTCATTGTAGGCCCGGTCTTGCAATCGCTTCGGGACGAATTGATGGCGAGGGACGCGTCGAATCGCATCGAGCACACGTTCATTCTTGATCCCGCGGCCGGCCAGTTGCCTGGCCACCATTTGACGACGTATCAACGCAAAGGAATCGTCCTGCGGCTCTCGATCGGTGCTGGTGGGGTCGCTAGGCAATGTCGTTTCCGGGGGTCCGTCACAAGAGGTGGCAACTGTCAGTAAGATCAACCCGATGACCGAAAGAGTTGCCAGGCCAAGCGGAGTTGTCGATGTCATGTGTCAATCCGAACAAGATTCAAAAAACAGAACACGCGCTGGCGACTGTATGCGTCGCCCGTGACGCAATCGCATCTGCTCCGTCCAAATCATGGAAAAAAGTGACGTCGCCCGGTTATCGCGCATCCCCCCTTATTGCGCATCCCCCTGTTTCTTCCGACGTATCCGCTCGACAACCAGAATCCCGATCCCGATTGCCATCACGACGGATCCCGACAACAAAGACTTCAGCGGCACAAAGCAGATTAACACAGCATTGGCAGCGGCGGCAACAATCGGAATCAAGGTCGGAATTCGAAATCCGTGATCGACCGGTTCTCTGTGTTTCACCACGACCAGGGCGACGTTGACGGACAAGAACACGGTCAGCAGGAGCACGCTGGTGGTGCCCGCCAAAAACACCAAGGATCCCGAGCACGCCAGCACCAAGGCTGCGGTGAACACGACGGCGATCGCGTGATACGGTGTGTTGGTGCGACCGTGAACCTCGCCCAGCCAGCGGGGAACCAGCCGCTGGTGGCTCATTCCATACAGCAGTCGCGACGCCATGATAAAGTTCAACAGTGCGGTGTTTGCGACCGCAAACAGCGCGATGGCCGTGAAGACCCAGGGCGGAATTGCCGGCGCGGCGTAGCGGACGACCGTCACCAACGGCGCCTGGCTTGCCGCAAGCTCGGAAGGCGGGACGACCTTGATCGCGACCCAGACGACCGCAATGTAGACCGTTCCGGCGATGGCGACCGCGGTCAAAATCGCGACCGGCAGATCACGCTTGGGCGACCGCATTTCTTCCGAGACATTGACCATGTCCTCAAAGCCGATGAAGGCAAAGAAGGCGACCGCGGCGGCCTGACCGATCGCCGACCAGGGTGGCCAGCGTCCTTCCGCCGCCACGCGGGCAGCTTGCGCCGGCACTGGGTCGGCCAAGTAGGCGATCCCGACCGCAATCACCAGCAATAACCCCGTCGCTTCGATCATCGTGCAAACGATGTTGGTCTTCGATGACTGTTCGATTCCCCAGAAATTGATGCCCGCCAACGTCGCCAGAAAGAGAAGCATGCAAACGAACTGAACCGTCGGGGAGGCAGACACCGCAACGATCTCGATCAGATAGCCGGCGAACGCTCGTGCCACCGTGGCTAGCGACACGATACCGGAGGTCAACACGAGCCAGCCGATGAAAAGCCCGAACGATGGGGAACGGAAGGCTCGTTGGCAGAAAAAGGACTCGCCGCCGCTGCGTGGAAACCGACTGCCCAGCTCCGCATAGCTGAGTGCCGTCAGTGAGGCGACCGCCAAGGCGATACCGAAGGCCAGCCAGCTCGCCGACCCCGCAATCCCGGCGATCTTGCCGACCAACGCATAGATCCCTGCCCCGAGGATGTCACCGACGCCATAAAGAATGACAGCCGCTAAACCCAGCGATCGTTTCAGTTCGCGTTGGGGGCGATCGTTCATGGCCCAAGTGTAACACGCTTGAAACGCCCCCGACGCGAGAGGCCACTCGGGTTACCCGAGGTAACTCCTCAGCATCCAAACGGTTTTCTCGTGGACTTGAATGCGAGCGATCATCAGGTCTTCGGATTCCGAATCGCTTGCTTCGCCGGCGATGTCACGAGCCTGCTTCAGGTCGCCGAGCAGTTTTTCGTTGGCCTCGATCAGGTGCTTGACCATCTGATCGGCCGACGCGTCTTCGGCGATCTCGGGAATGCCCGCCATGTTCGCCAGATTGGTCAGGCCGCCGGGAGCCAGGGCGCCTTTGGCACGAATCCGTTCGGCGATCTCATCCACCGCGGCAAACAGTTCGGTGTACTGAAGCTCGAACGCGTTGTGCAGCGAAAAGAAGCCGGGACCGCGGACATTCCAATGACAAAGGTGCGTTTGACCAATCAACGCGTACGAATCGGCAACGACCTGTCGCAACGCATCAACAACAGAAGAACTCATTTGGGTTTCCTTCACGAAGAACGGGTACAGAGGTCGGTATTATAGTGCCCTGCCAAGCCACGCGGCGAACCCACAACGCGCAACCCGATTCGGAGGGACCGGTGCGTGGCGGTCTGGCAGCGACCACCATTCGACCTCCCCTCGCTGCGCTCGACCCTCCTGCGAGGAGGGTGGCTTCCGCAACGCACGGAAAATAAGTGGGATAGGCTTCCAGCCTGTCGACGCGGGCATGACAGGCTGGAAGCCTATCCCACTCGCTAGATCCGAGACTTATTTTCCGCGCGGCGTCGATTGGTCGAGAACGGACGGATCGTCGACACCCGTGATGTCTTGCAAGGCGGGAAATTTGGAACGCCACCGCCGTGCCGCTTCGAGATCGATTTCGGTGGTGATGACTTGCTCTTGGTCAGAGGCTTCGAAGAGCGACGCTCCCATGTGATCGAAGGCGCAGCTTCGGCCGTCGAACTTCAGCTTCGGTTCTTCGCCACAGCGATTCACTCCCACGACGGGCGCCAGATTCTCAATCGCCCGGGCTTGCAGCAACCGCACCCAGTGCTCGCTGCGGACGGCCGGCCAGCAGGCGATCACGGTGATCAGTTCTGCGCCACGGAGGATCGCCGGCCGAAAGATTTCGGGGAAGCGGAGGTCGTAGCAGATGAAGGGAGTGATCTTGACGCCCTGCCATTGAAACACGACCGGAGACGTGCCGGCGGTGTAATGGTTTGCTTCACCGGTAAACGAAAACGGATGCATTTTCTGGTAGCGTGCCAACTGCGTTCCGTCGGGGGCAAAGACGACGCATTGATTGCTCGAGCGTCCTTCGCTGACGGGGCTTGCCACGCCGCCCATCATGGCGACATCGTACTGTCGCGCCAGATCTCGCAGCAACGCTTCGCCTTCGCGGGCTTCGCTCTGGGCGGTCACGTCCACGTTCATGCTGAATCCCGTTTCAAACATCTCCGGGACGATCACCAGCGCGCCCGGCTGGATCGTGGCGGCTGAGAGCAAGTCGCGCAGACGCTGGTGATTGGCGGCTTTGTCTTCCCAAGCCATATTCAATTGGACGGCGGCAATCTGCATCGTTGGTAACCGGTTCATGAAAGAAGTGTGGCGAGGCCGTCGCGGAGACGCCCCACGCCTTCGCTGACCGATTGCGGATCGAGTGCCCCATACGAAAGTCGCAGGGTGCAGGTTTTCGACTCACCAAATGCGCTGCCGGGCAGCACGGCGACCCCGAATTGTCGAATCAGTGATTCCACCAGCGCCATGTCGGACTGATCGGTCTGCAATTGGAACAAGACATAAAACGCGCCTTGAGGAACGGCGAACTGAACTCGGTCGCCTAGCTCGGACAACGTTTGCAGCGTCGCATCACGGACAGCGGTCAATCCGGTGATTTGCTCCCGGCACCACTGCGAGCCGACGTGGAGCGCCGCGGCGGCGGCAACCTGGCAGATGATCGGTGGACAGATCAAATTGGTGTCTTGGATCTTTTTGATTCCCACCAGCAAATGATTGGGGACGACCGAGTAGCCGATCCGCCAGCCCGCCATCCCATAGGCCTTGGAAAGCGAGAACAGCGAGATCGTGTGTTCGCTCGCGCCGATGGCCGAACCGGGTGAATAGTGTCGGACGCCGTCGTGAGTGAAGTACTCGTAGGCTTCGTCTGACAGATGGTACAGCCCGCGGGCGGCACACATCAGGTTGATCTCCGCGAGAGCGTCTTTTGAATAAACCGCTCCCGTCGGATTGTTCGGCGAAACCGTGACAACGGCTTTGGTGCGTGGTGTGATCGCCTGCGCGATGGCATCGATGTCGGGTTGGTTTTCGCGATCGGTCGCAACGACGACGGGGCGGCAACCGGCGATCTCGATCGCCATGTGATGATTGAAGTAATACGGGCTCAATAAGATGATCTCATCACCGATCTCGGCGATCGCCAGGACGGCATTGAGGAATCCCATGTTGGAACCGGCCGTGCAGACGACCGACGATTGATCGGCGATCGGATCAATTTCATTTTCGGCGATCAGTTTCTTTTCGATCGCGTCGATCAGCGGGGCATTTCCGGCGACCGGCCCATAACGATCCAATTCGCGACCGGGCTGGGCGGATTCGGCGACCGCCCGAAACACTTCCTGCGGCGGCGCGTAGTGCACCACGCCCTGGCCCAGCGAAATGGTTCCGGGATGCTCGCTCGTCCATCGTCCCACGATCGGAATGACGGGGTCCTGTACCTGTTGAATTCGATTGGCGATCACTGCAGCTCAAGTCCTCAGGACGATCAATCCTTGTCCGCTCGAAGCACCGAGACGAAGGCTTTCTGGGGGATGTTGACGCTGCCGAATTGTTTCATCTTCGCCTTGCCCTTCTTTTGCTTTTCGAGCAATTTCTTTTTGCGAGTCACGTCGCCGCCGTACAGTTTGGCGGTCACGTCTTTTCGATACGGCTGAATCGTCGCTCGGGCGATGATCGTACCGCCGATCGCGCCCTGGATGGGGATTTTGAATTGGTGACGGGGGATCGCTTCGGCAAGCTGCTCGCAATAATGCAGGGCACGTGCCCGCGCCTTGTCGCGGTGAACCAGGTAGGCCAGCGCGTCGATCGGTTCTTTGTTGACCAGGATATCGACTTTCACGACATCGGTCTTTCGATACTCGATCTGTTCGTAGTCAAATGATCCGTAGCCCCGCGTGATCATCTTGAGTTTGCCGTAGAAGTCGAACAGGACCTCGCCGAGCGGCATCTCGCTGGACACTTCGATTCGCCCCGCCGAGAGATAGTTCATCGTCTGGCTTTCAGAGCGATGTTCTCGGCACAACTCCATCACCGGTCCGACGAACTCTTCCGGGGTCAGGATCGAAGCCTTGATGTAGGGTTCGGTTGCCGAATCGATATGAGTCGGGTCGGGCCAATAAGACGGATTGTCGACGTCGATGGTCGATCCGTCCTTGAGCGTCAGGTTGTACTTGACCGAAGGCGCCGAGATGACCAGGCCGATGTCAAATTCACGCTGCAAACGCTCCTGGATCACATCCAAGTGAAGCAGCCCGAGAAAGCCACAGCGGAACCCAAACCCGAGTGCGGCCGAGGAGTCTTTTTCGAAGGTCAGCGCCGCATCGTTGATCGCCAGTTTGTCGAGCGCTTTGGTTAAATCCTGGTACTCATCGGTGCTCATCGGATAGACCGACGAAAAGACGACGGGTTTGGCCGGTTGGTAGCCCGGGATGGGGTCGCTGGCGGGTCGATCGAGCAGCGTGATCGTGTCGCCGATCTCGATGTCTTGAACACTCTTCACGCCGGCGACGATGTAGCCGACTTCGCCGGCGGAAAGTTGTTTGCGGGGATTCAGTTTGAACTGGTTGTATCCCAATTCGTCGACTTTGTAGTCACGACCACCGTGCATGAAGTGAATCGTCTGTCCCGATTTCAACGTCCCGTCCATCACGCGGCACTGCAAGATGACTCCGCGGTACTTGTCAAAATGGGCGTCAAAGACCAACGCTTTCAGCGGCGCGTCGGGGTCACCCTGGGGCGGCGGCAAATGCTCGACGATGCCCGCCAAGACATCATCGATGCCTTGGCCGGTCTTGGCCGACACCGGGATCGCCGCGAACGGATCGAGCCCCAAGTCGGCGTCGATCTCCTCACGGACGCGGTCGACATCCGCCGCCGGCAGATCGATCTTGTTGATCACCGGCAGCAGTTCGAGATCGTATTCCATGGCCAGATAAAGGTTGGCCACCGTTTGCGCTTCGACGCCCTGCGACGCATCGACGACCATCAATGCCCCCTCGCATGCCATCAACGATCGCCGGACCTCATGTGAAAAATCCACGTGGCCGGGCGTATCGATCAGGTTCAGTTGATACTCCTGACCGTCCGGCGCAATGTAGGCCAGTGTGATCGTGTTGCTCTTGATCGTGATGCCACGTTCCCGCTCGATATCCATCGAGTCCAGCATCTGGTCGTGGAACTCACGCTGGGTGACGCCGCCGCAAGCCTGAATCAGGCGGTCGGCCAAAGTCGACTTTCCGTGATCGATATGGGCGATGATGCAGAAGTTCCGAATTTGTTTCATGCGCCGGGGTCTTGCGACAAAGAAGCGAGAGTAACGTTCACGCGTTAGATCCTAGTGGATCCGGGCGACAACCAACAGGGATTCGATGCCGGCTTTGCCACCGAAGGGCTTGTGCTCGACCGCCAATCGAAAACACCCCGTTGGGTGTCTCTGTCGGTGGCATTGGGCTCGCGGCCTGTCGATTGAATCCGATCACACATGGGATCAGCCGTTTCGCGCTAACGTAGGGGCCTGTAGCGTAGGGGCCTGTCGCACGAGGAAAACACACCAGGGCCCGTAGGCTCGCGCCAAACGGCTGATTTGATCGACGGGTCGCTGGCGAGTCCCGCTAATCCCGATGGCGCAGCAGCCCACCCGTCAGTTCGTCTTGATCCAATCGATCGTCCAGTGTCGATCACTGGTCATGCGGACCGCTTCGGAGGGGACACCGAAATCGGCCAGAATGTCCACCGCCTCGTCGACGGTCAACGCCGCGTGCAGGGATTGTCGCAGCAGTTGCCGACCGTAGTCCGACTCCCCGGCGGCGTGCAGGTTGACCAACCCCTCGACATCGGCGGCGCTGGCCGGTCGGGCGAGATCACGTAGAAACAGACGTCCACCCGGTGCCAGGATTCGGATCGCCTGGGCAATCACCCGCTCCGGTTCGGCGACGTGGTGCAGCATCGTGTTGGAAATCACGGTGTCGGCGGTATCGTCTTGGAACCCGTCGAGCTTCTTGCAATCGGCGTGTTCCAAGAACACCCGTCCGGTGACCGAGCCGAGTTCGATCTCGATTCGGGCGGCTTCCAACATTTCAACCGAACAATCGACCCCCAAAACCTCAATTTCACTGAGACGCTGGCACAGTAAAACGGGGATGGCCGCCGTCCCACAGCCCAAATCGACGACTTTGGGGCCGACCGTGCCCCCGCCGATCAAATCGTCGACAAAGGCGCCGTTGACACCCTCGTGATCCATTTGCTGGTACTCCTGAACCTCCGATTCGTCATCCATGGGCTCTGGTTCGAGCGTTCGACGCAGGGACGACTGGCCGGGCTGTTGGGGGGTGTACAACGTGTCTCCTCGCGCGGAAAAACTAGATTTTGAGGGTAAAGCGACGTGACTTTACGCGTTGCCTAAGGTTACAGAAATTACCCTGCCGTAAAAATCCGTGTAACAGTCACCAATTTCGCTGGTTGATGGACTACAACGATCGCTGGCGGGAAACCGTCTAGACCGATTTCGCCGCATAACTAGCCTAGGGCGGCCAAGAGGACTGCGACTCGTTCGCTCGATCGACTGAAGTAACCGAGAGTAGACAACCTGGACCAAGACGCCCTGGGATGAGCGTCGCCGATCATACATTTTCGACAACATCGCCACTCATGGACGAGGGCGTTGTGACACGAGCTTGGACCCTGCTGTGCTAGCCGCGCTGATCAACCGCTTGCAGTCACGAAACTCCGTCCTTCGGGATGGTGATTCGCTGCTGCTGACACGAACGGAATTTAACCGGGAGGTGTCGCGCGAACGCATCCGTGCGACGCGACGATCGATTCCGTTTTGCATTGTCACGATCGACGTGGCGGGCGGGCGGCAACTGCAATCGCGTCGGCGAGCATTGATTCGCATCTTGCACCGAAATGTTCGCCTGACCGACCAGAAAGCCGAGTTGGGAAACAATCGCTTCGCCGTCTTGCTGGTCGATACACCCGAAATGGGCGGGCGTTCGGTTTTGGATCGACTTGCCGGCTTATGCGAAACGCGGAAGATCGATGCGACGCTTTCATTACGTGTGCATGATCCCGAAGGCTTTGACCCCGATCGCGACGTCGACCTGCCCACCGGCGCCGGCAAACGACGTCGCGATGACGCCCCGGAATCCAGCTGGCTGCGTGTCGATCGAAGCTCGAGCGACGCACTCGGTCTGGCCGTCCAGCAGCGTCCCGCCATCGTCGATGAGACCGCACGCTCCCCTGAGGTCACCTCTCGCGACGAGGACGCAATGGCAATCGCAATGCCAGCGGCGACCGGTACGGCACGCAGTTCGACGCACACGTCGAAGCACACGTCGAAGCACAGCGCCTTTGTGACCCGCGAGGCTCTCCTCTGCGATCGACCGCTGACGAGGCGTTTGACCAAGCGTGCGATTGATCTCGCCGGGGCTTCGATCGGCCTGGTCCTGGTCAGCCCGGTGTTGGTCGTGGCGGCCGTGGCGGTCAAACTGACCAGCCCCGGGCCGGCGTTCTTCAAACAGACCCGCGAGGGAATGGGGGGAAAGCCGTTTACGATCTACAAAATGCGAACGATGGTGGTGGACGCCGAAAGCAAACAGTCGGCGCTTCGTCAGAAAAGCCACCGTGACGGGCCGGCGTTTAAGATCAAGCACGATCCCCGCGTCACGCCGATCGGGCACTTACTGAGAAAGACGTGCATCGACGAGTTGCCCCAGTTCATCAACGTGCTGCGCGGTGACATGTCGCTCGTCGGACCGCGGCCATTGCCCTGGCATGAAAGTCGCGCCTGCAATCACTGGCAACGCCGCCGTTTAGACGTGCCGCCGGGCATGACGTGTTATTGGCAAGTCGACAAGGCCGCGGCGGAAACGTTCGATGACTGGATGCGGATGGACTTGCAGTATGTCGACCGCAACGATCTGTGGCGCGACCTGCGGCTGATCGCTCGCACCGCGTTGGTGCCGTTGACCGGACGTGGGGGGGAGTAGCTCCATCGGTACCGCGGCGCGATCAGGCGTCCGAGCGGAAAACACGCATGAACGCATCTGTTAAAAGAGACGCACGCCCACCGGCCAGCCTGTCGGTCGACTTCGATAACAAGTGGGCCTACCTCCGCGCCGCCGGCCGCCAAGACTGGGAATCGGCATCCAGCTACCTGCCGCTGGCCGCCGAGCGGATGGTGAGCCTGCTCGGTGAACTCGATTTGCCGTTGACCGTGTTTGTCGTCGGCCGCGATCTGAGCTGTGAACGCGACACGGAGGCAATCGATTCGTTCAAGATGTTGAAATCCGTGGAGTTCGCGAATCACTCCATGAATCATCTGCCGTGGATGCACACCATGGATCGCGAAGAAATCTTCGCGGAAATCGCTGGAACACATCAGGCCATTGCGTCCTCGCTCGGTGTTCAGCCACGGGGGTTTCGTGGGCCAGGATTCTCGTGTCCCGCTGAAGTCCTCCGCGTTTTGGCGAAGCTAGACTACGCCTACGACGCTTCCGTTTTCCCGACATCGGTCGCGCCGATCGCCCGAGCCGTCTTCCTGGCCCGAACCAAGCTCAAGGGCGAGCAAAAAGAAAAAGCCAAGCAGCTCTATGGCGGATTCGCCGCGATGCGAAATCCGAATCGCCCCTTCTGTCGCACTGTCGATGCGAGTCAGTTGTGGGAGATCCCGGTGACGGTGATGCCGTTGACCCGCACGCCGATTCACTTCAGCTACTTCCTGTTCTTGGCCGGTGTTTCGAAGCTGGCGGCGAAATCCTACCTGAGCAGCGCGTTGCGGCTGTGCCGATGGACGGGCACGACGCCTTCGTTGTTGTTGCATCCACCCGATGTCCTGGGGTGTGAAGACGATCCCGACATGGCCTATTTTCCCGGAATGAACATGCCACGGGCGGAAAAGCTCAAGCTGGTTCGCTGGGCGCTGCAACGCTACGGTCGAACCTTCAACGTGCAAACCATGATCCAACAAGTGCGATCGCTCAACGCCCAGATGGAAGCGTGTCGGACACGAATGGCACCAGCGTAAGTGTTGGTGTGCAGGCTTTAGCCGCCCACTGTCGCTGCGTCGCAGCGACCGGGAATCGCCTAAAGCCTAGACACCAACGTCCTCACTAAAACGTGCCGGACACCTATTTCCAACCCATCCTGAATCAAATTGATCGACCTCGGAAAGCGAAACGTTCTCGGCATTGGTGTCAACGCGATCGATTATGAATCGGCGGTTGCCAAGGTGATCGATGCGGCCATGGGCCGGCAAGCGATGTCGGTCACCGCGCTGGCGGTGCACGGTGTGATGACGGGGGTGACCGATCCGGAACATCAATATCGGCTCAATCAATTTGATCTGGTTTGCCCCGACGGCCAGCCAGTTCGTTGGGCGTTGAATCTGTTGCACGACTGCAAGCTGGACGACCGGGTGTACGGCCCTGATCTGACGCTGAAGCTTTGTCAGGCGGCCGCGCGGCAGTCTGTCCCGGTGTTTTTGTTCGGGTCGACCGAGGACGTCTTGGCACGCTTTTCCGACTCGCTGTGCCGGCAGTTTCCCGAGCTGAAGATCGCCGGCACGCGCAGCAGTCGTTTTCGCACCTTGTCGCAACTCGAACGCGACGAGCTGGCCCAGGAAATTAATTCCAGCGGCGCGGGGATCTGCTTCGTCGGTCTGGGTTGCCCCAGGCAGGAGGTGTTCGCCTATGAAATGCGTGATCGCCTGAACATGCCGCTGGTTGCCGTCGGTGCCGCGTTTGCCTTCCACGCCGGCATGTTGGCCCAGGCGCCGCCGTGGATGCAACGCCACGGGCTGGAATGGCTGTTTCGATTGGCACACGAACCGAAGCGATTGTTCAAACGCTATCTGACGACCAACCCGGCATTTCTGGTGCGACTTGCCCTCCAGAAGCTGGGGCTGATGCATCGTCATCGAGACCAAGGGCGACCGCCGCAGCACGACGTTCTTTTCGGCTAAAGGGGCCGTGGGCTGGCGTCGATCGATTGATAGAATCTATCCGCCCCGACGTCCGAATCCGATTACCCCTGCTGACCATGAACTATCCCTTTGATCCCTTCGACGATGTCGCCTCGTTGCAACTGGCCGTGGCGGATTCCTTTTGCGAATTGGCCGAGCGAACGATCAAGCAGAACGGTGTCTTCCGTGTTTCCCTGTCGGGCGGCTCTACCCCGCGTCGCGTCTATGAAATGCTGAGCGAGCGTGAGCTTCCCTGGAACCAAATCCATTGGTTTTGGGGAGACGAACGCAATGTGCCCCACGATCACGCCGACAGCAATTTCCGCATGGTACACACCGCGTTGCTGAGTAAGGTTGACATCCCGGCGGCGAACATTCATGCCGTGCCGGTGAATGTCGATGCACCGGCCGAAGCAGCGGAGCAGTACGAGCAGACGCTTCGTGACCACTTCGACGAGCCGTTTCCGGTCTGGGATCTGATGCTGCTGGGCATGGGCGATGACGCCCACACCGCGTCGTTGTTCCCCGACACCCTGGCGCTGGGCGAACAGAACCGCTGGTTTGTCGAGAACTGGGTGCCGAAGTTTGACGGCTTTCGGTACACGGTGACGTTTCCGGCGATTGAATCGGCGCGAAACGTCTGGATGATGACCACTGGGGAAGCGAAGCAGCAGGCCTTGGAGCAGGTTCTGTCAGGTGAAACCGACCTGAATCGCTACCCGTCGCAGCGGATCAAACCGACGCGATGGTTCGTCGATGCCGCGGCGTGCGGGGCGTAGGCGATGCCAAGCAGGGAGTTTTTTGTTAGCGGCAGGGCGCGAGCCCTCCGGTCTTTCACGGTGAAGCCCACGGCTCGCGGGCTGTCGCTCTAAGCCCGCGTGTGTGAGCAAGGGGCCACGTGTCGCCCCTCGCTAACGCGTCGGGCTGGCATTGACGCGCTGATTTCGAAAAAATCGACAGCCCGCTACCGCGGGGCTCAGGACTGTTCGTCGTCCGAATCAGCGGCTGCTGCGACGGGTTCCGGCGTTGTTTCCGCATCGTTGTCGCTGCTATCGCTGTCATCGGCGAACGAGGGTCGTTCGGCTTTTCGCGAGACGCGATCGTTCTTTCCGACCAGTTCAAGAATCGCCCGGGTGCCGGCATCGCCGAGTCGCGGGATTGCCAGACGGACGACGCGGGTGTAGCCGCCGTCGCGATCGACGTAGCGTGGGGCGATGGTGTCAAACAGGATGGCGGTCGCTTGTTTGTCGCCGATCAATTGAACGATGCGCCGCTGTGCGGCTACGACGGGAGCGCGGGCGGCGGCCCACTTCTGCCAGTCTTCGCTTTTTCGCCACTTTTTGTACTCGTCACTGCCACGGTCGGCGTCGCAAGCGTACTTGGCCGCTTCTTCGGCGTGCGGAAGCGATTTCTTGGCGATGGTGATGCATTTTTCGACCAGCGACCGCACTTCTTTGGCTTTGGGCAGCGTGGTGGTGATTCGACCGGCAACCTTGGGAGCGTTGTCGTCGAGTTCGGCATCACGCTCGGTCAGAAACAGAGCGCTGGCAAGGTTTTTCAGCAGGGCCTTTCGGTGGCTGGGACTGCGTCCCAGCGTGCGGCCACGTCGTCGGTGTCGCATGACGTATTCGGATAGGGTTGGGGGTGTATTTGTGCGTAGGTGTTTTCGAGCGGATCCGCGGCGAGGGGTCCGCTAGAACATGGGTTGCGCCGGCACTCGCATGCCGAGGTGCAATCCGTACTGGGCCAATTTTTCGCGGACTTCGTTCAGCGTGGTGTCACCGAAGTTCCGGACTTCCAACAGTTGGTCTTCGTTGCGTTGAACGAGATCACGGACCGTTTGAATATTTTCGCTTTCCAGGCAGTTGTTTGCCCGCACGGACAATCGCAGGTCTGCGAGCGTCATGTTCAGCTTGGCTTCCAACTGAGCTTCGGGCGACCCGGCGCCACCGCGAGCGGCCGAGAAGATGCTCGGTCCGAGTTCGCGATATTGGACGAACGGGTTGAGGTGCTTGCGAAGGATTTTTGCCGACTCGACGAGCGCCAATTCAGGATTGACGCTGCCGTCGGTCCAGATTTCCAGGATCAGCTTGTCGTAGTTGGTTTTCTGTCCGACGCGGGTTTCTTCGACTTCGTATCGAACGCGGGTGATCGGGCTATAGACGGCGTCGACGGGAATGATCCCGATTTCGTGATCGGCGCTGCTGTGCTCGGTTGCCGGGACATACCCGCGACCGTTTTCGACGACCATTTCCATCATGAATGGCGTGTCTTCGGTGAGCGTCGCCAACACCAGGTCTTTGTTGATGATTTCCACATCGGAATCGGTTTCGATGTCACCGGCACGCAGTTCACCGGCTTTGTCACTTTCGATCGTGATCACCCGCGTCGCTTCGCTGTGGTTGCGGACCACCAAGCTTTTGACGTTGAGAACGATTTCGGTGACGTCTTCCAAGACGCCGGGGATGTTGGTGAACTCATGCTGGGCGCCACGGATTTTAATCTGCGTGACGGCGCTACCCATCAGGCTGCTCAGCAGGACGCGTCGGAGGCTGTTTCCGACACTGGTGCCGAAGCCACGTTCGAACGGTTCGGCGATGAACTTGCCGTACGTTTGGGAAAGGGAATCGCGGTCAACTTCCAGATTGCTGGGAAGTTCCATTCCACGCCAACGGATATGCATGGTTGTGATCCTGTCGCTTGGGAGTGCAAATGCGGGGGTAAAGAGTAGCCGAGAGGCCGATCGACTAGACGCGACGCTTTTTCCGCGGTCGGCATCCGTTGTGCGGAATCGGCGTGACGTCTTCGATCAATTTGACCTTCAGTCCGGCCGCTTGCAGTGCCGTGATGGCACTTTCACGTCCCGATCCGGGGCCCTTGACGCGAACTTCGACGTCTCGCATGCCGAACTTCGACGCCTTTTCGGCGGCTTGTTGGGCGGCACACTGGCCGGCGAACGGGGTGCTCTTTCGGCTGCCTTTGAAACCGCTGGTTCCGGCACTTGCCCAGCACAGCGTGTCGCCTTTGACGTCGGTGATGGTCACCGTCGTGTTGTTGAACGTCGCGTGAACATGGGCGATGCCGTTGGTCACGTTTCGCCGTACTCGTTTCTTTTTGTTGCTCTTTGCCACTGCAAAGTCCTAAAACTTCAAACGGTTAATGTCGAACTGGAGGGGAGGCCAAAGCGCGACGCGTCAGCGACGCCGTAGCTGCTTTGGACCAAACGAAAATATGTCTTGGGACGTCGGGGAGGCTCGGCGTGTCAATCGCCGGGCGGATCCGCCAGACGTTAGCGAAGATCCTTGACGCCTTTCTTTCCGGCGACCGTCTTCTTGGGCCCTTTGCGGGTACGCGAGTTGGTCTTGGTGCGTTGTCCGCGAACCGGCAATCCCATTCGGTGCCGCATGCCGCGGTACGACTTGATCTCACGCAACCGGCTGATGTTCTGAGTCGTTTGACGACGCAGTGGACCTTCGACCGTGTATTCACGTTCCAGCAATGCTGCGATTTGACCCAGCTCATCTTCTCCGAGGTCGCTTGCGGCGCGCGTCGGGTCCACGCCGAGCTTCTCACAGGCTTCGCGGGCCGTGTGAAGGCCGACGCCGTAGAGATAGGTCAACGAATACTGGATCTGTTTGTCGTTCGGGATGTCGACGCCCAACAAACGGGGCATGGCGAGGCTCCTGCAAAATCATCGTGCTAAAACTATGAAGACACAGCACCTTGCGGTTGGAGACGCCCCCGGGAGGGAACGCGACCGCAGAAAGTCAGAAAAAGTGCTGGCCAAGAATCCCGGACTATAGCGACTGGTCCCCTTTTTGCTCAATGGCCACTTTCGAGCCTTTTCAGGAATTTTCACTCCGGCGTTTCCGGACCATCCGAAAAAACTCCGTCGGCACCGCGTCGGCCGGCCCCGCAGGGACCCGAAATTGCTCCACCGTGCGGAAATCTGACAGATCCAGCTCCAGTTCGGTGTCGCCGGCGACGCCCGAGAGCACGCGTGTCAAAAAAATCTGGTCGCAGCGATCGATCAGTTGGCGATAGATTTCCGCCCCGCCGACCACATAAATTGGTGCCTGGCCACCCATCTGCAGGGCCGCGTCGGGTGAAGACGCGACGTCAACACTCTGGTACGACAGGTCCGGCTGGCGGGACACAACGATCGTCCGACGGCCCGGCAGCGCCCGCCCGATCGAATCAAAGGTCTTGCGGCCCATCACCAACACGCCGCCCATCGTCATCCGCTTGAACCGCTGCAGGTCCTGACGCAGCCGCCACGGCATCGTCCCCTCCAATCCGATCACCCCGCTGGGGGTCATCGCAACGACGGCGGTGACGGGAGGGTTGCTGGTTGGGGGCATGGCGGTATTGGCTTTCAGACCGCAACGGGGGCCTTGATGTGCGGATGGGGCTCGTAATTGACGATCTGGAAGTCGTCGTACACAAACCCGTCGATCGATTCCGGCACGCGGGCGATCACCAGTTCCGGTAACGGTTTGGGTTCCCTGGAAAGCTGTTCCCGGGCCTGTTCGAAATGGTTCTGGTACAGATGCACGTCGCCGAAGGTGTGCACGAACGCGCCGGGTTTCAATCCGGTCACGCTAGCCATCATCATCGTCAGCAAGGCATAGCTGGCAATGTTGAAGGGGACGCCCAGGAACACGTCGGCACTGCGTTGATAGAGCTGGCACGAAAGCCGGCCATCGGAAACGTAGAACTGGAACAGCGTGTGGCAGGGGGGCAAGGCCATCGCGCCGACCTCGCTGACGTTCCAGGCCGAGACGATCAGCCGTCGCGAAAGCGGGTTGGTACGAATCTCGTTTTCGACCCAGGCGATCTGGTCGATCGTCTGCCCGTCCGGGGTCGGCCAAGACCGCCATTGGTGGCCATAGACCGGCCCCAAGTCGCCATTTTCGTCGGCCCACTCGTCCCAGATCTTGACGCCGTTCTCGTTCAACCACGCGATGTTGGTGTCACCACGAAGAAACCACAGCAGCTCGTAAATGATCGAGCGCAGGTGCAGTTTCTTGGTGGTCAACAACGGGAATCCGTCGGACAGATCGAATCGCAACTGGCGGC
The DNA here is from genome assembly GCF_002289565.1 of Rhodopirellula sp. SM50. Taxonomy (GTDB): domain Bacteria; phylum Planctomycetota; class Planctomycetia; order Pirellulales; family Pirellulaceae; genus Stieleria. Next base: position 32,945 of record NZ_NTFY01000082.1, on the reverse strand, counting down.
CGAACAGGCTTCGCGTGCCGACGCCGGTGCGGTCGCCCCGATCAGAGCCGGATTCAAGGATGTCTTCGAGAAGGCGGAGGTACTGGAGCATTTCGTCTTAGACCGACGCGTCGATCGCTTCCTGAAGTGCGGCTTTGGTCGTGTTGCCGCCTCGGAAGCTATGCTCGACTTCGCCGTTCTTGAACAGCAACAGCGTCGGGATCCCGGTGATGCCGAACTTTTGTGCGACACCGGGGGCATCATCGATGTTCAATTTGCCGATCTTTGCCTTGCTGTTTTCCTCGGCCAGCTGGTCGATCATCGGAGCGATTGCACGGCAGGGGCCGCACCAGGGTGCCCAGAAATCAACGAGCACCGCGCCATCGGCTTGAAGGACTTCGGCATCAAAGTTGTCGTCAGTAAATTCTTTCACGGCGTCTGAAGCCATGGTCTTGGTCCTCGGGATAGCAACAGGGAAAAGGAGAGGTCGGCAGCGATCCGCCGATACTCGAGTGCGAATTGTAGGAAGCTGGGGGTGGTCGGCCAAGTTAGCCAAAGCGAGAATTTCAGCTCGTCGGGCTCATCGGGTCACTGCCGATTCCGTCACGTTCCATTCTGGCGTTGGCCATCGTGGCCCGACTGCCCCCATTGGGGAGTCCGTGTCGGAGTTACCCGACGTCACCGCGCAAGCGGGAGAAATCAACGCGTGACGCCGAACGAACAGCGATCGCGTCGCACCGCTGCGGCAGCTCATCGATGATCGCGTGGTGCGCCTTCACGCATCCAGTGCCCGACGGCACGCGAGACGATTTCGGCAAATTCGCCCAGCAGCATCGCGGTCGCGCCCCAGACGTCTCGTCGACGCCCCAGGCAATCATCAAACTCGATCGCTCGGTGTCCAAATCTGTACTGGAATACCTCGCCGCTGTCCTGACTCTTACCGATCCGCTGTTTTTTTTGATCGATGAGTGTGCAATGGGGGGGCGGTTGGGGTGCAGCGTGTTCCCCCAGACGCAGTAGGCATTCCACAGGCATCTCGATCACTTCGTCCACCTCGACCGGGTCGGGGCGCCATTCGGTTGTGGGAGACTGCGCTGTGGGACACTGCGCTGTGACGATTTGCGTTTCCACCAGGTTGTCACTGGCAAACACGTAGATCGGCGACAAACATCCCACCACGTCGATCACCTCCACCGGCAATCCGAGTTCCTCCTGGTATTCCCGCAGCGCTGCCTGCAGGGCGGATTCGCCGGACTCGATTTGTCCGCCCGGCAAACAAACTTGTCCGCCGTGGTGCGACAACGCCTTGGGGCGGCGGGTGAGCGTCAGGCACAACCGCCCGGTTTGCCGATAGGGGTAGACCACAATCACGACGGCCGCCTGGCGTGAATCCGATCGGGCTGGCCCGCGGTGGCGACCGTAGGACAAACGCGGCGCTAGCCTCGAACCGCCACGCGCCCGCGGGGAGCTGATCGAACGGTTCAGGAATCGGCCGCTTGGGAATTTGCCCGTCTTGTTGCCGCTGCGCTGGGCGAGCACCTGAGCGACCACGCTGCCAAACGTCTTGATGGATTCCGCAGCAAATAGCTGCTCGACGGCACGATCCCTGGCGGACACAACGGGCACCTAGACGAGGGTCTCAAGCAGTCGACGCAGCTTTCGCAATTCGACCCGATGATCCAACCCTTCCATCGGCGTCATATTGACCGTCAATGCGCGATCGTATTTCTCGCGTTCAAGCTGGGTGATCAGTTTTCCGTAGTCGACTTCCCCCTGACCGACGCTGACCTGAAAGGCGTCCGGCCGCGTGTCGCGAAGATGCACGTTGCAAACAAATTTCAAAATGTGGTCCAAGCTTTTGCCCTTGGCCGAACCGGTGATGTAAACGCTCGGGTCCAAGGTGATTCCCAATCCATCAACATTGTTGCACAGCACCATCAGCGTGTCGGGATCCTCGCTCAAGCAACCGAGTTGGCTTTTCACGCTGACGCGAACCCCTTCTGCCTCACCGATCTCGACCAGTTTCTGCAGGTGTTCGACCTCCTCGTTGAAGGGGGTACCCTGTTCGGCCGACGGAATGGTGATCGTGACCACCTTGGTCGTCTTGGCCAGCCAACACAGCTTGGCGAATTGCTGGTAGTGATCTGCGCCGGTGGACGCCAGTTGCACGCTGTAGCCTGAAATATCGAGCCGGTGGGTGTGGCGGAGCAGTTGGATGGAGCGATCCATGTCCTCCAGCAATTCACTCGGTTTGACGTTCCCCGATTCGTGCAACGCAATCTCGATGGCGGTGAAATCCAAGTCGGAAGCAAGTTCGATCGCTGCAAGCAATTCGAGACCGGGAAAGCATTCAGTAGAAGCGGCGATCAACACGGGAGTATCCTTTCAAATCAACGTCTAGAATTCTGGTCGCATGACAGCGGGCGATCGAGTGCAAGCCGCCGCCACGAATGGTTTTAGGTAAGCGTACCGATTTTGGCGATCTGGGCAAAAGACCGGTTTACCGGCTAATGCGACGAAACGAGCGAAGGAGCGTTCGCCACCATTAATTCCTCAATCATTCCGTTGCGGTGTCATGCTCTGACCCCCATGTTGGCCCAGCCATTGCACCGCGTCGCGGGCCAATTGCTCGGGCGACATGGCGTCGCCGGCAAGGGTCAAATCGGCCACCTGACGATACAGCGGTTCGCGGCGTGCAAGCAATTCACGAATCTCATCCACCGGCGACAATTCCGTCAGCGCCGGACGCCGTTGCCCGGTCGTCTGGTCGGCCGCAAGCCGCCCGGCGATCACCTCGGGACTGGCGGTCAACCAGATGCAGACTCCGGTTTGCCGAATGACGTCACGATTCTGCTCTCGCAGGATCGCTCCCCCGCCGAGCGAAATGACGCGTCCCTGCGATCGATCGGCGGCCACTTGGCGAAGGCACCGTGATTCCCAATCGCGGAACAAGTCTTCGCCTCCTTCGGCAAAGATCTCGCGAATCGTTTTTCCGGCGGCCTGCTCGATGACGTGATCCAAATCGACACACTCGGTCGCCAGTTCGGCAGAAATCAATCTCCCCACCGTCGTTTTTCCGGTGCCGCGGTAGCCGGTCAAGTAAATTCGATCCGTAGTCACCCTCACCTCCGTTTGCTCCGCCGGAATTCGTTTGTTTGGTCGTTCCGTGTCTCGCCGCTCCCCAGACTCGCCTTCGCCGGCGCTGCCGACGCGACGCGTGTGGCTGTTTCGATGGGTCTGTCTGGCGATCGCCCTGTTGCCCTTCATCGCCGCCGAACTCTTCCTGCGGATCACGCACCGCGTCGATCTAAAGGACCTAGCGAGCGATCCGGTGTTTGATGCTGCCGGCCAGTCGCCGCTGTTCGTTCTGTCACCGGATTCAACACGATTGGAGATCCCGCCATCGAGGCTCAACTTTTTTCGGCCGGCCTCGTTTGCCGCCGACAAGCCGGGCAACACGCGACGCATCTTCGTGCTCGGCGGGTCCACCGTCCAGGGCCGTCCCTACGAAACCGAAACCGCATTCGCAAAATGGATGCAGTTGCGACTGGAAGCCCAGGATCCCTCGCATGGCTACGAAGTCGTCAACTGCGGTGGCGTCTCCTACGCTAGCTATCGGATCGCGATCGTGTTGGAAGAAGTTCTCCGCTATCAGCCCGACGCGATCGTGCTGTACACCGGGCACAACGAGTATCTGGAAGAACGCAGTTACAGCACGATCGAGTGGGAAAGCAACCCGCTGCAACGCCTGGCCCAATGCTCCTACCTGGTCCGATCGATCCGCCGGCACTTGCGTCCCCCAGCCGGCCATCGCCAGGACTTGCCGGCCGAACTGAAAACACGTTTGGACTTCGTCGATGGAATGGCGCGTTACGTCCGCGATGAACCATGGCGACGGGGCGTCGTGAACCATTTTCGTGTCACGCTGGAACGCATGATCGGCATGTGCGAGGCCGCCGATGTCCCGTTGTTGGTTTGTGTACCGACCAGTGACGTTGTCAACACGCCGCCGCTGAAGGTTCAAATGGCGGATCTGGATCAAGCGGCATTGGATGACTTTCTCCGGCACCAGGCGATCGCGGAGGACAACCGCCTGGCGGAGGGACGGCGCCTCGCGGCCTGCAAGGCGTGCTTGGAAATCGATCCCGAACATGCCGGAATCCACTACTTGGCCGGCATGCTGCATTGGGAGCATGGTCGGGCCAGGCAAGCTGGGGAGCATCTGTACGCGGCGCGCGACCATGATGTCTGCCCGCTGCGGGCGACGACACCGGTTTTGCAAACGATCTTGCAGTCGGCCGAGCGTCATCGGCTGCGTCCGATTCGATGTGATCAATTGTTCGATCGAACGGACTCTCAGTGGAGGCCGATTCCTGATCGGATCGAAGACCCGCAGCGGTTCGTCGACCACGTTCATCCGACGATCGCCGGACATCAAGAGATCGCGTTGGCCGTCTCCGATGCCGTGATGGAATTGTTTCAGATCACGGCGACCGCATCCGCCGAGGAGTCTTACCGAGCGCGTGCGACGCAGCACCTCGCATCGCTCGACGAAACTTATTTCGCCCGTGGCAAGCAGCGTTTGGAAGGTTTACGAAACTGGGCCGCCGGCCGCGCGGGGAAGTTGTCGGAGGACGGGCGGAACGTCGAGGCGGATTGATTTCAGCGGGAAGCGTAAGCGAGCGGCGCCGCGATTGAACGATTTGAACCCGCCGCTCGCTTACGCTTCCCGCTGGGGTGTCACGATTGCAAACCGCGCGCGGTGCACGCCTCCCACGCTCACTGCGGCGGGTCGTCCTGCGGAGGGTCATGCAGCAGGTTCATCGCTCGCTGGCGTGCCTCGCTGGCCCAGGGTTGGCCTTCATAGAGCGTCACGATGCCTTCGAGGAGAGTCCTGCGTTGTTCGGCCGGCAACTGTTCGGCGCGGTCGATCCGCCGCATCAGCTCCGCCAATTTCGGGTCTCCCGGAGCGCCTTGCATTTCTGACTTTGCATCAGAGAGTCGGGCGATTTCGAACTCGGCGAGTTGGGACAACCGCGCGGGCTCGCCGTCATCGTCTTCGGCATCACCAAAGACCGCGATCCACTGCCGCAGTTTTTCTCGCGCCGCAAGCGGATTGCTTTGCCGCAGCGCCATCGCTTCGAGAAACGTTTTTTCGTACAGCGGTCCTTCGCTGGTTCGCAGCTTGGCTTTCAGCTTCAATCGTCGCACGGCCGCTTCCACGCGATAGATCTTTTCCCGCTGACGAATCTCGTCCGCTCGGGGGTGATCGGGAAACAGTTTGAGAAATCGTTCCATCTCGTCTTGGATCTGAAACGATTGAACGGAACTGTCGGGGCTATCAATCTTGGCGAGCAGTTCTTCCGCCGTCGGCCCTCGCGTGGACACGACCAGGAAGACGACACCGACCAGTAGGATCAGCGAGAGCGCGACGATCGAAACGATCCGCAGCGCCGGGTGTTCCGTCTTGGTTTTGGGGGTCACGAAGAACCCTTCGCGGACCTCGCCATCGGAGACGGTTTGAAAGTGCGTCTTTCCGCTCAAGCCGACCGACGTGTCGAGGTTGCTCGGGGCGTCAGGGTCGACGGTCGAATGATCCGCCGATCGATGGTCGTCCGACGCCGCGGTGGCGGCGGTACTGAGCACGGTTCCGCGTTTGCCGCTGTGGCCTTCGGTGTGGACCGTGCGGGCCGAGGGGTCCACGCTGGTGACGGAGGTCTGGTTGCCGTCGCTGATGTCCCAAAAGGGCACGGTGTCTTCTGGACGCGTCTTGCCGGACTGCACGCGGGTCTTCTTGCCGCCGTTGGGTTTCTCCGGCCCGGTCGTGTCAAATTCTGGTCCCGAGCGGTCCGACGTCGGTTGCCCCGAATCGGATTCGTCAGGGTCTGGCTCGTCGGCGGATTGGTGCTTGGTCTCTGCGCTGGAGGGGGATTTTGGCTTTTGGCCCGTGCGGTCGGACAAGGTCTGCATCCGATGCAAGCCGGCGCGCATGGCTTTCAAGCGATTCATCACCGCCAAGGCGGTGGGCGGCCGCTTCTCTGGCTGCTTTTCCAGCAGTTCGCTGACGATTTGGACGACATCGTCGGGCAAGTCGGGATCGATCAGATCCAGCGGCACCGGATCCTTGTGCTGCAACGCCGAAATGACTTCGGTGATGTTCTTGCCGCGAAACGGCGGCTTTCCGCACAACATCGCATACATCACGCAGCCGAGTGCGAACAGGTCCGTCCGCGACGTGACGCCGGATCCGTCGGCTTGTTCGGGAGCCATGTAGTCAGCCGTGCCCATGATCGAACCGACCGCGGTCTGATTCTCGCCGAAGATCTTGCTGATCCCGAAGTCCAGCAACTTGACGGTCCCGTCGCGCTGCACCACCAGATTGGCCGGTTTTAAATCCCGGTGCGTCACGCCGAAGTCGTGGGCGTGTTTGAGCGCGGCGCAGACCTGAATCGAGATGTCCAGCGCCGTCATCCAAGGCAGCTTTTTCTGTTGCCGGATCAACTCCTGAAGCGTTTCGCCCTCGACATACTCCATCGAATAGAACAGCATGCCGTGCTCTTCGCCGAATCCGATCAGTTTGACGATGTTGGGGTGGCTGAGCAGCTTGAGCGTTTTGACTTCGGTGTCAAATCGACGCCGAAAACGCATTTCGTCGGACATTTGCGAGGCGATCAACTTGACCGCGACGTCCTGGCCAGATTTGGCGTGTTTGGCTTTGAACACCGATCCCATCCCGCCCGTGCCAAGGGTCTCTCCGATCCGGTAGGGGCCGAGGTATTCGGGTGGCTTCATGTTCAATGGGAGCGTCGGGGAAAGAGAAGGGTGCGAGGATGAAGGATCGCATCCACTAATCTAACACTTTTTCGGCCTCTGACGTTCGCCGATCAAGAGATCTGAATTCCGCTCGACGGCGCATTTGCCTAGGATCTGGGGCATGGATAAATCGGCCCCCCCTACTGAAACCGAGTCGCCCGCGAAAACGTCGTCGACGAAGCCGCCCGTCGGACGAACCTGGTGGTTGATCGCGATGGCGTCGCTGGTCGTGCCTTGGTTCAGCCAACCTCCCGTGGGCTGGTGGCCGTTGGCCGCGATCGCCGTCACTCCCCTGCTGCTTGCGGCAACGCAGGCGACGATTTCGTCGAAACAGTATGCGGTCTTGTACCTGGCCGCGGTCGGCTACTGGGCTCTGACCTTGCAAGGGTTGCGATTTGCCAACCCGTTGATCTATCCCTGTTGGATCGCGCTGGCCGCCTATCTGGCGATCTACCCGGTCGCATTTGTGGTGGTGCTGCGCCGTTTGATGCGACTGGGGCTGGCGATGGTAGTCGCCGCGCCGCTCGCTTGGGTCGGCATGGAGTGCATTCGTAACTACATGCTGACGGGTATTTCAGCGGTCATGCTCGGCCACACCTTGGCCGACGTCCCGTCGCTGATCCAAATCGCCGACTTGGGTGGCAGCTACGCGGTCTCGCTGGTGATCGTGGTCGTCAACGTGGCTGTGGTATCGGCATGGCGATGGCGTTGGTGCTCGACGACGGAATCGGCCGACGCTGCCAACCCGTTCACTGCTTCGATCGGCAGCGTCGTGTCGTGCTGCATCGCCGCCCTCGTGCTGCTCTCGGCAACGTATCTCTACGGCCGCTATCGTTTACGGCAACCGACGCAACCGTCCACGACGACGATCGCGCTCGTCGGCCGCAACGAACCGGTGGAATACGATCAAGACCGTTCGCGCGAGTTGGAGTTGTTTGACGCCTACGCGCAAGAGTCGATTCGCGCCTTCGAGTCGACCGATGAAACGATCGATGCGGTCGTTTGGCCCGAATCGATGTTCACCGGCATGATCCCCTGGATGGCCGGCCGGGGCGACGGCGCGATGGCTCGCGAATTGGGGCTCAGCCGGGAAGAAGAACAGGCGATGACCGCTGAGCACCGCAAGCGATTCCAATATCGCGCGAGATCGTTGCAAGCGATGTTGGCGGCAGGCAACGGTCCCCAGGCGACCCAGCCTGACATCATTGGAGGTTGCGGGGTGATCGACGATGGGCCGACGACGAAGATGTACAGCGGGATCGTCCACGTCGGTGCGGAAGGCCACGTCGTCGATTGGTACGGAAAGATGCACTTGGTCATGTTCGGCGAGTACATTCCGTTGGTCAAACACCTGCCGATCGTTCGCGACTGGGTGCCAAAGAACCTCGGTTTAACGCCCGGCGAGCACGCCAAACGCTTTCACGTCGGTCCGACGACGCTGTGCCCCAATATCTGTATCGAGACCGCGGTCGAACGCGTCGCGATCAATCACCTGCGTGAACTCAAGGCTGACGAAGACGGATTGCCGGACGCGATCGTCACCGTCACCAATGACGCGTGGTTTGATGATTCCAGCATCATCGAGCATCACAAGCGATGCGCACAATTCGTCGCCGTTGCCTGTCGCCGGCCGATCTTGTCGGCCGCCAACAACGGGCCGACCGCCTGGATCGATAGCAACGGCCGTGTCGTCGACGAGCTGCCACAAGGCGGCAACGGATGGGTGATTGCCAAGCCGCGTCTGGACAGCCGGACCAGCCTGGTGATGACGATCGGTGACTGGCCGGCGCGGGTCTGCGCGATCGTGTTCCTGGCCGCCCTGTTGCGGCCGAACTATTGGCGCAGAAGGGGTTAGCGGTGCGGCACGAGCGGGCTGTCGATTTTGTCGATGTTCCGAAATCAACGCCTCCATGCCAGCCCGACGCGTCAGCGAGGGGCGCCGCGTGGCCCCTTGCTTACGCGTGCGGGCTTAAATCGACAGCCCGCGAGCGCAATACCGCTACTACTTTCGACGCCAAAGTGCGCGGCATGACCCCGACGGGGTCAAAGCCAGTAGCCGGAGGTGAGCGAAGCGACCTCCGGCTACTCGCTGGCATCCCTCCTGGATACTCGGTTCGCTGCCGCTCTCCTTTGACACCAAACGGAGTGATGCTTGTTAGCGGCAGGGCTCGCGACCCTCGTTAACGTGTGAACTTGGCTTCGCTGAGCCGGCGTTTGGTTTCGGCCATCAAGGCGTCTTCGTCGGCTTCGCTGTCGGCCACGTAGGTGACGCTGAAACGCAGGTAGGATCCGGCATCGTCCCAGGGCACGGTGACGACACCGAGTTGTTCGATCAGGAACCGCGTCGCGTCCTCGGCCTTGTCAAACGTTTCACCGCTTTCGGTCCCCTTCGGGGCGGGCGTGTAGAGAAAATACGTTCCGCCGGGCATTTCGCAATCGAAGCCGCACTCCTTCAGCACCGCGACCAGTTTTTCCATCCGCCGTTGATACTTGGCCTTGATTCGAGCCGGGATCGCGTCGTCGTCCAACGCCGCGGCGGCGGCCTTTTGGGTCGCGATGAATTGCCCGCTGTCACTGTTGTCCTTGACGTCCGCGAACGCGGAAACGATTCGCGGGTGACCGGCGACGAAACCCATCCGCCAACCGATCATGTCATAGCCCTTGCTCATCGAATGGACTTCGACGCCGACGTCCATCGCGCCGGGGGTTTCCAAGAAACTGGTCGGCTTGCCGTCAAACGTGAGCAGAATGTGCGCCGCGTCATGAACGACGACAAATTCTTTTTCCTTGGCCAACGCGACCACCTTTTCAAAAAACTCCGGCGTCGCTAATCGTCCCGTCGGGGAATTCGGGTAATTCAGCACCAACAACTTGGCGCGACGGTAGATGTCGTCGGGAACCGAATCCAAATCGGGCAGGAAATTGTTTTCTTTCAACAGCGGCAACCGGAACACGTCACCCCCGTAGTAGCGCGTGTGGGTGCCCGCGACCGGGTAGCCCGGCACGGTCATCAGCGTCACGTCACCGGGATTGATGAAACAGGCCGGTAGCATCGCGTAGGCGGGCTTGCTGCCGATGCAGTGATTGATCTGCGTGGCCGGATCCAGGTCGACGTCAAAGTGCCGCTTCATGAACCGCGCCGCGGCCTGCTTGTATTCGATCACGCCGTTGTCAGCGTAGCCGCGGTTTTCGGGCTGATTGATTTCGGTCGCCATGACCTGCCGCACCGCTTCGTCGGCCATCGCGTCGTTTTCACCGATCCCGAAATCCAGCAGCTGGCGATCCGGGTGGGCCGCCAAGGCGTTCCGCTTGGCCCGTTTGATCTTTTCGAACTTGTAGATCTCGGTGCTCTTTCCATAATTTGCCCCGCCGATGCGATCGGCAAACAACGACTGGAAATAGGGATCTTTGACTTCGGGTTCGGTAGCAGATGACATAGCAGCGATCAGAGGAATGGAAGAAAAAACCGTTCTGGCGAAGGGCACCGATGATAAACGGCCCGGCAAATGTCCGCGAGTGTGGTGACCTTCAATTCCCGAGACTCACGTCAGCGATTGAGGCGTCTGGGCAATTCCGCGTCGGACCAACGCCTCGGCGACTTCGGCCGTCGGCCCCAAGTAATCCGCCACCACGAATCGCACCTGCGGGTGACGCTGCGCGGCCTCGGCGACTTGATCCGCGATCGCGTCGTACAAACGGCCTTGGAACAGCAAATGAGGCTGGACGATCACGGTTCGGATCCCGGAGCGGTCGGCGACCTCGTTCAGGACGTCGGGCAACCTGGGCTCGGCCATCGCGTAAAAACCGACCGCGTGATGGGGCATCTCACATCGCCGGGCCACGATTTCACCGAGCACACGCATGTCGGCTTTCGCGCAGGGGTCGTAGCTCCCCCGGCCGACCATCACCAGCGCGACCGAATCATCCACCTGGATCGCTTCCCGATCGGCGGCTTGCCGGATCCGGTTGGACAGCAACGCAATGATGGTCGGTGCGCGTGAGAGGGGACCGGACTGGCTGTAGCAGACGCCCGGAGTCTCCGCGGCGCAGGCGGCAACCGCATCGGGAATGTCGCTTCGGGCGTGCCCGGCCGCAAACAACAGCAAGGGCGCGACACGAATCTGTTTCGCACCCCGTCGGACCAACGTTCGCCAAGCTTCGGGAATCGTGGGGTGCTGGAATTCCAACAAGCAGCCTTCCACCGGCAGCGGTGCCAGCCGCTCCGCCAAGACCGACGCGAGCTGAAAGAACTCCTCGGTCCCGGCCGGATCGCGGGTCCCGTGACCGACCAACAGAACCGCGTCGCTCTGCAGCACTGCGTCGCTCTGCAGCACTGCGTCGCTCGGTGGCGTTGCCACGGACTTCTCAACCACTAGTTTTGGGCGACGGTTGAACCGGTGAACCCGGCGGCTTCCAACTGGGCGATCGCTTGTTCGGCGTCAAATCCTTGTTTGTAGGTCACGATGACTTGGGGGTTATCGATGATGCCGTCTTCTTTTTGCGGAGCAAGCTCGACGGCGACCACGTCCGAGCGTTTCTCCAGGTTCTTTTTCACGCTGGGGTAGCAGGCAAATGGGCAATGCATTTCAGGAACTGTCATCGTCAACGATGCCGTCGTCACCTCCGCGTCGGGCGCGATCGAGACCGCATCGGCCGGGGTCGCCGTAGCGGGGACCGCTTCGGCAGCGGGCTCGGTCGGTTGGGTTGAGATCATGTACATGATTCCGGCAGCAGCCAAAATTGCGGCGCCGTAAGCGAGAGATCGCATGGGAAGGTCCTTTTCTAAGCGGAGGTGATGTTGTCGAGGGCAGGGTAAACCGAAGTTTGGGTGGGGCTCGCCGCGGGTCGCCTTTTCGGGCTGACGTGCAAATTGGCGAACGCCCTATCGTTTCATCTTGACGTGAATCGGTCAATTATCGCAATTTCCAACCGCGGTCGGCATCCGCCACCGGAAACTTGATCGAAATCCTGCGACGCAGGCGATTTTCTACCCTTTTTCGCTCGGAGACCAGCCCGTTGCTTCACGTGTCGAGAGCCATTGCCAGTCGGCGGCTGGCCAGTTTAGCCGGCGGTAAAGCGACCGCAGGGCGACTTTTCCAGCTGTGCTGGCTCGCCGGCGCCCTGATTTCCGCTGATTTTAGTCACGCCCAACAACCGGGGGCGATGTTCAATCCGAACCTGGACGGCAGTGTGATCGGGCCCCATTCCTCCGATCCGTACCAAATGGTCGCACCCTCCGCGGGGAACCCCTCGTCGGCGGTTCTGCCTGCCGGCGGCGGACTTTTCGCGGGTCGCCCGGCGGTGGACAGTCTGCGCCAATGGGATCCGCTCCTTCCACGTTTTCCAAACCGCATCGATTCGCGGCTGTTCCTTCGCGGCGAGTATCTGCTGTGGGATGTGTCCGGCATGGACGCCCCGCCGCTGGTCACGACCAGCCCCGACGGCACCGGGCAGGACGTCGCCGCCACGCTCGGTGAAGCGGGCACCTCGGTCGCCTTCGGCGGTAAGACGCTCAACGACGGTTCGACCGGCGGGTTCTTGATCGGCGGCGGACTGTGGATTTCGCCACAACGGAATTTCGCGATTGAAACCGAGTACTTCCAATTGTCCGAACTCGATGACCGCTACAACGGATCGAGTGACGGCAGCGTGATTCTGGGGCGCCCCTACTTCGATCTCACCGACGGCGACGAGACGGCTGAGCTGATCGCGTACCCGGGTTGGGGCAGCGGCGACATACGCGTTCGAACCGAGTCCAATCTGCGATCGTTCTTGATCGACGGACGTGTCTCGCTCTGCCCCACGCACGGCGCGTGTTGTCAACAATGTGGGCTGCGTGACCGCACGGATTGGATCATCGGCTACCGCAACATTCGTCTGCGCGATTCGCTCTCGATCGTCGAAAACCGACGCAGCGAAGTCACCAGTGATCCGCAAACCTTTGCTTCATCGGATCAGTTTCAATCGACCAATCAGTTCAACGGACTGCAACTGGGCATCGTGCATCGCATGCTGCTTCAGCGCGCCTGGTTGGAAACGTCGATGCGCGTCGCCCTGGGGAACATGGAGCAAACGCTGCGGGTTTCCGGCAGCAGCACCATCGATGATCAGGGGACGAGCCAAACGTACGACGGCGGGCTGTTGGCGCAGCGGACCAACAGCGGAACCCGGAGTCGAGATGAGTTCTCGTTGGTGCCCGAGTTGGGCGTCCGATTGGGGATTCGATTGACCGATCGGCTGCACGCGAACATCGGTTACTCGGTGCTGTATCTGCCCAGCGTGATCCGCGCGTCCGAGCAAATCGACCGGGATGTGAACCCTGGGTTGGTTCCGCCGGGAATGGATCCGCTGGCCGGTGCGCTGCGACCGCGCGTGCAGTGGATCCAGTCCGACTACCTGGCCCATGGTCTGCATCTGGGCGGTGAATTGAACTTCTGACCGGAGCGGCGCGAGGCGGCTGTCGATTTAATCGAGATCTGCTGAGTCGACGGTGAGCCGCTGGCCGTAAGGCCTCGGGCGGGCGCTGGAATGCCCGGCCGCTCACGCGTCACGGCTCACAAAAAATGACAGGCCGCGAGCGTTCGGGTTCCACATCGGTTGCTTTTTGCGGCTGACGACCCCGTCGAGCTGGTAGTCGACGGTGAGCCGCTGGCCGTAAGGCCTCGGGCGGGCGCTGGAATGCCCGGCCGCTTGCGCGTCCGCGGCTCACAAAACGGAATGCCCGGCCGCTCACGCGTCACGGCTCACAAAGCGGAATGCCCGGCCGCTCACGCGTCACGGCTCACAAAAAATGACAGGCCGCGAGCGTTCCGGTTCCAGATCGTTTGCCAACAGGGATCAGATCGATTCCATCAGGCTGCTGATCAGCGGCAGCAACTGCTTCTTGCGGCTGACGACGCCGTCGAGTTGGTAGAGGCGATCTTCGAGTTCGGGATAATTGATGTCTTCCCAGCCTTGCGGTTCACTGCTCATCATCAACAGGCTGCCGTTGCTGACGATGTCGGTGACCAACAGGGCGCTGAAGTCGAGTTTTTGTTCTTGCGCCATGCTTTCCAGCGCGCTGAACAATTCGTCTTTGCGTTCCCAGAACAGATCGAAGCCGATCTCTTCGATTTGCGAAATGGAAAACGCGTGCCCGGATTCTTCAAAGTGCTTGCAGTCCTCTCGGACGACTTGCCCGGGCGAGCAGGTGCGGAGCGCTGAACCGACTTGGAAGAAGTTTTCGGCGAACGATTCCAGCGGCATTGGGCAAAACTGCTGCAACCATTCCAACATGTCGCGATCGGTCGGTGTGGTCGTCGGTGAGCGCAGGTAGAGCGTGTCGCTGATCATCCCGGATGCCATGCAGACCGCGATCCCAGGCTCGGGGTCCATGCCGGCCTGGCGATACATTTTTGCAACCAGGGTGCACGTCGAACCGACCGGCTCCATCGTCAAACGAATCGGCTCGGTCGATTTCAGCGATCCGCCCAATCGGTGATGGTCCAGCACCTCGACGATCCGCGCCTCGTCGGCGCCGGCGACGGCTTGGCCCAGTTCGTTGTGGTCGACCAGCACCAGTTCGGTTTTGGGCGGATTGACCAAGTCACTTTTGCTGAGCACGCCGACCAGTTGCCCGTCCTCCAAGACGGGGAACACGGCTTGCGGTGACCGAAAGATCTTATCCCGTGCCTCGGTGACGGGCATCCGGGCGGGCAGCCAAGTGAAGTCCTCTTCGACCACATCGCCGATCAGCTGTGCCGCTTTGATTCGCATGGTTGTCGTGGCGGTGTCGAACGGGCTGCCCAGGACGGTGATCCCCCGCGCCCTGGCCAATTGCATCAGCCCATCGGACAACTGGTAACCACCCGTCACGATCAGCGCGCGGACACCGAGTTCGAGGGCCGGCAATTGCACGGTCGGGCGATCGCCGCTGACGACGAGCAATTTTTCGGCGGGGAATTGTTTGATATGGTCGGTGAACCCGCCGGCACTCATCGCCCCCACGCTGACGATCAAGTCCTCGTCCACGTCCGGGTTGACCGCATGCTGGAACGTCCCGCCGAGCACCGAGGCGATCTTGCTGAGGTTGGTGCGTACCTGGCGCGCCTTGAGCGGATCGACGCCGCTGTTGAGCACCAGTTCCAAGATATCCAAGAGCGAGACGATCCCGGACAGCTTGCCGTCCGGTTCGACCACCGGAATGCTCCGCAGCCCACGCTCGTCCATCCGCCGATAGACGTCATAAAACACTTCGTCGCGATGGGCCAACGTGACATCGGTTTGGCAGACATCCTCGACCAGGGGATGCACGTCCATCACAATCCGCGGCGGCGACAGCTTGGCGATTTTCAGCGCGTATTCGGTCCGCTGGTTGGGCGGTCCGCAACTTGCCGCGATTGCATCGGGACGTGTCGTTCGTCGCAAGAAATCCGCGTAGGCGATTGCCGCACAGATCGCGTCGGTGTCGGGGTTACGATGACCAAAAACGAATAAAGGCATGAGACGCGATTCGATGAGAACGGTGAGCTGGATTGGCGAGCATTGTCATCGCAATCACTTGCAACGTCGATCCTACGCGGCCAAGATTTCCGACGCTCGCTGGAAAATCGCTTCCGGATCACTCATCCGTCCGACCCCTTTGACGCGACAGGACAACCATCCCGATTCGGGGCCGATCAGCTGGCAGCCGTCGGCGGTCAGCTGGGCAACGTTGCGGCCGACGGACGGTTTGTTCCACATGGGGTCGCTCATCGCCGGCGCAATCAGGACCGGAGCGGTGTTTTGCAGATACAGCGTGCTGACCAGATCATCGGCAACGCCGTGAGAAAACTTGGCGATCAAATTGGCCGTCGCCGGCGCCACGATCATCAGATCCACGTCGAGGGCCAGTTCGATGTGCGATCCGAGCGGATGTTTGGCGTCAAAGCCGTCCAGGCCGACGGTCCGTCCGGACAGCGCCGCCAGGGTGGGCGGACCCAGGAACTCTGTCGCGGAACGAGTCATCACCGTTTGCACCTGATGGCCGGCTTGGGCCAGCCGGCTGCACAGGATGGCGGCCTTGTAGGCGGCGATCCCGCCACCGACGGCCAGCAGGATTCGTTTGGATGAAACGGGTTCCGGCATGGCGCAGCGTTGGGGGAAAGGCGAACGGATGTCAGGCGATGGTCAGCCGTTTGACGCGAGCCTGCGGGCCCCAACGCCAAGGAAACGACGATCGACTTTGTCGCCAAAGTATGTGGCATTGAACGCGAGCCGCGAGGTAGTTGTTCCCGCGAGGAGCGTGCTACAGGTCCGCGGCGTCCAGGTCGGGAGATTCGGCGGCGGCGATCGTCGCATCCAAGTCCATCTCTTGGACCTGCTCGACTTCGTTTTCCATGTTCAGCACGATTTTGTCCTGCATGATTTCTTGAAGCACGATCGACATCTTGTCATGGGTGTCGACGTTGACCAACGCGCGGCTGCCCTGGTTCAACTGAACGAGCCGCTTTTGAATCAAAGTGCTCAACTTGAATCGACCGCCGACCTTGTTGACGGTCTCTTCGTCTTTTAGTTCTTCGAGCATGTGTGTTTCTCCTGATGGTCTCTGAGGATTTGGCAGACTTGGGCGACGGCCGCGTCGACCGAGCCGTTAATGATTTCGTATTGGTAGCGGTGCACGAACCGCATCTCACCCGCGGCCGTCTCCAAACGGCTTTGAATCGCGGCTTCGGTTTCCGTTCCCCGGTCGCGGAGACGTCGTTCCAGTTCGTCCATTCCGCCGGGATGAATGAACAACGAAATGGGATCGGTCTCCAGATGCTCCATCACCTCAATCGCACCTTGAACGTCGATTTCAAGGATGATCCAATTTCCCGCAGCGAGCCCGTCGGCGACTTCGCTCCGCAAGGTCCCGTACCAGTGTCCCTTGCCGAACACCTCTTTGCACTCAAGAAAGGCATCTTGATCGCGCAGTTCACCGAAACGTTGCTGAGAGAGGAAATGATATTCTCTTCCGTCTTGTTCGCCAGGGCGCGGGCCGCGGGTGGTCGCCGAGACGCTTAATCGCAGTGGCAGATCACACTCGGACAACAGCCGTCGCGTCACCGTCGACTTGCCGGCGCCGCTGGGCCCGGAAATGATGATCAGACGTGGAGAGGTTGATTCAGCCATCGTTCATGCTCCGCCTACGGGACTACTCCAGGTTTTGCACCAATTCACGCATCCGCTCGATCGCACATTTGATTTCGACCACGATAGCCGAAACCTCGGCGTGGGCGGATTTGGAACCGATCGTGTTGGTTTCACGGAACATCTCCTGGATGATGAAATCCAGTTTTCGCCCCACCGGCTCGTCGCGTCCGGTCTCCTTGTCGCCGTCGGGGCTCTCCCCCCGTAAAACCGCCTGAAACAGCTTCAAGTGACTGTCCAGGCGTGTGATTTCCTCGCTGACGTCCGCCTTGTCAGCATACACCTGGACTTCGCGAAGCAGATCGACCGGATTGACTTCGGCGTCATATTCGGCCAGGACCCGCTGGACTTTCCCCTCCAGCCGGACCCGATAGCTCTCCGCCGCCTGCGGGGCCAGCGTCTCGATCGCGCGCACGTGCCCCCGGATCGTTTCGCAATCGCCGAGCAGTGTTTCGGCCATGTGGGCGCCTTCTTGCTCGCGCATCTCGATCAGGTTTTCCAGCGCCGCGACGACGACCAGCCGGGCTTGCTGGAATACTTTTTCAGCGTCATCGCCCTTGGGGCGTGCTCCGGTCTGGACCCCGGGCAGGTTCAGTAAGGCGGCGACGTCGAGCGAGACGTTCGCGTCGGCGTCCACCCCGGACTGCTGCATGGCCGCTTTGCACTGGCGAATGTAGCCGGCCAGCACGGTGTCGTTGATCTGTACCGGCGTTTGGCCTTGCTGGTGCTCCAGGTTGATCGACAGGTTGATCGAGCCGCGATGCAAGTGTTCTCGGACGACCGATTCGATCAGCGCCTCGCTGCCGGAGAGTGCATCCGGGGTCCGTACCGAGCACTTGAAACCACGGTTGTTGACCGTCCGCAGCTCGACCGTGATGGTTCCAATGTCCGTCGTTCCCGCAGCCCTTCCCTGGCCGGTCATGCTGCGAATGCCGCAGGCGGGCGCGAGGGTCGAGGTGGCTTGTGTCATGCGGCGTCAATGTGGATCAGTGGCATGTGATTCAATGCCGGAGGAGAAGAAAGGGAGGTCTTCCGCGTTGACAAGAAACCTGCAATACGGCCGCCCTCGTCGCGTCGCACCGTCCTTGGCGAGACCGTTCTTGGCGGGACGGTGACGCAAGTGTTGCCCGATCGCTGTGTCGGCGAGGGGGCTACTCGGGCGTTGACTCCGACGTGTCCGCTGGGGTTTCGTCTGCTGGGGTTTCCTCCGGTGTCTCTTCCGCGGGGGCGGTTTCGGCCGGTGTCAATTCCATCGTAGGCGTTCCGGTCGCCGGTTCGCTTTCGCTGTCCGCTGCGGCATCTCCCTCGGATTCGGTGGGCTCGTCGGACAGCAAACCGCTCAGACCGCTCAGGCCACCACTGCCGGTGGTTCCGGTGGTTTCATCGGCGGATGATTTCAGTGCCGGGGTGTCGTCGATCGGGTAATCGGCGTCGTCGGCGGTCAGCGGGGGGACGCCCAGGGAGTACATCGCGATGGCGCAGACCAAGCCCCAGATGATCGCCGAAACGGCGGTGATCAGGGTGAACGTGTCGCCGGCTTTGCTGCCGAAGGCGCTTTGACCGCCGGGCCCACCGAGGGCGCCGGTCAATCCGCCGCCTTTGCCGCGTTGGACGAGAATCAGCAGGATCAAAAACACCGAGAGGATGAACATCAGCCAGCCCAGTGCGGCACTGCCGAGTGAACCCAGGATCAAGGTCTGATTGGTAAGCGTGGTCATTGCGAATCCGTTGTCTGTCTCTGGACGGTAAAAGGGCTGATCGGATCAGCCGGCATTGATGATGGCGACGAAGTCATCCACTTTTAGACTGGCACCGCCGACGAGGGCGCCGTCAATATTCGGTTGGCCGAGCAATTCCTTGGCATTATCCGGTTTCACGCTGCCGCCGTACTGAATTCGCATCTGCTGTGCGACGTCGTTGGTGAACATTTCGCCGAGCAGTTTGCGGATGAACGCGTGGACTTCTTCGGCTTGTTCGGGCGACGCTGTTTTTCCGGTGCCGATGGCCCAGACGGGTTCGTAGGCGATGACGACGCCCGAGGCGCGGGCTTCATCGAGCCCTTCCAGGGAGCCGCGGAGTTGCGTTTCGACGACCGCTTCGGTCTTGCCGCTTTCGCGGTCTTCGAGCGTTTCGCCGACGCAGACGATCGGGACCAGGTTGCCCGCCAGCGCGGCGGCCAGCTTTTCGCTGATCTGTGCATCGGTTTCGCCCAGGATGGCGCGTCGTTCGCTGTGTCCCAGGATGACGTAGCGGCAGCCGCTATCGCACAACATGGCGGCGTTGACTTCGCCCGTGTAGGCACCGTCTTCGGCGGGGTACAGGTTCTGGGCTCCCAGGCTGACGGCGGATCCGGCCAGCACGTCACCGACTCGGCTCAGGTAGACCGACGGCGGGCAGACAACGACTTCGACCGTCGGGTTTTCCCCGACGGCATCGGCGATGCCTTGAGCCAGCTGCGCGCCGCCTGCGGCGCGGGTGTTCATTTTCCAGTTTCCGGCGATAATCGTTCGGCGGCTCACGCAGTCTTCTCCGGCAAGGGTGAAATGGTTTTTCCAAGGAGGGTGGCGAGCGACTTCAACTGGCTCGCTAATTCGGCATATTGTTCGGGCAGCAACGCTTGCGGGCCGTCACTTTTGGCGACTTCCGGGCAATCGTGCACTTCGACGTGGACCCCGTCGGCGCCGGCGGCCAAACCGGCCATGGCACAGGCGGGAATCAATTCGGGTTTCCCCGTGGCATGCGAGGGGTCGACGATGATCGGCAGGTGGCTGAGTTGCTGCACCAGCGGCACGGCGGCGACGTCGAACAGGTTGCGGGTCGCGGGGTCAAATCCTTTCACGCCGCGCTCGCACAGCACCACGTTAGGATTGCCCTTGGACAGGATGTATTCGGCGCACATCAGCAAATCGGTCACGGTGGCGGACATGCCGCGTTTGAGCAACACGGGCCGCTGTGACGCGCCGACTTCATTGAGCAGCGCGAAATTCTGCATGTTTCGGGCGCCGACTTGCAGCATGTCGGCGTATTCGGCCACCAATTCGACCAAACGCGGATCGGTCACTTCGGTCACGACCGGCATGGCGTGGGCGTCGCCGACTTCGCGGAGTCGTTTCAGCCCGGCTTCGCCGAGTCCCTGAAACGCATAGGGGCTGGTCCGCGGCTTGTACGCGCCGCCGCGGAAAATGTTCGCACCGGCCTTGGCGACCTGTTCGGCGATGCGGTGCATGCGGTCTTCTTCTTCGACGCTGCACGGGCCGGCGATCATGCCGATGTGTCCGCCGCCGATTTTGACCCCACCGACATCGATCACGCTGGATTCGGGGTGGGCCTCCCGCGAGGCCAATTTATAGGGCGGAAGCACCGGGACGACTTGCGCGACACCCGGGATGGAACGCACCGATTCCACCACGATCTTCGATTCATCGCCGATGATACCGACGATCGTCCGAAACGTCCCGCGCGACAGGTGCGCCTGCAAGCCCATCGCTTCGACACGCTCGATGACGTGGTCGACTTGTTCGTCGGTCACTCCGCCCTTGAGAATCAGAATCACGGTGAATGGCTTGGAATGAAAACGGGTGATCGGGCAGGGAAAGGGGATCGAAGCGGGAGAGTTTAGCGATCGGCAGTACGGTTCGTCGAGGGCAAAGGATCGCCGGGGGGCAAAGGGGGAGCGTTTTCCAGCGATTTGGCTCACCGGGGGCACCTACCCGTGGCGATTTCCTGCCACGCGGCGGTCTACAGCGGCTCTCTATTTGTTAGAATGGTGCCATTAGGGGCCAACGAGCCGCCCTCGTCTTCTTTTCAAATCGGTTGCGATGGACCAGCAATTACCCCGCGGACGCGTTTCGGCCAGCGAGCCGGTGCTTCGCAGTCGCTTACTGCCACGAATTTCGTTTCAGTCGTTGCTGGTCCTGACCGCGCTTTCGGCGGTCGTGATCGCCGTCGTGTACGCCGCCGACCAGGGAGGACCCTACGCCACGGCCGCGGCTGTCGGTTTGTTTTTTGCCGTCTGCATGTTCGTCTGTTCCGCGTTCATCTTCCTGCTCTCCTGGGCGGTCTCGTTTCTGCCGCGAGTGGCCGGGGTCACCGCCCTGGCCGTCGGGATCACGCTGGCCATGGCCCGATTGCTGGGGATCCCGCTGGGCATGTTGTCCTTGCTGCAGGAAACGATCTGGTTGATCAATTTTCAAATCATCGGCTGGTTCTTGTTGCTCTTTCCGTTCGCAGCCACCGACGAAACCGACGCCGCCAGCCCGTTTGCTGACGATCAGCTGCCGCCGCAGATCTTCGCACCGCGGGAGCCGTCGAATTGACCCCCGCGATGCCTTCCCCAAACGGTCCGATCCAAGTCCCGTTCGTGCAGCCGCTGACAGGCGTTCGGCGAACGCACTTGACGCACGCCCGGTGTCTGCCGGTCGCCGGGCTACGCTGTGAAGCATTTTTTAGCGGTAGGGCGCGAGCCCTCCGGTTTCTCGGCAGAAATGAAGAACCGGAGGGCTCGCGCCCTGCCGCTAAAACCTCAAGAAACACATGGGGAAAATGCTTCACAGCGTTAGTCGCCGGGGTGCTGGCACTGGTCCTGGCCGCCGCGATGGCGACTTCCGCCACCGCCCAGTTCAGCGTCCCTGAAATCCTCTCCACCCATCAAGTCGTGCTGCCCGACGCGGCCAACCGAACCAACGGAGCCGGCGGCAGTGGATTCAAAGCGACGATCCAGGTGAGCAATCTGATGGGCGTCGGCTATGTCGGTGTGGACGTCACGCTGACGTCGACGCTGGGGCCGCTGACGGCAAATCGAGAACTGTCGCTCCGGCTGACGCCGATCGATCGCCATCTGCCCGCTGATCGCGCGATCGCGACGGAGTTTCCGCTGACCTTTCCACAGGGGCAAACCCAGGTCGTGCTGTCGCGATCGTGTCCGAAGTGGACGATCGGCAACTCGTATCGCATCGAGATTGTCGAAGACGGCGCCCCGCTGAAACCCTACACCGCTGAAGTCGGCAACCCCTTCCCCGGCTACGCGATCCAATCCCCCGCGACCGTGTTGCCCAATGAACTGGTCTGCAATTTCCTGCTGGTGGACACGGATCCCAAACCGATCGCCAAACCGGCCGACGCGATCTCGTTCGATCGGCCGGGGCGGCCGGGGCGGTCGCTGATTTCCAGGCGAAGTCCGTCGATGCAAACCGTGTCGCTGCAGCGGCTGCCGTCGGATTGGCGTCTGCTGCGTGACATCGATTGCATCGTGATTCAGGGTGACCGACTCATACAGGGTCATCGACTCGACGCGGCGACGCCGGGGCAAGCCGGTGGCACGGCGACGGCTGAGCGTGAAGCGATCCGCGATTGGGTCATGATGGGTGGGACGTTAGTCGTGCTCCAAGCCCCCGATGCAACCCAATTGGCTCGGTCGCTGCGGCTGAAGCTGCTGCAACAGAAGGCAGAGGACGAAGGGTTCGCCGCGCTGATCACTTCTGTCGCATCGACGATGGACGATTCGTTGAAGAGATTTCGAGAGGCGCTGTCCTCGGTGTCCGAGCCATCGCAGAACGCTCCACTACCGGTCGCCCCACGCGTGCTTTCCCTTCCCGTGGGCGAAAGCGAGTTGATCGGCGGCAGCGAGTTGGCCGGCGAAAGCGATTCGATCGGCGAAAGCGAGTTGATCGGCGAAAGCGATTCGATGGTCCTTTTGGGGCCGAGCACGCGTGAACGCTTTTCCGAGGCCCAACTTGCCGCGACCGGGGAATGGATCGCAGAGATTGAAGCGCGCATCGGAGCGTTTGATTCGGATTGGAAGCAAGGCTACCGACGATCTGTCGGCGGCGGTCAAGTGGTGGGAATCCCCTCCGAGTCGATCGATTCGCTGCTGGCCTTTGATCTGCTGGAATCATTGATCGGCTATCGGTGCTCGACGATGCTGACGCGGGGTGTTGATCCGATCATGGGTGACTTTCGCAGCCGCCGGTGGCTGATTCCGGGCGTCGCCGAACCCCCGGTCTACACGTTCATGGGAATTCTGACGCTGTTCGTGTTGCTGGTCGGTCCGGTCGCTTATCGCTGGACGACGCGAGGTCATCGGTCGCATTTGATGTTTCTGATCGCGCCGGCGCTGGCATTGGTCACGACCGCCGCGATGTTCGCCTACAGCATCGTGTCCGATGGGTTCGGAACGACCGTTCGCGTGCGGCAACTGACGTGGATCGATGGCGCCAGCGGCGATGCGATCGAGCGGACCCGGTCGACACTGTTTTCCGGGATCAGCCCCCGCACGGGGCTGCGCTTCGCCGGTGACGCCGAAGTCATGGCCTATCCCAACGGCGGCCAGCAGAGATGGCGGGACCTGAGCAGCGAAGTCGGTGAGGTGCGATTGCACGCCGACATCGACGCCGACGACCAGCGGCTGGACGCTGCGTTTTTGCCTTCTCGCACTCAGACCCAGTTCGTCACCCATCAAATCCGCCGTGGCGTGGGGACACTCTCGATCAACGGGCTCAAACCGTTCGACTCCTCCGGTCAGGTCCCCAACGCTCGTTCGATTGAACTGTCCAGCTCGCTGCCTTTTGAATTGCGCGATCTGGTCGTCTGTTCGCCCGACGGTCGCTATTGGTCGACCGACTCCATCAAAGCCGGCCAGGCTGCTTCGGCCGACTGGATCCCCAAAACTCAAGACGCATCAAAATTGCTCGGACGCCTCTACACCCGACATCGACCGGTGGGCGCAGTCACCGAGTCGGGTCGGTCGCAAGGCGGTCGACGGATCCGCGACCTGGTGTTGTTTGTCAACAAAGAAATCAGCCGTGACGGGCTCGTCGTGACCGATGGCGTGTTTGAGCACTGGCTCAACGAGAGCCTGTTTGTACGTGGTGAATTGCCGGCGGGCATGTTTATCGGCATCGCTGCGGCCAGCCCCGACGTCGTCGCCATCGCGGATGCCGATCAGGTCGCCAGCGTCCGCTATGTGATGGGGACGCTGCCATGAGTTTCACCGACCACGAACGCGACGAGGGCAACGCCACAACGCGCCCCTCCGGCGACACGGCGTCCGGCGACACGGCGTCCGGCGACACGGCGTCCGGTGAATCGGCCTCCGGTGAATCGGCCTCCGGTGAATCGGCGACAGCGCGGGTGCGGGCCGAGACGACGGTCGACCCGCGGGTCGGTGTTCACACCCACGATTCCGAGTGCATCGAGTTGCGTCGACTGCATCGTTTCTTCGGCGACACCCGCGCGGTCAACGACGTCACGTTCAGCGTCGGCCGCGGTGAAGTGTTCGGTTTCATCGGCCCCAACGGCGCCGGCAAAACGACGTCGATGCGGATCCTCGCGACGCTGGACTTGCCAAGCTACGGCGACGCCTTCGTCGACGGATTCTCCGTCGTCAACGATCCCGAACTGGTGCGCAAACGGTTGGGGTTCATGCCCGATTCCTTCGGCACGTATCGCGACGTCAACTGTCGCGAGTACCTGGATTTTTTCGCCCGGGCCTATGGATTGGTGGGGCGGGAGCGGACCCGTCGACTGCAGTGGGTGCTGGATTTTACCGGCACCGGCGGGATGGCCACCAAACCGATTCGTGGCTTGAGCAAGGGGATGAAACAACGTCTGTGCCTCGGCCGGGCACTCGTGCATGACCCCGCCGTGATGATTTTGGACGAACCCGCCGCCGGCCTGGACCCGAGAGCCCGCATCGAATTGAGACGAATGATTCGTGAACTCGCCGACCGCGGCAAAACAATCCTGATCAGCAGCCACATCCTGACCGAATTGGCCGAAATGTGCGACGCGGTGGGCATTATCGAACAGGGCAAACTGCTGGCGACCGGCAGCGTCGACCAGATCCAAAGCGAAACACAAAACCAATCCGAGCTGACCCTCCGAATCCTCAATCGCCAGGACGAAATCACCGAATCGCTGTCACGTCTGGAGGACCACATCGCGATCGACAACGTGATCCTGGACGGCCAGTTCGTGCGTTTCGGGTTCAGCGGGAAACCGGACGACCAAGCCGCCATCGTGACGCACTTTGTCACGCAAGGATTTCAAGTCGCCGAAGTCACCGCGCATAAGAAAAGTTTGGAAGACCTGTTCTTGCAAGTGACCGAGGGCTTGGTTCAGTAGGTCGTTAGCTGTTAGCTGTTAGCTGTTAGATTTGAGATTTGAGATTTGAGATTTGAGATTTGGTTGGTTTGCGTTCTGGTTTTTCTGCCCACAATTTTTCTGCCAATTCCCACTTCCCCCTTCCCTGCATGTCCCGATGGCGACGATAGACAACACGATCGATAGCACGCACGCCGGTTCGGGGGCGGATTGGCTTGCGCGGCTGGATCGGTGGTGCGAGCGTGTGGGCGATGCGATCAATCCGATCTTGGTCAAGGAGACGCGACAGTCGCTCAAGAGCCGACAGTTTGTTGCCACGTTTTCCATGATCCTGTTCGCGGCGTTGGCGTGGACGATTGCGGGCAGTCTTTCGTTGATGCCGCAAATCTACACGACGCCGTCGGCGCCACGGATGATGATCGGTTATTACGCGGTGCTGGCGCTGCCGATGATGATGGTGGTGCCGTTGGCGGCGTATCGATCCTTGGAGAGCGAAATCGACGACGGGACGTTGGAGTTGTTGTCGATCACCGCACTGTCTCCCTGGCAGATCGTGATGGGCAAATTGGCGAGTGCGTCACTGCAGATGGTGCTGTATTTCGTCACCTTGTTTCCTTGTCTGGCCTATGCGTATTCCTTGCGTGGGGTGGATTTGCCGACGACGCTGCTGATCGTCGCTTCGTTGGCGGTGGCCGGATCGTTGCTGACGGTGGTCGGGTTGTTCTTCGCGCCGCTGGCGCGTGGTCGATCCGGACGCGTGGCGACGATGTTGGTCCTGATCTTCATTCTCGTGCTTGCCGAATACGGCATCAGTTCGATGGTCGTCGGGATGATCTTGTACGGCAATCCGCTCTCTGCATCGGCGTTGTTGTTCACGGTGTTGGCAACGCTTGCGTTGTCGGGATCGTTGGGGCATTTGTTGTTGACCGCCACGGCGGCTCAATTGACTCCGGAAACGGAGAACCGTTCCACGTCGCTGCGTCTGTCGCTGCTGGTTTTGACGACGATCTGCGTCGCCACGATTGCGGCGGCCATGCTCGTGCTGGGCAGTGACGGGATCTCGGTCTATGTCGCCGGATTGCTCGTGATCGCCGGGCTGTGGACCTTTTGTGGTGCCTTGATGGTGGGCGAGCGTTCGACCATCACGCCGCGGATTCGGCGAGAATTGCCGAGCAGTTTTCTGGGTCGACTGTTTTTAACGTGGCTCACCCCGGGACCGACGACCGGACTGGTCTTTGCGATCATCGGAATCGCGATCCTGGCGTCGATCCAGTATTTGTCACTGGATTGGGTGCTGCGCACGGCCAACGTCGGCGGGTCGATGCGGCGACAGTTGCGGCTTCTGTTGGGTGTGCCGGCGATTCTGTACCCGGCGTACCTGGTCAGCTTTCTCGTCGCCGTGCGAGTGGTGATGTTCGCGGTCCGATTGCGCAACAATCCTCGCGTCGAAGTCGGCTTGGCCGCTCTGATTGTCGTTGCCGTGATGACGGCGCTGGTCCCGTATTCGTTGGAGCTGCACTACAACGACTACCAACCGCTCAGTTACGATCCGACCTGGCAGGTCACCAATTGGGCATTCACGATGGCGACGGCCGTGGAACGAAGGTTGCCGCCGGGCGTCGTCGGGCAAATCGTCGGCGCCGCCGTTTGCCTGGCTCTGCTCTCGTTCTTTGCCGCCTGGCGGACAACGCGTCCACGCCGCATTGCCACGCCGCAACGCGTCCAGGAAGAGCTCAGCCGCCGCTGACGGTCCCTGCTTGCAATGCGTCCGTCCCGGAACGTGGCTGCGGGCAGACCTGCCGCAAGCTGTGCTGAAGATCGGCTAATTGAAACGGCTTGGACAAACTCGCATCGGGCTTCCTGCCGGAGACCTGTTTGAGTTTTTCGATCTCGATCAACAGGCCACTGCACACGATGATCGGCAGGTCCGAGCGGATCGCCTTGAGTTGTCGAAAGGTCTCCGCCCCGGAGACATCGGGCATCATCAAATCCAGAATCACCACATCAAAGGTCTCACCACGCTGGACCCTCGCGATCGCCTCACGGCCTCCCGCGGCATCCGTCACGCGGTGACCGATCGCTTCGAGACTTAACTTGGCGACGCGCCGCACCTCGTCGTCGTCGTCGATGAGTAGGATCTCCATCGCGACGTCATCGGGCGGAGACTTGATCGCCTGCTCGGCATTATCGACACGCAGCAACTCGTCCCGTTCGGCACAGGTTTCGGTGGACGTGGAGAAACGTTTTGCGCTGTGGTTCAAGGGCGTGGCGTCGCCTTGTGTCTTGGTCGGCGTGGACGCATGGATCGCAGCGGGTAACAGGATCGTGAAGACGCTTCCGTGACCCGGTTCGCTTTGACAATCAATGGTTCCCCCGTGCTGGTTGATCACGCCATAAGAAAGCGCCAGTCCCAATCCGGTGCCTTCGCCGACTTTCTTGGTGGTAAAGAATGGCTCAAAGACACGGGCACGGGTTTCGTGGTCCATGCCGTGACCGTCATCGCGAATCTGGATGCGTGTGAACGGGGTCCCGTCGTCGTCGACAAACGGATCGGTCTGCAAAACGATCGTTCCGGTTTGCCGGCCCAAGGCGTCGTGGGCGTTGAACAACAGATTCAACAACACCTGTTCCAGCTGGGCATGGTCGAACCGACACGGCGGTAGCCGGGAACTCAATTTTAGCGAAACGACGACATCGGGCGACAGCGACGTCTTGGCCAGCAGCACCGCCTCTTCGACCACGTCGTTGAGATTGCCGACTTGCAGGTCGAGATTCGTCTGGCGGGTGAAACCGAGCAGCGAGCGAACCAGTTTGGTCGCCTGTGCGGTGCACCGGCGAGCCGAGGCTAAACAGTGGCTGGGTTGATCATCGTTTCGGGGAGCCCCGATGTCGATCAATTCCAAATTCGATGCGATCGCGGCCAGCAAGTTATTGAAGTCGTGGGCGACGCCACCGGCAAGTCGACCGAGGGCATCCATTTTCTGGCTCTCCAGCAATTGAGATTCCAATCGGCGGTTGGTTCGCACCGTTCGTTGCAGCCTTAACCACAGCGTCGCAAAACAGAGCATGCCCGCCACCCCCAAGACCGCGATCAACGCCAGCGCCAAGATGCCCGCTGAACGCGAAAATTGCCACCAGCGTGAAACGACCTGCACTCCATCGGGGCCCTCCAATTCGACGATGAACTCGGGAGAGAAATCTTGCTCCAGATCGGTCATTCCGGGCGGCGCCGCGGACACCATTCCCGTGACCGCGACACGGCGAGCGTTTTCCAACGAGAGGTCTTCCCAGGTCGCATCGTTGACCGTCAGCGTCGCCGCAAATTCCGTGTCGCCGTCACGGAGCATGATGATTCGTTCGTCGTCCTGGCTGAGTGAAAAAATGAAATCGGCTTCGATCGTCGCACGGTAAGGAAGCAGCGACAGTTCAACGGATTGAGCCTCGTCACGCTGCGGCGGCGGAACGGTCTGAAAGGCCCTGGAATGAAGCGCGACGGCTTGGAACTGGTTCGCCCCCTGGCGGCGCAGCGTCACATCCACCAAGTGCCCCGCCGCATCTTCCCGGGCCATCGCGGTGGCGACGAAAATCCCGGCGCCCTCGGATTCAATCAAATAGCCGTCGCCCGCCGCGACCGATGTGATTTGACCGCTGGTCTGATACAACCCGCCTGCGATCGTCTCGGTCGTGCGAAGTTGTTCGATCGTTCTGCTCTCCGCATCGGCGACGGAGACGATGTCATCGACGTGCCGAATCGGTTGCAATGGGGGATCGAATTCGTTCATCTCGACGATGTATCGAGTCGGCTGTCCGTCCGAACCGACTTCGCAGATCAACGTCCCTTCCATCTCCACTTCGTGACCGATCAGACGGGTCCATTGGAAGATGGCGTTCTCTTCAAAGCGGTGAACCAAAAACGAGGCATCCCCCGACCTGCAGGAAGCGATCCAACGGTCACCGAAACGGGCGACCTCCTGCACCGCGCCGGTCGTTTTGACCCGCTGCGACCATCGGTTGCCGAGCGTCAAGTCTTCAATGCGGAGTGACTTGGGTTCGACCGGGACGACGTCATCGGAGACTTCGACCGAGTCAACCTGAACGTAATGACCGTCCATGACCAAGCGACCGATCACGCGGATGCGGGTGCCAGGGGGGAGCCGGCTGTGACGCTCAAACTGAACGAACGGAACGGACAGGTAGATCGCGCTGTGTTGGTCCTGCACAAACACGGCTCGGTCGCGTACGTCCCAGTAGTTGACCCGAGCGTCTAAATCGACCGGAAGTGATTCCACGTCCGTTCGCCCGTAATGCCGTTGCAAATCCAGCAGGCTGTGGATGACATCGGCAGATCCGACTGCGGCCTGACGCTTCGCGCCACCCTGCACAGCGTCACCCCGCACGGCGTCACCCTGAGCGGCGACGCCCTGCTTCACGTCACCCCGCTCAGCGTCACCCTGAGCGGTGGCAAACCGCGGCGCGGCGAACAACGCCATGCACACACACGTCGCCACGAGGGCGCGAAAGAACACGAGTCGATCCATCGGGGCGGGCGGCATGGTAGGCGAGTTCCTGCTAGACGATCTCGGGAACTTCGTACCCTTTGCGATACTGGCGGCGGAGCAACCCGTTGGCGGCGTCGGCATCGGAGCCGACGAACTGTTCCGTCTGCGGATCCAGCGACAACATCGGGCTCAGCTTGATCTCGCTGCTGTCCAGTTTCAAATCATGTGCGGCGAGGTGTTCATCCATGTCACCGAGCAGCGCGTCCCACTGGTCCAGTTTGACCTCGCCGGCCAATTCACGGCTAAAGCTTTCGCCCGCCTGGAACGCGACGTTGGCCAAATTGCACCATCCGGTGCTGTCGTTGCCGACAGCGACTTCGGCATTGAGCAGGCTGCGATCTTGGGCGCGAACGGCATCGATAAAGTTCTGTTGGTGGACGGTATCGCCCCGATTGCCCTTGAACTCCTTGATCATTTTGCCGTCGCTGTCATAGGCGGCCGCGCGGCCACGCTGGCCCTCGAACCGGCCGCCTTCACAGTACGCCATGTAGCCGCTGGCAGGGCCGGGATGGGAGGGGCTTTTCTTGCCGCCGGGCTGAGACGGCAAGTTGCTCAGCCCGATCACCACCGGAATCGATCCGGTATCAAAATAGGCAAAGTGGACGTTGGGGGTTTCGCCTGCGTCGTTGAGCACCACGCGACCGCCACCGCCGAGGACTCGCTGCGGCAAGGCCACGCTGTCTTGGAAAATATTGTTGCGGCAATCGTCCAGAACATGGACGCCCCAGTTGCCCATTTCGCCGCTGCCGGTGTTCCAGTCCCAGTGCCAATCGTAATGCAGTTTTTCGCGGTAGATCGGCTCATCGGCGGCCGGTCCCAGCCACAGGTCATAAGCGACGTTCTTTTCGATTTCCAGCGGGGTGTCGCGTTTGCCGATCGAGGGACGGACGCCGTAACGATTGACCCGCGCCGCCTGGATTTCTCCGAGCGCCTTTTCTTCGTGCAAGAACCGTTTGATTTCGGCTTGCATCGGGTCGCTTCGTTGCTGCGTTCCGATTTGACAAATCTTGTTGTACTTGCGTGCCGCCGCGACGGTCTGACGCCCTTCCCACTGGCTATGCGAAAGCGGTTTTTCCACGTACACATCCTTGCCGGCTTCCATCGCCCAGATCGCAGCCAAGCAGTGCCAGTGATTGCACGTCGCGATGACCACGGCGTCGATGCTCGGTGAGTCGATCAACTCGCGCAGATCCGTCCAGCTCTGGGCCTTGGGGAAACGCTGCTTGGCCGCACCCATTCGATTTTCATCGACATCGCACAGCCCGGCGATGTTGACGCCCTCGACTTTTTCGAATTGTCCCATCAACTGACCGGCACGTCCGCCGCAGCTGATGAATCCGAGGTTGATTTCGCTGTTGGCATCGGCGGCCCGCAAGCTGCGGCCGGGAAGCGAAGACGTCACCGCAAATGCGGCGGCAGCGGACGCGGTCGAACCGACAAACTGGCGGCGGGTAAGTCTGGTCATCTGGAGTTCACTCTGCAAAATTCAAGAGGAGGAGTCACGGTCGCGCGGCAGGGCAGCGACGGTGATCAGAGGCGGATCGTCGTCGCGACATGATAACCGCTGCGGCCCGCTCGCTGGCAGCCCGTGCCGATAAAACGACGGGGGTTTCCCGGAGATCGGCCCAAACCCAATGCATCAGCCCAGTACATCCATTCATCCATTCCATTCGCCACCGGCACCACGAATCCAGGCCAGCGGCTGGTACCAAAACAGCGCCCCTCCGGCTTTCACGCCCGCCGCACGCCACCGCCATCGCGTGTCCCCATCCGACGCACCTCCCCCGACCAATCCGCTAGCATGCTCCTGAAAAAGAGACCTCCTCCGTGGAGGCGTGTTGCTTCCCCCTGGGAGGTTGCGGTTTTTTGAGAAATACAGGATAATTCGAAGAACACTTATCGCCGAGCCGGGGATAAGGCCGCCCAACTCTTATCCACCCGGGGATAAGACGGCAGATAAGCCCCCTGGCCAGCGAGACCAGGTGATAAACAAGTTCACGCTGCTAACCGACGCCTGACGACAGCGCCCACTTCTTCTTTTGCGTCTTCTCGCGTTCTTTTGTGGCAATTGATTCGCCATCGTTTGACCGTGAGCCGAAGGACGCCCATCCGATTTCATCAGACCGCTGTTTCCTGAGATTCGCATTTGATGTCATCGTTTGATAGCTGCGCGGTCGACTCGGCCAACGAAGGCAAACCGACGCCTGTTGATTTCAACTGTTGATCGTGACATCGCTGACTCCGACGATTGGATTCGGGTATGCCGGCAGAGCGATGTGTCTTAGGCCCGGAGGGCCGGTAGAGTGTCTGCCGGTGGCGTCAGCCACCGGGGGTGGATTCAAAAGAATACCCAAGGCCCAGCGGGCCGACACAATGCTCGGGCTTCGGGTGGACCGGGAGACCCATTGTGCCGGCCTTCCAGGCCTCAGCAAATCCGTTCTTTAAATACCGGTGGCTGACACCACCGGCAAGCATTGTGCCAGCCCTCCGGGCTTCATCCCGACTTCACAAAGAAATCGGTACAGCAAGGGGAGTGAAATTTCCCAAGGCGATTCCGATCGAGTACATTTGCGGTCAGCGACGATGGCTCGGGCTGTCGTCATGGCCGGACGCGTGAACCATGTGGTGCACCGCAGTCGGCGAGTTGAGTTTGTTTTTGAGTTCAGGTTGATCGCGCCGACGCGGTGACCACCGCCGTTATGCCACTGACCGGAGTCCTGAATGGCGTTGATGAACCTTGAGCGGTTCTGGGACATCATTGCCCAATCGCGTTCCGACTTTGATCCGAATCGTCGCGATGGAAATATGGACTCACAGGTCACGCAT
Source organism: Rhodopirellula sp. SM50 (assembly GCF_002289565.1). Lineage (GTDB taxonomy): Bacteria > Planctomycetota > Planctomycetia > Pirellulales > Pirellulaceae > Stieleria. The sequence continues at coordinate 519 of NZ_NTFY01000082.1, read as the reverse complement.
CTTCGCGAGCTTCTGTCTGAACTGTCTGCCAAAGAGGTCGGCTCGTTTGACAACACTTTTACCAAGCTGTACCACGATGCCTACCGATGGGACCTTTGGGCCGCTGGCTACATTATTGAAGGTGGATGCGGTGACGATGGGTTTACCGACTTTCGGTATTGGCTGATTTCCATGGGACGTGAAGTCTACGATAACGCGATGGCGGATGTCGAATCACTTGCCACCGTAGCGTTCGCTCCCGGCATCGAGGTCACAAGGTTTGAAGAATTTGGATACATTGCACGTGATGTCCTTCGCCGGATGGATGCTTCCGATGATGACGCTGGGATAATGCAATTCGAACATCCGACTTCGCCCGCAGGTGAAGAATGGGACGACGACGATTTGCGCACACGATATCCCAAGCTGACCGCAGCCGAAACTCAATATGGGGCATAACCATGACATCCACCGAAGGACGCGAGTCGAGCGGTTTGACAGTGGTGAGTCTTTCGCGCGTCCTCGGTGATGTCTGCCGTT
>NZ_NTFY01000081.1 GCF_002289565.1 Rhodopirellula sp. SM50 | reverse complement strand
TTTGGCGAACCGAACCGAGTGAATCTTGATCCACCACGGAACAAGAACGACCAAAGTCTTAACCGGCACAACGCATGAACTTGCGGGCTTTTTGCGCAGCCCAGGCAGAGCCTGGGAACAAGGGAAATTCGGCAGTGCGAACTGATTTCAGATTCCAGTCCTCGCCGGATCGGAACGAGGCAGCGGAATTGGCAGGGGTGATGGTGGAGTGGACGATGCGGTCGGGATTTCGTGGTAAGGGCGATCTGGCGAACCAAATGCGGCGTGCAATGCTCTGGTTCAGCAATCACCTCGCCGAAGCGATCTCCAGGGGTTCGCCAACAGAGATGCTCCATTACATTGGCACCGCTAGGTGATCGGCCGGAGAACTCCGCTCGACGCTGGCGGTGATGGACCGGAGGGATTCCTTTGACGACTTGAGATTTGAGATTTTGCGTAAGCCGCGACACCTTGATTGAACTGATGAAACACTCGCTTTCGACATTCGGAAACCGCTTGGCCCTGGATTCGGGGATCGGCGAATTGATGCAGGACCTGGGCGAAACACTTGCCTCCGGGGACGAGAATCTGTGCATGCTTGGGGGCGGTCAGCCGGCTCACATTCCGGAGGTCGACCAGCGTTGGCTGGCGCGGTTCCAAGAATTGGCCGACGATCCGCGTCAGGTCGCCAGCGTGCTCGGGGACTACCAGCCGCCCGGGGGCGACGCGGCCTTTCGTGATTCGGTCGCCAGGCTGTTTGAGCGAGAATTCGGCTGGCCGATCACCGCAAAGAATGTTTGCATCACCGCCGGCGGCCAGACGGCGTTCTTCTTGTTGCTCAATGCGTTGGCGGGGAAGTTTGACGATGGCACCGAACGCAAGGTGCTGCTTCCGATCGTGCCCGAGTACATCGGTTACGCCGATCTGGCGACGTCGAGCGACCTGTATCGTGCCGTGCATCCGTTGATCGAAAAAATCGGCGACCACGAGTTCAAGTACGCGATCGATTTTGACGCGTTGGAAATCGACGACTCGATCGCAGCGATCTGTCTTTCTCGGCCGACCAACCCTTCCTCCAATGTCGTCTCCGATGCGGAACTGGAACACTTGGCCCAGTTGGCTGAGGAAAACGACATTCCGCTGATCGTCGACAACGCCTACGGCGATCCGTTTCCGGGCGTGATCTTCACCGACAGCACACCGGTCTGGAGGCCGTCGATGGTGCTGACCTACAGTCTCTCCAAACTGGGGCTACCCGGGACGCGAACGGGGATCGTGATCGCCAGCGAGGAAATGATCCAATGGATCGCATCGATGAATGCGATCTCTTCGCTGGCCAACAACAACGTCGGGCAAGCCATGATTCGCCCGATGATCGACAGTGGTGAAATCATCTCGATCAGCCACGAGGTGATTCGTCCGTTTTATGAGACGCGGTCACGACATGCGCACGATTGGTTGACCGAGGCACTCGACGACTCGGTGCCCTATCGGATCCATCGCAGCGAAGGCGCTTTTTTCCTGTGGCTGTGGTTAGAGGGGCTGCCGATCTCGTCCGCCGAACTTTATCAGCGGCTGAAAAAACGCGGTGTCATGGTGATCTCCGGCCACTACTTCTTCTTCGGGCTTCCGGATGATGATTGGCCGCACCGCAACGAATGCCTGAGGATCAGCTTCACCACCTCGGAACACGTCCTCCGTCGCGGGATTAAAATCCTGGCTGATGAGATCAACCGATTGTTTGCCCAGCAGGCGACATAGCGCGTCGACGTGGCCGATGGATGCCCGCGACCGGCTCGCGGGTCCGGTAATCCTCAATGTTAGGATTCGGACGCGGAATCAAGGGGATCCATTCGTTACTCAAGGGTGCTCACTCGTTTCAGACCGCCGAAATCAACCATGCCGCTGCATCCCCAATCCAAAGCTTTTGTCGATACCCTGGCTGAAGAAGACCGTCCGAGCTGGGAAGAACTGGGCGTCGAAAAGGCGCGCGAAGTCTTTTTGACGTTTGAAGAGTTTTGTGGCGACGTGCCCGAGTTGGCTCGCGTCGAAGACCATACGATGCCGTGTGGGCTGCGACTGCGACTCTACAGCGATCACGCGGCGGCGGCGCCCGTCACGATGTTTTTTCACGGCGGCGGATGGGTGCTCGGCAACCTGGACACACACGACGCCTTTTGCCGTCGACTGGCCGACGCCTCGGGATGCGCGGTGGTCGCGGTGGATTATGGTTTGTCACCCGAGCATGCGTTTCCGGGCCCGATCGACGACTGCTATCGGGCGACCGAATACGTCGTGCAAAACGCGTCTCGATTGAACGTGGATGCGTCACGCTTGGCCGTCGCCGGTGACAGCGCCGGAGGCCACCTGGCCGCGTCGGTTGCGATCAAGTCGCGCGACCAGGCGGATTTCCCGATCGCGCTGCAAGTGTTGCTCTATCCGGTGATCGAACCGAATTTCGAGACGTCATCCTATCGCGAATTTGCCGACGGTTTCGGATTGACACGCGACACCATGCGATGGTTTTGGCGGCAGTTTTTAGACGGGCAAGCGGGGGCGTCCAAAGCGGCGCCCAGCCAAGCCGCCTCCCATGAGCATCTGCCTTCGGCGCTGGTCATCACGGCGGAATACGATGTGTTGCGCGATGAAGGCAATCGGTACGCACAGCAGTTGCAGGCCAGCGGCGTCGACGTGCTACACCAACAGCACGACGGCATGCTTCACGCGTTTTTGCACTTCGCCGGAATCTTTGACACCGGGATGGAAGTCGGACAGCAAGTGGCGGCGGAGATCGGACGTCGGCTGCGGGGAAGCATGAGCTGAGAGGATCAGGGTTCATGTGACAGGGAATTTTCTTCCGCGGGAAGCGTAAGCGAGCGGCGAGTCGGAAACGCCAGGCGACGAGGCCGCTCGCTCACGCTGCCCGCTGGGATGACAAGGACGCGCCGCTCGCCTACCGGCCTGTCGATTTAAGCCGATCACACACGGGATCAGCCGTTTCGCGCGAGCGTACGGGCCTGTAGCACGAAGAAAACACACCAGGGCCCGTAGGCTCGCGCCAAACGGCTGATTAAATCAACAGGCTGTTACGCTTCCCGCTGGGATGACATGTCTCTCCTGGCGAATGCCCATCAAAGTTCATCGTCACCGTTCATGACGGCGTCTTTGATCGCTTGGACCAGTCGCGCGCGACCGAGTCGGGCCAGCGCGTTGGCGTCGACATGGATTCCCATCGATTCGGCCAAACGAATGGCCAGATCCACATCGCGGACGCCGTGGTACTGGTTGGTCACTCCGGCGTCGGTGTAGATCGTTTGATGATCAGATTGGAACCCCGATTCATAAGCATCCGAGAGCTGCTCAATCCAGCTTTCCGGGATCCGCCGCGCCCGACAATGATCGACGCTCCAAATGTCATCGCCGGTGCATTCGGCGAGCAATGATAGCAAGCGATGGCGTGGCACAACGTTCATTGGTCGTCCAGCAGTCGATCAATCTGGGCGGCGAGAATAAAATCGTTTTCGCTCAGCCCACCGATCGCATGGGTCGTCAGCACAATTTCCAAATGCCGGTAGCCGGTCAGGTGCAGATCAGGATGATGCTGCTCGCGCTCGGCGATTTCGCAGATCTGATTGATTCGCTCCACGGCCTTGGCAAAGGTTTTGCAGTTCAGTTTGCGGCGGATCTGGTTGGCATCTGAATCGACGGACCAATTCGGCGTCGCTCGAGCAAACCCGGCGGCTTGGTCGGGCGTCAACTGCGGCACCCCGCCTTCGCAGGGGACACATTTCGAATTGGCCAGGGTTTCGGCGGTCGGGGTGTTGGAATCGGACATGGTTCGATGGGGTGATGAAAACGGGACTTCTGACCTGGTCCACTACGGTAAAGTTTAGCGGGGACGAAGCACTCCCAGCCACCACCCGGGTGCCATTGCCACGCCCGGTTTTCTGGGCCGGAGACTTGAGTCAAAAAGTCGATCTGGCGGCGGTTTTGCGAAAAGACTAGGTTGCCAGTCAACCGCGTTCTGCGACCTCTCTTGGGAGCGATCGTGGGATCCGGATCGGGGGGATCGGATCAGCCTACTCTTCTCTCTATCAACACGAAGGATCGTGACGATGTCCAGTGGCGAAAAAACTCCCAAATCAGGTTTTCAGAAACGATCAAAAACGCAGCGAGCGGTGCAGCCGGCAGCGCCGGCCCCGATCAAGCTGGCGACCGAGTCACCGCGTTTTCTGATCAGCCGAATGAGTGCGATTGGCGACACGATCTTGACCTTGCCGGTGGCCTGTGCGCTGCGGGATCGATTTCCCAATGCCAACATTTCTTGGATCGTGGAAGAGAAATCTGCACCGGTGGTTCGCCGACATCCCGCCGTGGATGAGTTGATCGTCCTGCCGCGGGGGTGGTTCACGTCGCCGAGTCGAATCCGCGATGCCCGTCGACAGTTGCGGGCGCTGGAGTGTGATGTTTCGATCGATTGCCAAGGGATGACCAAATCGAGTTTGGCGTGTTATCTGTCCGGCGCGGCACATCGGATTGGTTACGCGGGAAAGCATGCGCGGGAGTTGAGTCGATGGTTTTCCAATGTTCAGGTCAATCCGGTCTTTCATCATTTGACCGACCGATCGCTGGAGTTGTTGATTCCTTTGGGCATTCATTCCCCCTCGGTGCGTTGGGATTTGCCGATCGCGGGACCGGCCCAGGTGTGGGCACGTCGTTATCGCAACACGATTGATTCGCAGCGGATCGCGATTCTCAATCCCGGCGCGACGTGGCACAGCAAACGCTGGTTGCCGGAACGATTTGGCGCGACGGCGCGCTATCTGTACGACCGGTACGGTTACACGAGCATCGCGGTGTGGGGCACGCCGTTTGATCGCGCGATGGCTTCGGACATCGTTTCGACGAGTAACGGCACCGCGATTCTCGCCCCCGAAACCGATCTTCAGCATTTGGCGGCGATGATCCAGACGGCGGACCTGTTCATCAGCAACGACACCGGTCCGTTGCACATGGCGGTGGCGGTCGGCACCAAGACGATCGGTCTGTACGGTGCAACTCGTCCGGGCGACAGCGGCCCCTACGGCCAAACGGCGATTCAAGTCGCCTATGAGGCGGGTTCGGCTCGCCAACGCCGCAACGCGTCCAATGCGGCGATGTGTGCGATTGGTGTGGAACACGTCTGCCAAGCGGTGGACGAAATCGAGCACCAGCGTCAAATGTTGGTCGCCGCCTGATGACGTCCTCTTCGATCGATCCCGGCAGCCGCGACGAATCGACCAGCGTGCAAGCCCTGCGCGACTTGGTGGAACACTTTGTCGCCCAGCGTCATTGGCATTCGTTTCACAACCCCAAGAATTTAGCGATGTCTTTGGGGATTGAAACCGGCGAGCTGATGGAGCACTTCCAGTGGTTGACGCTGGAGGAAGCCGCCGCGGTGCAGCACGACGCGGCCAAGAAGCACGACGTCGGCGAAGAGTTGGCCGATTGTCTGGCGTATGTCTTGGCGATCGCCAACGCGATGGAGATCGATCTCAGTTCGACGCTGGCGAAGAAGATGATTCGCAACGCCGAGAAGTATCCGCCGCCGTAGGGCACGCTCGTTGGTGTGCAGCCTTCAGGCCAATACCGCCAAGTTAAGCTCGACGGGAGGCCCGGACGCTGGCGCGAACCGGCTGATATCAATTGATGATCAGCCGTTTGGCGCGAGCCTACGGGCCCCGAACTGCGCAAAACCAAGCTTAACTTAGCGGTATTGGCCTTTAGGCGTCTCCGGGACGCGTTGCCACGCGTCCCCCGATACCGGATCGGCTAAAGCCTGGACACCAACACGCATGCCGATCGGACCGCGCCGATCGGCTGATCCATTCGATTGGGTTCAGCCGAGCATCCAGGCGGCCTTGTAGCGAAGGCCGAGGTTGAGAATCCGCTGCATCAACAGGGAATACTCGATGCCGGCCGTCTCGGCGGACTCGGCGAAGTCTTCGCCGTATTCCAAGTTCGGATTCGCGTTGGCTTCCAGCACGTGGATTTCACCGGAGTTGCTCAGCCGCAGATCCATGCGGGCGTAGCCACTCATGTTGAGGGCACGGTAGACGCGTTTGCAGATCTTTTGGATTTTTTCGCCCACTTCACCACTCAGGTCGACCGCCTCGTGGGTGGTGATGCCGTGTTTCTCTTGATACTTGCGATTCCACTTGACCTGGCTGGTGGCGATGCGGGCGGTCTCGGCGGGCATCTGGCCGAAGTCCATTTCCCAGGGCGGAAACGTCTGCAGCCGCTGATTGCCGATCACGCCGACGTAGATCTCGCGGCCTTCGATGTACTGTTCGACCATCGCGTCGTCGCGGGTGTGCTCGTGGACGAACGCGACGCGTTCGAGCAGCTGTTCGTCGTTTTGCACGATGGAGGCTTGCGAGATCCCGAACGACGCGTCTTCGGAGACCGATTTGACGAACAGTGGGAACTCGAGCTTTTTGGGACGGTGGATCGTGCGTCCGAACGGGAACACGGTGAATCGCGGGGTCTGGATGCGGTGGTAGGTGAGTATTTTTTTACTCAGCGCTTTGTCCTTGCTCAGCAACAATCCGCGGGGGTTGCAACCGGTGTAGGGTTGCTGCATCAGTTCCAGGTAGCTGATGACGGCAAAATCGTAGGTCACCACGCCATGGAATTCTTCCAGCAGCATGAAGGTGATGTGCGGCTTGAATTCGGTCAGCGCGTTACGGATCGGCGACAGGTCATCGTAGACGCCCAGTGGCAGCACCTCGTGCCCCAACAGTCGCAGGGTGTCACAGACATCGAATTCGGCTTTCCAGGCGTCGAGTTCTTTTTCCGGGATACCTTCGAGGGTCAGGGGGGGAACATGCCCGGTGCGGACCAGCACCAATACACGTAGCTTGCTCACATCATTACCCGTCTATGACCCGAATTGAGATAATTGCTCGTCCGCAGGGCCACCAGGATCATCGCGTCACGTTTGCACGTCTCTGGTGTCGTCCCCAGCCTCAACTCTAACTCTCGACACCTTTCAATCATTTCCTGCAGGACTTGATCGACCATATACGAATAGGCGCCGGTCCAATTCGCGACGACCCTCCGAATCTCCCCACGCCAACGCGACAGCAGGGCGGCGGCGGTGGGGTTACGCCGATGACTCCGGTCGCACGAAAAGAGCTTGCGAAGATCTTTGTCGAAGACGTTCGGATAATTCATGCCGTAATACTCGCGTTTCCGCTGGTAATGCGTTCGCAGCGTGCGGCGTATTTGCGACACGGGATCGACCCGCTGTTTGGTTTGAACGACTGCGGGTTTCCCCTCCAGACTGCTCATCAGTTCGTCGATGAAGCACAGTTTCTTCAGCGCCGGCCAGTTCCGGTAACGGGCTTTCCAACGTGACTTGGGCGGTAACCAGACGGCAAAGGTCTCCGCAAAATCCTCCAACGGATGAGCCTGGGCGTACCACATGTCCAAATGCAGCACATACTCACGCGATTGCGGTTTGGGGCTGTAGAATTCCGGATAGGGGTCTGAGGACCTGCCGAACAGCTCCCGATAGCGGGCCTTGCGGCGAATCTGAAACGCCGTGTCGATCGCGTGCCCGGCTTCGTGCCGCAAAATTTTCATGCACCAGCTTTTGGTTCCACCTTCGACCTCAAGCAACTGCTTGCGTTCCAAACGGATCAGCCGGGGGTGTGCCAAATAGAACGGGATCGCGATGCCCGGAATGCCATCGGGAGAGAACCAATCGTCGCTGAGCCAGAAGTGCGGGCGAAACTTCAGTCCCCGCTCGGCCAATTCGCTGTTCAATTGATCGATCCGGGCTTCCAAAGGCGTACCGACAATGGAAAGCTGTAGATCGCAGATCCGCATGTCCAACAATTGGTCGTCCGAGAGTGACGACAGGTCGAGCGTTCTCCGTGCCATGGTTGTTGCGGTTGGGTCGTGAAATGGAAGTCCGATCGATGATCTTGGCGAGCCGCGATTGACTGCCCGCATCCGTGCATCCGACGTTACATGATGTCCTTATCCCAAAACAATACGTTACCGATACCAGGCGACGAGTCTAACGCCCAATCGCTGTCGAAACAAACGACATGTTGCGCGCTGCTGACCGGTGCCGGTCGATCGGCAATCGCTGTCATCGGATTGTGGGGTGAACGTGCCGACGCGTGTGTCACGCATTTCTTTCGCTGCAACCGATCGCGGGCGATGGATGTCGGCCAAGTACGCTATGGCGTTTGGGCAGGCGGGTCTGCGGACGCAGCTTCGCCAGCAGACTGCTCATCAACAGAACCTGCCACGACGGCCGCCGAGTCGATCGTGGTGGTGCCGACCGCCCCACAACGCTACGAACTTCATTGTCACGGTGGAGAAGCCGCGATCGCTCGAATCCTGGATGATCTGTCCTCGATCGGTGTCCGCCGCGTCGCCCCGCATCCCCTCGACGGCGTCCCCTCGACCGGACGGCTTCCGGTCAAGGATGCCGTTGATCAGCGTTTGATCGATGAGGCCGGTGTGGTGTTATCCCAATGCACGACGGTGAAAACGGCTGCCATCGCGTTGGACCAAGTCCGCGGTGCGCTGTGTCAATGGCGACAGCGGTCGATCCAGGTGCTCGGTGAGGATCCCCGAAGGGCGGCCGAAATCGCCGCGCAAGCTCAACAGATTGCCGCTGCCGGTCGCATCGGACACCGCCTGACGCGTCCGTTTGATGTCGTGCTGGCCGGTCCCCCCAACGTCGGAAAGAGCAGTCTGATCAATGCGATGGTCGGTTACGATCGCAGCATCATCATGGATTTTGCCGGGACGACGCGCGATGTCTTGGACGCCGAAACCGTGTTCGACGGATGGCCGCTGCGGCTGCGAGACACCGCGGGGTTGCACCGCAGCGACGACACGATCGAGAAACAAGGCATCGATCGAGCCATGGACGCGATCGCGACAGCGGATCTGGTCGCCCAGGTCACCGAGCCGGGATTGCAATGGGACCACAAGGTGTTGGACGCACTCGGACGCATCAATGCCTCCGTGCCGATCGTCAGGGTCATCAATAAATCAGACCTGTCACCGGTCGAGTCCGCTGATGCGCCGGCTGAGTCGCCGGCTGAGTCGCCGGCCGATGCGCTGGCAACGGTTGCAACCACGGGAACAGGCATCGGCAACCTGCTTCAAACCGTGGTCCAGATGCTGGTCGATGATCTGCCGCCACTCGGTCGTCCCGTCCCGATCAATCCACGTCAATGGGATTGGGTGACCGAGATCGCCAAGCTGGGCGAGCAGCCCGAGCAGATGATCGCCTGTTTGCGTCGCGGCGGGTGTTAAGGCCAATGCCCTCTGCTTGGGATCTAACGTTATTAGCGGAACGGCGCGAGCCGTCCGGTGACTGCTTAGGATCTAACGTTATTAGCGGAACGGCGCGAGCCGTCCGGTGACGCTATCACAAACACCGCGAAGGACCGGAGGGCTTGCGCCCTACCGCTAACAAAAACACCGTGAAGGACCGGAGGGCTTGCGCCCTACCGCTAACAAAAACACCGTGAAGGACCGGAGGGCTCGCGCCCTACCGCTAACAAAAACACCGTGAAGGACCGGAGGGCTTGCGCCCTACCGCTATCAAAAACACCGTGAAGGACCGGAGGGCTCGCGCCCTACCGCTAACAAAAACACCGCGAAGGACCGGAGGGCTTGCGCCCTACCGCTAACAAAACACATACCGCTTGGCGTCAAAAGAGATGGCATTGATGTCTACACATCTTGCGTCCGACCCTCCCAAGGGCCGTCAATTGTATCAGTGACGGATTTGATCGTAGCGGAAGTCGGACTTTCGCAGCGCCGGCCCTCTCTGGCGTTTGCTTGCTGCGCAAACGCCGTCTCTGCCAGAGGGGGAGGATCTAAATGGGTTGCCAAATCCTGCAGCAGAAGAATCGACTTCCTAAGGGAGGGTGACTTCCTCACTTGAAGCGTCTGGGCCGCGAGCATTCTGCCCCGAACGCGAACGTCATCATTCTCGCGGTCGACGAGCCTCTTCGAGCATCTCGACCATCTCGGCGGTGACCAATGCCGACGGCAAGGCGTAGCTGACGACTCGGCCGGCGCGGGCGATGTTGATACCGATGACGTGGCCATGGCTGTCCAACAGCGGGCCGCCGCATTGGTTGGGGGAAAGTACGGTGTCGTGTTGGATGACGCTGTCAAAGCCGCTCAGCCGCATGTTCCGCGGCCCGTTGACTTTGGCGTCATTTTCCGACTCCATCAACAGCGCCTTGTCGCTCATTTGGGCGTCCAGTTCGAGCGTGTTCTCGCCCCGCATGATCGTCAGTCGCACCACATCGCCGGGATACATTTTTTTCAGCGTGTTGACCGCCGACTCGGAGCCGAGCAATTGCAGTCCATTGATTTTCAGAATCCGATCGCCGTCTTGTAGCCCGGCATTGTCGGCACCACTTTCCGGGTGCACGCGACGGACCATCGCCGGACCTGTCTGTGCGTCGTAAAAGTTGACGCCCAAGAGCCCGTGGTGGGCGACGTGACGTGGCGGAACACCCAGCACGCCGATTCCGATCGTGAATCCGTCGCGTCCGGGTGAAATCAAGAAGCTGCCCGTCGGGGGGGCCACGGTGCTGAAGGTCGCCGGTTTGATGTCCCAGCTGGCTTCATCGCCGCCGTGGATTTTCAACAGCGCCAGATCATTGGATTTTCTTCGGGCCGCGACGCGGGCGTCCACTTTCTCGCCGCTGGGCAATCGCACCGATACCGGATCGCCCCCGCTCAACTCACTCCGCTTGGTCAGGATGTAACCGTCTTCGGACACCACCGTTCCCAACGAGACGACCTGGCCGCCCGAATAGACTTGCACGACCGATTGTTCCACGGTTTCGGACAGCGGCCGAACCAGACGCATCATCGCACCGCTGTCGCGTGAGGCGATGGATGTCCGGTACCGCCCGTGGCTCATCCAGTGGGGCGTCGACTGGGCGTGAACCGCAGGCGTGAGCACGCTGCCGGAGAGGACCATCGACACCACCGCGGCCAACACCAAGGCGGACGGGCGACGTTTTGAAAACCAGTCGATCGGTTGAGGAATCATGGCGGCAATCAATAAAGGAGACGAACGTATTTTAAAGGATTTTAAGATTCAAGCCAACGTGAACGGTGCGGACGAGCCATCGGGGGTTTCCACATCAGGGCTGCGGCTTGGCGCTGCGACTTGGGGACTGCGATTTGGGGGCTGCATCACCCCGACCTGCCGATTTCGATCACCAATCGCACCGTGTCGCTGCCCCGTTGGACCAAAACCGGGACACGTTCGCCGGGCATGGTGTCGGCGACGGCATCGACGAGTGATTGAAAATCCGTAATCGGCTGTCGACCGAATTTGATCACGATATCGCCGGCCAACATCCCGCCGGCTTCGGCCGCCATGCCAGGCTTGACCGCGATGATCTCAGCGGTCTTGGTGGATTTGTTCCCCGAGACGCCGAGGGTGGGTTTGAAATTCGGCAAGAACCCCCAGGCCTTGCCGAGCGCCATCCGCTCCCAGGATTCGTCGTAGTGGTCGATCGGCACATGCAGGTTGTCGGCGACGTCATTGCCGATCCGGCTGTGGACGGCGATCAGCTGGCCGGCGAAATTAAACAGCGGGCCGCCGCTGTCACCACCGATCAGGGCGCAGTCGGTGCGGATCACGTCGGAGCTGACTTCCAGCAATCTGCCGACGCGGATCACCGCGCCGCGGGACGGATCGTATCCGCCGGGATGGCCCATCGCGATGCACCACATGCCCGGCACCAGGTTGTCGCTCGTGCCGAGGCTGGCGTGGGGCCAAGGCTTGCCACCGTTTTGGTCGGGGTCGATTTTGATCAGTCCGGCGTCCACCTCTCGGTTCATCCCCAGCGTGGTCGCGGAAACCTGACGTCCGTCGGACAGCGTGATGATCGCTCGCCGTTGGGGTCGCATGGCGACATGGGCGGCCGTGATGATGAAGCCGGTATCGGAGACGATCACGCCACAGCCCTGGGCCGCGCCGATTTTGACACTGACGGTACACTTGCCCGCCCGCTCGGCCACGCGGCGTTGTTGTTTTTCCATCAACTGCAAGATTTCAAGTGATTCGGGGACGCCACCGCGGCGGTGAATCGGCTCCAGATCGATCGGCACCGAGACGTAGGTTCCCGCCGCGTTTGCCGCCGCCGTTTCCCGCGACTCGTTTTGCACGAACGCGTTTTCTTGGATCGCTGGCGAATTGCGATCGCCGGAGGCGGCATCGTCGGCGTGGGTGGGGGATGCAGACAGCAGGGCGGCCAGCACCACGCAGACCAGAGCGGAGAACGAACCACCGACAGAACAACGACCCACTACATCAGCCTCCGCCCCCGCGATCCGATTGGTTTGACCAGCCTGGTTCAAAACACACTCCCTGTCATAAAAGGCCCGGTTGAAAGTCACGCCACCCATTGTAGCCTCAACCCCACAATTTTGAAAAAGTCGCGGGAAAAGCCGGAATGAACGACAATACAGATGTTTTAGTGGTCGGTGCGGGCTACTTAGGGCAAACCGTGGCCCAGCTGTCCGCGGCGTCGGGTGCGAAAGTTTACGCGACGACGCGCTCGGAAAACCGCTTCGCCACCTTGGCCGACAACGGATTTCACCCGATCCGTTTTGATTGGACCGATCAGGCAACTTATAGAAATCTCCCTTTGCAGCAGTTGTCCGCCGCCGCCCGGGTGCTGGTCGCGGTCAGCTACGACCGCAGCGGTCCGCTGGGACGCTACGAGTCCCAGGTCGGGGGGCTGAGAAACCTGCTCCACCTGTTGCCGACCGACGTGCGACTTTGTTACATCAGCACGACGGGCGTTTATCACCAAACCGACGGCCGCTGGGTGGATGAAACCTCGCCGACGCACCCCAATCGCCTGGGCGGACGCGTCCATTTGCAGGCCGAGGGCTTGCTGCACGCCCTCCGCCCGGCGGCACCGTGGACCGTGTTGCGATTGGCGGGGATTTATGGTCCCCACCGAGTGCCCCGCGCCGCCGATGTCGTCGCCGGTCGACCGATCGCGTCGCCCGAAACGGGATTTTTAAATTTGATACACGTCCGAGACGCGGCCCGAGCGGTGCTGGCGGCCTGGCAAAGGATGTCCGATCCGCCGCAACGTGTTTCCATCGGGATGCAATCGCGGCTGTACGTCGTCGCCGACGACGCGCCGGTCGTGCGCGGCGATTTTTATCGGGAAATCGCCCGGCAATGCGGTGCCCCGCTGCCTCGGTTTGTCCCCCCCGCGGCCGACGCACCGGTTCGCATGCGCAGTGACAGCAACAAACGCGTATGGAATCGAAAGTTACGGCGTGACCTGTTACCGGGGTTGGACTTCCCTGACTATCGCAGCGGGCTGGCGGATGTCTTGCAGGCCCCCATAGAATGACGCCCCAACGAATTCAGAGCACCACACCAAACGCATGATCCAGCGCACCCCCATTTTCCCCGGCATCCTCGAGTTGAACTTTCAAGCTCGTGAAGTGCTCGGTTGCAATGTCTATCTGATCTACGACGAGGACGAATGGGCACTCGTTGACATCGGCTACGAAGAAACCGTCGACGATTTTGTCGAAATCATTCGCAAGCTCGATTTCCCCTTGTCCCGTTGCAAAACCCTGATCGCGACACACGCCGACGTCGATCACATCCAGGGGCTGGCCAAGCTCAAGTCGCTGCTGAAGACCAGCGTGACGGCACATCCCAACGCGGTCCGCCCGTTGGCCGAAGGCGACACGTTGTGGACGCTCGCCGAAATCGAAGCCCAGAACCTGAAACTGGAGATGCCCAAGGTCGACGTCGAACACCAAGTGAACGACGGCGACGTGATCAAGATCGGCAACCTGGAAGTCGAGGTCTGGCACACGCCGGGCCATACCAACAGCCAACTCGCCTTCCGCATCGGCGACGTGCTGCTGAGCGGTGACAATATCTACCGCGACGGATGCATCGGCGCGATCGACGCACACCACGGCAGCGACATCAAGGCGTTCCTGCAATCGCTGCGACGTATCCGCGACAGCGACGTCAAGTGGTTGGCACCGAGTCACGGCCCGATCTTCGCCAATGACAAGGACTTCATGAACAAGACCATCGATCGCGTCAGCGGTTATCTGAAGATGGCCGATTTCGGAACCCTGGCCGAGTCTTGGCCGTTGATGGACCAGTGGGACGAAGAAGTCGCCGCGGGCAAGTTGCCCGAAGGGCTGGGCTAGTCCGGTCGAGGTCGTGGCCGGGACGGGAGGAGCTAGCGGAACGGCGCGAGCCGTCCGGTATCCCGAAGGGATGCCAGCGAGTAGCCGGAGGTCAGCGCAGCGCCACCTCCGGGAAGGCCGTCGCGGAATCGTCTCGACCCCGGCGGGGTCGCAGCGGATGGATTCGCCGGCGGATCTGCAGTCTGCCTTACTGAAAGAGTTGATCGGTTCGCTCGTTCACGCGCGGCGTCTGGCCGGGTTCGGGGGCAACGCGATTCGCTTCGACACCCTTCGGGGTCGCGTCAGGCGGGTGCGCGGCTGTCCGGAGGTGTCGCTGCGCTCACCTCCGGCTACTGGCTGATGACCCCGCCGGGGTCATGGCAGCGACCGAAGAGCGCCCGTAGGCTCGCGCCAAACGGCTGATGACCCCTGCCGGGGTCATGGCAGCGACCGAAGAACGCCCGTAGGCTCGCGCCAAACGGCTGATGACCCCGCCGGGGTCATGGCAGGCGTCGCAGAGCGCGCCGTCGTGACAGCTACCAGCTAACCACTAACCACTAACCACTAACCACTAACCACTAACCACTAACCACTAACCACTAACCACTAACCACTAACCGCCGGAACTCAAACACCGCTTTCCCCGGCTCGACGCGTTCGACGATGCCGTCGATCGTGCTGACGTTTGCACAGCGCTCAAGATCCGCCTCGTACCCGGCCGCCATCAAGTTGCGCCCACCCAGCGAGTATGCGAGCGATTCCCGCAGCGATCGCGTGTTTCCGTCGGCCTGTCGCCATGCACTCCAAGCGATGCGTGCCGAGTCGTCGAGGTGACCGGACGGCTCGGAACCCTGCGACTGCGGCGGAGCCAATCGGTCGACGATGGCACCGGCCAACAGGACGTCTTCGTAACTGATCTGACCATTGGTTCCCGCGCAGACGATTTGCAGGTGTGGCTCGGACCGCACGGCGGCAAGGGTGGCGTCGAGGTTCAAGAACGACGCGGCCAACAAGCGACGCGACCGCATGGCCGCATGAATCGCCCGGGTGCCATTGGTGGTCGTCAACACGAGGTCGCGGTCCGCTACTCGCTCGGGCGTGTATTCGGCCGGCGAGTTGCCCAGATCAAAACCATCGATCGGTTTGCAATGCCGTTCACCGCACAGCAGCGGACGAATGGCGGCCTGATCGGCGAACTGAGCCGCGGCGTGAATGTTGTCGCACGTGATCATTCGGCGGACGCCCGATTGGCCGGCGGTCGCCATGACGCTGGTCGCGCGCAGCACGTCGATGATGATCGAACAGGCCTGGTGCAAATCGCACTCCGGCGACAGTTCAGACGGCGTCAACGAGACAGAGATCGATTGATGCATTAAACCATCCGCATGGATTTCCAGCGGCCTCCGAGGAATCGTATGGTCATGGTGATTGCCAGCGCCCAAATCCAGATCGTGATCACCCACCACCACCACGTCAGCGAGGACCGGCCGGGATCAAACGCGACTCCGGCGGCGATCGAAAACGCGCTCGTCGCCGCACCGGCGGCGAGCACAAACCAAGTGTCACCGGCACCCTTGAGCGCCGCACTGAAGATCAATTGGACCGCGTCGACGAGGACGTACGAGGCGACAAAGCCCAACAGCCCGCCGGCCAGCACGATCGCCTGGCGGGAATTGTCATCCGGCGTTCCCAAGGCGTACAGCGAGAGCATCCAATCGCCGACGACCAGGTAGGCGATCGCCCAAAACGCCGAATAGACCAAGGCGACCAGCAGCGACGCCAGCGACGTGCGGACGGCAAAGGCCGGACCGTTTTGAAGCAGATGGCGCCCGACCAACACCGACGCGGCGATCGCGATGCCGACCAGCGGAATGAACGCGATCATGTTGAAATTGATCGCCATCGTGGTCGCGCGAAGCGGCACGTCACCGAGCTGGCCGATTTTTAAGATGATGATCGTGAACGCACCGGCTTCGGTCAGGTACATCAATCCACTGGGCAGACTGTAGTACAGGAAATTGCGCAACATCGGAAAATCAACCACCAAACCGCGGCGCATCCCATAACGGCTTTCCAACGCCGGCCGGCTGAGCAGCCAAGCGTAGCAAACGACTTTGAACCAGAACGCGATCACGCTGCCGACCGCCGCCCCGGCAATGCCCCAAGCCGGAAACCCCGCCCAGCCAAAAATCAAAACCACGTCCAACGCCACATTGAGCAGTCCGCTGGCGACCGAGACCCACATGATCACCGACGTGCGTTCGGTGCCGCTGAAGAAACCGCTCAGCGCCGACTCGATCACCAACCCCAATCCACCCAGCATCAACCAACGCATGTAGGTCGTTTCGGCGGCAATCAACTCCTCCGGTTGCCCCGTCCAGCGGAACAGCGATTCAGCCGCCAGGAAGGCGGCGATAAAAAACGGAACGGTCATCAGGGCCAACCAAATCGATTGCCAGAGCAAACGCCCGACCTTGTCCGGTTCCCCGTTTCCGATCAGTTGACCGATCACTGCGCCCGTCATCGCGGCGGCCCCGATCGGCACACAGACCACCACCCAAAACAGATTGCCGCCGGCCATCGACGCACTCATCGATACGCCGTCATAAAACATCAACAGGGTGCGATCGGCAAACAACACGATGGACATCATGCCCGCGCTGACCATCAACGGAATCGCGACGCGCAGCACTTCGGCGGCCGCTTCTGCCAGATTGGTCGGCACAGGCAGGGCCGGGACGGTATCCGCTGGCTGTGACAGGTCGTGACGCCCGCCAGAGATTTCCGACATCGGGGATTACGCAAACCGGTCCGAGGGCATCCGCGAGATGACCACGGCGATCACCACCCCGGCAACCAGGCCGCCGATGTGAGCGCCGTTGGCGATCCGCTCGACGAAGAAAATGCAAAACACCAGCCAGCCGAGCATGATCGCGACGTTGGACGGCATCATGCGAACCGGATACGACGGCGAAAGGGCCGGGCGGATCCACAGGTAACCGAACAATCCGTAGACGGCCCCGGAGGCGCCGATCGAAAACGGCGATCCGGCCAACCCCGCCAGCATCGGCGGCAGCGCGTCCTCCGGCGGCAACCAGATTTGCACCAATCCGCCAAAGATGCCGCTGGCCAACAGCAACAACGCCATGAACCACGACCCCTCGAGCCGCTCGATCGCCGAACCGAGAAAGAAGATCCCAAGCATGTTGAACGCCAAGTGATACGTGTCGCCGTGCAAGAACAGCGGCGTGATCAGCCGCCAAACCTCGCCCTTCTTGATCGATGCCAGCGGGTCTTTGCCGATCACGTAATCGCGCCAATCGACGAAGGACAGACCATAAAAGATGGTTTCTTCGGTCGAAAGTTCGCCAGGAACTTGAGAAGTTTTGGGGCTGCCGAATCCGGTGGAAAAACTGGCGATCACCGACAGCACGACCATGGCGATGACGACCGGAATCGTCTGCTGTCGCGTCGGCACGCCCATCAGGGGGCCGGCCCCGGTGGCGGGCGCTTTCGGATTGACCTTTTGCTGCAAGCGTTTTTTCCGCTTTTCCTCGCTCTGCCGCTGTTTTCGAATCCGCTCGGCCTCGTCACCGACACGGTACTTTTCATCCGTCGGGGACTGTAAAAACGCCTGCAATTCCTGTTTCGCACGCTCGACGTGGGATTCATCGCGAATCCACAAATGGCATTGTTTTCCGCCGGCCGCACCGTCCGCCGCGGGGGCGTTTTCGATGTCGACGTTGCATTCGATTGAGAGCGTGAACAGAAAGTCCGCAAAACGTCTCGCTTGGTCGGGATCCGTTAAAGTGCCGATTCGGCGCATGCAATTGTTACAAAATAGGTGGAAATAACGGCCGTAGATCTGGATGCAATGCGCTCGGAGTGGGCTGCGGTGGCGCGCAAAGACTTGCCGCCGACGGCGGACTACCCGATACTATGACGGTTAGTCAGTTTTGCCGCCATGCGGTCCAAAAAATAGTCACCGATCGACGGCCGTTTCCAAGCGTTCGTCTTACATTCCGTTCGGTGTCCGACTAAATACAATGAAGACGCAACCGCAAACGCGGTCGCGTTGGAACGCACATGTTAATTTGTCCTCCAAAAAACCAGGTGACGCCCCGATGGCAGTCAAATTGAGTGAAAGAGCGGCCCAAGAGGTCCAACGATTCCGTACCGAACACAATTTTGGCGAAGAAATGGTCCTGCGGATCGGAGTCGCCGGTGGCGGGTGCAGCGGATTCAACTACACGCTGAATTTCGACGACAGCTACGATGAAAAAGCGGACTCGAAGTACGAGTGCCACGGAGTTGAACTGGTCGTCGACAAAAAAAGCGCCCTGTATCTCGACGGAACCACCGTCGATTGGTACGAAAGCCTGGAAAAACAAGGCTTTACGTTCGAAAATCCCAATGCCGTCAAAACCTGCGGCTGCGGAAGTTCCTTCCAGGCCTAGTCCAGCTGACGCCTGGCCGCGCCCGTGTCCAGGCTTTCGCCGCATTCCCGTCGACCTTCGTCTGACGAGGTGATCCGCTGGGAATCTTCTCGAAATCGATGATTTGGCTGATTCGGGTCTACCAGACTCGAATCAGCCCGTTGTTCCCGCCCCGCTGCCGGTTCACGCCGACCTGCAGCCAGTATGCGGTCGAAGCGATCCGCAATCGCGGCCCGATCGCCGGAGTGTTCTGGACGATCGTACGAATTTTGAAGTGCCATCCTTGGCATCCCGGTGGGCACGACCCACCGCCGAAATAAAAAAATCTACTTTTCAGCGGATTTGGCGTGCGCCACGGCGACTCAATCCGCCCTTGAAGAAAGCGTCCTCGGTCGGATGGACGTCCCCAATAGAAGTGTTTTTGCTCAGGATCCATCCGGGAGCTGGGTGACGGATTTTCATGCCGTTATACATACCGCGCGACCGCGAACGCACCGATGTGGGGGGCTCCGCTGCCCGGCCGGCATTTTTGCCGGAACAATCGTGGGTTTCCAAACGTCCTAGACCGGGCTGTGAAAAGGTAGCGGTTGTGCCGGATTTTCTCAGTCCGCCCCGCCCTGTGTGCCGAATGGCCCAAGAGACGGTTCTGAGCAGTTGAAATCTCAAGATCCGTGATTGTCCTGGGTGCTGGCAAGAGTTTCTCCCGTCGTCGCCCACTGCCGTTCACCGAAGCTGGTTAAATAGAGATGTTCCAAGGTCGCGAAAAACGAGTCCGTCGAAGTCGCCTGAGCCGTCTGCAGGGTCAATTGGGCCGCAATCCCCAACCGTCCTCCGCGACCACCCCCCGGATCAAACGAGGGGAACGGCTGAAACTGGAAAGCCTGGAGGCTCGCCAGTTGCTTGCCGGAGACGTCGCGATCTTTGCTACCGAATCGATGGGGCCGATCGACGCGCGTGCCGAAGTCGCCACGGTGGCGGCCGCCACCGCCGGTTCGACGTTGACGACGGTCAGCGAAGCCGAGGGCGAATCGGCGCCAGACTTGGTCCAGTTCGCCAAAGACCTGGCGGCCGTTGGTCGCGATGCAAACGGCAATCCGATCTCCGGACAAGGCCAGGTGACGTTCTTTGGCGCCGGCTGGTGTCCGGCCTGCACGGAACAGAAACACCTGTTCGAAGACGGGGCGATTTACCTGCCGTTCGTGGAAGTGACCAACCCCGATCGATCGATCAGCCAGCTCGGCATCGACAACAACATCACGGCCTATCCGACGTGGGTGTTTCCCGATGGGTCGCGCGAGACGGGCGTGCTGACGCTGCAACAGCTGAGCGATCGCTCCGGCGTGCCGATTCCCCAGGGAGAGAACCCGACGTTCGTCGAGATCGGTGACCAGACCGCCTTGATCGGTTCACCGCTGCACGTGCCCGTGGACGCCTACGACCCCGACGGAGGTCCGTTGACGGTGACCGTCTCGGTCGCCGATTCGAACCTGCTGGAGGCCAGCGTGGTCAGCGGCAACCGTTCGATCCGGATCGACATGGCGACCTACGGTGACATGGTGATCCAAATGTTCGAGCAGCGTGCCCCGACCGCGGCCGGACGCGTGATCAATTTGGCCAATATCGACTTCTACGACGACATCATCTTCCACCGCGTGGTCGACGATTTCGTGATCCAGGCCGGCGACCCAACGGGAACCGGAACCAGCGGTTCGACGCTCGGCAACTTTGACGACGACTTTCACCCCGAACTGCAGCACAACCGCAAAGGGGTGATCTCCTTTGCGAAATCCAGCGACGACACGAACAACTCGCAGTTCTTTCTCACCGAGGTGCCCACGCGTTTCTTGGACTACAACCACAGTGTCTTCGGTCAGCTGATCGAGGGCTTTGACGTCTTGGATGCGATCAGCGAGCACGCGGTCAACGGTGCCGACCGACCGACGACGGACATCGCGATCAACACGATCGAGGTGTTCAACGACACAGAAAACTCGTTGATCATGTTGAAGCCGACCGGTAACGGCGTGGGATCGACCAACGTCACGGTGACGGTGACCGACGGCGACGGCAACACGCACAGCGAGACGTTCCAGGTCGACGTCAACAATGACACGCAGAACAGTCAGCCCTACCTGAATCAGGTGACGGTGCCCGACGAATTCACGCGGAACACGCCGGCGACGTTGCAGATGTCCAGCACCGACATCGAGGGCGATGCGGTCAGTTATTCTGCGACCGTCATTTCGGGTGGCTCCAATGCGACCGCTTCGATTGATCAAAACGGCTTGCTGACGGTCACGCCGGCAACCGATTTCACAGGCACGGTCGACGTCCAAGTCACTGTCCGCCCCGGTCCGGGTGTCACCGGCAACAGTTCCAGTGACAGCGACAATCAAGTCTTGACGTTCAACTTCGAAGGCGAACAGGTGCTCGCCGCCCCCACGTCGATTGACTTGAGTGCGGGCAGCGACACGGGCAGCAGCGACAGCGACAACATCACCAATTCGGGTTCACTGGCGTTTGTGGTCGATGGCGTCACCAGCGGTGCGACGGTCCAGCTGATCAATCAACAAACCTCGGCGGTTTTGGGTGAAGCCGTCGCCAGCGGGACGAGTGTCACCATCACGACCAACAACATCGCCGCCCTCGGCGAGGGCACGTACAACGTGACCGCTCGCCAGATCTTCAGCGGACAAACCAGCGAGCAAACCGCACCGGTGAGCGTCACCTACGACACCACCGTACCGACGTCGGTGATCAGCAGCGCCAACACCCGCGCCAATGTCGGGCGGCTGTATGAAACCGATTTGATCAACAGCGAAGAAGGCGCGATCACGTACGCGTTGACGCAGTTTCCCGTCGGCGCGACGATCAATGCCGGTTCGGGCGTGATCCAGTGGACGCCCGACGCCGGTGATGTCGGCGACACGCAGTTCTCGCTGGCGATCAGCGACTTGGCCGGCAACACGCGTACTGAGAACTTCACCGTCACGGTCGCCGAGGCTCCCAAAGCCGAAGTCAAATTGGTGCTCAGGGACACCGACGGTAACGAGGTCAGCAACGTCAACGTCGGAGACGAATTTGTCTTGGAACTGGTCGGTGTCGACGCCCGCAGCAGCTTTGACCGCGACGGGGTGTTTGCGATCTACACCGACATCCTGTTCGATTCCTCGATCGTTCGTGTCAAAGGTGGGACGACGATCGAATACGTCGGCAATTTCACGCTGTCGCCCAAGGGGACGTTTTCGACCGGCTTGATTGACGAACTCGGTGCCGCATCGACCGCCGCAGTCGCGACCGGCGAAGCCGAATCGGTGATCGCCCGCGTGCAGATGGAAGCCATCGCCGCTGGAAGCGTCAACATTCGCAGCGAAGAAGCCGACGAGTCCAGCAGTGAGATGTTGCTCTACGGCGAGGATGACCAGATACCGGCCGATTCGGTGTTCTTTGGCAGCGCCAACTTGACCGTGGGGTTGGACTTCACGTTGCTCGATGACGCGATCACCGTCGCCGAAGATTCCGGGGCGACGAGCATCAATGTTCTGGCCAACGACACCACCACCGGCACCGCGGCCTTGGCGATCGTCTCGGTGACCCAACCGGCCAGCGGAGGCACGGTCAGCGTGAATTCGGGCCAAGTGTCGTTCACGCCGGCGGCAAACTTCAACGGCACGACGACGTTTACCTATCGGGCCGGGGACGGCAGCGGCGCACAAGACACCGCCACGGTGACCGTCACCGTCACACCGGTCAATGATCCGCCGACCGGCCTGGACGACTCGTTTGAGGTGGTCGAAGGAACCACCGCCAATCGACTGGACGTGCTGGACAATGATTCGCTGGATCCCGACACCGATGGCTCGCTGACCGTCACGTCGGTGACCAGCAACACCACCGGTGCAACCGTCGACGTTTCCTCGGATGGCTTGGCGGTGGACTACACGCCGCCGGCCGGGTTCACCGGAACCGACACCTTCACCTATGTCGTCAGCGACGGGCAAGCCACCGACACGGTAACGGTGACCGTCACGGTGACGTCGTCCGATGCGCCACCGACGGCCCGCGACAACGCCTTTACGGTCAACGAAGACACCGCCGAAGCCTCCTTTGACATCCTGGCCAATGACGACCGCGACGTCGATGACCAGGCATTTGTCATCGAAAGTGTCGGAACACCCAGCCAAGGCGGGACGGCCCGGTTCAGCAGCGACGGTTCCACGTTCTTCTATGCACCGGCCGCTAACTTCTTCGGCACCGAAACGGTGACCTACACCATCCGCGACACCGGCGGCGGAGTCGCAACCGCGACGGTCACGTTTACCGTCACCGAAGTCGAGGACCCGCCGCCGGCGCTCGACGACACCATTCAGATCAATCTGGGCAGCGGCTCATCGGTCGTGCTTCGCTTGGAAGACTTGCCGGAGAACGTCGATGGCGATGGCGAAACATTGCAACTGAAACTGACCACGGACCAACAAACGACGGCGCAAAACGGAACCGCGTCGGTCAACACGGCCGGGACCGAGTTGACGTACACCCCGCCCAGCGGCACGTTCACCGGTACCGATACGTTGACCTACAGCGTGTCCGACGGATCCGGCACCGACAGCGTGGGGACGTTGACGATCGAAGTGCTGGATCTGACCCAGCGAAACATCACGGTCAGATTCAGCGGCAGCCAAGGCCGCAGACTCGTTTCGGCGGTTCGACTGACCGGAACGGATGCGTTGGGCAATGCCGTCAACGAGTCTCCGACTCTCGATGGACTCAACCTGTACTTCGCGGACTTGTTGCCAGGTGACTACGTCGTCGAGATCCCGGCGATTCCGTTCTTCAGCGGCGCCGAGGAGCCTCAGCAGTACTCGATCAATAGCGGCGCGGACGACGGTGACGCGGTGATCGAGGCACAGATGGGACGGATCAAACCGGAGTACCTCTCGATCCAGGATTGGCTGGGGTCGACGCCGCAGCAATCCGCGCTGGTCGTCGTCCAACCCGGCGAACAGGCGTTGCTGGCCGAGCCCACGTCGCTGGCATCGGAGTCGATTTCCAACGCCAACTTCACGCTCAACGACTTGGGGACCGAACTGACCATCTCCGGTGAAGACGACGACGACGCCGGCGGCACCGATCCCGATACGTTGAACGCAGCCGTCCTGACCAGCAATCGAAACATCGTCCAGCCGCGTGGACAGATCGGCGACTTGAGACTGTTCCGCGTGAACGTGGACAGCAACGCGGTCAATTACAGCCGCACCCCGGCAGCGGACAGTACTGCAAACAGTGCGGCGGCAACGCAGCTCGCCGCCGGCAGCGGTGAAGGCGAACAAGTCGGCACGCAAACGTCTGATACCTCCGCCAATGACGCCGTGAGCAGTCCGCTGGTTGACAGTGAACCGGCGACGGGCATCTTCTCGACGGCCGGTTCGGGCGAAGGCGAAGCGGTGTCCCAGGCGACGTCGGTCAGCGAGGTCGCGGCGCCGATGTTGTCGGCCGGTCTGCTGGCTCCGACCACGTCAGACGATTCCGACGGCGAGAGCGAACCGGAGACGCCGGCGTTGGAAGTTTCCGCTGCCGGTGCGAGTCGAATTTTGGCTTCCGAGACGGCTTCGGAGACGGACGACACGGAGGCTCAAACGGACAGCAAGGCATCCGAAACGGAGTCGGCTGCGGAGTCGGAATCGACCTCCGAGTCCGGTCTGCGTGCGAGTTCGCTCAGTCGGTTTTTCCGGTTGAGGCGGTGATTTGCGGTTTTTTTGAGATTCGACCAGGAAATTTGGCCGCTGTTTTTGGGGCTTTTTTCGCACCTTTGGCGGCGGCGTTTTGGCGGCGTATTTGCGACGGGCTGCTCGTGGAAACGACCGCAAACCTCAAAAACACGGGCTTTTAGGCGTTTTGGGACAAATTTGCCCCCGGGGATTTCCCACGCGAGCTACGGTTCGTTCGGCTAAGAATCGCCGGAAACCCCGCAAATTGCAGGGTTTTTTGGACGATGCCGGGTTGCACCAACCTTTGGCGCAACATAACACTTGGCCGTCACAAACACACGGGATCGCAATCCCCTCTTCAACCCTTCCTGCATAAGCAATCAGAAAAGGTTCTCCCAAATGGCTAAAGCTCCGCCGAAGGCACCTACGAAGACTCAAATCATCGCGAACATCGCTGAGTCGACCGAATTGTCCAAAAAAGACGTCGCCGCGGTTTTCGACGCGCTGACCGATGAGATCGCTCGTGAAATGGGCCGCACCGGCTCCGGTCAATTCACCATCCCGGGTCTGTGCAAGATCCAACGCAAGGATGTGGAAGCCAAACCGAAGCGAAAGGGACGCAACCCGTCCGACGGAAGCGAAATCTGGCTGAAGCCCAAACCGGCCAGCAAGAAGGTCGTCATCCGTCCGCTCAAGGGCCTCAAGGAAATGATCTGAGCCTGGCCCCAAGCCTGGCCCGCGAGAAATCGAAACGGCACGCGACACTGATTGTCGCGTGTCGTTTTTTTATGGCCCCACGCTCTTCTTTTGTTAGCGGTAGGGCGCAAGCCCTCCGGTGGTTCTTCTCTTGTTAGCGGTAGGGCGCGAGCCCTCCGATGCCTGTTAGCGGTAGGGCGCGAGCCCTCCGATGCTTGTTAGCGGTAGGGCGCGAGCCCTCCGGTGGTTCCAGTCGTTCTTGAGCTGCAACCGGACGGCTCGCGGGCTGTCGATTTAATCCGATCACACATGGGATCAGCCGTTTCGCGCGAGCGTACGGGCCTGTAGCACGAAGAAAACACGCCAGGGCCCGTAGGCTCGCGCCAAACGGCTGATTCAATCGACAGACCGCTCGCGCCGATCCGCGAACATCGCTGCACTAAAACTTGCCGCACCACCCACACTCGTTTTCATTCGATTGGCTAGAATGTTCCGCGGACACCCGCCTTTCACCCGCCTGAACGAACCTGCCATGCAACGTCGCCAATTTCTCAAGAACTCCGCCGTCCTCTCCACCGCAGCGCTGACCGCCGGCGTGTGGAGTGAAACCCGCGCGGCCGAATCACTTTCACCCAATGAAAAGCTCAAGGTCCTCTGCGTCGGGACGGCCAATCGAGCCGGCGCAAACGTCGATGGCGTCAAGGGCGAAGACATCGTCGGATTGTGTGACATCGATTCCAAGTACCTGGCCAAAGCCGCGGCGCAATTCCCCTCGGCCAAGACCTATCGCGACTATCGCGAAATGATCGCCGAAGAAGCCGACACCGCCGATGCGATCGTGATCTCGACGGCAGACCACAACCATGCGCCTGCGGCGATCCGAGCGATTCGCGCCGGGCTGCATTGCTACTGCGAGAAACCGTTGACCCACACCGTTCACGAAGCGCGGCTGATCGCCGAAGCGGCCAAGGAAGAGGGTGTCGCCACGCAGATGGGCACGCAGATCCACGCCGGTAACAACTATCGACGCGTCGTCGAAATCATTCGCGCCGGAACGATCGGTGATGTTGCCGAAGTGCATGTCTGGGTGGGCAAAGGCTGGGGCGGCGGCGAACGCCCCGAATCAGGCGATCCCGTTCCGGAACATTTGGATTGGGATCTCTGGCTCGGCCCGGCACCCGAACGCCCCTACAAAGAAGGGCGCTATCACCCGGCCAACTGGCGGCGTTGGTGGGACTTCGGACAAGGAACCCTTGGCGACATGGGATGCCACTACATGGACCTGCCTTTCTGGGCGCTGGACCTGAGACACCCCACCCGCGTTGCAGCCGAAGGCCCCGAAGTGCATCCGGAAACCTGCCCGTTGGGATTGACGGTCCACTATGAATTCCCCGCCCGCCGATCGCAGGTCCCCGTCAAGATGACGTGGTACGACGGCGACCACATCCCCAAGACCGTGGCCGGCGAAAAGGTCCCCGGTAGTGGTGTGATGTTTGTCGGTAGCGAAGGCAAGATGTTTGCCAGCTACGGCAACTACCGTCTGTACCCCGAAGACAGCTTCAAGAACTTTGAGCCGCCGACCCCGACGATTCCCAATTCGATCGGGCATCACCAGGAATGGATTCACGCCTGTAAGACAGGCGCCGAAACGACGTGCAACTTTGATTACTCCGGTGCGCTGACCGAGTCGGTGTTGCTGGGCAACGTAGCCTTCCGCACCGGCAAGGCACTCGATTGGGACGGCAAACATCTCAAAGCGACCAACTGCCCCGAGGCCGATGCCTTGATCCAAAAAACGTACCGCCCCGGCTGGGAAGTGGCGTAAGCTTCCAGCTTGCGTTCCCCCCCGGAAGCTGACGCTTCCGGAAAGGCAAGCAAGATGCTTACCCCACTGCAATCGCACGCTCGGAAGCTGACGCTTCCGGAAAGGCAAGCAAGATGCTTACCCCACCGCAATCGCACACTCGGAAGCTGACGCTTCCGGAAAGGCAAGCAAGATGCTTACCCCACTGCAATCGCGCACTCGGAAGCTGACGCTTCCGGGGAAGGCAAGCAAGATGCTTACCCCACGTTCGTTGTATCCTCCATCACGTTCCAACCTTCACCCATCATGCGAAAGCTCTACCCCTTGGCGCTGGCGACGATGACCTTGCTCTGCCCTGTCTTTGAAACCTCCGGCGACGAAGGCATGTACTTGTTCAACGATCTGCCGGTCGATCAGCTGAAATCGAAGTACGACTTTGAGCCGTCTCAGGCGTGGGCCGACGCGTTGCGTCTGTCCTCGGTGCGGTTCAACAGCGGCGGCTCGGGATCATTTATCTCCAGCGACGGTTTGGTACTGACCAACCATCATGTCGCCAGCGACACGTTGCACAAACTCAGCTCGGAGGACCGCAACCTGATCGATGACGGTTATTTGGCCAAGTCGCTGGACCAGGAACTCAAAGCTCCCGATCTGGAACTGAACCAATTGGTCTCGATCGAAGACGTCACCGAGCGTGTCAATGCGGCGGTCGCCAAGGACGTTTCGGCTGCCGATGCGGCGACGCAGCGACGGGCAGTGATCGCGGAAATCGAAAAAGAGTCGACCGACAAAACCGGCCTGCGCAGCGACGTCGTCACCCTCTTCGGCGGTGCGCAATACCACTTGTATCGCTACAAGAAATACACCGACGTGCGACTGGTTTGGGCTCCCGAAACGGCAGCCGCATTCTTCGGCGGCGACGCCGATAACTTTGAATATCCCCGCTACAATCTCGATGCCACCATCATGCGGGTCTACGAAGACGGCAAACCCGCCAAGCTGGAGCATTTTCTTCGCTGGAGCGACTCCGGTGTCAACGAAGGCGATTTGGTCTTCGTCAGCGGAAACCCCGGGCGAACCCAACGGATCTTCACTGTCGATGCGCTCAAGTTTCTGCGTGACTCCAGACTGCCGTACGTGTTGGATTACCTTCGCCGCAAGGAAATCATGCTGCAGCAATTCGGCTTGGAAGGCGCCGAAGCGACGCGCCGTGCCCGGGACGAGTTGTTCGGTGTCCAGAACGGCCGCAAAGCCTACACGGGGATGCTGGCGGGATTGCAAGACCCCAACACCATCGCGACCAAACAGGCACGTGAAACCAAGTTGCGGGCGGCGGCTCAATCGGATCCCGAGCTGAGCGGAACCGAAAGTGCGTTTGCGGAGATCGCGGCGGTCCAAGCGGAAAAGAAGAAGATGCTGGGACAGACCGTGACGTTCCGTTCGCGGTTGTTCGACCTGGCGCTGACATCGGTCTTGCGTGCCGCCGAAGACGAAAAGCCCAACGGTGAGCGATTGCGGGAATTCACCGAATCGGGGCGTGAGTCGCTGGTCCAAGATCTGCTCAGCACGGCACCGATTTACCGAGACCTCGAACGCGTCAAACTGGCCGATGAACTGGCCCGTTTCGTCGAAAGTCGTGGCGGCGACAACGAATGGGTCGCCGTGGTCTTGGACGGCAAGGGACCGCGTGAACGAGCGGCCGAACTGATCGAGGGCACCAAGCTGGACGACATCAGCGTCCGCAAATCCTATCTCGACGGAACACTTGACGACATCAAACGCTCCGACGATGCGTTGATCGATTTGGCCCGCAAGTTGGAACCCGAGTATCGCCGGATTCGAACCATCAACGAGGAACTCGATGAACGCGAACGCCAAGCCTATGCCAAGATCACCGCGGCGGTCAGCAAGTTGCAAGGGGCATCGGGATACCCGGACGCAACCTTCACGCTGCGATTGGCTTACGGTCAAGTCAAAGGGTACGTGCAGGACGGCGAACGCATTGAACCGACGACCGATTTTGCCGGCGCCTTCGAACATGAAACGCAACACCAAGGTCAAACGGATTTCGATTTGCCGCCCTCTTGGAATCAAGCCCAAGACAAATTGGATCTGTCCACGCAACTGAACTTTGTCTGCACCGCGGACATCATCGGCGGCAACAGCGGTTCGCCGGTGGTCAATCGCAAGGGGGAATTGGTCGGGTTGATCTTTGACGGCAACATCCAAAGCCTGACCAGCGATTACCTCTACACCGACCAGCAAGCCCGTGCGGTCAGCGTTTCCGGTGTCGGAATCCTCGAAGCCCTGCGAAACATCTACGGCGCCGAACAACTCGCCGACTCCATCGGCAAATAAAGTGGGGTAAGCTTCCAGCTTGCCTCCCCGTGGGATAGGCTTCCAGCCTGTCAATTCCCGTGGGATAGGCTTCTAGCCTGTCAATTCAGTGAGAGAGCCTTCCAGGCTCATCCATTCAGCATCGACAGGCTGGAAGCCTATCCCACACCTTTTCCACGTGTTTCAATCCCCCGCAGCGATGGTCAACATCGCTTTCAGTTTCTGGTTGTCCATCTCGGCCCGTTTGAGCAACAGCACCGAGCCGTCGGCAAGCAGCACGCGTGCATCGTCGCGATCGCCAAAGACATCCTGGATCGGATCGTCTTCGGAAATCACCCACGGCGTCGGATCGGCCCAGTGAATGGAGGCGTCGTCGGGTGCCTCGATCAACAAGATGGTGTTGGCCGCCGGGTCGGTGATGTCATCCAGTCGTTTCGGCGGGCCGTCCCCGTGCCAGAGTGATCCGGGAAACACCGGTGCCCGGATGACGGTGTGTCCGACCGGCAACTGCGGGCTGCCGAACCCGGCGGGCAGGGTATTTCGCATCCGTGCGTTCTCGTCGGCGTTCCAGGGCAGGTCCAGCCGGATGCTTCGATAAAACGCCAGGTTGTCCATGTCGGGCAAAACCGCGACCAGCCAGCTGTGCAGGGGTTTGCCATCGGCAGCGACGAAACAGCGTGGCGGGAGATGTTTTTCGCGGTCGTGGTAATTGTAAAACGCGATACCCAGTTGTTTCATGGTCGCGACCCGTTTGGCCCGGGCTGCCGATCGACGCATCTCGGATGCGATCGTCTCAGCCAGCTCAATCGTTTTACGGTCGATCTCCACGATGACCCGTTTGGGCGCGCGGTTCAACGTCACGTTGGCCAGCATGGGGTCGAACTGTTGCTTGATTGCCGCCAAGGTTTCGGCGACGCGGTCGGCAGCTTCGGCATTGACGGTGTCCAGCAACAGCCTGACCATCGGTTGGGGCGGCGTTTGAACGGTGATGACCAGACGATGAATGTCGGCGGCCGCCCGGCTCGGTGAAACCTTGACGGGAAATCGATCGGGTTCCTTCGCGGGCCACAACTTGGTCAGCAAATCGCGTGAGGCATCGGGCAGCGCGATCACCACGGAATGATCGAGGCGGTTCGCGTCTTGGAGCGGAGACAGGAGGTCGTTGCGACTGACGGGGTTCAACGATTCAACGCGTTTGAGTTGATCGGGCGTTCCGAACAGCAAGGCGGATCCCGACGGTGCGATTCGGACGTTATCGCCGAACATGCCTTTCATCGCAGTGAACAGGGTGGCTGCGTCCGGTGTCGGAATGACAATCAGCGGCGCGCGGTCCGTCAGGGTTTGCTGCCCCGCCAAGACGTAGATGCGGCCGGCTTTACCGGCCTTGAGTTTCCCGATCAGATCTTTCACGATCGCCACGTCGGACGGTCGATCACCCGTCAGTTTTTGGACCGAGGCAAAGAACGCGTCGACATCAAGTTTTTCCCAGTCGATCTCCGCGACCAACAGAGTCGATGCATCGATGTACGCCGACGCCGGATGACTTGCCGCCAGATCATTGATCAGGGCCGCGTGGGGCGGACCCTCACGGCGATCTTGCCCATCGGCGACGGAGATCAGACCGGCGCTGAAGACCATCAACAATGCAACGGCTCGTCGTGCCGACCGGGGCTGTTTGGAAGGAATCATTTTGTCACCTGCAATTTGATCGTGAGTGTAAGGTTCTGTTGGTCGCGTCGCCCTTCGGCACGTGACAAGGTGGCTTCGGTGGGTGTCTGTCGAAGGTAGACGAACGCCTTGCGCGAGATCGGGTCCAACCACGCCGGCACGGGAGTGAGATTCTCGATCGACTCGGGCAGCGTCCCGGTTTCAGCGGCGTGCATCCGCAACGCTTCCAGTGTCAGCAGCCGATGATGCTGCTGTTTGACGTCCAGCCCCCTCGATGTCGCAGTTTGGAACGAGGGCAACATGATGCGCGCCAATTGCCCCCCGAGCGTGAGAGTGTCCGTTGAAACCTTCACCGCCGCGTCACGCTCGGCCTTGCTGACGTCCCACAATTCATTGGGCAACAACGACCAAGCCAACCATCGCTCGCGAATCCGGGACAGTTCGAAATCGCTCGCTCGCAACACGGCTTCGGCGTCGGAGAGTTCATCGACGCGTTCTTTCCAGTCGTCGTTTTCAAGCAACAGCTGACGAGACGGCTGAACCATCATTGTGATCAGCACGCCGGTCGACAATTGATGCAGAAAAGTCGTTTCAGCCGACGTGTTGACCGAATCGTACATCGTCGCAATCACATCGGACAATTCCTTCAGTCGAATCAACGCCCTTGCTTCGCCGATGATTTCGTCGGGCAACTCGTCCAGTCCGGCCAGGATGCCGGCGTGGTAGGCCACCGTCGATTCGTATTCGATCGCGTCACGCATTTCAAACAGACGGTCGACAGGCAACCCCGCCAGCGCCCAGTAAAGATTGGGGCAGTCCGGCTGTTGGATCATCGACTCGATCGTCTCGAGCAAGGATTCGGAAATCGCAATCCCGATCAAGCGACTGAGCAGCGTGTTGGTGCTGTGGGCGGTGATTTCGGAGAGTCGGAATCCCAAACGCAAGTCGTCGACTGCATCCGCCCAGCGGTGTTCAGCCGCGGCGACGCGGGCACGCATGCACAGCAGACGCGCCAGATCTCGCGATTCCTGGAGTTCGGGAAGCAGCGTCGCTAACTTTTCGGAAAACGACATGTCTTCCAACCCGAGATCGTACTTCAAATCCATCCAATTCTCGCCCGTCCGCAAGACGCCGATCGCGGTTTCAAACGGCAAGTAGCTCGCCTTGGCCTCCTCGACCGGAAGCTCGTCGATGGGCATCTCGGTCCACGCGTCGTTGCGATCCAAAAAGTCACGCTTTTGTTTCGCCGAAACCTGTGCGACCAACAGCATGGACCGGTTGACCGCCACCATCGCGCCACGCAGGCGACGCTTCTCGGGCGCCGGCCACAATCGATAACGCAGTGGAGGGTCGCTCTGTTGCCGCGCGTGAAGCACCAACCGGGGCGCTGGCTTGGCCGGTCCGGCCACCGATTCATTCTTTTTAACGGTCGGCGACAGCATCACCTGTCCATGGCTGACCTGTGTCCAGACAACCGCAGCGAAGCAGCAAAGAATCACGACAGGTTTGCCGGGAAAAACATTCATCGTTGATTGACCTCAAGTCCAAGGGTGAAATCTGCAAGATCACCGGCCGACAGCGTTTCACGCGGAATCATCGGATCGTCGTGAGCGACGGTCCAACGGGAACGCGGAAGATCGTCCAACGACGCTCCATGAAATGCGGTCAGTGTGTCGGTCGACGGCTCGCGCAGTTTCCAATCGGGTTGCCACAGTCGCGCAAGCTGTTTGAAATCGAATGGCGTCACGGCAAACGACGCCGGCGTGTTTTCTGAATCAACCTTCGGGGCGATCAGTGGCGGTGACTCGCCCGGTTGTCCTGTCGGTTCTTCGAGGCGTTGTGCTTCAGCGGGGCTCGGTGCGGCGGAATGGACCGTGCCCTGTTGATTCACTCCCTCGCCGCCGGCAATCACACCGGAGCCACTCGCGCCGGAGTCCGTTTCCTGGGAACGTTGTCCGACCCGGTAGGCGACCGGCAGGGTCAAGACGGCTGTCAATAGACTGGCCGCCGCGATCGAGAACCAAGTGGTGGTGCGACGCGATGCCGCCATGCGATGGACATTTCGTTCACAACCGGCCTGATACCCGGCTTGGTACAGCATGCTCACCAGAGCGGGTTGGTCGTCGGATCGCTGTCCGCCGGGCATCGAAGCGGGAACCAATGCTTTGAGTTGCTCGGCGAATGCGTCATCGAGTGGATCGTTTGTCTCATTCATCGCTGATGGATCCTTGGACGGAGACCCCGGGTCGAGCGTCTGGAGTGGGTTTGAACTGTTGCCGCATCGTTCGGATGCCTGATTGGAAGACACGATGGGCCGTCGATCGTGAACAGCCCATGACATCGGCGATCTTGTCGAAACTCATTTCGCCCCACAAATGCATCACGATGACTTGTCGCGTCTGGGACTCCAGCGTCACCAGCGCGTCGGTTACACGCTCGGCATCGAGTTGGGTTTCGATCTGCCGGTGTGGGTCGTCAAACCAGACATGACCTTGCGTCGTCTGCTCGCGACGACGCCGGCGATCTCCGCTGCGTCGCCACTGCAGGATCTGGTTTCTCGTCACGGTGACCAGCCATGCAAAGGGATCGTCCGGTGCTGGCGATTGGCGAGCGAGCTGAAGAAAAGCCTCCTGCACCGCATCCTCCGCCGGCTCGCCGATCGCGCGGGCGATCAACAGCAACCGCGACGAGCAGCGGTTCCACATTTCGGCAAGCTCGTTGGGGGGCATCGACATCACGTTCGGCGTTAAATTTTGACGCTCTTAGGCGCCGCAACTGTGACAAGGATGTTACCGGGAGCTGATGGTCTCAGGGTTTTCGAAAGATTAATGCGATGTTTTGAAGCGATTGAAAGTAAAGCGGTTTCGACAATCTCCCCGCGGGAATTGGTGTCTACCCATCTGAAGTCACCCTCCCAGAGGGAGGGTGACTATAACTTCGTTGATGAACGGATCGCTTAACTTGGCGCCTATGGCGCCGGCGCGAACCGGCGGATGTCCAACGAGTGTCCCTGGGGCTTGGTCGTATGCCTGTCCCGCCCACTGTCAGGCCGGCGATAATTTCGTAGGGTGGTAGTCTCCACTCAGTTTCTTCGCGGCTTTCCTTGTTTCCCCGTTCTATGAACTTCAAACCAACCAGCCCCCGATTGAAGCCTCAGCCCGAGCCCGACGAGGCGACCGCGGCATCGTCGGGTGGTGACGGGGGCGACGCTGCCCGACCGGAGGCGTCCGCGAAAGCCCCCTCGTCTGAAGCCCCAGCTGAACGACTGACCGAACAGGCTGCCGCGACCAAACTGGACATCGCCGACATTCCCCACGACCAGTTGGTGATCGAGCATGCGATGCGGGCCGACCAGTTTCGGCTCCGCCGCCAACAAAAGCGTCTCTCCAGCGAGGAATTCGAATCGCGTCTGGCCAAATCGATTGCCCGACGCCGACAACGCGAATCGTACACGCCGCGGCTGGACTATCCGGCCGAATTGCCGATCACCGGCTACAAGGATCAGATCATCGAACTGATTCAGTCGCGGCAGGTGATCGTGGTGTGTGGCGAAACCGGCAGCGGCAAAAGCACCCAACTGCCCAAGTTCTGTCTGGAAGCCGGCCGCGGTCGCGCCGCGATGATCGGTCACACCCAGCCGCGACGACTGGCCGCCCGCAGCATCGCCACGCGGTTGTGCGAGGAAATGCAATGTCAACTCGGACAACAGGTCGGCTACCAGGTTCGCTTCGGCGACCAGACCGGTCCCGACACGATGATCAAACTGATGACCGACGGCATTCTGCTGGCGGAAACCGGTTCGGATCGATTCCTGGATCAATACGACACGATCATCATCGACGAAGCTCATGAACGCTCGCTGAACATCGATTTCTTGCTCGCGTACCTGCGGGGGCTGCAACAAAAACGCGCGGATCTGAAAATCATCATCACCTCGGCAACGATCGACGCCGAACGGTTCGCCGAACATTTTGGTGACCAACAAGGGCCGGCACCGATTTTGACCGTCGAAGGCCGCGGCTATCCCGTCGAGATGCGGTATCTTCCTTGGGAAGACGTCGCCGACGAGAACCGTTCGTATGACCTGGCGCACCATGTGATCGCGGGGATCAAAGATCTGTCGCGCGGTCACAGTGGCGGCGGTGACACGCTGATCTTTCTGCCCACCGAACGCGACATCCGTTTGGTGTCGCACCGCGTGGCCGGTCACTACAAACGTCTAGGACTGGAGGGACGTGTCGAGATCTTGCCGTTGTACGCGCGGTTGCCGCAAAAAGATCAACAACGGATCTTTCATCCCAGCGGCCAGAAACAACGGTTGATCTTTGCGACCAACGTCGCGGAAAGTTCGCTGACCGTGCCCGGCATTCGCTCGGTGATCGACACGGGTACCGCACGCATCAGCCGCTACAGTCCACGCAGCAAGCTGCAACGATTGCCGATCGAACCGGTCAGCCGTGCCAGTGCGGACCAGCGCGCCGGTCGCTGCGGCCGCGTCGGTCCCGGCGTCTGCGTGCGTCTGTATTCACCCATGGACTTTGAGTCCCGTGATGCCTTCACGACACCCGAGATACGTCGGACCAACTTGGCTTCGGTTGTGCTGCAAAGCAAGATGCTGGGGTTCGGATCGCTGGACGCGTTGCCGCTGTTGGATGTGCCGCGACCGGAATCGATCCGCGAAGGCGTGCAGACGTTGCTGGAACTCGGTGCGATCGACGAACAACAAGAATTGACGGCGATCGGAAAGTCACTCGGCCGGATGCCGGTCGATCCGCGGATCGGACGCATCATCCTGGCTGCGGATGAACTGGGCGTGCTGCCGGAAATCTTGCCGATCGCGGCCGCGATGGAAATCCCCGATCCCCGACAGCGTCCGCAAGACCAGCAGCAAGCGGCCGATCAGGCCCACGCGGAATTCCGCGACGCCGAAAGCGATTTCCTTTCGTTTCTCAGACTGTGGCGATATTACGAACAGGCCCGCGCCGATTGCTCGCGAGCCAAGCTCACACGACAACTGCGTCGGCGTTTCCTGTCACCGACGCGGATGCGGGAATGGGCCGATACCTACCGGCAACTCCGCGAGATCGCATCCGACCTGAACCGCTCGCGGGCCGCCGGTGCATCGTCCCCGCGACGGCGCATCGGCGCGATTCAGTTCGCCGACGATCAAACCAAACACACGATCGACAAAGAACGTTATGCGGCGGTCCACCAGGCGCTGCTGAGTGGTTTTCTGTCCGGCGTCGCGATGGCCGGCGAAAAAAATGTTTACCTGGGGCCACGCAATTTAAAGCTGTTTCTGTGGCCGGGCAGCGGCGTGTTCGAATCCAAACCGAAGTGGATCGTGGCCGCCGAACTGGTGGAAACCAGCAAGCAATATGCCCGCACCGTGGCGAAGATCCAGCCGCAATGGGTCGAAGCCATCGCCGCCCACCTGCTCAAGTCGTCATACAGCGATCCACACTGGAGCCAGAAGTCGGGCGGTGCGTTTTGTTACCAACGTCAATCTTTGTTCGGGCTGCCGATCGTCGTCCGCCGCCGCGTGCCGCTGCCGCCGGTCGATCCGGCCACGGCACGCGACCTGTTGATCCAGCACGGACTGGTCGAACAGCAATTACAAACCAATGCCAAATTCGTGCGACACAACCGCTCACTTCGGGAATCGTTCGAAGTGCTGGCGGCTAAAACGCGACGACGCGACATGGTCGTCGATGACTTTGTGGTGGCGCAGTTCTATCAACAACGTTTACCGGCCGACGTCTGTGACAAGGGACGACTGGAGAAATTTGCCAAGGCCATGCCGGTGCCCGATTGGGCTTCCCGGCTTACCGATTCGACGGCGCTGTCGGCCTGGTTGCATGACCGCCCGGACGTGCCAGCCGACGAGACCACGTTGTTCATGATGCCGTCCGATTTGATCGACATCGCCACCGATGAAATCTCCAGCGACGCCTTTCCCGACCAGCTGACCGTCGGCAAGACCGAACTGCCGCTGAAGTATCGATACGAACCCGGCGCCGAAGATGATGGCGTCAGCTTGCGGATCCACCAAGCGGCGGTCTCCCAAATCAGCGATGATCGACTCGGTTGGCTCGTCCCAGGGCTGCTACCCGGCAAGATTATCGCGATGATTAAATCGCTGCCCAAACGGATCCGTCGCAATCTGGTTCCCGCTGCCGATGTCGCCCAGCAAATCTACCAGGAACTGCTGCCGCACTACGGTCAGGTCCCGTTCATGCCCGCGCTGTGCAGTGCGATGTCACGTCACGCGGAAATGACGATCAGCGAATCTGATTTTCAGGACGAAAAACTGGAGGAACACCTGCGGTTCCTGATCTCCGTGGTCGATGACGAGGGCAAGCTGATCGCGCAAGGTCGATCGGTCGATCCACTGGCCCGGCAATTCGGTGCCAGTGGCGGCGAATCATCCAGCGACGCCGGCGGCCAGATGGATACCGAGTTGCCGAGCGATCCGATGCGGTCCTTTGATCTGGATCATCTACCGGTCGATGTCACACGCGAGCGCGGCGGAGTGCGAGTCGCGCAGTACCCCGCACTCGTTGACCAAGGGGATCATGTCACCATCGGATTGTTCCCCGACCAAGCCTCCGCCGATTCGATCATGCGGCAAGGCCTGACCCGACTGTACGCGATCAGCGAACGCGCGGAACTGAGACGCCAAGTCCGTTGGTTGCCGGAGTTGAACGAAACCAAGATCCGACTCGCCGGTGCGGTTCCGGCGGCCCAGTTCGAACCGTCATTGATCGACCTGTTGGCGCGGATCGCATTTGTCGAAAACCAAGCCCTGGTGCGTGGCCGCGAGGCATTCGAAGCGCGGCGGGTCGATCGCGGCGAACGCATCTCCGTCGCCGTTCAAGAAGTCGCGAAATGGCTGACACAGTTCGGCCAGTCGTACTTGAACATGCGGAGCGAAATCGAATCGCTGTCCACCTCGCGTTTCGCTGCCGCCGGCAACGACGTGCAGGAACAACTCCGCTGGCTGGTTCACCCTGAGTTCTTGTCTGTCACACCCTGGCAGTGGCTGCAACACTACCCACGCTATCTGTCGGCGATCACCTATCGGTTGGACAAACTGCGTAGCGGTGCCGGATCACGCGATCAATCCGGTGCGGAGACCGTGGCCCGTCTCTGGCAGCAGTGGATCGCGCGGTTTCCCGAGTCGGATCAGCATCCCAAA
This sequence comes from Rhodopirellula sp. SM50, assembly GCF_002289565.1. Classification (GTDB taxonomy): domain Bacteria; phylum Planctomycetota; class Planctomycetia; order Pirellulales; family Pirellulaceae; genus Stieleria. The sequence goes on along the minus strand of NZ_NTFY01000081.1, from coordinate 35,920 downwards.
GCCCGCTCGGCCGACGAATTTCGCTGGATGATCGAAGAATTGCGTGTCAGCCTGTTTGCCCAGCCGCTAGGCACCGCGATCAAGATTTCCGCCAAACGCTGCGAAAAATGGCTGGCGCAACAGTGACCGCGACCGCTATCGCTTCGTTGACCCTGCCAACCCGAGGGCTAAATCGGCCAAAAAATTATTTAAAGTCGAAACTCCCTCCGTTATCGGACGATAACGGAGTATTCTATGGCGGTGCGGTCTCTTTGAGCATTCGGAGACGTCGGCTGCATGAAGAAGTGGCAGTTTTGAAACAATCCGTCGCCAGAACGACACACCGCTGGTGGCATCGGAATCAATTCGAGATTGCTAAAAATAAACTTTCGAGTCGTTTTTCGTGTGAAAAGAGGATGAATTCCACGGTCAGGACCCAAGAAGTGGGTGGCAAGCCCGAAAAAAGGCATGCGGCTTGCTGCTACTGAAGAAACGTTCCCCAAAGAACCTTTGTTATTACGATGAACCCCGAGCTTGGTGGGCGCGTCTAACTGGCAGAGACGACGTGGGACTGAGATTCAGTTTCCAGATTTGATCACATCACAACCACCCCCAACCGGAGGGTTTCGATATGTCGACATCCAGCGACAAACAAACGCCAAGTTTGAAGAGCGAATCGGCCAAGCAGGTGATCACGACGAATTGGGATCAGTTCACCGCGCTGGTCGAAGACGTCTCGCGGGCGGAGTTTGCCACGTGGCTCGACGAAGAGCTGATCCAACTGGAAAAGGATCTGGATCGGTTCGTGACCAGCAACTCCCGGTACAGCGGTCGTCGGTAACGGCACGAGATCTGGCCGCCTGGCCGTTTGCGTGCGATCGCATTCGGCCGGGTGTCCCCCGGTAGCGACGCCACCTCGGCATCGTCGCGAACCGACGCTGCCTACTTCTTCACATTTGGACGAACGACGCTTATTCTTAGCGATCCTCATGATCGAGTGTCGGAATCCTTCCAGCAGATCTCGCCGAGCTGACATTGTGGACCCATGGGCGTTCGGAAACCAAGGCTTGGCCGTCCAAGGTCCTGACGTATTCGCTATCGCGAAAATGGTTATCCTAAGTCTCGATGACGACCTGGCGGTGGGGCAACCTTTAAACTGAGGGTGCCGCGGAAAAGGGGTCAGGTACCAAAAATGCGAAGCACCCTTGGGGCCATTTGGTTTTTGGTACCTGACCCCTTTTCCGCTCGTCGCATTCCATGGATTTGGAACGAGCGACCGACCGTGGCTGCGAGCGAGCCCGGTGGCGTAACGGGGCAACCGCTGTCGCGCAACCTGCCAACCACTGGGCTGCGCCAGCGATTGAAACAGGTCAAATCGACCGGGACAGGTCGTTTGGATTGATGGTCCATCGTCTTGGGCAGCCCGATCACGCTGGTAAGGCCCGAGGCAGTGACGGCCAGCTTGCAGACTTTCCAACCAATCACACGACGCAGAGGGCATTTGTGACCAAATTCGATAGCGAGATGGCCCGTCGTACGCGGGAATTTGATTGGTCGAGCACTCCGGTTGGCCCGATGGAAGATTGGCCAATGGGTCTGAAAACGGCCATCCAAATCATGCTCGGCTCACGCTATGCGATGTGGGTGGGATGGGGACCGGAATTCACGTTCTTTTACAATGACGCCTATTCGGAGATGACGCTTGGTCCCAAGCACCCCTGGGCGCTCGGCCGACCTGCCAGTGAAGTCTGGTCCGAAATTTGGGATGACATCGGACCGCTGGCGGAATCCGTTCTGAAAACGGGGCAAGCAACCTGGGACGAAAGCATGTTGCTGTTCCTGGAGCGGAAGGGGTTTCCGGAAGAGACTTATCACACGTTCTCCTATAGTCCACTGCCGTTCGACGGCGCAGGCGAACGCACCGGTGGCATGCTCTGTGTCGTGACCGAGGACACCAAACGCACCATTGGCGAGCGGCGTCTGGCGACTCTGCGCGAGCTTGCCGCCCGTACGATGGACGAAGCCAGGTCGATCGATGAGGCTTGTCGTACCGCCGCAGAAATTCTTGCGGGCAATCCCCAAGACCTTCCCTTTGCGTTGATCTACCTGTTCGATCAAAAGACGTCTAAGGCACGGCTGGCGGGGTTGAGCGGTTTGGCGACCGAGCACCTCGCCTGCCCGGCGGTCATCGACGTTGGCAAAGACGACAGCATCTGGCCGCTGCGGGAGGTCATCGATCACGAGCAGGCGATTGAGTTAAATGATTTGTCCTCACGGGTCGGTCCCTTGGAGGTCGGGATTTGGCCGGAACCGCCTCAGAACGCCATGGTCGTCCCGCTTGCCAAGCCCGGCCAAAACCTGCTCGCAGGATTCTTGATTGCCGGTGCGAGCCCGCGGCTGGAACTCGACGACAGTTATCGTGGCTTTTTCGATCTGTTGGCCGGACAATTAGCCGCTGCGGTGGCCAATGCCGAGGCATATGAAGCGGAGCGACGCCGTGCCGAGGCGTTGGCCGAGTTGGATCGCTCCAAGACGGTTTTCTTTTCCAATGTGAGCCATGAGTTCCGCACACCGCTGACGCTGATGCTTGGACCGGTGGAAGATTTGTTGTCCCGCAGCGGCACAGACCGATCGTCTGCCGAGACGGAGCAACTGGAGGTGATCCATCGAAACGGATTGCGATTGCTGCGCCTGGTCAACTCGTTGCTCGATTTCTCGCGGATCGAAGCCGGCCGTGTCAAAGCCCAGTTCCAGGCGACCGATTTGGCGGCGTTCACGAGGGAATTGGTGAGCGTGTTTCGATCGGCCATTGAACGAGTGGGCTTGCGTTTGCGGGTCGATGTGGATGACCTGTCCAAGCGGGTCCACGTCGACCGCGACATGTGGGAAAAAATTGTCTTGAACCTGCTCTCCAATGCCTTCAAGTTTACCTTCGACGGTGAAATTGTCGTCACCCAGCGAGAGGTCGATGACCAAGTTCGACTGACCGTTCGAGACACCGGGACAGGCGTTCCCCAAGACCAGATTCCCCGACTGTTCGAACGGTTTCACCGCATCGAAAACGCCCGCGGACGCACGCATGAAGGTAGCGGGATCGGTCTGGCGCTGGTGCAGGAATTGGTCAAGTTGCACCAGGGCACGATCACGGCCGAAAGTACATTGGGACAAGGCACCACGTTTACCGTGAGCATCCCGATCCGTCGCGACGATGGTTCGGGCGAGCAGGCAGGTGAGCAGATGGGCGAGTGGATGGGCGACGGCAATGACGCCGTTCCGACGGGGACGGGATCGACGCCCTACGTCGAAGAAGCGCTGCGCTGGCTCACCGATGACCCCGTGGGTGAAGAGGACTTTCCGGACCCGCCAGCTCTGCAACCGCAGCCCGCGTCGCTGGCCGGAGCGATCGCCGGCGAGATGGCGGAAACTCGCGATCACCCACGTTCGCGGATCCTGGTTGCCGACGACAACGCAGACATGCGTCAATACATCAGGCGGTTGTTGAGCGAAGACTATTCGGTCACGGTGGTCGCCGATGGGCAAGCGGCGTGGGAACGGGCACAGGCTGAGCATTTCGACTTGGTTTTGACCGACGTCATGATGCCGCGATTGGACGGCTACGGGCTACTGGAGCGACTGCGAGAGCATCAGCGGACCCGCGACATCCCGATCATTATGTTGTCGGCCCGAGCTGGTGAGGAGAGTCGGGTCGATGGAATGGAAGCCGGCGCCGATGATTACCTTTTCAAACCGTTCAGTGCCCGCGAATTGGTCGCGCGGGTCAGGGCTCATGTCCGGATCACCCGCCTGCGTCGCGAGACCGCAGAAGCGCTCCAGGAAAGCGAGCGACGGCTTCGACTGGCGCTGACGGCCGCACGAATGGTGGCCTGGCAATGGGACCCGAATGCCGACGTCGTCCACTTTTCTGAGAACGTGGTCGACATCTTCGGCTTGCAACCTGATTCGATTCCCAAAGACAGTCGGTCGGGGTTCGAACTTGTCCATCCGGACGACCGCGAGCGCGTCGATTCAATCGTCCAATCCGCCATCGCCCGAGGCGGAGAATTCCAGCTGCAATTCCGCGCCATCCGTGCGGACAACGGGCGGGTCATCTGGATCGAAGAGCGTGGCCATGCGGTGGTCGATGCGTCCGGCAAAACGCTGCGATTGGTCGGCGTCGTCGTGGACATCACCGATCGGAAACGCGCCGAAGTGGCAATGCGGGAACGCGCCGATCAGTTCCGCGCGATGGCTGACAACGCACCGACGATGTTGTGGATCACCGAACGCGACGGCTCGTGTACCTTCTTGTCTCGCGGCTGGTATGAGTTCACCGGCCAGAGCGAACAAGAAGGGCTGGGCTTCGGCCGGATCAATGCGGTTCACCCCGAGGACCGCGAGCGGATTACCCGCATCCTGCAACAGGCAAATCAACGCCAGGAAGCCTTTTCGTTCGATTATCGATTGCGACGAGCTGACGGGAAGTACCGCTGGGCGATCGATGCCGCGCGACCGCGATTCAACGAAGACGCGGAGTTTGAAGGCTACGTCGGCGCGGTCATTGACGTTCATGAACGCAAGCAGGCCGAAAATTTCCGGGCGGGACAAGCCGGCATTCTGGAGATGATCGCCAACGAGCAGCCCGTCGGAAAGATCTTGACCGAACTGGTCAAATCGATGGAATCACAAATCCCCGGTTCGCTCGGATCCGTACTGCTGCTCGACGAGGACGGAAAAAGACTTTGCCATGGAGCGGCTCCCCACTTGCCCGACAGTTACAACGCTGCCGTCGACGGAATCGAAATCGGGCCCAACGTCGGCTCGTGTGGCACCGCGGCCTATCAGCAACAACGCAACATCGTGTCGGAGATCGACCACGACCCTCGCTGGGCGCGGTACAAGGAACTCGCACAACGATACGATTTGAAATCGTGTTGGTCTGAACCGATCTTTGCCGCCAATCGATCCTTGCTTGGGACGTTTGCGATTTACTTCAAGGAATCAAGAGAGCCGACGCAGCACGAATTGGAATTGCTCGAAGCCAACGCGCGATTCGCCGGCATCGCAATCGATCGTCCCAGAGCCCAAGCCGAGCTGCGCGAAAGTGAAGAGAGTCTTCGCGATGCACTCAATGCCGCCGGCATGGGGCGTTGGCGAGCGGATTTGTCCAGCGATAAACACACCCGTGATGCCAACCTCAATCAGATTCTCGGTTTTGAACCCGTCGAAACTGTGGGCCCGATCGAAGATCGATTCATCCTTGTGCATCGCAACGACCGTGAGGGGGTCGAGCAGGCGTGGAAACAAGCCATCGAGACCGAAGGCATCTACGAAGCGGAATTTCGTATCGTCAGAGCGGATCGAACCGTTCGCTGGCTTCGCGAACGGGGACGATTCAAAAAACGTGAAAACGAAGCCTCGGGGTTTGTGACCGGCCTGACACAGGACATCACCGAACAACGAAAATTCGAACGTTCGCTCAAGAAAGCGAGGCAATTGGCCCAGGCCGCCAGTACCTCAAAGAGCGAATTCATCGCCAACATGAGCCATGAAATCCGCACCCCGATGACGGCCATTTTGGGCTATGCCGAGCTCCTGGAGGAACACGTTCACGATGACGTGGCCCACCAGCATTTGCGGACCATCCGCCGCAATGGCGATTTTCTGCTCGACATCATCAACGACATCCTGGACCTCTCCAAGATTGAAGCCGGAAAGCTGGAAGTCCTGCCGGAGTACTTTTCGCCGCACAAGTTGATCCAGGACGTCCGATCGATCATGGAGATCCGTGCCCGCGAAAACCATTTGACGTTTACCGTTCAATACCGCGGCGAAATCCCAAGCCAAATCGAAAGTGACCCGAAACGACTCAAACAGATCTTGATCAACCTGCTCGGTAACGCGGTCAAGTTCACCAAACAAGGCAGCGTGTCCCTGGTTGTGGAGTTGCTCGGCGGCGGCAGCGAACCGATGCTACGGTTCCAGGTCATCGACACCGGTATCGGGATTTCGGCGGAAAAACAGCGACAACTCTTCCAACCGTTCTTTCAAGGGAACGCCCACGTTTCGCGAGAATTTGGCGGGACAGGACTGGGCTTGGTCATCAGCCAGCGATTGGCCAACATGCTCGGCGGTGCAATCTCGGTCGAAAGCGAACTCGGACGGGGAAGCACCGTGACACTGCAAATCGCCGCCGGCGACTTGGCTGGAGTATCGATGGGGATGGCCGACCCCGATGCTGCTCAAACCGATCCTGCCGAACAACACAACGAACAACGCAGCGAACAACACAACGAACCGCCGATCGCCTTGGATTGTCATGTGCTGCTGGTCGATGACCGCCGCGATATCCGTTTGCTTAGCAAGCACATCCTGCAAAAGTCCGGCGCTCGAATCACCGAAGCCAATGACGGATTGAAGGCGCTGGAAGCGGTTGCGAACGCCCAATCCAATGGAGAGGCGTTCGATATCGTGTTGCTCGACATGCAGATGCCGAACTTGGATGGCTACGAGACCGCCGGCCGTTTGCGAGCGAGAGGGTTTACCAACCCCATCATCGCGCTGACCGCCGACGCGATGCACGGTGACATGAAACGTTGCGTCGATAGTGGATGCGACGATTACCTCAGCAAGCCGATCGATGCCGATCAACTGATCCGAAAAATCCGTCAGTTCCTTTCCAAATCCTCACCGAATCGATGACAATCTGATTCAACAGGCCAAGATTTCCGTCGGTTCTTCGGACAAATAGGTTTCGGCGACCTCGGCGATCGCCGCTTGATCGACCGACCGAATGTTGGTCAGGGATTGATCCAGATCAACGTACTCGTTGTGGATCAACCAGCGGCTTCCGATGCTAAACAAACGATTGCTCGGTCGTTCACTCTGCATGATGTAGCCGGCCGCTGTCTTGTTGATCGCTTGCTCAAGCTCTTCTTTGGTGACGCCTTTCTCGACGACGTTGTGGATGATTTCACGCATGAAGCGCTGGTTGCTCTCCAGATCGTCGGGCACGCAGACCAGGTAATTGAACCAGGCTCCGCGATCACTGAATTCCTGTGGCCAACACGTCGCCACTTCGGCACGCCCGGTGTCGATCAGATCCCAGAAGAACCGGCTGCCGCCTTCGTCGCCCAGGATGGACGCCAGCAATCGCGCCGCGTGCCGCTGGCTGCTGGCCGAGGAGGGGCCGTTGCCGATCTGGATGCAGTAGGCTTGCACCGCGTCGGGTGTGGCGACTCGGTTTGACAACTCGATCCCCTCGGGAATCGAATCGGCGTCATCGGCGGGGAGCGTTTCGGTGGCCACCCGGTCGGCCCACGATGCCGTGCGTTGGTCGATCTCGGCGACCAACGCGTCAAAGTCGACGTTGCCCGAGGCGGCCAGCACGATGTTCTCGGGGCGATAGCGTTGGTTGAAATAGTCTCGCATCCGTTCGGCCGTCATCGCTTCGATCGATTCGCTGGTGCCGAGCACCCGTCGTCCCAGCCCGCGCGGTGAAAAGTAGATTTCCATCGCGCGTTCGAATCCGCCGAACGGAGGCTGGTCTTCGTACTTGGCGATCTCTTCCAAGATGACGTTGCGTTCGGTCTCGAATTCGTCTCCGTCGAGAATCGGCGACATCATGTCGGTCAACAAGTCGACGATTCGGTCCTGGAACTTGGGCAGCACGGTCGCGTAGTAGACCGTTTGTTCTTCGGACGTGTAGGCGTTGGATTGGCCACCGAGTTCGTCGAGTTCGCGGTTGACGTCTTCGGCACTCCGTCGCTGCGTCCCCTTGAACATCATGTGTTCAAGAAAGTGGCTGAGCCCGGATTGCGGGTCGAGTTCGTTGCGCGATCCGGCCTGAACGAAGTACCCCAAGGACATCGAGTAATTGCGCGGATCCGTCTCGGCGACGATGCGCAGGCCGTTGGCGAGGGTGGCTTGCTGGAACTTAGGCATTTGGAATTCAGACGAGGAGTGTCGTTCGGTGGTGTTTGGGGACGGACCAGCCTTCTGTCGTGGGCCGACGGGCGATCGGCCTTTCAACCCGGCGCGCAAAGCGAAAGCGTCGCAGCGGGTTAAACGTTGAGCTTCTCGGGTCCGAGGGTGACGATTCGATAGTCCGACGGCGGGTGTTTTTCCCAATAGCCCTTCACATCATCGAGCGTCAACGCTTCGATGATCCCACTCAGTTCGGCGGTCGGCATCGCCCTGCCGATCTGATAGAAATCGCTGGCCAGGGAACTGGCCCGCGAGGCACTGGATTCCTGTTCCATGATCAGCCCGCTTTCGATGCGAACCTTCCAACGGTCCAGCTCGCTTTGTTCCAAGTCGCTGGGCAGATTCCGGATCTCTCCCAGCGTGACATCCAATGTTTCTTGGGCGCGGGCGGGCGTGGTTCCGGCGTAGCCAAACACACCGCCGGCATTGATCAGCGAATGACAACTCGCCGAGACGGTGTAACACAGCCCGCGCTTTTCGCGGACGCGATCGAACAGCCGGCTGCTCATCCCGTCGCTCAGGATGCCGATGCCCGCACGCATGGCGAAATAGTCCGGGTGACCGTAAGGGATGCTCGGGAAAGCGAACGCGATGTGGGTTTGGCTGCTGGCCGCTTGGATGTGTTCATACACCGGCGCGCCGCTGGGCAACGGGGCGTCGTCAACGTCCTCCGTTCGCCAGTCTCCGAACGCTTCCTGGGCGAGCTGCACCACCGTGTCGGCTTCGACGCGCCCCGCAACGGTCAGGATTGCACCACCGGCGTGATAGTTGGCTTGATAAAACTGTCGAATGTCATCGCTATTGATCGCGGCCAACGACTCCATCGTTCCCTGGTTGCCGCGTCCCAGTCGAGAGCCATAGTGCAGCTCGCGGACACGCTTCATCACCCGCTGTGTCGGCTCGTCTTCGATCGCGCGCAGCTCCTGGATCATCATCATCCGGGCATCTTCGATTTGATCCGCCGGCAGGTGCGGCCGCCGCACGATGTCCGCGTACAGGTTCAACGCTTCGCCGAACGATTCGGACGGCATCGCGGCACCAAACGATGACGTGGCCGTCGAGACACCGCTGTTGCGATCCATGCCCAGATTGTCCTGCATCGCGACCAGGTCACGGCTGCTGAAGCTGCCGGCTCCGCGCTGGACCATCTCGCAGACCATCGACGCCAGACCGGCTCGGTTATCCGGCTCGGTCTGAATGCCGCTGCGCAGCGAGAGGGTGAAGGCCGCGGTTCGTAGCCAAGGCATCGGTTGAACCAGAACCGTCATTCCGCACGGCAGCGGATGCGTCGTGATCTCGCTCTGGGAGGATGGGTCCGCCGAGGATGGGGTAGAAGTGGACATAGGCATATTCTGTAGGGGAGAGTGGCCGGATTGTCACGAATGCGGGCGGCTAGGCACAGGGGGCAATGGAGAGCAGCACGACGCCCGGGGACCCTGCGGGAAAACCGTCATCGATCGTGTCCCGGTCGCCCCGGCCGGTGGGTCGCAAGGGTGATTTCTCACCCTCACCTTCCGTTTTTTGTTAGCGGCAGGGCGCGAGCCCCTTTGGTTTTTCAAAGTGTTTTCAGGCTGAAACCGGACGGTTTGCGGGCTGTCGGTTTTGTGAGCCGTGACGCGTAAGCGGCCGGGCAATCGGGCGCCCGCCCGAGGCCTTACGGCCAGCGGCTCACCATCAACTCAGCAGATCTCGATTAAATCGACCGCACGGCTGGCGCCGCTCACTGCACCGCCCCGCACGAGCCACCACTACATCCCGATCGAGACGACGTCGACCGTTTTGACACGGCCGATCAGGGTGTGGCTGCTGACGTCGTCGACCTGGACATCGAGCAACTGCCCCGCTTGGCGACGGTTGCCGTCGAACACGACGATGCGATCACAGGGGGTCCGCCCGGTCATTTGAACGACGGGGCTGTCTGCATCGGCGTCGGCGGCTTTCTTGCTGGGGCCTTCGACCAACACCTGAACCTCGCGGCCGATCATTTTGGCGTTTTCTTCTTTCGCGATTCGGTTCTGGACTTCCAGCAAGCGATGGTTCCGCTCGGCTTTGACCTCGCGTGGGACGTCGTCTTCCAATCGCTCGGCGGCCTTGGTGCCGGGCCGGACGCTGTATTGGAAGATGAAGCTGTTCTTGAAGCGGCAACGTTCGACCAACGCGACGGATTTTTCAAAGTCCTCGTCCGTCTCGCCGCAGAACCCGACGATGAAGTCGCTGCTGACGGCGGCCTCGGGCAAAATCCGCTCGATCCGCTCGAACATCTCCATGTAGTCGGCGATCGTGTAGCCGCGTTTCATGCGTTTGAGCACCGCGTCGCTGCCGCTCTGGGCGGGCACGTGCAAATACGGCGAGACCTTCGGCAAGTCGCGGACGGCCACCAACAACCGTTCGGTCATGTCTTTGGGGTAATTGGTGACGAACTTGATCCGCTCGATCCCATCGACATTGTGCAGCATTTCCAACAGTGACGTCATGTCCGTCGTTTCGCCATCGGCGGAATACTTGTAGCTGTTGACGGTTTGACCGAGCAACGTGATCTCGCGGCATCCCTGGTCGGCCAGCACCTGCGCTTCGGAGACGATCTGGCGGGGCGGACGGCCTTGCTCGGGGCCGCGCGTGTTGGGGACGACACAATAGGTGCAAAACTTATCGCAACCGATCTGGATCCGCAGGTACGCCTGGAACGGGGTCGGCCGCATCGTAGGGTCACGGAGCGGGTCGAACGTCTCGTGGCTCCGCGCGACGACGGCTTGCTTGTCGTCCTTGCGGCCCAGCGAGATCGCCATCTGGCGGCCTTCGCCGTTTCGCAGCTTGGTCAGCAGATCTGGGATCGTGTGCAGTTGCCCCGGACCGACGACCATGTCGACGTAAGGCGCACGTTTGAAAATGATCTCCTGATCCTTCTGGGCCATGCAGCCCATCACACCGATCAGTTTGTCCGGATGATCCTTTTTGGATTCACGGATCTTGCCCAACGCGCTGTAGACCTTCTCCTCGGCATGCTCGCGGACGCTGCAGGTGTTGTACAGCACGCAGTCCGCTTCTTCGTGCGAGTCCACGACGGTGTAGCCGTGACGTTTTAAGTCAGCGATGACCATTTCGCTGTCCAGCACGTTCATCTGGCAGCCGACGGTTTTGATGTAGACGCGTTGTGTCATGGATTAACCCACTGACGCAGGTTTTCGTTTGGGTTTGAAAATTTCGGTGGCGGTGCCGAAGTGCACTTCACCGGCGTTCATCAACGTTTCGCTGAGCGTCGGGTGCGGGTGCACGCTTTCGGTCACGTCATGGACTTCGCATCCCATCTCGATCGCCAAGACGGCTTCGGCGATCAATTCACCGGCCCCTGATCCGACGATCCCACAACCGATCACGCGTCCGGATTCTGGATCGACGAGCCACTTGGTCAACCCTTCGGTGATCCCCAGAGCCTGAGCCCGTCCGCTCGCCGCCCAGGGATAAACTTCCACCGCGACCTTCACGCCGTCTCGCTTGGCTTCGGTTTCGGTGATGCCGGCCCAAGCGATCTCGGGATCGGTGAACACCACCGCCGGGATCGCTTTCTTGTCAAAACTGGCGGCTTTACCGGCCAGGACTTCGGCCGCCACCCGGCCTTCGTGCGTCGCTTTGTGGGCGAGCATCGGATCCCCGGCGACGTCACCGATGGCCAGGATGTGCGGATCGGCCGTGCGTTGCCGGTCGTCGCATTCGACGAAGCCCCGCTCATTGACGACGACGGAGGTGTTTTCCAGTCCCAGGCCGCGGGTGACCGGACGCCGACCGATGCTGATCAGCACACGATCAAATTGCTCGTGCCCGAAATGGGCCGGCCCTTCAAAGGTCACTTCGATCTTGTCGCCGACTTCGGTCAACGAGCCGACCTTGGTGTTCGTCAGCACGCGGCCTTCGCAAAGTTTGTCGATGCGTTTGGCCAACGGTTTGACAAGATCGCGATCCGCACCGGGCAACAAGCCCTCGGCCAATTCGACGACCGTGACCTTGGAACCCAGATGAGCGTACACGCTGCCCATTTCCAATCCGATGTAGCCGCCGCCGACGACCAGCATCGATTCGGGGATGTCCGCGAGCGCCAGTGCACCGGTGCTGTCCATCACGCGGTCGCTGCCGATGTTGAACGCCGGCGGCATCGCGGGGACACTGCCGGTGGCCAGGATGCAGTGGTCGAACGTCAGTTGCCCGCCGACGGGAATCGATTCGTGGTCGCCTTCCAATTGCAACGTGGTCGAGTTGACGAAGCTGCCGCGGGCTTGGATCACGGTGACGTTGCGACGCTTGGCCAGATTGCCGAGCCCGCCGGTCAGGTTGGAAATCACCTGGTCCTTGCGGGCACGCACCTTGTCGATATCGATCGTCGGTTTGTCGGAGTATTCCACGCCCCAATTGGCTCTCAAGTCGTCCACTTCGTGGATCACTTTGGCGACGTGCAGCAGCGCCTTGCTGGGGATACATCCACGCAACAAGCAGGTCCCGCCGAGCCGGGGTTCCGCTTCGACAATGGTGACGTCCAATCCTTCATCGGCGGCCAAAAACGCGGCCGCATAACCACCGGGGCCACCGCCCAAGACAACAACGGGACAATGCATTTTTCTCTATTCGATTGGCGAGGAAGACTGTTGGTTTCAAAGACCACCGTCGGAGCAAAAAAGAACGGACGCCGAGGCGTCCGCGACGGAAGCTGAATTGTACTGTCAAACCGCAAATTGGCGTATGCTTCCAGCTCGCCAATCCAAGTGAAGGCAAGCTGGACGCCACACCGATTGGATTAACGAGACAGGAATTCGACGACGGCGTTCGCGTCGACCGGCAAGCTGATGTCGCTCGCACCGGGCAACCCCAGCATCGTCGCCTTCAAGCTCTCGCTGTCAAACGCCACCCAGTCCAGTGCATCGGGGGCCGCGTTGGCGATCACACCCCGGTACAGGTTCTTCAGGTTCTCGCGGTTGCGGACTTCGACAATGTCGCCCGGACGCAGGATGTAGCTGGGCTTGTCGACCTTCACGCCGTTGACCAAGAAGTGGCCGTGCGCGACGCCTTGACGGGCCTGGGGACGTGTCTTGGTGAATCCGACTCGGCGAACCACGTTGTCCAACCGACGCTCGCACATCAGCAACAACAGCTCACCGGTGTTGCCCGACTTGCGACCGACGGCGTCAAAGTAGCGACGCAGCTGGCGTTCGCCCAACCCGTAATAGTGCTTGATCTTTTGCTTTTCTTGCAAGGCCGCACCGTAGTTACTCGGGCGACGGCCGCGGACATGCATCCCGGGCGGCGTGTTGCGACGGTCGAGGGCACGAGCGGCACCCGCGGTTTCATAAATCAGGGTGCCGAGTCGACGGTTGACGCGTGCTTTAGGGCCGGTGTAACGAGCCATAGACGGTGATTCTCCTGGGTGTCCGCAATCAGCCCCACTGACGGATCGGTAAAAAACCTAGCCGCGGGTGGACCGCTACAGATCAATAAAGGGGTCGGGCTGCGGGACGAACGGTGGATTGAAACCGATCGAAACGCTGCCGGCGCGATCCGCTGAGTTCACCCGGAGAGACGTTTCTCCGAGGGCGGTCGCGCGTCGGTTTTGGGAAGCGGCAGAGTGTCGCCGCTCAGCTCGGGATTTTCAAGGCCAACGGGACATTTTGAATCGCTTTGATGTTTCCCGCGATCGCGGTGCTCCCCCAGCGGGCCGCCAGCATCACGCTGTTGATCCCCGACCCGATCCCCAACATCGCTACCCGGTCCCCCTCCGTTAGGTCGCCCTGCGCGGCTGCCGACGCGACCGTCAGCGGCAGGGCAACCGAGCCCGTGTTGCCGAGCTGGGGAAACGAAACGCTGTCCCGCTCGGTGGATAGCCCCATCGATTCCAACATCGCCACCCGGTGGCGGGTCCCGACCTGGTGGCAAACCGTTCGCTCGATCGATTCGCGATCCCAGCCGCTTTCGGCCAATAGTTTTTCAAAAGCCGCAGCCCCCGTGGCAATCCCCTCGGCCATCAGCTTCTCCGAATCCGTCTCCATCAGCGGCTGCATCGCCGCGCCGGCCGAGTCGCTGTCGCTGACGCACAGATCGTGAAATCGGGTGCGGGCCTCGGCAATACCGACCTCGATCGAGGTCGCCTCGGGCGCCAAACGCTCGTGGGTCAGCAGCCAGGCACAACTGCCCGATCCGATCGTCAACGACGCAAACGCGCCCTTGATGTCCTTGCGCCGCAGCGACGTGTCCCCGTTGAGGGCCTGGATCGTCGATTCGAGCAGCATCCGGCTGTTTTCGGTGCCCACCACCATCCCGGCATCGATCGCGCCGCTCTGGATCATCATCGCAATCTGAATCGCGCCGTTGATCAGGCCCAGGCAGGCATTGGAAACATCATAGACCCAGCAATCCGAGGACAGTCCGATCCCGTGGTGCACCCGTGATGCCGTCGCCGGCTCCAGGAAATCGCGGCACACGCTGGCGTGGATCAGGCAGCCGATCGATTCGACGCCCACCCCGGCAGCCTGGACGGCCAGTTTCCCCGCTTCGATGCTGGGGCCACTGGGGATAGTCCCCACCGGCCAGACACGGCGCTGGGCGATCCCCGACATCAGCTCCAGCCGGCCTTCGGGCAGCTTCAGCCGCTGGTAGAGCGGCTGCAGGCGCTGTTCGATCTGGTCGCTCGACCAAACCTCGTCGGGGACCAACGCACCGATGGCCGCCAGTCGAACGTTTTCAAATTTCACAGACGCGTTTCCTTGTCGGTTGAATTATTGTCGGTTGAAGTTCCAGGCCTGATTCTCTGCCCGATTCTCTGACGCTCTGTTTCAGCTGAGTTGCGGTAGTCTACCCCAGCAGCATTCTCAGGGAGAGGCGTCGCGGAGGCCGCCGCGGCTGTTGGTTCAAGCGGGGCACCCGTGGGGTGAGCCGTATCGCGCCAGCGTACGGGCGTCAGCCCAATACCGCTCAGTCAAGGCGAGCGGCGGTGCCCGGACGCTGGCGCGAACCGGCTGATCTCCGACGATGATCAGCCGTTCGGCGCGAGCCTACGGGCCAAACCCGCGGAAACGATGTTCAACCTGGCATTCCGGTCGCGTTCCGGGGTGATTCCGGTAGCCATCCCATCCAAACGCCGCATTGATAGCAAAAAAACCTATTGCTAGCACTGCCTGTCGTGCTAGCACACGTCAGTTTGCACAAGATGTAGAGATTGTTTGGAACCAGTGAAAATTGCCGCTACTTTTCGCACCGCTCGGAGAGGCTTGCGAAACGTCGCCGGCCTCTGACCCAGAGCCGACACCGCCGGGGCGGTCCTGATTAAGGACGATCACCATGGATTCCAAGATGGATTCTTATCGCTCTTCTATTCATCGAGTTCAGCGGACTCATCCCGACTCGGCAGTTCGGTTTGGCAATCCCGGTTCACTCGCAACCGCTTTGCCGCTGCGTTTTCCTGCTTCCCGTCACCTCCGACCGACGCATTGTTTGCGTCGAGCCGAAGTGGCGGGGCGTTCTTCCAGGTAACCGTGCACCCCTTTTTTGACGCAGCACGCGGCTGCGTTGTCATTCTTGGATTTTGCGACTTTTATGAGGAAACGTCGGATGTCAAACGAAGCCCTGGTTAGCAAGCCGATCATCGGTATCAATTGTGATTTCAAAGCTGCTGACCGCAGCAAACCCGGGTTCGCCTATCTGGCGGCGGGCTATTTCCAGTCGATTCTCTCGGCCGGCGGCGTTCCGGTCGTCGTGCCTCCGATGGACGACCCCGAATCGATCGCCCGGATTCTGGATCACGTTGAAGGTTTCATGATGATCGGTGGCGGAGACCTGGATCCGCGCAACGACGGCTTCATGTTGCATTCGAGCGTTCGCCCGATGGATCCGGTGCGTGAAACCAGTGACCGCCTCTTGGTCGCAGAAATCGCCGAGCGTCGCATCCCGTTGCTGGCGATCGGAGCCGGCATGCAGCTATTGAACATCCAGCAGGGCGGCAACCTGTTCCTGCACATCAAAGAAGACTTGCCGGCGGCGGTTCCGCACCTGGACCCCCACGACCCCAATCACCGACACACCCTGGAAGTCGAAAGCGATTCGCTGGTCGGCCGCGTCTTTGGCGACGGTGAGATCCGTGTCAGCAGCCGCCACCACATGGCGATCGACGAAGTCGCACCGGGTTTCCGCGTGACCGCCCGCTGCCCCGATGGTGTGATCGAAGCCATCGAAAGTGAAATGATGGATTGGTTCGCGGTCGGAACCCAATTCCACCCCGAGTGTGCCGCCGCCTCGGCACTGGATGTCCGCATCTTCGAAGAGTTCATCGAAGGCATCTGTGCCGCCAAAGAGCAGGAAGCCGAAAAACTCCGTCTGGTTGCCTGAGCGCCAACGATTCTAGTCTCCCAAAGGGATGCCAGCGGGTAGCCGGAGGTCAGCGTAATGCGGCCTCCGGGGAACTCGCCGCGGCATTCCCATCGACCCCTTTCGGTTTTGGCGGCAGGGCGCGAGTCGTCCGGTTCTTCATCGTTGCCAAAACGCCGGAGGGCTCGCGGGCTGTCGATTTAGTCGGGATCTGCTGACTCAATGGTGAGCCGTTGGCCGTAAGGCCTCGGGCGGGCGCCGGAGTGCCCGGCCGCTCACGCGTCACGGCTCACTAAATCGACAACCCGCTCGCGCCCTGCCGCGAAACGACGCTTCGCCGCGTTGCCGTGCCGGTCGCTTGCGGGACGCTGCGGTTCTGGTAAAGTCTATAGACCTCTACAAACCTGAGTGTCGCCCGTGACTTCCACCCACGCCCAACTGGCCTACCAGAACCTCCGCTCGCGGCTGATCGCCGGCGAGTTCACGCCGGGCAGCCGGATTCGCTACGGACCGATCGGACAGGAGCTGGGGATCAGCGCCACGCCGGTTCGCGAAGCCATGGGATTGTTGGCTAACGAAGGATTCGTCGAACTGGTCCCGCAGCTCGGGGCCGTCGTTCGCACGATCAATCCCGACGAGTTGGTCGAGCTGTACGAGATGCGTGAAGCCATCGAGCCGTACGCGGCAGCCAAGGCGGCCGAGCGCGCCAGCGAGGCTCAGGTCGCCGCGATCGAGCGGGCGCTGGGGCGGATGCGGGCGATCGCCGACAAGGTCGCAAAAACGAAAAGCCGACAAGCCGGTAAGCGTGACACGGCGGAGTTTGAACGCGCTGACCTGGGATTTCATATGTTGATCATCGACGCGACCGGCAACCAAACGATGGTCCGGTCGAGCGAAAGTTCCAACGCCCTGGTCCGTGTCTTCGCCGCCGAGCGGCACGCCTATGACGCCGCGATCATGGAGTCGACGTGCGACGATCACGCGGCAATCTTTGACGGGATCCGATCCAGGGACCCCGACCGCGCCCGCGATGCGATGCAGCGTCACATCGCATCGGGGCTTCAGTTGACGCTGCAAGAAATTGAATCCAGGGAAACCAATCGATGGGAAGTGTCGTGACAGATCATGCAAATGGACAATCGGTTCCAGACTCCAGCCCGATTTCGCTGCAGGGGATCGTGCCACCGTTGGTCACACCGCTGGCGGCACGTGACGAGTTGGACGGCGATGGGTTGCAGCGTTTGTTGGACCACGTGATCGACGGCGGCGTGGCGGGGGTGTTCATCTTGGGGACCACCGGGGAGGCTCCGAGTTTAAGTTACCGGTTGCGCCGCGAGATGATCGCCGAATCAGTTCGCATCGTCGGCGGACGCGTGCCGGTACTGGTCGGAGTGACCGATACCGCCTACGTGGAAACGGTGACCCTGGCCGAGTATGCCGCCCAATGCGGTGCCGACGCCGCGGTGCTGACGACGCCTTATTATTTTCCCGCCGGTCAAACCGAACTGACACGCTACGTGCAGAGTATCACGCCGAAAATTCCACTGCCGTTGATGCTCTACAACATGCCGGGGCTGACGAAGGTCTGGTTTGAAATCGAAACGCTGAAACGACTGTCGCAGATCCCCTCGATCATCGGCGTCAAGGACAGCAGCGGGGACCTGGAGTATTTCGAAAAGCTGTGTCAATTGAAATCAATTCGCACGGATTGGCAGGTCTTGATCGGCCCGGAAGCCCTGTTGCCCCAGGCGATCGCGTTGGGAGGCGATGGCGGTGTCAACGGAGGCGCCAATGTCCTGCCCAGCGTCTTTGTCGATTGCTACAAGGCCCTCGTCGCCGGTGACGCCGCCGCAGCCGATGCCGCCTTGGCAACGATCTTGAAGTTCCAAGAGATCTACGAGATCGGCAAGTATGCTTCGCGACACATCAAAGCGACCAAGTCCGCACTCTCGCTGATCGGCATCTGCGAAGACCTGCCCGCCGATCCCTTCAACCGGTTCCTCGACCCACAACGCGAACAAGTCGCGGCAGTGCTGAGAGAGATCGGGGTGTTGGGGAAGACGGGATGATGGGTGGCAAAACGATGGGTGGCAAAACGATGGGGGCAAAACGATGGGGGCAAAACGATGGGAAATCTGAAATCTGAAATTGAGTACTGAGTACTGAGTACTGAGTACTGAGTACTGAGTACTGAGTACTGAGTACCCAAAACCCAAAACCCAAAACCCAAAACCCAAAACCCAAAACCCAAAACCCAAAACCCAAAACCCAAAACCCAAAACCCAAAACCCAAAACCCCTTCCCCAATGATTCGAACAATTTTGATCTTTTGGTTGACGTTGGCGATCACGTCGCAGGCTGCGGCGGTTGATCGTCCCAACGTGCTGTTCATTGCGGCGGATGATTTGCGCTGTGATTTGGGTTGCTATGGTCACCCGTTGGTCGAGACGCCGCATCTGGATCGTTTGGCCGCGCGGGGCACTCGATTCGATCGGGCGTATTGCGCTCAAGCACTCTGCAATCCCTCCCGCAGCAGTCTGCTCACCGGTCGGCGGCCGAACACCCTGGCCCAGTACAACTTGACCAAGCATTTTCGCGACGCGATTCCCGACGTCGTGACGCTGCCGCAGTATTTCAAACAGAATGGCTATTTCGCCCAAAACATCGGCAAGATCTTTCACAACTGGGCGACAGAGATTCACGGCGATCCGGAATCTTGGAGCGTGCCGGCGGTGATGCATTTTGATTCCCACCGACACGATGTGCCTCAAGTGGAAGGCGAGCTTCCACGCGATTTCGCCGACGCGATTCGGTGCGAATGCCGTGACGTGCCCGATGACGCCTATTTCGATGGCCGGATCACCACGCTGGCGCTCGATGCGCTGCGGAAACGCGCGACGTCGAAACAGCCGTTCTTTTTGGCGGTCGGATTTTGGAAGCCCCATTTGCCGTTCAATGCGCCCAAGAAGTATTGGGACCTGTACGATCGTGAAGAGATTGCTGAGCCGGAGTGCCCGCAATGGCCGGCCGGGACGCCGCGTATCGCCTGGCACAACAGTCAGGAACTGTTGGGCAAAAGCAAACCGGCGACGTTAAGCAAGGACGACGAGCAAGAGCTGCGTCACGGTTACCTTGCCGCGATCAGCTACATGGACGCACAAGTTGGTCGGCTGCTCGCCGAATTGGATCATTTGGGTTTGACCGAGCGAACACTGGTCGTGTTCTGGTCCGACCACGGGTTCCAGCTTGGCGATCACACGCTGTGGTGCAAGACGTCCAATTTTGAACTCGACGCACGCGTGCCTCTGATCATCGCGCCGCCGAAGGGTGTGGCGGTGAAGCAGACCGATGCGATCGTGGAATTGCTGGACCTCTACCCAACGATTACCGACCTCTGCGGTCTGCACGAACCGAGCGGAACCGAGGGTGTCAGCCTTCGGCCGTTGATCGATGGTGACGCCGTGCAGGTCAAGCCGGCCGCACTGACTCAGCATCCCCGTCCGTCTTACTACGGCAATTCGATGAAAGCGATGGGCCACAGTATCCGGACTCCGCGTTTTCGATACACCGAATGGCGTTCCAGCGAAAACGGATCACCGGCCGGCGGTGAACGGATCGGAGTGGAGCTGTATGATCACGACGTGGATCCATCCGAATCGGTCAACCGTGCCGACGACAGCGACTACCAGCAACATCTTTCTCAGTTGCGAGCGGTCTTGAATTCAATGGCGGGGGAGCCGAAAGGACAGTGATGATCGCAGCGACCTTCTTTACGGGCATCGACTGGTTCGTGCTCATCGTTTACTTCGTCGGCATTCTGGCGATCGGTTTGGTGTTTTGGCGGCGCAACAAATCGGCCGACGACTTCACCGCGGGCGGGCGGTCGTTGCCGGGATGGCTGTGCGGCATGTCGATCTTTGCGACTTATCTGAGCAGCATCAGCTACCTGGCGTTGCCCGGAAAGGCGTTCGTGGACAATTGGAATGCGTTTGCCTTTTCACTCGCCCTGCCCCCGGCCGCTTGGATTGCGGTGCGGTACTTTTTGCCGATGTACCGGGCGTCTGGTGAAGTCAGCGCGTATTCCTTGTTGGAACACCGGTTCGGGTTGTGGGCCCGTTTGTTTGCCAGTGCGTTTTACCTGTTGTTTCAGGTCGCCCGCATCGGTGTGGTGATGTACTTGATGGCCTTGCCGATGGCGATCCTATTCGGCTGGGACATTCGCACGCTGATCTTGGTGACCGGCGTGATCGTGACGGCGTATTCCTTTATCGGCGGCATCACGGCGGTCATCTGGGCCGATGCGATCCAGGCCTTCGTGTTGCTCGGTGGTGCCTTGCTGGCGTTGGTGATCTTGTTGATGGGCATGCCCGATGGTCCAGGACAAGTGTTTGACGTCGCAGCGGCCGAAGGCAAGTTTTCGCTGGGCAGCCGATCGTTGACTCTGTGGGCCACCCCGACCCTGTGGATTGTGTTGGCCTACGGGCTGTTCGAAAACCTCAAGAACTTTGGCATCGACCAGAGTTACGTCCAACGTTACATCGCCTCCAGCAGCGATCGTGAAGCGGCCAAAAGCATTTGGTTGGGGGCGCTGCTGTACGTTCCCGTTAGCGCGCTGTTCCTGTTTATCGGAACGGCATTGTACGCCCACTATCAAAATCATCCCGAAGACATGGACGCGGTGCGAAACATCGTGGCGAGTCAAAAGCTGATGCAGGCGGGTGTCGATCCGGAATCCGCTGATTATCAAGATCAATTGCAAACCACGGCCGACGGGTTGTCGCAAACCGACCTGGGCGATCGCGTCTTTCCCCATTTCATCGCGGCGAATTTGCCGGTGGGAGCGCGCGGGTTGCTGATCGCGGCCGTGTTCGCCGCGGCGATGAGCACCGTGTCGACCGGGCTCAATTCTTCGGCAACATTGGTAATGAGCGACTTTTACAAACGGTTGTTGCGGCCCGATTCCAGTGACCAGGCCAGCATGCTCGTGTTGCGATCGGCGACGTTGGTCTGGGGGACACTCGGGACGATCGTGGCGTTGATTCTGGTGCGTTTGACCAATAGCGTCTTGGATATCTGGTGGACGCTGTCGGGAGTGCTCGGAGCGGCGATCATCGGACTGTTTTTGTTGGGAACCACCTCGCCGAGACTGCGGGAACGTCCGGCGATTCTGATTCTCACCGCCGGCGTCGTCTTGATCGCTTGGATGACGTTTTCCAAAACTGCCTATTGGCCGTCGTCCTTGGAGTCGATTGCCAGTCCATTCCACCCGTTTCTGGTCATCGTGTTCGGCCCGGCAGTGATGGTGACGCTCGGTTTGGTTGTTTCTCGTGGGAGAGCGGTGCAGTGAAGCGATCGATTTGGAAGATTCCGGTGGGACCGCTTTGGACGGCGGCCCTGTTTGTGGTGATGATGGGATCGACGCGTTGTTTTGCCCAAGCAACCGATCGGCCCGACCGAGCGGGCCGACCCAACATTCTGTTCATCCTGGCGGACGATCTGGCATGGGCCGACCTGGGATGCTATGGGCACCCCTGGCACCAGACGCCCAACATCGATCGATTGGCCGGCCAAGGCATGCGGTTGACCCATGGCTACGCGTCGGCGCCGATTTGCAGCGCATCGCGAGCGAGTCTGTTGACGGGCAAGACGACGGCTCGGCTGGGTTTTGAATTCGTCACGAAGGACCAACCGGGGTTTCAGAAGATCGAGGGGACGACGATGTTGCAAGCGCCGCCGTTGACCTTGAATCTGCCGCTGGAGGAAACCTCGATCGCCGAGCATTTGAACGAACTCGGTTACCAAACCGCGTTCTTTGGGAAATGGCACCTCAATCAGCATCATGGCGGATACCTCGGCTGGAGTCCGACGCACGGTCCGGCGGCACAGGGATTTGAACTTGCCGTCGAGGACTTTGGCGCGCACCCGTATTCTTGGAAGCGGTCGCCCGTGGCGAGCATTGGGCGCCAAGGCGAGTACGCCCCGGATTCGATGGTCGACCGAGTCTGCGATTATCTGGTCGAGAAACGCGACCGACCGTTTTTCGCGATGGCATCGTCGTTTTATGTGCACACACCCGTCAAAACGCCTTGTAAGTGGCTGGTCGACCGATTCGATCGAGTCATCCCACAAGGTATCCCCAATCGTGACCGACGCGTCACCTACGCCGCGTTCCTGCAGACACTGGATCATCACGTCGGTCAAATGCTCGACGCCCTGGACGCCTCGGGGCAAGCGGATCAAACATTGGTCGTGTTCACGTCGGATAACGGTGGTCATCCCGAATACGTTTCTAACGCACCGCTGCGGGGTTCGAAATGGAACCTCTACGAGGGCGGGATTCGCGTGCCGATGATCGCCAAGTGGCCGGGCGAGATTCGCGCGGCGAGTGAGTCAGAGGCGCCAGTGATCGGCTATGACTTGTTGCCGACGTTTGTGGACGTCGCCGGTGGCACCGTCGACAGCGTTGACGGTGAATCGATTCGGGGCGTGTTGCAAGGGACATCACAGGGGACCGATCGTAGCCTGATCTGGCACTTTCCCTACTACCATCCCGAACGCGGGTACAAGGATGCGAAACAGTCGATCGGCATCGATGATTTTCGTGTCAGTCAAACCCGGCCCCAGTCCGCACTCCGCCGCGATCATCACAAACTGCTGTGGTTCGCCGAAGACGATCGCATCGAGCTTTACAATTTAAAATCCGACCCCGGCGAACAACACGATCTTTCCGAATCGGCTCCCGAGATCGCGGAAACGTTACGCCGTGAGTTGAAAACGAAACTGAAATCCATGAACGCCCGAATGGCGACACCGCGCGGAAGCAAAGAGGCAGAATGATACGGGGCGACAATCATTCCCCACCCCATCATTCTGCCCCGTATCATTCTGCCTTCCCACCGATCGTTTCCATCGTCCTGCCCCCATCGTTTTGCCCACCTCCCTCCCATCCTCCCGCCTTCCATCGTTCTGCCACTCTCCCCACGACAAAACCATGAATCGCCACACCCACCCTCTATTGCTACTTGGACTCGCCCTGGTCACCGGTTCCCTACACGCCGCCGACCCGGATTGGAAACTTCAACCGCTCGAGTACAACCACCCCGGATTGGAAGTCGATCTCGGCGTCGGGCTTTGGGCCTGGCCGATGCCGATGGATTACGACGGCGACGGCGACATCGACTTGCTGGTCGCCTGTCCGGACAAGCCGTCCGGAGGCGTCTATTACTTTGAGAATCCGACTCAGGATCCGAGCATCAAGATGCCGGTGTTCAAACCCGGCGTTCGGCTCGGCAAGGCTGGTCACAACTTGCAGGTCAGTTACGTCGATGGGCAGCCGAGGATTTTGCAACCGGGAAGCGAATTTCCGCGGGACGCATCGACCGGAGCGTTCGATTTCGACCAACCTGAAAAGATCTATCCCAAGTCCAACGTGCATGCCAATCGTGTGCGTGGCAACATGTGGCGTTACGTCGATTTTGATGGCGACGGCGATCAAGACATCGCCGTCGGCACCGGAGACTGGACGGACTACGGTTGGGACCACGCCTATGACGCGGCCGGGCGATGGCGAAACGGTCCGCTGCATGGAAACGTTTACATCATCGACAACGAAGGGTCGGACGAGCAACCGAGTTATTCTTCGACACCCCAGCGTCTCACCGCGGCCGGCGGCGACGTCGATGTTTACGGTTGGCCGTCGCCGAATTTTGCGGACTTTGATGGCGACGGGGACTTGGATCTGTTGTGTGGCGAGTTCTTGGACGGGTTCACGTACTTCGAAAATATTGGGTCGCGCACCGGGCCAGTTTACGCCGCCGGCGTCAAGCTCAATGACAACCTGGGCCATCCGTTGGTGATGCATTTGCAGATGATCACCCCCACGGCCATGGACTGGGACGGTGACGGCGACATGGATTTGATCGTCGGTGACGAAGACGGTCGCGTGGCGTTGATCGAGAACACCGGCAAGTTGCGAGAGCGTCAGCCGGTCTTTTTGGCGCCTCGTTACTTCCGACAGGAAGCCGACACGCTGAAGTTCGGTGCGCTCGCCACACCCTTTGCCTACGATTGGGACGGCGATGGCGACGAAGACATTTTGTGTGGGAATACCGCCGGTAACATCGCGTACTTTGAAAACCTGGGCGCCGGCAGCAACGGGATGCCGAAGTGGTCGGCACCCTCGCTGGTGGAAGTGCAATCGGCCGATGGGCGGACCAGTGCGCCGTTTCGCGTGATGGCCGGGCCCAGTGGTTCAATTCAGGGACCCTGTGAAGCGAAGTGGGGCTACACGACGCTTTCGGTTGCCGATGTGGACGACGATGGTGATCCCGACATCGTTTACAACTCCATCCTTTCCCGCCTTCAGTGGTTGCGAAACGACGGCGGCGTGATGGTCGAAGCGGAGACCGCGGGAACGCCCACGGAGGCTCCGCCGGCGTGGTACTGGTGGCGAACCAAGAGCCAGTCGGCGCTCACCCAGTGGCGGACCACACCGTTGGTCATCGATTTTGATGCCGACGAGAAACTGGACTTGGTGATGCTGGATCAAGAAGGCTATTTGACGCTGCGATCCGATGCCGGCGAAGCACAACGCGTGTTTGTCGATGAACAGTTGCAACCGATTCAATTGAACGAGAAATCGTGCGGCGGATCGGGGCGCTACAAGCTCGCCGTGGTCGATTGGGACGGCGACAAACGGTTGGATGTGTTGGTCAATTCCGAGAACGCGATTTGGTATCGAAATTGCGACACTGTCGACGGCAAGATTGTCCTGAAGCGGATCGGCAATCTGGCCCGTCGTAACGTCGCCGGACACACCTCCAGCCCGTCGGCGTGCGACTTAGATCACGACGGCAAGCCCGACTTGATGGTCGGAGCGGAAAACGGACGGATCTACTACATCGCCCATGACGACTGCATTGAGTATTCCGACGAACAGATCGCCGCCGACATCGTCGATGAAGCCGAGGTGCCACGCATGCCCGGGTTGGTGAGCGAGGAGTTCATCTATAACAAATTGCCGACCAAGCAATGCCACGCTTCGACGATTTGTCAGACCAGTCGTGGATTGGTCGCGGCCTGGTTTGGTGGGACGAAAGAGAAGCACAAGGATGTCGGGATCTGGACCAGCTATCACGATGGAAGCCGCTGGTCGTCGCCCTCGCAAGTGGCGACCGGTGTTCAGCATGATGGCTTGCGTCATCCGTGCTGGAATCCGGTGCTGTTTCAACCGCCCGGCGACGCCCCGACACTGTTGTTTTTTAAAGTCGGCCCCGACCCGCAGAGTTGGTGGGGCGAGATGATGGTCAGCTATGACCGCGGGCGAACCTTTCGCGATCGCGTCCGATTGCCCGAAGGCATCGACGGTCCGGTGCGGTGTAAACCGATCCTGACCGATGACGGGCGTCTGTTGTGTGGATCGTCGACCGAATACGACGGTTGGCGAGTGCATTTCGAGAAAGTCGATCTTCTCGGTGGTCAGCCCGCCGGAACGTGGAATCGAATCGGACCGATCAACGACGCGTCCAAATTCAACGCGATTCAACCGACCCTGCTGCAACATGCCGACGGCACGCTTCAAGCCTTGTGCCGAAGCAAAGAAGGCGTGATCGTCAGCACTCGCTCCAGCGACGGCGGAACCACTTGGTCGGCTCTAAAAGCCATCGATCTGCCCAATCCCAATTCGGGCATCGAAGTCGTTTCGTTAGCCGACGGCCGTCATTTGCTGATCTACAACCACCTGGGCAGCGGAAGCACGGGTTGGGGGCGGCGTGGAATGTTGAACCTGGCGATTTCCGAAGACGGGGATCACTGGACACGTGTCGGAACGTTGGAACAGGAAAAGGGCGCGGAGTTCAGTTATCCGGCCATCATTCAAACCGACGACGGCATGGTCCACGCGACCTACACCTGGAAGCGACAAAAGGTCAAACACGTCGTGATCGATCCGACCAAGCTGGTCGAGGAAAAGTGATGCCCAGGGAATCGTGCGTAGGGCATGCTGTGCATGCCAACGGGCTCACTCCACCGGCTCCAACGTGATCCGGTTCAGTCGCATCAATTCGTTGCCCGGGCACTCGGCGACTTCGGCGACCAGTTCAACGCGGCCTTGGTCCAGATGCAGCACGCCGGCCGCGTGGCTTTCGAATTGGTCCGCGGTGGCGCTGGCGACGACATCGTGGCGGAGGGCGTCGTCACCGCTGCGCAAGATCAATTTGCCGCCGGCATCGAGGGGGCGGCAGCCGTAGGTCAGGCGAACGCGGTAGGTGCCGGCGCGGCCGACGTCCAGTTTCCAACTCGCTTGTTCACCGGCTTCCTTCCAGCCCTGGATCGTGTCCCAGTCGTAACCGTCAAACACGTACTGGATGTGCTTGCCGGTCCAGGTCGCCCAACTCGGTTCGATATCGACGCTGACGTTGCCGACGGGGACGGGAACCGGTGTATAGGATTGGCCCGCGGTGACGTCGTTGAACCAGCGGACGAATTCGGTTCGCAACCGATCCACCTGATCGGGATGCTGTGGGGCGACGTTCTTTTTTTCGCCCGGATCGGCCTGCAGATCGAACAATCGCCAGTTTGATTTCGACGGCGTCGTCGAGTTACCGACTTGGCACAATAGTTTCCAACGGTCGTCGCTGATGGACCAGCGTTTTTCGGCGTTGGGTTGGTAGCGATCCCAGGTGTGATAGACGTACTGATGATGTGTCTTGGCGTCTCCGTGGGTCAGCAAATCAACCAGACTGACCCCGTCGATCGTTCGGTCTTGTGGGACATCGACACCGGCCAATTCACAAAACGTCGGCAGCCAGTCGACGTGTGAGGTTTGAGCCTGAGCGTTTTGGCCCGGTTTGATTCGTTTCGGCCAGCGAACAAAACAGGGCGCCCGGACGCCGCCTTCGTAAACCCCCGCCTTGTTCCCGTTCATCCCGCCTTTCCAATACTTGCTGACGCCGCCGTTGTCGCTGGTGAACACGACCAGCGTGTTTTCCGCGGCGCCGAACCGTTCGATCGCTTCCAGCAACCGTCCGATGTTTTGGTCGACCCGGTCGATCAATCCATAGATCCGAGCTTCGCGGATCGGAAGCCCGCGATCGAGGTATTTCTTCAGCGTCTTGTCGCCTTCGGGTTGTGCATAGTGCGACGTGTCCAACAGGAACGGTGAATGGGGGGCGTTGAACATCAACGCACAAAAAAACGGGCCGTCCTGTGATTCGACGGAGTGTTGGATGAAGTCGATCGAGGCATCGGTGAAGACATCGCTGACATAGCCGCGTGCCTCAACTGGCCGTCCGTTGTGATAGACCTGGTTGGGAAACTGATAGCGTTCGATGTGCCCGTGGTAGTGTCCAAAGAACTCATCAAAGCCGCGCTGTTGCGGTTGATAGCCGGGGTATTTTCCCAAGTGCCATTTACCGAACAGCCCGGTTCGATAGCCCGCTTGCTTGAGCAGTTGGGCAATGGTGATTTCGCCCAAGCCCATCGAGTCGCCGCCGAATCGCGTGTTGTACAAACCGGTTCGCAAGTAGTAACGTCCGGTCATCAATCCGGCTCGCGTGGGGGCGCAAACCGGCGCCGCATAATAGCGATCCAGTCGGATGCCCTGTTCGCCGATCGCGTCCATGTTCGGCGTGTCGATGTGCGGGTTTCCGGTCGCGCCGGTGTCCCAGTACCCCTGGTCGTCGGTCATGACGAACACGATGTTGGGCCGCGGCGGCGACTCGGCTTTTACCGCGCGTGGATCGAGGTGTTGCGTCAACAGGCCTGCAATGGCAAGACCAGCGAGTGTCGCGAATCGATGTCGCAATTGAATCATCTTGAATCCCATTTTGCCCCGGCGGGAAAGCATCAAGCAACACCGCGGGCGCCTCGGTTCCATTGACCGGAGCGGCAGCGTTTAGGTGGCCATCTCCAGCAGGTCAACCGAACCGCGTGATTGACCGGTACTGTTGTCGCAGTTGGCGGCTACCCTTTGACGTTGTAGCAGAAGATCTGGTCGCCTTCGCGGAGATAGAGTTTGCCGCCGACGACGACGGGGTGTGCCCAACTGGGACGATCTCCGCTGCCGGGGATTTTGAAGCTGCCTTGCTCTTCGTACTCATCCGGTGATGCGGGTACGAGCGCGACGGTGCCGTCACTGAAGCGGATGAAAAGTTTGCCGTCGGCGGCGGTCATGCTGGCCGATTTCCTTCCGGACCCACGTGATTTCCATAGTGTCTCGCCGGTCATCAATTCGGCACAGAACGGGACGCCCTGGTCTTCCGAGTCGCCGTACAGATAGTCACCGACGAGCACGATCCCGCCGTGTTTGTTGCCCAGCTTGGGATTCGGAGGGTAGATCTCTGCGACGGTCACGCCGTCCCCGTCGGGGATTTGGCGGAGCAGGGCGCCGCCGGTGCCATAGCCGGCGGAACTGAACACCAGGTCGTCTTTGATGATCGGGGTGGGGATCACGGCGGTGGTGCGTTGGATCTCGTAGGACCACAACAGTTTTCCATCCTCGGCGCGAACGCCCATTGGTCCGCTGCCGGTCGTTTGGACATACACTTTGGTGTCGCCGACCGTCGAAAGGACGACCGAGGCGTGTCCGGCACCACGGTCCTCTTCGCGGACGCAGGTCCACAGGGTTTCGCCGGTCATTTTA
The DNA here is from genome assembly GCF_002289565.1 of Rhodopirellula sp. SM50. GTDB lineage: Bacteria > Planctomycetota > Planctomycetia > Pirellulales > Pirellulaceae > Stieleria. The sequence continues at coordinate 6,978 of NZ_NTFY01000081.1, read as the reverse complement.
TCGAGGGCGGCCATCGTGCATTCCGGACCGCCGGGGGTGCAGATTAATTTCGCTCCGTCGATCAAAACGGATTCGCTGTAACCCCAGCCGTCAGCCTTTTTGCCGCCGAGATCGTCTTTCAGATGGCGTCTCCATTGTTCTTTTCCCGCGGTGCTGAAGCAGATCAATTCGCCATACGCGGTGAGGACATAGACGCGATCACCGTCGACGGTGGGCGTGCTGCGAGAGCTTTGCCAGGATTCTTTGCCACTGGTCCATGGCGAACCTGTCTTGCTGTGCCATCGTTGTTGGCCGGTTTTTTGATCAAAGCAGATCAGGTATTCGTCATCGTCATCGGCGGTGGAGAGCCCATCACCGAGTGTGAACAGTTTGCCCCCCGAGATCGCGACGCTGGCGTAGCCGCGTCCGGCACCTTCGGCCGTCCAAATCAGTTCGGGGCCGTCGCTGGGCCATTGGTCCAACAGACCGGTGTCGCTGGAAACCCCGGTTCGGTCGGCGCCACGAAAGGTCGGCCAGTTGTCTTCGCCGTAGGAAGTGGACGGAAGCGACAGGCCGGCGAGGATCGCAGTGCAAATCAGAAGACGCATCATGTTCATGGTGTTCTTTTCAGAAAAAGGGATCTGAACGGATTGCCCCCTGCGTGGACCGCCTGCCGTCTGGTCCGTCACATCCGTTTGACATCAGCGCGGATCGGGCAGGGAAATCTGGCGGATCGATTCACGACCGTTTGATCGCGAATGACGTTTGGTGGCAGGGAGCGCAAGCTCTCAGCATATCGTCAATGTCTTCGCCATGTTCCTGCTGCAGCGATTTTTTCAACCCGGTTCGGGCCCGCTGAACCAGAGATTTGAGGGCCATTTCCGTCAGCATCAATTCCTTCGCCGCGGCCAGATAACTGTAGCCACGAAAATGGACCAGACGGAGGGCCTGTTGCTGACGCTGTCCCAGTCGCGTCATGGCGCGTTGCACGGCCAGTCGACATTCGCTGCGGACCAGGTTGTGCGCCGGATCCGAGTTGACAGAAATCTCAAAGGGGGTCTGAAACTCGAACTTGGCGTCGGACACTCCTTGGATGGAGACTTCACGACGTCTGGCCAGTTGCCGATTGGTGTTGGAGACGACGTTGCGGGTGATCGTGTACAGCCAGCTGGAAAACTTGGCCGTCGCTTGGTAGGTGTGCCGCGACTTGTAAACCCGCAGAAAAACCTGTTGGGTCAGGTCCTCCGGGTCGACCACGCTGGGGGCCTGGAAATGCCGAATGAAACGCAGCACCGTCGCACGATTGCGTCGCACCAACCGGTCAAAAACATCGCTCTCGCCGTTTTTAATCCTTAGCATCAATTGGGCATCGACATCATCGGGATGGTGAAAGTGGCTGGGGGCGATCATTGAATCGGTCGATGAGGTAGGCGAAAACACGAGAGTTGCTAAATCGTCTAAACGGCATCGAGTCCGCCACTTACACTCACGCACAGGAAAATAGTGCGGCAAAGCGGCCGAACTGGGCTGATTGTCGTGCGGCAGGGACCTCCGGCGTGGCTGAATTCACCCCTCCGGTCGCAGTTCTTTCGGTGCGGACGTCCCCCCAGGTCATGGGCTTTTGTCGTGCCGTTTTCGCGATCCACGCTCCCAGTGCGGGCGCGACGAAAACCGTCGGCTCGAAAACAGGTTGATCGACCGGAGGGCTCGCGGCCTGTCGCTAAAAAGACACAGGTGGGGGGCGATGTCGGTGGCATGGGGCTCCGCGCCCGACGGCTGGCAAACGTCGGCATCAGTCAGTTCGCGCCGGCGCCCCCGTGATTCTGCGCCCCCGTGATTCTGCTGGTGTTCGCCGCCACCCTTTCCGTAACGAACCAGCTAAGATCTAGAGCGACGGAGATCGTCGAGGACGAACACCGGCCACTGCTTTTTTCCGAGCCTCTGATGTTTGGGGCGGCCGGCTTTGCCCCAGATGATTGACCCCAGATGATTTTCTCCTGATCGACACGCCGAAAAGACTTCATAGCGGAAACGAAATTCGATGCGACAACTGCGATTATTACTGTTAGGGCTCCTTGCCTGCACCGCGACGTTCGGATGGTGCGAGGGGCCGAAGTACCAAGTCCTGTTCAACGGCGAGGATCTTTCGCAGTGGAAGGGATTGGCTCCCTTTTGGTCGGTCCGTGAGGGGGCGATTGTCGGGGAATCAACGAAAGAAAATCCGGTTCCCACCAATACCTTCCTGATTTGGCAGGGCGGCGAAGTCAGTGATTTTGAGTTTCGCTGCCTGGTACGTTTCGAAGGCAACAATTCCGGCGTCCAGTATCGCAGTGCGCTGGCAGACGAAAAACAGTTGGCGCTGCGTGGCTATCAGGCCGACCTGCATCCCAAACCCGAATACATGGGCATGATGTATGGCGAAAAAACGGGGCGTGGGATCATCGCCACCGGAGGTCAGCGGGTGACGGTCTCATCGGACGGCAAGTCCGACGTGACGAAGGCCTTGACGCCGCTTCGTGGGATCGTGACCGAGCAGTGGAATGAATTGGTCATCGTCGCCGTCGGCAACCGGATGATTCATCAGGTCAATGGCGTCACCACGGTCGATGTCACGGACAATCACCCCGATGCCCAGCGGTCCGGATTGTTGGGGCTGCAACTTCATCAAGGTCCTGCGATGAAGGCGGAGTACCGCAATCTGTTGCTGCGTCCGCTCAAGGGTGCCGAGGCCCAACAGGTCTTGCAGGCTGCGATTGATTCGACATCATCCGCCGGCGCAGCGACCGAACGTGGTGCCGACGACGCGGCCGCCAAACCGAACGCAGAAACCTGGCTCAAGCAATCGCCCCGGCCCCAATGGATTTGGGCTGACAAGTCCGCAGGGAATCAAAAGGTCTGGTTTCGAAAATCGTTTCAAGTCGCATCGGCGGTGAAAAACGCCCGCTTGTACGCCACATGCGACAACCGCATGACCGTCTTTCTCAACGGAAAGCAGGTGGCCAAGAGCGACGCTTGGCAGTCGCCGATTGATCAGGATGTTGCCAAGCTGCTTCGGCCCGGACGCAACGTGATCGCGATCGCTGGCCAGAACGAAGGCGGTGTGGCGGCGTTGGTCGCCAAGTTGACGCTGGACGATTCCGACGGCAAATCCACTTCAATCGTGACCGACCAGACGTGGAAGCGTGCCGAAACGCAAGCCGGCGATTGGAATGCCGTTGGCTTCGACGATTCGACTTGGGCGAGTGCCAAAATCATCGCCGCGATCGGTGCGGGGCCTTGGGGGATTCCGACGTCCGAGGGGGCGGATGACGGCCGGCGGGCGACCCTTCGGCCTCAAGAGATCTATGCGCCGGCGGGTTTTGTCGTCGAACAGGTTTATGAGGTGCCGAAGGAACAAGGCAGTTGGGTTTCGCTGGCGACCGATCCCCAAGGTCGTTTGTATGCGTCTGACCAAGGCGGCGCCGGGCTGTATCGCGTGACGCTGCGACCGGGAGAATCGCCGACGATCGAAAAGGTTTCCCAGGGGCAGCTCGCTGGTGTCTCCGGGGCGCAGGGCTTGCACTGGGCGTTCGACAGTCTGTGGTTTCATCGCAACGGTGGGAACCTGATGCGGCTGCGTGATTCCGACGGTGACGACGTCTTGGACGTGGCGGAAACCTATCCGGGAACCACCGGCGGCGGCGAGCATGGCAATCACGCCGTGTTACCGATGCCGGACGGAAAGGGACTTTATTTGGACGGAGGCAATGCGGCACCGTTGGCCAGTCACAGTCGCAGTCGCGTGCCGACCTGGTACGAGGGCCATCTGTTGCCGCGGATGTGGGATTCCAATGGGCACGCCCGCGGTCGCTTGGCGCCCGGCGGCTGGGTCACGGAATTGGACGTCGCCTCAAAGCAACAAGTCGTTCGCACGATCGGGTTTCGAAACCAGTATGACATCGCACTGAACCGTCACGGTGATCTGTTCGCTTACGACGCCGACATGGAGTGGGATCTCGGTTTGCCGTGGTATCGACCGACGCGAATTTGTTTGGCGGCCAGCGGCGCCGATTACGGTTGGCGAAGCGGGTCGGGAAAGTGGCCGACCTACTACGAAGATTCACTGCCGCCGGTGGTCGAAATCGGACCGGGATCGCCGACCGGCATGGTCTCGGGATGGGAAGCCGATTTTCCGACACGCTATCGCGACGCCCTGTTCGCCTGCGATTGGACCTTCGGCACGATGTATGCGATTCACTTCAAGCCCGACGGAGCCGGATACCGTGGCGAGGCCGAGCCGTTTCTGTACGGTTCGCCGCTGCCGTTGACCGACGCCGTGGTCGGTCATGACGGCGCGCTCTACTTCGCCGTCGGCGGACGGGGCACGCAATCGGGATTGTATCGAGTCCGCTATGTCGGTGACGAGTCTCGGTCAGAACCGACCGCGATCGATCCCGCAGCGGAGGCTGCGCGGAAACAGCGTCGATCGCTGGAAGCGTATCATGGCATCGTGTCACCCGATGCGATCCAGACCGCTTGGCCGCTGCTTTCCAGCGACGATCGTTTCCTTCGCCATGCCGCCCGAATCGCGGTCGAAAGTCAGCCCCTGGAAACTTGGGCCGAGCGCGCGGTCCTCGAATCGGATCCCCAAGCACACATCACGGCGACCGTTGCACTGGCACGCATGGGCAGCGACTACCACCGCGCCGGTGCCCTGGCCGGCTTGCTGCAGATGCCGATCGACTCGCTCAACACGCCGCAATTGTTGGGCATGCTCCGCGCCTATGCGTTGGTCTTTGAGCGGCTCGGCAAACCGACCGATCTGGAATCCCAGCAGGTCATCGCCAAACTCGATCCGCTGTTGCCCAGCGACGACGACGACGTGAACACCGAACTGATTCGTGTGTTGACGTATCTGCGAAGTGAGTCGGTGATTGGCAAAACGATGGCGTTGATCGAAAACCGCGGGCCGACGGAGCCTCCGCAGTGGTCCGAGCTTGCCAGTCGTAACAAGGGTTACGGGCGGGCGATCGACAACATGATCCAGTCGATGCCGCCGTCACGCGAGATCTTGTACGCGTTCATGTTGCGGAATTTGAGAAAGGGTTGGACCCTCGATCAGCGACGCAGCTACTTCGCCTTTCTCAATCAAGCCGCCAAGGCATCTGGCGGAGCGAGCTATGCCGGCTACCTGACCCGCATCCGCGATGAAGCTCTGGCTAATTGTTCGTCCGAGCAACGCGTGGCGCTTCAGGAAATCACCGGCGAAGACTTCAACCCGCAGCCTGATTTTCCGATCATCGAACCCCAAGGTCCTGGCCAGAAGTGGACCGTCGATGCGGCGTTGGCCGCCAACCGCGGCCCCAAAAACTTTGAGCGGGGACGGTCGTTGTTCTTCAGCGCCAAGTGTGCCGCGTGTCATCGCTTGGCAGGGCTGGGAGGTGCGATCGGCCCAGACTTGACCAGCATCCCCAACAAATTTGACGAACGATATTTGGTCGAAGCTATCGTTCACCCCAGCAAGGACATTTCGGACCAATATGGATCCTCCCGCGTGCTGACCGAGGACGGCCAAGTGCTGATCGGATTGGTGGTCGAGAAAGAAGACGGCAACTTGACCGTCTATCCGATCGACGAAAACGCGAAAGCGGTGGACATCGACGCCGACAGTGTGGAGCTGATCGAAGCCTCTAAGGTCTCTCAGATGCCCGAGAATTTGTTGGACCGGTTGTCGGCCGAGGAAGTTCGCGACTTGCTGACTTACTTGATGACCGCCGGCAATCCCAACGACAAACGCTGGGGGCGGTAAGGAACTTCGGAACAGTAAGTGACGGGAATTGAGTGTGGGATAGGCTTCCAGCCTGTCGTTTTCGCGATGACAGGCTGGAAGCCTATCCCACTTGTTTCGCTTGTCCCCAGGCTCCGCCTGGGGATCGCGCCGGCGAAGCCGGCCGGGGTGGCAAGCAGGATGCTTACCCCACGTTGCCTTGTTCCCAGGTGGAGCCTGTGAACGAGTCATGACGCCCTACCGGGGCAACGCATGACATCGATCGGTCAAGCGACGACTACTCCGCCTTCAGTTCGCCGCTGTCGGCGATGACGATCGGCAGTCGGGTCGCGCCGCTTCGCGATCCGAGCGACTCGATTCGCTTGACGACGTCCATCCCTTCGATCACGCGGCCGAAGATGACGTGCTTGCCGTCCAACCACGGCGTTTTGACGGTGGTGATGAAGAATTGCGAACCGTTGGTGTTCGGGCCGGCGTTGGCCATGCTCAACAATCCGACTTCGTCATGGGCGAAGGCGAATTTTTCGTCGGCAAACTTTTCACCGTAAATGCTCTCACCACCGGTTCCGTTTCCGGCCGTGAAGTCACCGCCTTGCAACATGAACTCGGTGATCACGCGGTGAAACTTGCTGCCTTTGTAGTGCAGAGGCTTGCCCATCTTTCCGACACCTTTTTCGCCGGTGCAGAGGGCGCGGAAGTTTTCGGCGGTTTTCGGGACGTCTTCGCCGAATAAGCCCATCACGATCCGGCCGGCGGGCTCGCCGTTGATCTCAATGTCGAAATAGACTTTGTGGGTGACTTCTGCTTCAGACGCGGATTTGGCGGATGCTTCGTTGGTCATGGTCAGGAAGGTGGCTGCGAGAGCCAATGCGGTTAGGGTTCGTAGCATGGGGAGTTCCGATGGCGGGGAGTCTACAGGCAAGACGGGGAACGAACTAGCGGATCAGCCGACAGGGCCGCTCCTTTGGGTCCACATTATCGCCATGCCGCCAGGTTTGGCCAGAGGCGAAACGGTGCCCCCCAAGTGTCCCGCCGGCCGGGGAATTTCGGCCCATCGAGCGAGTGGCCTATCGATTGAATGAGATTGGTTGAGGCAATGGTGAGCCGCTGGCCGTGAGGCCTCGGGCGGGCGCCAGAATGCCCGGCCGCTCGTATAACGAAAATACAGTTCCATTAGAATGGACTGTGGTTGTTCGTGAGGAGCGATTTACGGCCGCTGTGACTTTGACCAC
>NZ_NTFY01000080.1 GCF_002289565.1 Rhodopirellula sp. SM50 | reverse complement strand
CGTTGAACGCGCTATCCACTTCTGAATCAAGCGTGACAACGAAGTCGAAGATTGTCGTCCCGTTATCACCTTCGGATTGAATGACGTCGGCAATGGAAAGAGAGGCGCCGTCGTCGTTGTTGATCGTACCGATTACTTGCGCGTCGGAGATGGTCACGTTGCGGCCCGAGGCAACCAATCCGCTCAGATTGACCACGAAGTTCTCATCGAGCTCGACTTTCGCATCGCCATTGATCGTGACGTTGAACGTTTGAGTTTCACCGGCGGTTCCGACGAAGTTCAGCGTGCCACTTTCCGCCACGTAATCACCATCTGCCGTCGTTGCGGCGCCATCCGCGGTGGCAAAATCCACCGACAAACCCGTGTCGACGGCGGTGTCCAGTGTGACGGTGAAGGTCAGGTCAGTCGTGCCCGAATCGCCTTCGGTGATCGCAACGTCTCCGATCGATAAGGAAGCGGAGTCATCATTGTTGATTTTGCCGATTGCTTGCGCGTCCGCGAGTGTCACGTTGCGGCCCGAGGCGGCCAAACCGCTCAGATTGACCACGAAGTTCTCATCGAGTTCGACTTTGGTATCGCCATTGATCGTGACGTTGAACGTTTGAGTTTCACCGGCGGTTCCAATGAAGTTCAGCGTGCCACTTTCCGACACATAGTCACCATCTGCCGTCGTTGCGGTCCCATCCGCAGTGGCGAAATCGACCGACACGCCCGTCTCGACGGCGGAGTCCAGCGTGACGGTGAAGGTCAGGTCAGTCGTACCCGAATCGCCTTCGGTGATCGTAACGTCTCCGATCGACAAGGAAGCGGAGTCATCATTGCGAATCGTGCCGGTGGCTTGCGCGTCCGCGATTATCACGCCAACTCCGGTGACGTTGGAGAGGTTGACCACGAAGTTCTCATCGAGTTCAACGGTGCTGTCGCCGTTGACCGAAACCGAGAAGGTTTGGGTTTCGCCGGCTGATCCCGAGAACGTGAGTGTCGTGGAAGAGGCAGTATAGTCCTCGCCAGAGGTTGCCGTTCCATCAACCGTGGCGACGTCAACGTTGAACGCGCTATCCACTTCTGAATCAAGCGTGACAACGAAGTCGAAGATTGTCGTCCCGTTATCACCTTCGGATTGAATGACGTCGGCGATCGAGAGGGACGCGCCGTCATCGTTGTTGATCGTGCCGGTTGCCTGTGCGTCGGAGATGGTCACGTTGCGACCGGATGCCGCCAAGTTCGACAGATCGACGACGAAGGCTTCATTCAACTCGACTTTGGTATCGCCATTGATCGTGACGTTGAACGTTTGAGTTTCACCGGCGGTTCCGGCGAAGTTCAGCGTGCCGCTTTCCGCCACGTAGTCACCATCTGCCGTCGTTGCGGCCCCATCCGAGGTGGCGAAGTCAACCGACACGCCCGTGTCAACGGCCGAGTCCAGTGTGACGGTGAAGGTCAGGCCAGTCGTGCCCGAATCGCCTTCGGTGATCGCAACGTCACCGATCGACAACGAAGCCGAGTCATCGTCTAGGATAAAGGCCGTTGCAGAAGGGCTGAGTGGAGAGACGTCGTATGTCGCCAAGTCTTGCATCGTCAAAATGACCGATTCGTCGGGTTCGACAATCAGGTCAGTCGTTGGGTCGATGCTGAACTGTGCGGTTCCTACTCCTGCTGCAAAATCAATAGACAGTGGGGTGACGACGGGATAATCCGATCCAAACGTTGCCGTTCCAGTCAACTCAAATTCGACGGTCAAAGCGGGTGTTTCGGGCCCCGTGCCTGTTTTTCGAAACTGATAGGTCAGCAGTCCGCTATCCTCGGCCGCATTGGCAATGGGGACAACACTCACGACACTCGTGTCGTCGTTGAGAATGATACCGGTTTCAATGGCATTGGTGATGACGGCGGGACTCGTCGGATTGCTGAGAGTAACGGTAAACCCCTGATTCAACTCAACGAACGAATCTCCGCTCACATCAATCGTGATCAGCTTGCTGGATTCCCCATCGGCAAAACTGACCGTACCGCTGGGCAAGGTTCCTCCAAAGTCGTCCGCATTGGCTGGCTGCAAGCCGTTGCCGGTGACTGCATAATCGACGCTGGTGGGACCGTTCGTGTCGCCGCTACGATTGACCGTAAACGTAAATGGCGTTGTCCCATTATTTCCTTCGAGCTGAACGGCATTGGTTCTTTCGATTGACAGCAGTGTGGGCAACTCGGCTTCAAAGGCACCGACATCGACATGGGTACCGACCAAACGAGGAAAACCCGAACCACGCTGATCAAAGGGCTCCGTGGAACTGGTTGGCCCAGAGTCTCGAGCGGGGCTGGTTGGAAGCAATGCGTGGGTCCTCGTGGGCCCGCCGTTCTCGGCTAGGACGTCCAGACCGGGAGAGGTAATCCCCACTTGGTCCGACGGTAGGTTAAACCCAGAGGTTGCGTTGCCAGTACCGATCAGATTGAAACCAAGCGTATTAATCGTGGGACCTGCTGTTCCGATCGAAGTATCGATATCCGAACCAAGATTGCCCGCAATGATCGATGCGAAAATATTGTTATTGCTGGGCGTTGCTGCGAACCCGATTCCGCCGCCGAAACCAGAGTTAAGCGTGACGGTGGAATGGCTTAGGTTGAGTACGCCACCCGCGTTCGTGATGCCTCCACCGATCGATGCGGCGCTGTTTCCGGAGAAGGTTGTGTTGGTGACATCAGCCGTGAAGGTGGTGCCGTCGAGATTCACCTCAAAGATTAGACCGCCGCCATTATCCGCCGAGTTGTTGTCGATCGTCGATGCCGTCAACGCCAAGTTTCCGCGGATGACACTTAATCCGCCCCCATTTGCGTTTGCCCCGATCGCCTGATTATCAGTGATCGTGGTGGACGTGATGGACACGTCAGAATCAACAACTGCGATTCCACCACCATCGCTTGCGTTCCCGGAAACGGTATTGAGCCCAAAGAGCGAATTGATAATGGTGAGCGAACCGCCTTGCTGATAAAGACCGCCGCCGGATCCATCGGTTGTGTGATTGGCAACGAATTGCACGCTGTCCAGGACGAGATCGCCTGTCGAGTAAACCCCTGCGCCGTTCGCATCAGCTCCCGAGGTAGCGCCCTGGATAATGGACATATTGGACAAGTTCACGTTGGCTCCGCTGAACACCCGGAACACGCGTGAGAGGCCTAAGCCACTGACAACGGTCGACGTCTTTCCACGCCCGGTGATGATCAGGTCGTCGGTTATGTCCAACTGGCCTAGGGTGAGGCTAATCGTTCCGTTCAGACCGATCAGGTAGCCGATCTGATCCGGCCCCGGGTTCAGGTTGGCAAGTTCGACCGCCTCGCGAAGGGACAGGTCGCCCGATGAGTAGTCTCCATCGCTCTCGTCAATCAACGTCGACACGGTAAGAGGGCTGGCGACCACGGTCACCGCATGGTCCTCAACTTCTCCATCTCCGGCGAGTCCCGTCACCCCCAGGTTTCCAGACGTGCTGAGGCGGAATCGAGCAAAGGTGGTTCCCGTTCGAATTGCTCCACCAGATGCGCGAGGAATGGTGAAGGTTAGGTTCTGAAGTCCATCAGCCGTCCCGAGGTCGAAATCCGTGAAAATCTGTTCGCCGGGATCGGTCCAGTCACCGTCCTGATTGAAGTCGATCCATGCATCCAGCCGATTTGATGTCGGGTCAGCATTTCGCAGATCGACACCCACTGTGCCGACACTCGTGCTGCTGCCCGACGCGAACAAAATCGATGAAAACGTCACTCCATCCTCATCATCCGAGGCACCCACAAGGTCATCCGAGTCGGCGTCGGCCGAGTTTACCCCGTCCAAGTCCGCATCGATGAAGGTTCCCAGTGTCGGTCCACCATTGACGACGTGCCGTGCACCATCATCGGCGAGCGAGACGGGGTAAGAACTGGTGAACCCCGACTGGCCGGAATTGGGCGCGTCACCAAAGTCCACTCCCGGTTCCGCGGCGATCAAAACCCGATGGTCTTCGACCTCACCGTCACTCGCAGATCCTGTTGTCGCCAATCCCCCCGAAGTGCTCAAGCGGAACCGAGCGTAGGTCGTCAGCGGGCCGCCATCGGTGGCAAACGAGGTCACCGGAGCGTCGGCGGGATAGGTAAAGGTATCATTACCGACGAAACCATTCGCGTTGAAGGAGATGGGGTGAGACGGCAGAAAGACGGGAGGCACGTCGGCCGACGGATCGTCAGCGAGATCGAAGCTGGAACCCGGCAGCACGATGGAAGAGTTGATACGCTGAGTTACGCCCGCCAGAGTCACATCGGCAGAGATTGAAAAGCTATCGTTACCCGAAAAGTCATCGGCGAGATTGAACGTTTCATTGGCCACGTTTGCTTCGACGCCACCAATGATCATTGTGGTCGACAGGGGGACATACGAAGCCAGGTTGGAACCCGTTCCAGTCCCGGTTCGCAAGTCTGTGGCACGTTTGTCGATGACCACCTCAAACGTGTAGGGAGTCCCGTCGAATTCTCCGGAACGCAGAATTCCATCGCCATCAAGGCCCCAGGGATTGGCACCATCGTCTTCCAAAAAACCGTTCCAACGATAGGTAACCGTTCCGGATTCTGTATCAACATTGGCTCCCGTGTCTTGGGGAATGGCAAACGCCAATGATTGAACACCGTTGCTGGTACCCAGATCAAAATTGGTAAACACTTGCTCGCCAGAATCATCCCAATCCCCGTCGCGATTGAAGTCAATCCAAGCGTCCAGACGATTCGAAATCGGGTCAGCATTTTGCAGTTCAACTGCGACGGACCCCGTGGATGTCGATGTGGTTGAAGCAATGATTGCGCCGGTAAATACAACGCCATCCTCGTCATTGACAACATCATCAGCATCGTCGGCGTCCGCGTTGCCGGAATGGACTCCGTCGAGCTCTGAATCACGGTTGATGCCCAGGGTCGGTCCGACCACCTCGTGACGTGCACCGTTCTCAGTGAGTATTACCGGGTAGCTTCCCGCGAATCCGGATTGCGATGTGTTTGGCGCATCGCCGAAATCGGGATCCGGTGTGACATCATCGTCTAAGGTCACGACGGAAACACTCTGATCGGCAAGCAAGTCAAATGCGTCGGAAGATAAGGCGGGATCGATTGCAAAGGTCACCGACGACGTTTGGTCTCCATCCACCAAGACATCGTCAACTCCGGTGAGAGTGACGGTTTGCGCGACGTTCCAATTTGCGGTGGTGAACGTCAGTTGGTTTCGATCCGCGGAAACTTCTCCCGTGTCACCCACGGTCACATCGATGACCACATCCGAAGTCGGCTGCGCTGTCAGGGCGACCGTCAAATCATCAGTGCTGCCCGATTCACTCACTTCGGTATTGCCGGGCGCGCGTCCGTCGATGTATTCGACATCAAACTGCAACTGCCCGAGATTAAGGTTGCCCGTGAAGATCACGCTGACAAAGAACCGCTCGCCGTCAGCGAGCCGCTTGTTCACCGGATCAGGCGATGTAAACAGGACACTGTTGGATGTCACCTCTTTGTTCCACAAGTCCGCCGTTGAAAATGGGGTCTTGTTCAAGACGGTATTTCCATGATTGCCATCGATCGTGACGCCGTCGGGCAAGCCTGAAAACGTCACGCGAAAACCGTCGTAGGATCCCGTGCCGACAAAGTCGATGGTGCCCGCTTGAAATCCAGGGATTCCCCAACTGGGAAACGTTGTCGTGTTCGATGCGATCCACGGGTTGCCAAACGGGTCGACCCCGGAAGAACCGGAATCGGACCAGGCAAACGCATCTCCACCGGTTTCAGCCACGACGAAACCTGCAACCTCATCGTCGGTCACATCAACGGTGTCGGACACGCCGGAATGCCCTGTGGCGGTCGCAGAAATCGTCACCCTCTGAGTGCCATCCACCAGGGAGTCGTCTTCGGCTGTCAATGGAACCGAGACAGAGGCCTGTCCCGCCGGGATCGTGACCGAACTTTGTATCGTCGCTTCACTGGTATCGTCGCTGACCAAATTCACTAACAAGAAACCACCGGTATCGCTGTTTCTCGTGATGGTCACACTTGTCGCGCCGGTTCCACTTGTTTCGGAAATTTCTGTGTCAACAATGTTGACTGTTAGGACAGCAGCGTCGTCGTTTTGAATCGTCCCGAGCGCAAAACGAGTCCCGATCGAGACGCCGGAACTCGGATTGGAGAGCAGGGTCCTGAATTGTTCATCGGCTTCGGCGACCAAATCGCCGCTGACGCCGACGGTAATGGTTTTCTCTGTTTCGCCGATCGCAAAATTCAATGTCCCGCTCGGTAAAGCACCGCCGAAGTCGACGGCATCAGCGGGACTACCGCCCTCGCCGGTAACGGAAAAGTCGACATTTGCGGCGAAGTCCGTTTCACCCAGCCGAGTGACGGTGAAAAAGAAATTTGTTGTTCCGGAATTGCCTTCGGTTTTGACCGCGTCAGCCGCGACAATCGAAAAGGTTGACGCGAGACTCGTCTCGAAGGAACCGATGTCAACATTGCTTCCGACCAGTCGTGGGAATCCCGCGCCGCGCTGATCGAACGCTTCAGCGGAAGACGTGTCACCTCCATCGATGGCCGGACTGCCCGCAAGCAACGCGTGCGTCAGAGTTGGCCCACCGTTGTCAGCAAGAAGGTCGAGGCCTGGGGCGACGACTCCATTGGTGTCCGACGACATGTTGAAGTTCGAACTGACGTTTCCCGTACCGATCAGATTGAAGTTCTGACTGACGACCGACCCAGGAGATCCGTTGATCGCGTCAATGTCACTGTTGGCATTACCCGCGACGATGCTGCTATTGATGAAACTCCTTGCAATCCGCCCAGAGCTACGAGTGTCGTTGGCGATACCACTCCCAAACCCTGCGGGCGCAGTGTTCGCAGTGACGGTGCTGTGCGTCAAGTTGAGATTGCCTTCTCCGACCGAGATGCCGCCACCTTCGCCGTTGGTCGTGTTTCCAGAGATCGTCGAATTGATGACGCTGAAGCTGCTCGAACCATTTCGATCGGCGTAGTCGATTCCGCCACCCTTGTTGACGGAAGTATTGCCGGCGATGGTGCTGCCACGAACAAGCAGAGTTCCAGAATCGACGGCGATGCCGCCTCCTAAACCTCCTGACGTTGTTCCCTGAGCTTGGTTGCTTACGATCGAGCTGTCGATCACGTTGAGCGTGCCCAGGTATTGGTAAACCCCGCCTCCGGACCGAGTCGAGGATGTATTTCCATCGATGATCGTGTTGGTCAAAGTGGTGGTCGTGATGTACGAGTACATCCCACCGCCAACGGTGATGGCTTGGTTGTTCGTGATCGAAGTGTTGGAAATCTCGGTCGGCCCGGAAGAGGTGAGGCCGCCGCCAGAACCAGTCGATGTATTTCCATCGATGATCGTGTCGGCAATCACGAGCCTCTTTGATGATGAACTATGGTTGATTCCGCCGCCGCCGGCCGACGTGTTGTAGCTGATCACCGAACTGCGAATTTCCAAATCTCCCTGGCTGAAAATGGCGCCGCCCGACCCGTTGGTGTGGCCGTCAACAAGCGTCAACCCGTCGAGCAACACATCCGCGCTCGAGGTGAAGTTGAAGATTCTCGACTGGTTCCCACCGCTGACGGTCAGTAGCGAGGCTCCGGGTCCGGTCACGGTCAACGCTCCGGACGCTGACAGTTCACCTGCGGTTAACGTGATCGTTCCTCCGCTCAATCCGGGAGCGAACACGATCTCGTCGGGCGCGGGATTCAATTCAGAAATCTCGACTGCTTCACGAAGCGATAAATCACCTGTGCTGAAATCTCCATCGCTTTCATCAAAGAGCGTATCAACGATGATCGGGTCGACGTTGATAACCTCGATGGCATGGTCTTCCACTTCACCGTCGACGGCTTGGCCTGTCGGAGACAATCCGCCGACCGTGCTGATTCGGAACCGAGCGTACGTTGTACCACTGAGCACGTTCGCACCAAGGTCTTGTGGCACGGCAAAGTTGACTGTCTGGGACCCGGCAACGACGCCCAGATCAAAATTCGTGAAAATCTGTTCGCCGACACTCCACACCCCGTCCTGATTGAAATCGAGCCAAGCGTCCAACCGATTGGAAGTCGAGTGGGGATTTTGCAGGTTGATCTCTACCGAACCGGTCAGGGCGACGTTGGTCGATGCAAAAACAGCACCGCCAAAGTTAACTCCGTCTTCGTCATCTTGATTGGCAAGATCGTCGGCGTTGGCTAACGCGGAATTCACTCCATCGGCTTCACTATCACGATTCGAACCAAGATGGGGACCGACCGCGATGTGTCTTGCACCGTCATCGGCCAAGGTGACAGGAAACGGCGATGGCGCATCACCGAAATCTGGCAAGGCATCGTCATTGATGATTGTGCCGTTGGCCGTCGCAATCGCGATCGTCGCGGCGCCACTCGGATTGCTTAATGTGACACGGAAGGTTTCGTTGGGTTCGATGTCGAGGTCGCCTGTCACCGCAACGGCCAACGACTTTGAATCCTCACCGTCGGCAAAGGTCAGTGTGCCGGAAGGAAAGGCGCCACCGAAATCGGTTGCATCCGCCGGATTGGTTCCGATTCCGGTCACGACATAATCCACACTGAACTCGCCGACCGATTCGTCCGCTCGAGTCACCGTGAACGTCAAGTTTGTCGTGCCAGAGCTTCCTTCTTGCTGTTGAGCGTCATTAGCCGCGATTGAGAAAACAGGGTCAACACCTTCCACATGCACGATCTGATTCTCAGGAAGGTTATCAAGCGACAATTCCAAGATGAAAGCGCCGCTGGCCGATTCCGGCAATTCAAACGAACCGACTCCGGGATCAAAATCCGTCGTCGCGGTGAAATATCCGGTGGCAAGATGATTGCCCGCGTCGTCAATCATCAACTGATTTGTAGTCGTGGTTGAATCAGCAGCCTGATGGGCAACAAACCTAAAATCACCCGTCTCTGACAATCCCCAAATGGCACTGTTGATCCCAACCGCCTCGACTTCATACACGTCGGCGGATGGATCGAAATCGACGGTCCGCCAAAAGCTCATTGCGAGTGATGCATTTCCCTGGCTGTCGACCGCGATACTCGTCGGAGTGTCATAGTACGTTCCTCCAATGCCCCTCGCCCAAACGAACTGCCCGTCCTGATCAAATTTCGAGAGGAACGCATCGCGCTCACCGTTGCTCGTGAGCAGGACGGTACCGGGGCCGGGATCGAAATCAGCCGCTTGGCCCACCGAACTCGAAAGCGCTTTCCCAAAGCCGCCGCCCACCAAAATATTGTCATTGCTATCGACCGCCAGAGTCGAGGAAGACTCAAATCCCGAGCCACCCCAGGCTCTCGCCCAAACAAAGTCTCCCGTGGACGTTAACTTCAAGAGGTAAGCATCTGTCTCCGAAGATCCCGGCGACACATAACTCGTCACTCCAGGCCCCGGATCAAAGTCGACTTCCCCTCGGAATTCGCCTGCCGCATAGACGTTGCCGTTGGAATCTGCCGAGATCGCCCAAGAAAAATCGCCGCGTCCGAGCGGGTAGTTGACCTCATCGAGTGACTTTGCCCAGACGAAATTCAAATCGGAGTCGAGTTTCAAGAAAAAGCTGTCGGCGTTCCCGCTGGATCCGGCATCGGGCAGATTGAACACTCCGGTGCCAGGATCAAAGTCGACCGTTCGTCGGTATCCACCAGATAGCAGGAGGTTGCCGCTGTTGTCCAACGACAGGCCCCTTGCTCCGCCTCCGATCTGCCCCACGTTGATGAAATTGCCGTCGCTGTCGAGCTTCAGAATGAAACTGTCGCGGGTCTCGACAGGCGTCAGATTGACCGTTCCGGGTCCCGGATCGAAATCGACTGTGTCCGCAAATTCGCCAACGGCATAAACGTCACCTGAGCCAGACACAACCATCCGCAACACGGAGACTTGTCCCGCACTGCTGATCTGGTGCGCCCAACGCAAACTCCCACTCGGCGTGTAGCTGGCGATATAGCCATCCTCCGAAGTCGTCGGCGTGGTCAAGAGAAACTCGCCAGCACTCGGATCGGCATCAATGGTCCCGGCGAACCTCCCGGCATGATAGAGGTTGCCTGCCGAATCACGGCCGATTGCGTGGCCGATCGTAAACCCATCGCCCGTAATCGGTAAGACAAAAGAGAACGCCAGCTCTTGCGACGTTGGCTGGCTTTCGTTTCCATCGCCGTCGGTCAACGCGACAGTGACCAACCGCGATAGTGTCGACGGAAGATCGGACGAGTTGATGTACTGGAGATTTCGTAGAATCGCCTGCGCGGCGGCGGGCGTCGAGTTGGCGTTGAACGAGACGACCAGCGGCGTCGTTACCGTGCCACCGGCAAACGTTCCAACCTCAACGCCTCCGAACGACACGGTGTTTCCGACCACACCAATTTGGCCTGCGCCGGTCCCTTGGTTGCGAATCGTTAACAGGTCGTTCGCCGTACCATTTTCGGCGATGGCGATCGTCAGGGTTCCGCCGTCGAAGTCTGATGAATCCGCATCGGAAACCGTGGCGTTGGAATCGACCAAGATCGCGGCGTCGCCTTCAACGTAGGTGATCGGCCCCGACGGCAAAGACAGCACCGGAGGCTGACCGGAAACGACATCGTCGTTGAGAATCAGTCCGTCCGCCGTTGCCGTTGTGATCGTGGCGGCTCCGGCGGGGTTAGCCAGCGTCACGACAAAGTTCTCGTCGGGCTCCACGACCGAGTCACCGCTGACGCTGATGTTGATGACTTTGCTGGATTCGCCATCGGCAAAGTTGATCGTGCCGCCGGCAAACGCGCCCCCAAAATCATTGGCATCGGCGGGCTGGGGCAACGCCCCGCTCACGCTGTAGTCAACGCTCGTCGTTCCGGAAGTGCTCCCCGACCGGGTCACCGTGAAGGAGAAATCGATCGAGCCCAAATCCCCTTCACTCTTCGAAGCATCCGTCGCGGCGATCGCAAAGCTTGGAGCAAGCATCGAATGAAAGATCGGCTGCACCGCGAGTCCTGCGAGCGATACTCCCTGAGATCCCGCGGCAGGGGCGACGGTGATCGTGATGCTTCCACTTGCGTTGGCGGTGACCACCTGGGCGTAATCGTCCAAGCGATTCGAACTTGAGCCAACGGCGTCGTTGACGACCAGTTGCCCGTTCACAAGTGTCTGAGTAAATGAAACCGTATCCGCCCCGGTCACCGTCACATCATGAGCATAGTCTTCGGGGCGGTTTTCGAAACCAAACAAATAGACTCCGTATTGCGCCCCCGCGGTCAATCCCGTCCACGTCGACGTGAAGGTGTTTCCAAGTTCGTTGTAGCTGTAGCCGTCCAGGTCAACCAAGGACGGAAAGTGGCGCGGGACCGTCGAGGACGACGGACCTGAAGAACTGATCCACGTCGTCCCACTGATCGACGACGAAACGTTCACGGTCGTTGCCGCACCATCGTCACGATTCAGGTTCGAACCGTCCGCGTTGAACAAGGCACCTGCGCCCTTCCAGTTCGACGGAACATTTCCAGCGGAGTCAAAATCAATTCCGATGACCGGTGGTAATTCGGCATCAATCACGTCGACTTGCAAAAAACCTAGAGCGGTTCCAACCGGATAACTTGTCGACGTGCTGGCGAGAACCGAATGAGCGATGGAGCTTTGGTGCGGCCCTTCTTCGATACCGTCGCTGACCCCACGAACGTGAACCGTTTGTGCCGCCGTGGAGTTGAAGACCAGTTGCAGTGTCGAACTGAAATTGACACCATCGGAACTCACCAGAGTTTGAGAGTCCGCGGCAATCTCGATCGTGACCGAACCCGCGGGGTCACCATTGAGCGAGAGTTCGTAGCTGTCATCCAGGCCGGGACCAGTAGCTTCGAAAGGTCGAGTGTCGCCTCCGCTTTGAGTGAAAACAACTCCGGGCTGGCCACTATCGCGGGCCACCGTCAGGTTGGCGTCGTTGACGTCAAAAAAGACATTCCCCAGTGCGCGAACACGCAAGCGAGCACTGGCAATCTCGACATTGGGGATCGTGACGGCTTGGGATCCGTCATTGGCCGTCGCGGAGGCGAGGACGTAGGGATACGTCAATCCGCCGTCGGCAGACATTTCAATCGCGACATCACTGACATTGATGGCACCAGCATTGGTCCCCGCAACATCCCAAGTCACCGTTTCGACCGAACCGCCCGTGAGTAGGGAGCTGGTATTGAAACTGGTGATGACGAATGGGCCCGATGTGCTATCAACCGTGATCACCATGTCATCGCTGGAGACACCGCCGTGACCGTCACGAACCGTTGCGCGAAAGTTCAAATCGCGGCTGATCGATGGCAGCACTTCACCGGTCGCAGCCGTGTCAACTCCGTTGAGCAAGTCATCGAGCCGAGGAAAGATTCTTGTCGGATCATTGGTGGGAGCAAAGGCGCGAAAGATCGGGCCGTTCCCCTGGTCCGTCAGCGGCAAACTTTGGGGCGTTCCTAAATCCAGCTGCTCCCATGAGTAGCTCAGCGGATCAGCGTCACTTCCGACCGCCGTCAAAGCAAACGGAGTTTCGGCGGGAATGGTGTAGTCGATCCCGGCGTTGACGGTCGGGACATCGTTGGCGAGCGGAGTCGTCGAACTGGGGTTCGCTCTCGTCTGAGTGGTGATGTAATCGCTGATGTCCTCGACGCTAGCGGAGTGGAACACGGGGTCTTCGGTCGATTGCAAATCGTTCGCACCACAGATTCCGGCATAGCTCATGATCGTCGACCCGCTCGCCGGTTCGTAAGCCGAAGCGGGATCGTAGGTGGTGGAGTTGCAGTTGGTCCCCGCGACAGAGGCATTGAATGTGTGTCGAGCACTGAACTGGTGTCCCAACTCATGCGCGACCACTAGATTCCAACCCTCTGAACCGACCGAGCTGATATTGCCGACGACGGTCGCACCACCACCCTTCAAAGATGAACTCCCAACCACGCCCAAGTAGGCGAGGCCTGACGTGCCTCCTCCACCGAATGTCCCCAAGACATGCCCGACATCGTAGCTGTCCGGCCCAATGATCGTGTCAAAGACCCCCGTGCCCTGATTGATCAATAGACTCAGATTGCCATTCTCCAGCCCGTCATCCGTCGGGTCACTTGTCTCAAAGACGGTGTTGGCGCCGGAGACCAAATCGAAGTGAATCGCAAGTTCGGGCTCGTAGATTGCGTTCAACTCCGATACCAAGGCATTCACGCTCGCCAGTGCAGCGACTTCACCGCCGATCGCCGCTGTGAATTCTTCCGTGGTTGCAATGGCCAAACGGTAGTTGCGCAGTTCGTCGCCGTAGGAGTAGTTCGTGTCTCCCGCCAGCAAATAGCGTTGTTCCAGAATCTGCATCCGAAGCCGATTGCGCCTTGCATGGACTCGATCGCCTCGGTGGTTGCGAACCGGTCGCTCACCCAGCGCCCTGCGCAAGTGGTTGATAAAACTCACGGATTCATTCCTGGATAAAATGGAGAAGGAGGCCAAGGACAGATGACCTGGGAAAGGACAACTCCTGCCTCAATGAAGTGAATGCATGGGCACTGATAATGGCGAAAAGCCTAGATTACCGGGCGTGAGCACGCCAGCACGCGACCCACCAGGGGGGCTTATCTTCCCTAACGGCAAATGGCCTTGAGTACAATACCGCGAAGGTAACGCGATTTTGCCCAGAACTGGGGCCCGTAGGCTAGCGCCAAACGGCTGATATTCGTTTGACATCAGCCGGTTCGCGCCAGCGCGAGCGGCCTCCCCCGTCGAGCTTCACTTAGCGGTATTGGGCTTAAATAGACAGTCCGAAACGCCTCCATGGGTTCGCTCAGGGCCGGTTGTCCAGCTAGATCGATGCCAGGTCGAACAACACACAGCACGAACCTCCGTCGCCCTGTCGGTGGCGGCGCCCGGTGACAAGCAGATAGCGGCCATCAGCGGAGGAGGAAAGTCGACGAATCAGCGCGTGTGGCAAGTGTCCGATCATTTTCTGTTCGCCGGAGAGTGACCATCCCATGACTTCACCGCGGTCATTTCCGGTGACAAGCAATTGATGAGACTTCAAATACGTTAACGCGGTGATCGGTCCCGGTGTTGTCGCAAGCGTCCTTGCCTGTCGTTGATTGTCAATCTCGATGATTCGAAGTTGACGGGAATCTGAACGGTAACAGCAGATTGTGGTGTGATCGATCCACGCAAATTGACCGCCGTCGGACAATTCGGTCACCGGGGCCAGCGTTTGAGAATAGAGAGACGTGTGATCGTTGCCCATGCCAATCGCGATTCGGGATCCGTCGGCATTGAATTCGATGTGGCGCGGAACGCCGAGCAAGAGCGTCGGTTGTTGCCAAAGGGTCTTCGTTGCCAGATCCCAGATTTCCACTCGCTTGGCTTGGAACGCGACGGCAAGCAAGTCGCCTGTTTCACAGTGGTCGAGCGAGTTGGGCTGAAATTTCACGTTCAGCGAGGTGGCTCGGCGCGACGCGATCTCAATCACATCGACGCACTTGTTGGGTCGGCCGACAATCAAGGACTTGCCGTCGCCGGTGAATTCAAGACAACGGACTTCACCTCCGGCAGGGAAGTTCACCAGTTTACCCTGTGCAATTTCCAGCAGATACAGACTTCCATCGCGTAAGGGAGTGAACGCGCAGCGTGTTCCTGCTGGATCCATCGCGGAGGCGTTGATGTTGTACAACATGTCCGACAATCCGCTGCGAGACAAATCGAACGCAATCGTGACGCCCGCGCCGGGAACCGTCCGCATCAATTCCGCTTCGACGACTTTTCGAACGGGCTCAAGATTGCCTGTTGAGATCAGCATGGACTCATAAACGGCTTGCCAATTCTTTACGACGTTGACGGGTTTGAATTGTGTTTGGGCTTGCAGTTGAGCCAACCGCTTCATGCGAGCCGCTCGTTCCTCCTCGCTCTGCTTGCCACGGAGATCTTCCAGCCAATCGATCCACCACAAGGTGCAATACTGTTCGAGGGTGACGTCGTCGACGGTCTTGATGAGCGACCGAAGGTGAGCCTCCGCTTCGTCGATTTGACCGGTTCGAAGTTTCCAGAGTGCGAAGACATATTGGCAGTACCAATCGTCCGGGAAGTTTTTCGCGAGTGTTTCCACGTCCTCGAAATAAACCGAAAATGTATGCTCCTGGGGCGTGCCAACCAAAAGGACGCGGAACACAAACGCGGTGCCGGGATTTTGAAGATCCAGTCGTCGAAGCATCGTCGCTTCGTCGCCGGTCATGTCGCGACTGAACTGCTGTAACAGAGCACGGTCTTTCGTAAACGATTCGACGTATGCCTGGACGGTCTGGTAGATCGGATCGTCCGGCTTCAGCGTCGCAGCTCGCTGGAAATCAGAAAACGCTTCCCGTTGCCGACGCATACGGCTGAATACAATCGCTCGCTGGAAATACAATTCGGCTTCATCGGGCGACTCAATCAAGCGTTTGGAAATCGCATGAACTTGGTTGTCCAAATTTACAAAGGCCGGTGTTTGTCCAGCGTTCCACATTTTCAAGTTCTCAAGTGGTCCGAGGCGATGCTGAAAAACCGGCATCATCCATCGCATCTCTAAGATCGAGTCCAGATCCTCGATGGACGCTGTCGATTCGGAGCCGAGCAGCGGCGTCAATTGCCGCTGGACCATTTCCGATTTCATCAGCGATCGGCGCGCCAAATCGAGTTGACCATTGCAGGCCAGCAATAGAGTCCACCAGTATTCGTGGAGCCATTTTTGAAGGTCCGTTTTCGTCAGTTGCCCCGCCGCCGCTTGGTGATCCAATGCAAGAGCAAGTCGCCCCTGACGAAATCGGATCGTGGCAAGGCAATGGTGATGGCCCCAGTCGCTCCAACGTTCTGCCTGGATCTGCTGCGTGATCCGATCGATCAACGCCTGGTCCCACTGTCTTTCCTGATGGAGCGCGAGCAGGCGGAGAATTTCGATTCGAGCAGGCAGCGGCAATTGGGAGGCGTTTCGGAGGGTTTGTTCTAGGTTCTGCAAGTATCGATCCGCTTGGGGGCGGCGAGTTGAATCGTCTCGCGCGGCAATCATCAGTCCGAGTGCGACTCGGCAGCGCAGTGACCAATGCATTTCGTGTGTTTGTTGACCAGCGGCATATTCCGCCTCTGCGTCAACGTAGGCTTGTTTGATCAACAGGCCGTTGACACGGTCCTCCCATTGATCCCGCGTTTCGTGTCTCGCCGCGCTTTCAATTGGCGTCTGCACCAGTTGAATCGATCCCTCTTTGGCCGCTTCCGTTTTGATCGCCTGAGAATCGCGAGCATTTTTCTGAGGTGATGCAGCCTGATCTGCTCGAGGCGTTGTCGTCCCCGCTTGTTGATCGGGAGCCTCTTGGTGCGTTGAGGATTGCTCATCAAATTGACCAAGGATGACAACCAATTCGATGTAATCGAACCACATCTGAGGCAAAGGAGTGCGAGCGTTTGCTTTGATCTCCTGCTGCAACTGTTGGGCTTGTTCAAATGCGCGACGTGCTTCGGTCGATCGTCCCAGCCGATTCAAAATCAACGCCGACCAAGCCGTATCAACGGCGCGATGCACGAGGTTACTTGGTGAGACGCGTCGTGCATCAGAGAATGCGACAAGCGATTCGCGGTATCGTCCCAGGCGGAATAACAACATCATCTCAGAATGGGGATATCTCCAGTCTTTCGGGCGATCCTTCGCTTCGGTGACGACGGCGTCAAGCATTCGTGACAAGTCGGCCGGAGGATCCGGATGCAAACAGCAGATTCGTGGAATCGTATTGGTGCCCTCACCTGTTTGCGCCCAGCGTTTGCCAAGCCACTTTCTGTGATCTTCGTAGGTCGTTAACGAAGTCTGTCCGTCGTTATGAAGGTCATAGGCGGCGATCATCGTGGCCAAAGCGTGATTCCAACCTCGATGCGGCGCTTGCCGGATGAGTTTCTGTGCGAGCGAAACGGCACGATCGATCTCACCACTTCGAATCGCGTGGACCACGTCTTCTTCTGTCACGGAGTCGTCCGCCGGCGCCGCGATCACGGTATCGTCTTTGACGGGCAATGCACCTTCGATCACACCGACTCTAGAACGGTTGGAGAACAGCGAGAACAGACCGATTACGACCACAGCTGCCACAAGGCAAACAGATAGCTTTAACGGTACGACCGCCGACTTTTCAGCACGGGTCGGATCGATTCCTTGATTCGATTGAGAATCCGCAGGTAAAGCCGTTTCGCTGAACTGGGACAAATCGGCTGACAACATTCCTGGACTTTCCTTGCAAGTCTCGGCAAGCTGCAGCAGGTTTGATTGTTCTGCAAAACTGGCGAGCTGTAACGCGACGCTTGCGGCGCTGTGAGGGCGTTGTTCGCGAGACGGCGACAGCAAGAGTTTGATGTAGTGCGTTAGCTGCGGGGGGAGGTCCTGCCGAAGATCGTCACATTCAGCCAATCGCTCGCCGACATCTAGATCGACCGTTTCCGATCGGTTTCTTACCTGTCGCTGGCGGGGGGAGTGCCCGGTCAAGAGTTGAAACAGGGTGGCACCCAACGCATAGAGATCCGCGCGTTCATCGACCCTCGTCTGACCACGAAACTGCTCAGGCGCCATGTACTCCGGCGTTCCAACGAAGTGGTCCACGTTCGTGAGGCCGCCACAGGTCGGCGGCGGTGTATCGGTTGATTCCTCGTTTTCCACCCAACCGGCCAATCCGAGGTCGAGCACTTTAACGTTTCCATCATGGGTCAACATCAAGTTCGATGGTTTGATGTCTCGATGTAACAGGCCGCTATCGTGTGCATGCTGCAAACCGAGGGCTGCTTGACGAACGATTTCACACGCATCGGCTACGTCCAACGGTCCACGATGACGAACGATCCGCGCAAGATCAGCACCTTCGACAAGTTCCATGACGAGAAAGTGAAGCCCATCGACGCGGCCCGCATCCGAGGCGTTGATCAGGTTGGGATGGTTCACCTTTCCGGCCGCGAGCATCTCGCGTCGAAAACGTGCGACCGAACTTTCCGACCACAGT
Source organism: Rhodopirellula sp. SM50 (assembly GCF_002289565.1). Classification (GTDB taxonomy): domain Bacteria; phylum Planctomycetota; class Planctomycetia; order Pirellulales; family Pirellulaceae; genus Stieleria. Next base: position 62,772 of record NZ_NTFY01000080.1, on the reverse strand, counting down.
TTCTCTTCGGGCAAGATCTTTACCGCGAATGCTTTCCTGAGATTCAAATGCACCGCCAGATAGACACTTCCCATTCCTCCCTGACCAATCTTTTTCAGCAATTGATAGTCGCGAAGTCGGGTCCCAGCGACGAGCGCGACTTGATCCTTGGTTGCGGTGTCGCAGTCCGGTGACGGGGACTTCGAAATCGCCTTTCGCAAGTGTTCGAATTCGGGTTCATCGAGGTAGCGTTGGCTGCTACCTTGGTCCTGAAGTTCCCGCAGCAGATTGACCTGCTGCGTTTCAAGCGTTGAAGTCAGCGATTCACAATTCGAGCAAGTGTCCAGGTGACTGCAGATTGCACGCGCGTGGTCGTCTTCGACCGCGCCGACGAGAAGGTCGTGAAGCGTTTTTCTTGATGGGCAAGGATTCTGCATCGCAGGGACTCCGGTGGTTGACGATGATTCATTGATCGCTGGCATGGCGCGACGTCTGAGTCACGGCGGCGTGACAAACGCCGCCGTGCCACACTGAACAACACCGTCGCGCAACGCGGACCGGTCGATCCGCCGCGGATTTCGCCCCATCGGCGATCCTTAAGTCGTTTCGGTGCAGCCACTTACACCATCAAAAAAAACGCCCAAGATCCAGTCGCAACCGCCGTGTCACCCTGTATTTCGCCTGCCGCACGGCCGAAGGCTTCATTCCGAATTGCTCCGCGACCTCGGCCGCGGTGTGACTTTCGAGTGCGATCAGACGAAAACATTGCCACGTCCGATCGTCAAAATCCCTGCGGGCGGCGTCGAGTGCGGCCTGCAGTGGTGCGTCTGAATGGCATTGACCGTCGGCTGAAAGTGTCGCAGCCGACAGAGAGGCTTCGTCGAGTGATTCGGGTTCAGCGAGCAGTCGCAACTGGATCGAACTACCTCCCTGCGCACGTGGCCCCCGCAAGGTGCGCTCCAGATGATTGCGGATCGCGTTTCTGGTGATCACGAACAACCAACCGCGAAAACGGCCTTCGCCCTCGGCACGCTTCGAAAACGTTGAGATCGATCGATGGACCGCTGCAAAAACCTGTTGGGACACGTCCGAGGCATCTTCAGGTCGTAAGTCACACTTTCGGCACCAGACATAGATCAACGGCGAATAGCGTTCGACAAACTGTTCCCATGCCTGATCGTCTTGTGCGCGAATCCCGTTGACCAGTCCGTCATCGGTTGAGCCCGGAGTGGCGAACAAGCCGGGGGACGAAGTCGATGTCATGGCGTCGAATCCGTGAAGAGAAGCGTCAGTGCCGGAGTCGAAATCGGCAGGTTCTATCTTCTGTCCATCCTAACAGGATTGACGAGGAATGGGGCGGTCGCGAGAGATGGCAGAAAGATCGAGGGGCAGAAAAATGGGAGCGACGGAGAGAAGGGGCGACAGGAAAATAGGTGACAAGAAAATGATCCGTATTGAACCAGGCGGAATCATTCGGGGCGGAAGGATGGGGGTGGACGAAATCGAGGGGCTGAAACATTGCAGCCCCTCGATCGTCCGCCGACGGGGGCTCGTTACTTGAAGAGTTTGCCGATCGAGCGTTTCGCTTTCTTGCCGGTGCTCTTGACGCTCTTGACGCTTTTGCGTGTCGAGCCGCTGACCGTGCGAGCGGTTTTACCGACATCGTTTGATACGCTTCGTCGGGTCGAGTCGAGTCCCTTGGCGGCCTTGATGGGTTGCCGAAGATCGACCGAGACGTCACCGCCAAATTTGCCGCCCACACCGATTGCCCCTCCGGCGCCGTAGTCAAACTTGACTCGACCGTTTTTGTACTTCGCGTCGGCACCGGCTTCGACGCCCACTCCCGCCCATGCTTCTCCCGTCACCGCGGCATCGACAGGTCCGACCTCGGTTCCCGTCCGCGCCCCCACCCGAGTCCCTGCAAACGCATTCGCGTTGACGCCCACTCCGTTGTTGCTCACCCCGGCTTGAGCGCCCGCTTCCACGCCGACAAATGCCTCGGCCTCGGCGTACGATCTGACCCGGGTGTTGCCGATCTGTCCGGTCTGAGCGACGCCCGTGTCCGCCGCGTAACCGGCTCGAACACCTCCGCGAACCCCCGCAAACCACTTTTCGTCCCGTTCCCGCCCAAATTTGGTCCCGCGTTGCTTGTCGTTGCCAGAGGAAACGCCGATCTCGACGCCGGCTTCCTGTGTGAGGCCCGAATTGAACCACGATTCACTGACGGCGCCGTTGCGATGGGTCGTGGTGGAGCCGGCCCGCTGTTGATACTTCAGGTTGGAAGTCGTTTGCGGAACCGGCCGGGGCACCCAATCGCCCCAGGGATTTTGGGCCGATCCGACGGAGACGGCCAACAGAGCGACCAAAATGACATTCGTTGCAGTTTTCATTGTGCTTTACCGGGTGAAGAAGAGGGAATTCACCCACCAAAGCGTGACACGTCCCAGCGTGTTACAGCGAATTTTCGAAAAACTGAAATCCCGAAGAAAAGGGCGACAGGAAAATGGGTGACAAAAAAATGGTGTGGATGGAAGAAGGCAGAATCATTCGGGGCAGAATGATGACGGACAATGTCACGGTTGCGGAGACGGAATGCTTGGTCTCGGTGCCGTGATCGTCGGCGTTAGAAACGGCACAAGCGGTCTGTCGGTTAGGATCGGATCGGGAGAAGGGGCCGCCGCGGATGGTTCGAAATCGATTTCGAAATCGCTGGGGCGAGCCGGACTGTGATCTAGATTCCTGTAGTCCTTGGAATCAATCGCGTGAGGTATGACTTGTGGCCCATCTGAAACAATTGAAGTCCGAACTGCTGAGCGACGGCAAAATCAGCTCGAACGAAGTGGCACGGATTCGTCGCTTCGTCGAAGAAGACGGCGCGCTGGACTTTGACGACGTGGCGTTTCTGGTCCAGCTACTCGGCGAAGCGGATGAGGTCTGCCCGGAATTCGACGAGCTGTTTCTGCCGCTGATGCGTCACGTGTTGCTCAAGGACGGCAAGATCGATCTGGATGAACAGGCGGTTCTGGTCGACATGCTGGTCGCCGGCGGGGCGATCCGTCAGTCGGAAATAAAACTGGTCCGCGAGCTTCAGATCGAAGCGACCGAAACGACGCCCGGTTTCGACAAACTTTGCGACGCGTTACTGGCGATCCCGGCCAACTGAGCGGTTCGCCCGCATCGTAGGCTCCCCGTCGAGGAACATCGACGCGCCACCGAGCGACTCCGTGTCCGTGCAGCTCCGCGCAATCGGCTCCATCGCCGACGACGACGAGCGCGACGCAGAAACTCAAGGGCGCGACGATTCTTCGCTGCGATCACTCGATCAGCTCTTTCGCAACTGGCGATTTGACGTATTGTCACAGCAGGTCCAGATTGGCGCGCTATCGTGATCCACGCCTGTGCTCATTCGCACGAACTGTCGTTCCGGGTCGATGATGACATCGCACCGGCCGACCGCGTGCGAGCAGGTTTTGGAGCAATACCGCTAAATGAAGCGTCTGTTCCTCAGTTGAGGGCCCGTAGGCTCGCGCCCAACGGCTGATATTCGTTTGATATCAGCCGGTTCGCGCCAGCGTCCAGGCCCTTCCTTGATGTTAGCTTTGCGGTAGAGGGCTTTGGAGCGTCCCAGGACGGATTCGTTCTCCGTCGCCTGGACGGTACATCGTTTGCATCGAAGCGGCCGATGAACGATCGATAACGATGATTTCGAGGGTCCTTTGATGGAACGATTCAAAAAGTTGTTGGTGTACACGGGCACGGAGGAACCCGAGGGTGCGATTGCGCGAGCGATTGTGCTGGCGATGGAAAACGGCGCCTCGTTGACGCTGATGGATGTGATCAAACCCGTGCCCCGGATCCTGCGTTTGTTCAAGGGTGTTGCCAGCCCGGACGAGTTGCAACGGCTGTTGATTGAAGATCATCGTGCCAAGCTGCAAGAACAGGTCAGCGAGTTCTACGACTCGTCCGTTCCCATCGAAATCGTTGTCACCGTCGGTGATCCGGCGATGGAAGTGATCCGCGAAGTGCTCCGCAACGACCACGATTTGGTGATCAAGGCGGCCGATGGATTTCGCGGAGCCGGCCGCGTGGTCGGCAGCGTGGCCCGTGCGTTGTTGCGGATGTGCCCGTGCGCGATGCTGCTATTGAAGCCCCAGGTACACGGCGAATTCGACCAGGTCTTGGCGGCGATCGACGTCGACCGACAGGACACCCCGCACAAGAAGTTAAACGAAGCGATCGCGGAGCTGTCACTGGATATCGCACGCAGCGACGAGGCGACGTTGCATTGGTTGAGTGCTTGGGAAATGCCTTTGGAAGTCCCGTTCGAACTGCCGATGGAATCACCGTTTCATCAATCGTTTGGCGAAGATCAATTCGAGGACGTGTTTTCGATTCATGCGGAAAACATCCGCACCCATCTTGGCGAGCTCCATCGGGCCGCGGGGAGGACCGAAGTATCACCGGAGTTGCACGTCCGGCGTGGACCGGCGGCCGACGTGATCTCGGACATGGTGGAGGAGGTGCAAGCGGACCTGTTAGTCATGGGGACCGTCTGCCGAACCGGGATCGCCGGCTTTTTGATCGGCAATACCGCCGAATCCGTCTTGGCCGACGTGTCCTGCAGCGTGTTGGCGTTGAAACCGCCGGGATTCGTCTGCCCCGTTGCCGGCGAAACCCTGGAGTCGAAGGTGGTGTCGTGAGCCGTTAGAAAAACAAGCGGGCGAGCCGGCCTGGCTCGCCGATGCCAGCGGGAAGCGTCACGGCCTGTCGATTTAATCCGATCACACGCGGGATCAGCCGTTTCGCGCAAGCGTACGGGCCTCTGGCACGAAAAAAAACACACCAGGGCCCGTAGGCTCGCGCCAAACGGCTCATTAAATCGACAAGCCGATGAGCGAGCGGCGCGGGCAGGCAATGAGATCGCCACGCGCCACCGGCTGACGCCACGTGCTGGAGTCGTCATCGCCTCGTTAGCTAAGTCGCGTCGGCGACAACGCGAACGAAATCCATCGAAGACAGGATCCCCAGCAATTTCATGTCTTTGCCGACGACGGGAAGATGATGCAGTTGATGTTCGATCATCAACTTTGCGGCACTCTTGAGTGTGTCTTCCTGCTTGACTTTGAACATCACGCCCGACATCACGCTGGCGACTTCATCGGTACCGAGGGTTTCGCGGATGATGTCGGCAACCAGAAAACTGGTGTCGTAGATCGCCAAGTCGCTTTCGAGCGTTCGTTCGGCATCTTGAACCAATCGGACGAGATCGTTGAGCGTGAGGATACCTTTGAGATAGTGTCCATCGTCGACGACCGGCAGCGCCGAAACATGGTGCTCGGTCATCGTGTCGACGGCGTCGTGGACGGTTTGATAGTCGTGAATAGTCACAGGGTGCCGTTGCATGACGCTTTGCACCTTGGTTTCTAAATTCGAATCGATGGTCGTCATTGAGCTTTCCTCAGGCGTCAAGGAAGATTTACCGTTTTGGACACGTGCCCGATGGTCACAGCATCTGGTCACCGGAAACGAAATCGAATCAGTCCGCAAACCGTATGCCGATTCCCGCCCAGAATCTGCTGCTCTCGACCGATCAACGAATCGAGTACAATTTTGACCTTCCGATCGATGCAGTCACGGCCCCATCTTCTTTCGCCCTTCCTCAGTCAGGTTCACTTCGATGAAACAATCAATCGTGCTCGGAACTCCGTTTGTTGCGGTCTTGCTGTTGGCGGCGACATCATGGGGTCAGGGCAGTGCGATCGGCGGCGTGCTCAACACCGCGGATAAACTGCAGCAAGACGTCCAGACCAGCCAGGGCGCCATCACGGCGGGTCCGGCCGACAAGCTGGAGAAGGTTTCGCCGGGTAAGATCGATCCCGATGCACCCAAGAAATTCAGCAAAACCGATTCGGGACTGCAGTACCGCGTGCTCCGCAAGAGTGACAACCCCAAACCCAAGGCCACCGACAGCGTCGTGGCGCACTACAAGGGCTGGTTGGACTCCAAGAAGATTTTCGACAGCTCGTATCGCCGGGGGAAGCCGACTCCCTTTCCGCTCAAACGTGTGATTCCCGGTTGGACCGAAGGACTGCAATTGATCGGTGAGGGCGGCATGATCGAATTGGACATCCCCCATGAACTCGGCTACGGCGAGCGCGGCACCCCCGGCGGCCCGATCCCTCCACGAGCCCGACTGCACTTCATCGTCGAACTCGTTGAGATTAAGTGAGTTAGCGGTTAGCGGTAGGGCGCGAGCCCTCCGGTCGTTCGCGGTGTTTGCAAGCTGCGACCGGACGGCTCGCGGCCTGTCGATTTAATCCGATCACACAGATTTAATCCGATCACACAGATTTAATCCGATCACACAGATTTAATCCGATCACACAAGGGATCAGCCGTTTCGCGCTAGCGTACGGGCCTGTAGCACGAAGAAAACACACCAGGGCCCGTAGGCTCGCGCCAAATGGCTGATTCAATCGACAGGCCGCTCGTGCCGTTCCGCTAACTCGCTCATTGCCGAAATGCTCCCCGGAGGTGGCGTTGCGCTGACCTCCGGCTACTCGCGAGCATCCCTCGGGATGCTGGAATCGCTGGCGCTCTCGCGGCTGATGTCAACGGGTCATCGACCGGTTGCCGCTGAACTGACTAATGGACCATCGCCCCGGACCACTTCAGCATTTGGGTTTCCAGGTCTTGGGGGTAGGAGATCTGGACGTCGGTGATGTTGCCCTGGTCGTCGATCGTCGGGGTCAGTTCGGGTTGAACAAAACCGGTGTAGGCGGGTTGGTCCAAATCGGCATAACGTCGCAACACTTCGTCGCGCAACGCGACATTGATGTTGATCGCGTAATCCTTCATCAACCGTTCGGCAGAAGCTCGGTCGCCTTCGGATTTGATCCGCTGCACTTCGGCCAATAATTGACCGACCCCGCGATGCCACGCGGCCACGTCCGCGACTCGGAAGTATGTTTTTCCGTCCCGAACGTCGACGCGGATGGCGTCCGTGTTGGCAGCCAGCCAGCCGACAATCATTTGCCGATTCCGCATGTGGTCTTCTTCGATCGTCGTCCCCGACTTGATCCGCCGCAGTTGGGTCATCGCGTTTCGCGTGTAGGCTTCATAGGCCGCCAGCTGCATCTCTTTCAGGTCCGTTTCGTTTTCGACCAACCCGAGTTCGATCAATTTCGGATTGCCGATAAAATACAACGCGACCAGGTCGGCCCGTCCTTCTTCGAGCGCGCTGTAGTATTCCTTGATCGAGACGGCGGGGTCGATGCCTTCGTTGACTTGGCCGGAGGCATGCCCGATGACTTCGTGCATGTTCACTTCCAGCGCCAGCGCGGTGGATTTCCATTGATCTGCCCGGGCGAACTCAGCATCGTCGTAACAGAACTCCGCCCGCGCCGATGGCGTGCTGGCCTTGTCATACGCTTCCATGACGTTGCTGAGCGAAACGGACTTGCTGCCGTATCGCTGGCGAATGGTTGCGTCGTTGGGCAAATTGATTCCGATCGGAGTGACGGGGCCGGAGTCACCGGTTTCCATCACGACTTGGATCGCTTTGGCCGAAATCCCCTTCACGTTGTCTTTGCGAAACGATTCGGCGTACGGCATGCGGTCTTCAAACCACTGGGCGTTGTCGGCGAACTTTCGAATCATGTCCATTTTGATCGGATCGTTGAAGTAGACCGCGGCCTCCCACGATCCCTTGATGCCCCGCGCATCCATGTAGACTTCGATGAACCCGTTGATGGTATCGACGGGGCTGTCTTTGTCGGCGACCCAAGCGATGTTGTACCCATAGAAATCGACGGCTTCGCCGGTGCGGTAATAATGAATCAGTGCGCCCAGGGCACGCGCCATCTCGGGCGTGGCAAAGGGAATGGCAGCTTCGAGATGGGAGACGATGTTGGCGATCGGCTGGGCGTACATGCCGGCGGGAACCAGGCTGTCCAATCCGCTGCGGTAGACGTTTTCACGTAGTTTTCCGCTGTCTGTTTTGATCAGTTGTGAATTGAGCGGGTAGCGTTCTTGAAACCCGTCCAGATCCGCGGTGGTGACGTTGTGGTAGAGGTTGTTGGCGCTGGCAGTCAGAATGTCGACGCCGTCGGGCGGTGATTTTTGAGTGACGTGTGTTTCAAATTCGGGGTCAAACAACACCGGTTCGATCTCCAGCATCAGCGTGAAGAGCTCTTCGCCGGACGCCGGCAGTTTGGCACCATTTTTCACGGCTTGTTTGACGGCAGCTTTAAACGCGTCGACAGAACACTCCAACAGATTTTTCTGTGCCGTCAACGCACTGTGAGGCCCATTGTTGACCCAGAACAGTTTCATGTATTTGCGAATCGCGGCGAGGGTTGTTTCGTCGATCCCTTGCGGATGCGTCAACACACCCTCCAGGACATCGCGAATGCGAAGCGAGTAGCGGTAGCGTTGGTCGATGTAGATGTCGCGTCCGGCGATGGCGGCTTGGGAGAGATGATAAATCAGTGTTTTTTCTCGCAGCGACAACTGGTCGAACCCGTCGACGTAGAGCTGGACGATGGCGACGTCGTCGACACGGTCGAGCAGGTACTTTCGTTGGTCGGGGGTTGGGTCTTGGGCGATCAGGCCGGTATTTCCCAAAAGCGTCGCAACGGTGAGCAGGTATGCGGAAAGGAGACGCATCAAAAAACCTTGAATGTCGTGATGGTGAATCTGGAACCTGGCTGACAGTCTACGCCTTTTCGCGGGGTGATTCTGGTGGGCAAGAACAGGATTGGTGAAATCGATTTCGGAATTCACGCCCACGCGGATGACGCCCGCGCTGTTCGTTAGGGATCAGCCGGGGTGTGTTTTTAGCGGCAGGGCACGAGCCCTCCGGTACGTCAACCTGCGTCCAAGCTGAAACCGGGCGGCTCGCGGTCTGTCGATTTCGTCGGGAACTGCTGAGTCAATAGTGAGCCGCTGGCCGTAAGGCCTCGGGCGGGCGCCGGAAGGCCTCGGGCGGGCGCCGGAAGGCCTCGGGCGGGCGCCGTAAGGCCCTGCCGCTTACGCGTCACGGCTCACAAAATCGACAGCCCGCTCGCGCTGTTCCGCTAACCCCTGCAGCGACGGACGGCAAAATTGTGCAGTGCTGCCCGGGAGGACTAAACTGGGGTTGGATGATGAAACGGGAATAACCGGCATAAAGGATCTTATCAAACCAAAGAAAAACGTTTCGCGATCGGATTCGGCAGGAAGGATGGAGGATGTTCCACATGTTTGTGTTGAGCGATGACCGCTGCATCTGGGGCCTTTCTTCTTCGTCGGCCGGTCCCGAACGGGCGGCCCCCACTCGACGGATTTGTTGTCACGATCAGGCCAGACGAAAGAGCTCCTTACATGTCCGCAAACAGACGTCACGTTTATTCGAAACCACGTCGAAAACGAGGGTTGACCGCCACCGGCCGGGGTGACGTGACGCCCCGCCGGCCGTCGCGCCGCCGCGTCTTCGAAGTTCTGGAACGGCGTCTGTTGCTGGCGATCGGTGTCGACAATCTGAGCGTCGGAGCAGGCGTGTCGACCTACAAACTGGCTTTGGCCACCACGGTCGAATTCACCACAGAGGCCTGCACCGTCTCGACGACCTGCAATCCACAATCGGCGACACAAACGGAGCAGCGGAATGTGGCCAGCGATGCACTCGATCAGATCGTTGCCGAGGTGAACGCGATCTTTCAGCGTGAGTTGGCGATCAAGCTGGAGTTGATTCCCGACAACGACCTGCTGATTTCCACCGGCAGCACGTCCTTCGATGGATACAGCGACAGCGACACGAACTCCCTGTTGATTGAAAACGGCCCGGAGATCGAAGACCGGTTGACGATTTCCGGCAGTTCGACGACGGGAGTGGGCCAACGCAACGAATATGATCTCGGCCACGTGCTGGCGGTCGGCGCCGGCGGTGGATTGGCAACGCTGGGGGCGGTCGGACAGAGCAACAAGGCGCAAGGCGTCTCCGGCGTCTCGTCGCCTCTGACCCTGGGGTCCAACAGCGTCGTCACCGTCACCGATTCGCTGCTCGGCATTCTGCTGCACGAACTCGGGCATCAATTCGGCGCCGAGCATTCGTTCAACGGCGCGTCGGGGAACTGTTCGCAACGCGCCGTCGAAAGTTCATACGAACCCGGCAGCGGATCGACGATCATGGCGTATCAGGGGATTTGCGGCAGCGACAATCTGCCGGTCGAACCCGGCGACGAACGTTACTTTCACGCGGGAAGCTTTGACGAAATCCAACGCTTCATCTCAACCACAATCCCCACCTTGCGACCGCCGGTGGCCAACGGCAATACCATCCCGACCATCGATGCCGGCCCCGATGTCACGATCCCCGCCGGCACACCCTTTGTGTTGACCGCCGACGCCTCGGATCCCGACTCCGGTGACTACCTGACGTACACCTGGGAGCAGATCGATGTCGGTTCACCCAGCAGCGGACAAACGGTGCCGATCCCCGACGCCAACGATGCGGTCGGCCCACTGTTTCGCTCCTTTGCCCCGACAGCCGCCCCGGATCGCACCTTTCCACGGCTGTCGGACATTTTGGCCAACACCAGTCCGTTAACCAATCGCGGCGAACATTTACCGACGCAAAGTCGCGTCATGAATTTCCGCGCGACGGCGCGTGACAATCACGATGTCAGCGGCGCGACGATCAGTGGCGTCCGCAGCGATGACGTGCGCGTGACCGTGGTCGATACCGGCGCGGCGTTTGAAGTCACGTCGCCCAACACCTCGGTGACGTGGTCCGGCGGCAGCAGCGAAACGGTGACCTGGGCCGTCGCGGGAACCGATGCCAACGGAATCAACACGGCGACGATCCAGTTGAGCCTGTCCCTGGACGGCGGGAACACGTTTCCGATTCTGCTCGGCAACTATCCCAACAACGGGTCAGCATCGGTCGTGGTGCCGAATCTTGACGCCTCGACCAGCCAAGCTCGGATTCGTGCCAAGGGCGTCGGCAACGTGTTCTTTGACATCTCCGACCAGGATTTTTCAGTCTCCGCCAACGCTTCGGCCGCGGGCGTGACGATCGTGGAAACCGGTTCCGGCACAGCACTCCGCGAAACACCGGGTATTGTGACCGATTCCTATCAGATCGCGTTGGACGCTGTGCCCAACGGCGGTGCAGACGTGACGATCACGGTAACGGCCGACGCACAGAGCGAAATCAGTTTGAGCGGCGCGGCCGGATCATTCGCCGGCACCCAAACGTTGGTGTTCAATAGCACCACGCCGCAAAATGTCTTTGTGCGTGCGATCGATGACTTGGCCGTCGAAGGGACGCACGCGAGTACCATTTCGCACGCGATTACCGCCACCGACGACGCGACGAATTATCCGCTCTCGCTGGCCGTTGCCAGTGTGGCCGCGGACATCATCGACAACGACACGGCATTGCCGGCGTCCGGCAGCGGTCAATTGGTGGGCATCGACTTTGACCCCATCGCGGGTTCGTCGCCGACGAATTGGACGCGGGTGGATGTCGGTTCGAATCCGCCGTCGTTTGTTTTGAATGACTTGATCGACGAAGCCGGAAACGCAACCACGATCGACTTGTTGTTTGATGACAACACCGGCAGCGGCACCTCGACGCCTTCGAGCGGCACGTTGCCCAGCCACACGCCTTCGTTGGCGGGGATCGACGGGCTGCTCTACAGCGGTCCTTTCGGCGGACCGACGGTACCGATCGACGTCACCTGGGCCGGCCTGACACCGGGGTTTCAATATGACCTGTATGTCTTTGCCCTCGAGAATTTCCAAGGGACCTTCGACCAGCGCGTCACGATCACCGGTGACGGCACGCCGATCACGTTCAACCAGGTGACCAGCAACGGGGTGCTGTTGATCAATGACGAAGCTGGCAGCAGCGCACGGACGTTGGAGTCGTATGCCGAACGCGTCACCGCGACCGAGTTCGGGACGATCCGCGTCCGTGTCGAAGCCAACGCGGGAAGCGAAGGGATTGTGACCCCCGGGTTGGCGATCAGCGAAGTGATTCCTGCGACCACGATCGCATCGATCAATGCATCAAATCTGACACAGTCCGAAGGGGATTCCGGCACGACATCGTTTAGCTTCACGGTGACGCGGAGCGGTAACGTGTCATCGTCGGCGACCGTCAATTATGCCGTGACGCCTCGCGATGGGAATCCGGTCAACGCCGCCGACTTTGGCGGTTCGTTTCCGTCGGGGCAAGTTCAATTCCAGGCCGGGCAAACCACATCACAGGTGGTGACGTTCAACGTCAGTGGTGACAGCGTCGCGGAAGCCGACGAGCGATTCACGGTCACGTTGTCGGGGCCGTCCGACGGTGCCCGTTTGGCCGTCACGTCGGCGATCGGCACGATTTCCAATGACGACGGCAGTTTGGGTTCGGGCAGCATCACGCTTGATACGATCGGACTGTACCAACCCGATGCTCCGCTGTTCCATCTCAGAAACGCGTTGTCATCAGGTGGTTCAGATCAGTTTTTTGCCTTCGGTCCCGGCGGCAACGCGGGCTGGATCCCGTTGTCGGGCGATTGGAACGGCGATGGCACCGACACCATCGGGCTGTACCAACCAGACATCTCGTTGTTCCATCTCAAAGACAGCTTCACGCCGGGGGCCTCGGACCAATACTTTGCCTTTGGCCCCGGCGGCAACGCGGGCTGGATTCCGTTGGCCGGCGACTGGAACGGCGATGGCACCGACACCATCGGGCTGTACCAACCGGATATTTCATTGTTCCATCTCAAAGACACGTTCACGTCGGGCGCTTCGGACCAATACTTTGCCTTTGGCCCCGGCGGCAATGCCGGCTGGATCCCGTTGGCCGGCGACTGGAATGGTGACGGCACCGACACGATCGGCTTGTACCAACCCGACATCTCACTGTTCCATCTCAAAGACACGTTCACGTCGGGGGCTTCGGACCAGTATTTTGGTTTCGGCCCCGGCGGCAATGCCGGTTGGCTGCCGATGGTGGGCGACTGGAACGGCGACGGCACCGACACGATCGGCTTGTATGAGCCTGCGGTCTCGCGGTTTCACTTGAAGGATTCGTTTACCGCCGGAGCCTCGGACTACTTCTTCATCTTCGGGCCCGGCGGGAATGCCGGTTGGACTCCGATCTCAGGCGATTGGAATGGGCCGTCCAGCCCGCCGCCGCCACCCCCACCGCCGACATCCAACGGCTCATCGTCTGGTTCGGGAGGGCAGTCGCAACGGGCGGAAGTCGCGGATGATTCTGAAACCGGCGACGAATTCACGGTCTCGTTGCTGGTCACTCGTTCGCCGCAGGCACGATCGGCAACCCCGTCCGCGGAGATTGCCGATACCGATGCGACGGCCGAGTCGAACAACAGGGACCGCTCAGTCGCCTTGATGACCGACACGATCGCCGACCGCGCGATTGGCGGAGACGAGTCGTTGCGGTTACTCGATGAGGCGTTCGGCAGCTGGTGAGAACGGATGGGGCTCCGATCGCGCCTGGCCACACGCTCGGGATGAACTCGCTACGCGTCGACTTCGAAGATGGCTTCGATTTCGACGGCGATCTTTCCGGGCAGGCTGTTGGTGCCGATGGCGCTGCGCGCGCCGACGCCGTTCTCTTCGCCAAACACGTCTCGGAACAACTCGCTGCAACCGTTGATCACCGCGGGCGAATCGGGAAAGCCTTCGATGCACTGAACCAGGCCGAGCAACTTGATCACCCGTTTCACTTTGTCGAGCGAACCGAAGTGGCTTTGCAGCGTGGCCAGCATGGCTAGACCGGTTTGCCGGGCCGCCTCATACCCAGACTCGACATCCAAGTCCAATCCCAAACGACCGGTCGTCAACGTCTTGTTCGGTTTCAACGGTCCATGCCCGGAAACATAGGCGAGACCGCCAACGACGACGACGGGCTTGTAAACGCCGGCCGGTGCGGGCGCAGGTGGTAGTTCGAGTCCGAGTTCTTCGATACGTTTTTGGTAAGACATGGTTTGGTGGGGTTGGAAGCGGTGAATGGGAAAGCCAAAGTGTGTCAGTATTTCAGTCGTGTTTCAAGCTGACGACGACAGGAACCGCCGCGTTCGTGTCGTTGGACCATCCATTGCACCCTTGAGCGAAATTGATCATGAACGAATTGAGTGGCCGGAAGGCGTTGATCACCGGCGGGACCCAGGGCATCGGTGGAGCGATTGCGATCGCTGCGGCGAAAGCCGGTGCGGACGTGTTGCTGGTCGGATTACGACGCGATGCGGCGGCGGAACAGACGTTGCAACAATGTCGTCGGCATGGAGTCCGCGCCGAACTGGTGCTGTGCGATTTGTCACGTGCCCCGGGTGAGTACCTGGAGTCCTTGATGGCGGAGGTGGATACGTTGATGCCCGGAATCGACTTGTTGGTCAACAACGCCGGGACGTATATCGACGTGCCGTTTTTGGAAATGGATTTTGACCGCTACCAAACCACCATGCATCTGAACGTGTCGGCGGGATATTTCTTGACCCAGGCGATCGCGCGGCGTTGGGTGAATGGCGAGGTTCAGGGGCGAGTCGTGTTCACCGGTTCGATCAACGGGTTGCTCTCCGAACCCGATCACACCGCCTACGACACCAGCAAGGGGGCGGTCGCGGCAATGGTCCGTTCGCTTTGCGTGTCGCTGGCGCCCAAGGGGATTCGGGTCAACGCCATGGCACCCGGCCTGGTGCGAACGCCGTTGACCGATGGGGCGATCGGCGATGACAAGATGCGCCGTTGGATGGAATTGCACACCCCCAACGGACGCGTTCCGACCGGCGACGTGTGTGCGGGCACGGTGATCTTTTTATTGTCCGATGCCGCCGAGCACATCCACGGCCAGACGATTTACGTCGACGGAGGGATGAGTGCCTGGCAGCAACCCGATGTGCCCGAGTGAGGGATGACGGACATGACATTGGCGTGAACACGCGATGGCCATGCAAAACATGACTTAGACTTCCAACAGTGGGGTCATGCGCCGTCATCGGCTTTCTTGCGACAGCAACATGCAATGGTCTCGCCAAGATAGGGATTCGCCCACCATCACTCCCGCTTCAACAGAATTCTATCCGTCATGTCGACCTGCCAAACCTCTCCCGGCGCAACGTCCTCCCCCGCCGAAAACGCCTTCGTGGGACGTCAACCGATCTTCACTCCTGAAGTGGAGGTTTTCGCCTACGAGCTGCTGTTCCGATCTGGGGAGCAGAACGCCGCGATGATCACCGATGGTGATCGGGCGACAGCCAACGTGCTGCTCAATACGTTTACCGATATCGGTCTGGACACGATTGTCGGTTCGAAAAAGGCGTTCATCAATTTGACACGCAACTTGCTGACCAGTCACAACTTGTCGTGCATGCCGCCCGACCGCGTCGTCCTGGAAATCCTCGAAGACATTGAACCAGACGAAGAGGTGCTCTCGGCGATCGAAAAGCTGGTCGAAGAAGGCTACAAAATCGCGCTGGATGATTTCGTCTATCGCCCCGACCTGGAACCGTTGATCGGGACCGCGGACATCGTCAAGATCGAGTTTCCGCTGATCCCCAAAGAAGACTTGGCGGATCACATCAGCAAGCTTCGTGCGTTGGGGGTGCGCACCATCTTGGCGGAAAAGATTGAGACGCAGGAGGACTTCGAACTCTGTAAAAGCCTCGGTTGCGACCTCTTCCAAGGCTACTTTTTCTGTCGCCCCCAGGTCATCAGCCAACGCAAGACGCAAGTCAATGTGGCGTCGGTCGTGCGACTGATGTCCGAACTGCAAAACCCCGACATCACGGTCGGCGAAGTCGAAGGGATCATCCAAACCGACGCGAATCTTTCGTTCAAGTTGCTGCGGTTCGTCAATTCTGCCAACGCCGCGACGACACGCACGATCGATTCGTTGAAGCAAGCGACGACCTTGATGGGGATCTCGCGTTTGCGTTCCCTGGCCTCGATGATGCTGATGACCAGCATCGATGAAGGCAAGCCACAAGAACTGATCAAGCTTGCCATGATTCGAGGCAAGATGTGCGAGTTGCTGGCGAGCGAATCCCGCGCCACGCGACCGGACCGCTACTACACGCTCGGACTGCTTTCGGTCATGGATGCATTGTTGGACAAGCCGATGGACGAAGTCATTCCGCTGTTGCCGCTGGCCGACGACATGAACGACGCCTTGCTCCATCGAGCCGGCGAACTGGGGCACACCCTGCAAAGCGTGATCAACTTCGAAGCGGGAGAGATCACGCCGCCGATCTCGTTGTCGGCCGAGCACCTGACATCGGCCTATCAGCAGGCGCTGCGTTGGATCGCCGACTGCAACATCGACGGCTAACACGCCTCCGACGGTCCGGGTCCGCGTCCTATCGTTCCCTCAAACTATCGTTCGCCCCAGATTATCGCTCGTCCCAGAAATACGTCCGCTCCTCCGGCTTCGGCCGGTTGCGGTACAAATACGACGCGGCGAACGCCAGAATCGTGACCGGCAAGCCGATCCCTGCGATGACCGCGATGATGGAAAACCAAGTGAAGTTCATGGGGGCCTCCTGTTCGGAATCATCCCGCGACCGCTTCGGCGGCGTGACTGTAGTCTCTAGGCCAATACCGCTAAGTTAATCTGAATGAGGGGGCCCGGACGCTGGCGCGAACCGGCTGATATCAAACGAATATCAGCCGTTTGGCGCGAGCCTACGGGCCCTCATCTGACGAAACGACGCTTAACTTAGCGGTATTGGTCTCTAGGCCGCAAACGATCCCGAACAGGGCGGTCAATCCGGATCGAATCAGCTCGGTCGCGTCCGAGCACGAGTGTTGGGGTATCCCGGAGGGATCGCTCCGCTCACCTCCGGCTAATGGCTGCACCCCCGTCCGGCAACGCTGTGAAGCATTTTTTAGCGGTAGGGCGCGAGCCCTCCGGTGTTGTGGCAGAGATGAAGAACCGGAGGGCTCGCGCCCTGCCGCTGATACCGCAAGAAGAACCGGAGGGCTCGCGCCCTGCCGCTAAAACCGCGAGAAGAACCGGAGGGCTCGCGCCCTGCCGCTAAAACCGCAAGAAACACGAAGGAAAAATGCTTCACAGCGTTGCCCGTCCGGGGTTAGCCGCTGATCGCCGTGGCCCGTTGCTAACGCGTGCGGGTTTCAATTGACAGCCCGCTCGCGCCGTTCCGCTAACAACGGGTACCGGACCGCTCACAAGTCCAGTTTCTTCTTCAAATGATCGCTGGTCAGATGTTTGACGACATCCAGCGGTTCGCAGGCGTTGTCGTCTCCATAGTCGATGTCGACCGGGCCGATGGCTTTGGCGGCGCGGAGGGCGGCTCTGTTGAGTTTCTTGTCGCGTTTTCCGATTCCCATCAAGGCGGTGTTCATCGATTCCCGCACCCACATGTCTTCGCCCTTGATGTGGTTCTTGATGCGGTCGATCAGCACCAACAAGAATGCATCATCCATGCCCTTGGGGTTTTTCTTGGAAAGCTCGTAAATCAAACCATAGGCACAGCGGCGGCGCACCGGATCGTCGCTCTCCATCCAGTCGCAGGCGAGATCGAACGCGAAGGGAGCCTTGGCGAGTGTCGCATCACAGGAGGCGAACACATGGGCCAGGTACCCGCCCTGCAATTGCTCGACTTGCTGTTCGGCTTGAGCGCGGGTGACCTGTTTGGGATCGTCGATCAACAGCCCGATGACCTTGGCGTCATAGACGTTTGACTTCCAGAGTTCCAAAGCGAGTCGATGGTCGCGTCCAATTTGTTTGGCGAGTTTGCGAAGCTGGGTCAAACCGATCCCAAAGCTCTTGAGCTGGCTCTCTTTGACACCGCACTTGCTCCAATGCTCGACACCGCGCGGATTGGTGTGTTCCTTCAAAAGCTTGATGACTTCGGTTTTCTTCATCGAATCAATTCTCAAGCTTGCGAATGCGAATCCGCCGGTATTCGACTTGGCCGCGATCGCCCTCCAGTCCGATCGGACCTGACTCGGGGACCTGGAACGCTTCTTCGATCACTTCGCCGTTACAGGTGCAATGCGCCGAGGTCCCTCTGACGGTGATGACCAATTCATTCCAATCGCCCTGGCGATAGTTTTCCAGCGTTTTGTAGGGTCCGGCGAGCGCGTAATCACGGCACTGCAACTGATTGCCACGCACGAAGACGCCGCTGTCGGCCATCGGGGTGGCGCGAAATTCGAGGATCAGCTGAAAGTCATCGCCGAATTCCTTGGTCGTCCATAACTGTTGAATTTTTCTGCCTTCGGGCGGCGTGGTGACGACCAGACGTCCGGCGATCGCGCGGTACCGCCCGTCCGGCGTGGATGTTTTTCCGTCAAACGCGACGTCTTCTTCAACGAGCGGCCAAACGACGGCGCCGTTGGTTTTGGGGATCCAGCGGTCACGCGATTTCCGCATCTGGTCGGTCGACCTGCGGTAGCCCCATCCGGTCAGGTCGGTGCCGCCAAACAGAGCGATCGCATCGGGTTCGATTTCGAAGGCATCGGGTTCGGTTTCGATCAGTCCCAACGTCGCAAAAATCGGCCGCAGTGCGGCTTCCCATTTTGCGTACCCGAGCGCATTGGGGTGCAACAGATCAGGGAACTCAATCTTCCTTGCGTCACCGTTTTCATCGGCGAACAAGGTCCACGTGTCGATCACTGTGATTTGCTGATCGCCGCGTGCCAAGCCGCGATACAGCTCGTTGATCTCTTTGATCTTGTCGGCGGGGCGAGCCTTGGAAGCGCTGCTGGGAAAGACTTCGCACAACACGATGGGCATTTTCGGATCGTGCTCTTTCAGCTTGTCCAAAATCAACTTGACGTTGGCGGCGATCTGTTCCGGTGACGCTTTTTCCTCCAAATCGTTGGTGCCCATCAGCATCACGACCGCGGCCGGATTCAAGCGAATGACGTCTTGTTCCAATCGATACAACATCCCGCGGGTCGTATCACCACTGATCCCACGATTCGCTTTGTTGACTCCGTTCAACGCGCCCGAGAAATCGTCGCGCCAGCCCTGCGTGATCGAATCCCCCAGAAAGACGACGGCGCCTTCGCTGACCGCTCGATTGGATTCGAACGTGGTTCGTCGACGGTTCCAAACATTCTTGAACCAGTCATAGCGGCGCATCGGCCCGGTGCCGGGCAACGCGTCGTCGGGCTCAATGGTGAACCGCAGCTCCGTCGCCTGTTGGCTGTCTTGCCCATCGCAGGGAACGCAAACAGCGGGGACGGTGGAAACCAAGACCAGGCAAAGCAACAGGTGTCGAATCATGAGATGTCATCGGTAAGGGGGTTGTGACCGTCCCGCAGTATACTTCAATTCCGTCACACCCATTCCTGCTTGGTCGGTTTGATCACCACTTCGGGGACGTTGGCCCGCGGCGGCAGGGCACAGATGGTCGCCACGACCGACGCGATGTCTTCCGGCTGCAGGATCGAATCTTTGTGTTCCTGCGAAACCGGGTTGGGCCGATTGTCCAAGATCGGCGTGTTGACTTCGCCGGGGTAAACATTGGTGATGCGAACGCCTTCGTCACGGACTTCATTGCTGATCGCGGTACCGAGCGCGGTCATCGCGAACTTGCTGGCACAATAAACGACTCCGCCGAGTGAAATGGCGCGTTTGCCGGCGACGGATGAGATGTTGACCACCAGCCCATCGCGTCGCTCTCGCATCGCCGGCAGGACGGCGTGAATACAGCGGTAGGCACCGGTGGCGTTGATTTGCATCACGCGGTCCCAATCTTCGGGGACCATCTCGGCCATCGTCCGTTTCAGAATGTTGATGCCCGCACTGTTCACCAGGATATCGGGGTCGCCGAAATGCGCTTTCACGTCCGCAAAGAACGCATCGACACTGCTCGGATCGGCGACGTCCAAGGTATGGCAGTGGATCGGGGTCTCTGATTGAACCGAGTCCGCGATGGCCTGAAGTTTTTCGAGCCGTCGGCCACCGATGGCGACGCGACAACCGGCTTCGGCGAGGATCGTGGCGATTCCGGCGCCGATTCCGGTGCCTCCGCCGGTGATGGCAACGATCTTTCCTTTCAAACTGCTCACGGATCAAACCCTAAAAAATGGGGAGGAGATAACTAAGATTTCGAGCGTCCCATCGGCCCGGTCGGGGCACGATGGTAACAGAAAGTAACAGGCCGGCAGACTGGTGAGTACATTCGCTGCTCTCGGGCGTCTAACGACTAGTTTCCGTGCTTCCGTTGTCGAGCGTTTTTGCCCCAATCGCTCCGGCGGAGGCGCGGAAACTTTCTTTGCGGCCGATCGTGGTGGCCAGGATTGCCAGCGTCGCCGCATAGAGCAGGTTGGCCGAGAGCAGGCCGACGACGCCACACCAGGCCACGACCATTGCGACGCCGAGCTTGCCGGTGGCGGGTTTCCAAGCCAAAAAGATTCCGATCGGCAAGACGCACACGATCAGGGCTGTTAACAGCTCGTAGACCAGCGGCGTTTCAAAAAACGTTCCAGTGACCGTCAACAAGCGATCTTGCGCTGGCGCCACCAGTGCATAAGCACCGGTGCCGTTCCACCAGACCGGGCTGGCAAACAATGTCGCCGTTGTGATCAGTGCGATCAATGTCGCTTGGACGGACAACAGCCGATTGGCCAGCGTGGTTCTCCAACTGACCGGTCGGGGACTTTCCCGGTCTGACCGAACACGGCCGACGGGGGCGATCGCGACCGCCGCCAGGGAAAGACTCAGCAGCGGCTCGACCGTTCCGGCCAGCAAGACAATTCGGTTGGCCCAGCCGACGAACCAAACCCAGAGCAACACGCTCGGCCAGTTGCTCTCGCCGACGGCGCTCAGCTTCGCCGGAACCTTCCAATCAGCCAGTCGATCGCCGACGGCCACGAACAACGCCAACCCGACCCCGACCAGCAGATACAGGCGATAAACAAGCGCGGATTCGCCGAGCGAGGAGTCCCCCGCCAACGCATCCCAGATGAACAGCGGCGAAATCATCCAGCGCGCGTCGCTGGTCAATTCGGCGGTGCGAAAGAACGTCGCCAAATTTGAACTCGACGCCGGGGCGCCGCGGGCAAACCAGGTTTCGACGTCGGCCAGTGCCGAGACAAAATAAATCGCCGCGACGAGGCAGAGTCCGCGGCGGACGTTGCGGAGCGTGGCGACCGGTGACGGCGAGAACCAAAACTCCCTCCAGCGTGTAACGCAATCTCTGATCATGGCCTCACTGCCTCCCCGCCGGACGTTTTGCCAGCGGCATCGGCGTCCTGCTCTCGGGAGTACGTCGACAATCGTTTCGCTCCGATGGAAACCAGTCGGACCTCGCCGGCGTCGCGAACCACACGGGCCAGGTAGACCGGCGGCGCGGCGTCATCGGCGGCCGTCGTCAATTGCGTGGGCAACCGCACAATGCGGACCGCTTGGATCGAAGGGTCGGCGGCGACCAACGGCATCAACAGAGCCGCCGCCAGACTCGGCCGATCGGATTGGGCCAGCGTAGCCACCAGCCCCATCCAGCGGCCGTAGCGGTCCGATTCGGCCAGCCCCGCGATGCCGCTCGGCTCGATGGTGGTCCACTCGGTTTGCCGGTCGATCACCAGCGTGTCCCCGCCCGCGGCCGACGCGAATTGCAATCGGTGGGGTTGCTCGTCAGGCGTCGCGTGCGCCAGGTAGAACCGGCGACCGTCGGCGGCGAAATGCGTCGAGCGGAGGTACGGCGAAAGCAAGTCCAGCAGGCTCGAGTGGGTGGTCGAGGGTTCGATGATGGCGGTGTAAGACACAAACAGCGCGAAGAGATGCACGAAAATCGCCGCGCTGATCAGGCCGATCCAGGTGGAACTGGGCAGGGCCTGGGAATCGACAGCGGCCACGTTCGGGGCTGGGCTGTCCTCCGGTGCCGGATCCGCGATCACGGCCGCCGGGGGCTCGATGCCGCCGTCAGGGTTGTCCGCGGACGGACCGCGAGACGTATTTTTTGGGGGCTTGCGGCGGGCCATTCGGTTCTGCGAGCAAAAGAAACAGGGGTTCGAAACGGTAAACCGATAGGGTAACTGCTGTCGGAGCATCCGAAAATGGATTGTGTGACCACGGACGGATTGCCGCGGCAGTGGTCAAAATCCGGGCCTGCTTGGCAAGAGCGATCCGTTTTGGCGTAAAACTGAGCCGATTGATCCTTTTTTTCCGCGGCAAAAGAAGCCGGGTTCTCAGAGAAAAAAATCAGACCGTTGACCGAACTTTCTGCGGCGGATAAAGTCTTGCTCTTGCTGGCGGATTCAGCGTCAAAACAATTGCTGAATTCGCCGCGACACCATCACGGTGGGTGTAGCTCAGTTGGTTAGAGCACCGGATTGTGGTTCCGGATGTCGCGGGTTCGACCCCCGTCACTCACCCTGTTTCATCGTCGGCGCGAGACGCCGGCCCGGCCCGGTTTTGTGGCCGGTTGCTGTTCGATGCCCGACCAGAACTGGTCGCGAACGTCGTCAACGGATCGACGATGTGCTCCGATCCACGTCGACGCTCCAGTTCTTAACCGCGCAGGAATTCGCGGGCTGCATCGGGGGAGACAAGCGTCCAATCCCCGAGCATCAACGATGGCTGCAGCGGTCGCATCAACACGCAGTGATAGGCTTCAAAGTCACTACCGTCCGGGGGCGTGACAACGATCACGGCATGGTGCGCCCGATCGCGGATCGAAATGCTGATGCTGTGCGAATAGTCGAGGAATGCTCCGATCGCATTCATCCCTGCTCCCCGCCGCATTCCCGCGGCCGGTACGTGACCTTCCGCTTCCGGGGTGGGCGGTGACGACGTGCTGCTGCGTCGAGCGGCGCCGTACCCTTCAAAGATCGCTCGGCCGAGCGCGGTTTGTTCGATCAGGAACGTGTGGTAATCGGGCGCTTCGAACAGCTCCTGGGCAAAGTCGATGATGCCCTCCAACGGCGACGGCATGCGGGTGTGTTCCTGACGAAGTCTCCGCCGGCCCGCGTCGGGCGACGCGTTGTGCAGATACCCGCGATTGTCGGCCGGAATTCGGCGAAACGCGCGAATCAGATCGGCGTGGTTGTCGAAGGGCAACACCGTGCCGTTCTGGATCGGCCGGTACGCCGGCAAACCGGCTCGGCCGGAAGAGGAATCACCGCCTTCACCGGACCGTTCGATCCGGCGGGCGTGTTCGAGCAAGCGGTGACGAGCCAAAGTGCTGTCCGCGAGAGCGGTTCTGGGAGGATCAGGCATCGTAGACTCCTCTTGTTAGCACAGCGTTATCTCACCCGGCTGAGGCTGACATCCACGACGTGCCACCATCATTGATTCGGCACACCGTCACGATTGATCGCACGATGCGGGGAACACCGCCGGTCGGCAAGACCAGGGGGGCAAACGACGTGCCGTGTGCGTCGCAACGCCGCGCCGATGTTGCTTCATCAACGCCGTCAATCGCGATCGCGTCGCCGATAGACTCGTGAGATCTTTTTGCGGTCCATCGATCTGGAAACCAATTGATCCGTGAACCCGCCGTGAAACGTTCGCATTGTCACACCTGAGCGTTCGATTTCGCGCGCCGCACGCACCGACGGACGCCGCCGGCTTATTCCATCGGCGCGCCCGTCAGCGAACGTCGAGATTCTCGAAGCCAATGGACGTCTTGTTCCAGGCGAATCGTGGCCATCGGGGTCGACTGCATCGGGCCTGTCCCCCACCGGACCTGATCGGCATCGCTGACCGCTTGCTGTGCGCCGGCCAAGGTCTGTCGCACCAACAGGTCGCTCAGCCGACTGGCCAGCGAGTTTCGGAACTCCGGATGCGGCGTTGCCGAGACGAGAGAAGAAGCCCCCCAGGTCATGCGCATGGTGCCCAGTTCGTTTCGGACCATCCGCTCCAGTTCGGACCGTTTCGCGATCCCCGTTTCGCCATCGGCGTCCCAAGCGATCACCCAACTTCGCCGGCCGGTGCGATAGGCCAATTCGGTGATTCGCATGCTGCGTTGCAGCAGGGCATCAAACGCATCGGTACCGGCCGCGGGGATCGCCGCTCCGACCGAGACCGTTGTCAGATAAACGTGGTCGGGGAACGCCGGCTGCATCTCCCCGGCACCGAGCTCGATCAACTGGGAGGGAACGTCGATGCGGACGCGTCGCGGCGGTGCCGGGGATTGGGAAGGCTGGGATGAGCGAGCCGGCCGGACCTCGTGAACCCGCTGATCTTCGTTCATGATCTTGCGTTGCTCGATCATGATCAACTCCGACCGCCACTTGACCCACCGCGCGGCCACCGCGGCGGGGCCGCCCAAGATCGTTTGGAAGCTGACGGCGGTGCCGGTGCCGACACGTGATTCGATCCGCAGCGTCGAAAAGTGCGCCGCGGCGAGTTGGCGGCTGATGATCAATCCCAACCCGCCGATGCTCTTGGCGGGCGCTTTGCCGGCGCCGATCAATTCCATGTCCGACGGCGAAATCCCGGCGCCCTGGTCAACGATGGCCCAGTTCATGATGCCCTGATCACGATTGACCGTTGCACGAATCAGCACGGGACCGCCCTCACGCGTGACCCGAATCGCATTGCCGGCCACGTTGACGATCAGTCGTCTCAGCAAAGTGGCATCCGCATAGATCTGAATGCCTTCATCAAACGGACCATCCCACAGCAAGTGGATTCCCCGCGGCAGAATCCACGACTGCAACGTCGCCTCGACGTTGCTTCGCAATTCGTCGATGCAAGTCCACTGACGCGTCACATTGGGGAACCCCGAATCGAACCGACGCGACTGGACCATCTCGTCGACCAGCTGGACGGCGCAATTGCATTGGTTGATCGCGGCGGACAAGCATTCGCTTTGCGCCGAGGACACCTTGCCCAGATCGCCATCGCGGACCAACCGGATCGCTTCACGGATCGTTGACAGCGGGGCGCGGAGGTCATGCGCCGTTTCACTGATCAGTCGTGAAATCGATTCCAGTGGAGCATCGTCCGCGGCGATCGGCTGGTGAGCCGGCGCAGCGATTTCTCGGCTGCCAGGCGTCTGCCCCGGCTTGCGTCGCGATGCGACCGTGCCGCCGAAGGGTACACCACGATCATCCACGGGACGGCTCTCAAGCGTTGCGGTGCCGACTGTCGTTGGGAGGGTTGAAGTCATGGTGAGGGTTCTCCAAGAAACGGGGGGGACAGGTGACGCCGATGACGCGAGGGAGGGGATCGCACCGGGAAGGGCCTCGACGTGACCTGTTAGGTTGTGCGTATCGGCTAGGTCGAGATTGCGGCAACACGTTCTGGCCCCGATCGGCACATGGAAACTCGAACAGCACGTCAGACCTTGCCAGATGTTCCGATCGTGCCGAGGGAAAGCTTGCGACTGCAGGGTGGCGAACTTAAACTCACAGGCGTTCGATTCCCCCGATCGACTCCCTTCCGATCCCGCTCCTCCTTTGATCGCCGTCCCTATGCCTCATCATGCTCCCCTAAAGTTTCTGCCCCTGTGCGGCGCACTCTTGATCGCGACCGGCATTTCGCTGACCGGATGCAAGATCGAAAAGATTGACACCAATGCCACCGACAGCCAGGCGACCGACGGCGAGTCGGGGACGGCCGCGGTCAAAACGTCGGACGGAGGAAAAACACGTGTCGCCTACGTGACCAACGGGATCGCGTCGTTTTGGGACATCGCCGAAGAAGGATGCAAGGCAGCGGCCAAGGACTTCGATGTCGAATGCCTGGTTCGCATGCCGCCCGATGGAACCGCCGATCAGAAACGCATGTTGGAAGAATTGATCTCCGATTCGGTTGCCGGTGTCGCCGTCAGCCCCATCGACCCAGACAATCAAACCAGCATCTTGAACGAGGTGGCCAAGGTGACAAACTTGATCACCCACGATTCGGACGCACCGAAGTCCAATCGTCTGGCTTACATCGGGATGAACAACTACGACGCCGGACGCATGTGCGGCCAACTGGTCAAAGAAGCGATGCCCGAGGGCGGCGAAGTGATGATCTTCGTCGGCCGACTGGGCCAACTCAATGCCGATCAGCGGCGGCAAGGCATCATCGACGAATTGCTCAACCGCTCGAATGATCCCGACCGACCCTTTGATCCCGCCGACGGCGTGCTCAAGGGCGACAAGTACACGATCCTGGATACCCGCACCGACAACTTCGATTTCGCGATCGCCAAGAGCCGCGCCGAAGACGCGATCGTCAAGCATCCGAACATCGGCTGCATGATCGGCCTGTTCGCCTACAATCCGCCCAACATCCTGGAAGCGATTCGCGGGGCCGACAAAGTGGGCCAAATTAAAGTCGTCGCCTTCGATGAAGACGCCGATACCCTGAAGGCGATCCAAGACGGATCCTGCTACGGAACGATCGTCCAAAACCCGTATCAGTACGGTTACAAGTCGGTCGAGTTGCTGGCCAAATTGGCTCGGGGTGACGAATCGGCGATTCCCGAAGGCGGTTTCCTGGACATCCCCGCCCGCGCGATCCGCCAAGACAACGTCGACGAGTTTTGGGCGGAACTGAAGCAGTTGACCGGGAAAGACGAAGCGGGCGCGGGCGACAAGTGAGCCAGACGCCTGGAAAGAATCCGCGTCCCTTGCTGGAAGTTCGTTCGCTGGGAAAACGTTTTCCCGGTGTCCGCGCGCTGCACCAGATCGATTTGACGTTGATGCCCGGCGAAGTGCTGGCGTTGGTCGGCGAGAACGGTGCCGGCAAGAGCACGTTGATGAAAATTCTGGCCGGTGTTCAGCCGCCCGATGAAGGTCAAATCCTGATCGACCAAAAGCCCGTCACCATCGGCAGTGTTGCCGAAGCGATGCGGTTGGGGATCACGTTGATTCACCAGGAATTGAACCTGTCGGACAACCTATCGGTCGGCGCCAACATTTTTTTGGGGCGTGAGCCGACACGATTCGGGCTGATCGATCGCGAAACCATTGAGCGCGAATCCAGACGGCATCTGGCGTCGGTGGGCTTGGACGTCGACCCGCAAACCTTGGTGCGTGAGCTGACGATCGGCCGTCAACAAATGGTCGAGATCGCCAAAGCGCTTTCGATCGACGCCCGCGTGTTGATCATGGACGAACCGACCAGCAGCCTGTCACAGCGTGAAGCCGAAGCGCTGTTCAAGGTCGTGCAGGGCTTGCGCGAACACGGCGTCAGCGTCATCTACATCTCGCATCGCTTGGCCGAAGTCGAAACGCTTGCCGATCGCGTCGCCGTCATGCGGGACGGGGAGAACGCCGGCGAGTTGGTCGGCGACCAAATCAATCACGACGCGATGGTCAGCCGAATGGTGGGGCGTGACGTTTCGCGATTCTACGAGCGAACGGCACGCGTCGATGTGGCCGCCCCTGGATCCCAACAGCAACTCACCCCCGCGTTGGAGGTGACCGACCTGATCGTCCCCGATCACCCCAAGCACAAGGTTTCGTTTCAGGTCATGCCGGGTGAGATCGTCGGCATCGCCGGGCTGGTCGGAGCCGGTCGGACGGAACTGTTGCGGTGTTTGTTCGGCGTCACGCAACCACTCGGCGGCCGCGTGCGAATCAACGGCCAAACCGTGCAGCTGCGCAACCCCAAAGACGCCATCGCCAGCGGGATGGGGTTGGTCCCCGAAGATCGAAAAGAGCAGGGGCTGGTGATCGATTTTTCTGTCCGCAGCAATGTTTCCCTGGCGAGTTTGGCCGACAAAGCCAGCGCCGGGATGTGGATCGATTTCGCCGCGGAATCCGAAGACACACACCAAAGTATCCATCGGCTGCGGATCAAGACGCCGACGGCCGACCAGGTCGTGCGTTATCTCTCCGGTGGCAATCAGCAAAAAGTCGTGCTAGGCAAATGGCTCGCCATGAATCCCAAGATTCTGCTGTTGGACGAACCGACGCGAGGGATCGATATCGGCGCCAAAGAAGAAATCTATCGACTGATGGAAACGTTGGCCGCCGAGGGACTGGCGATCTTGTTTGTGTCCAGCGAGATGGAAGAAGTGATCGCGATGAGCGACCGCACGCTGGTGATGCACGAAGGTGAGATGACGGGGCAGTTGGTCGGCGAAGAAATCGGAGAAGAACAGATCATGAACTTGGCAACGGGTGTAGTCAGTCGATGAATAAAATCCTAGGCATCTTCGGATTGTTGATTTTCGTCTGTCTGTTCACGACGGTCCTGAACGACAGCTTCGTCGGGCAATACAACTTGTACAACACGACGCGTTGGAGCGCGCTGTTCGGCATTCTGTCGATCGGCGTCGCCTTCGTGATCATCACCGGGGGGATCGATCTGTCGATCGGGTCCGTGGTGGGACTGGTCGCGTGTTTGTTGCCGATGCTGGTCGTCGAACAAGGGTACTCGCCGACCGCCGCCGTGCTGATCGTGATGTTGGTCGCCGGGGGAATCGGATTGCTGCACGGCTTGCTGATCACGCGACTGGACCTGCAACCGTTCGTCGTCACGCTGTGCGGACTGTTGTTCTATCGCGGCTTTGCGCGCTGGTTGACCGATGACGGGACACTGGGATTCGGTCAAGACTATGACGGGTTGCGGTTGTTGGCGATCGGCAAACCGTGCAGTTGGGCAACGATGTTGTTCGGCGGTGGGATCTGTCTGTTTTTGTACGGGATCTGGAACCTGGGCCGACTGCGCCCCCGCGGCGACCAGGACGCCAACGCCCCGCGCCAGCGTGATCTGGATATCGAACGAACCATTTCGGCCTGGTCGATTCCGGCGATCGGCGTCCTGTTGGCCGTGGCCGGATCGTCGCGTTTCTGGTTGGGCTGGGAGTCGGGCACGGGAACACCACTGTTGGAGATCGCGGGTTATCAAATCCGCAGCCTTGGCATCGAAGTCTCCGAGAACGCAGCGTCGATGCCATCGAGGGTGATGAGATTCGCGGGCACGTTTTTATTCGTGCCGACGCTGCTCGCGTTTCTGCTCTGGGCATGGCAATCCGATGCCGGCCGGATAAAAAAGCCGTTGGCGTTGGTGATCGGCTCGCTGATCTTGCTGGGGCTGTGTGTCTGGCAGCTCGTGCCGTTGTTCCGCAGCGCGGCGGCTGATGACCGATGGCAAGTCGGCGCGATGGAAGTCTCCGGCGAAATGTTGAAAACGGTTCTGATGATGATCGTCTTCGTGATCGTCGGCGGCGTGATCGGTTCGGTCGGCTGGCTGATTTCAGCCGCCGGCACGGCCTCGGGCAAATCCAAAGCGCTGACCCCTGCGCTGGTTGCCACCGGGGTGATGGCGTTGCTGGGACAAACCCAATTGGCCGCGACGATGGTGCCAATGCCGATGTTGATCATGATCGCATTGGCCATCGTCGCATCGATCTTCCTGAACCGGACGGTGTATGGTCGCTACCTGTTGGCACTGGGACGCAACGAAGAAGCGGCCCGATACAGCGGGATCAACACCAAACGCATGATCGTGGTCGCCTATGTGCTCTGCTCGTTGGCGGCGGGACTGGGCGGCATTCTGTTCGCCCTGGACGTCAACTCGGTGCAGCCGTCGGGCTTCGGAAACTTTTACGAACTCTACGCGATCGCCGCCGCCGTGTTGGGCGGTTGCAGCTTGCGCGGCGGCGAGGGAAACATTTTGGGTGTGGTGATCGGTGCCGCGGTGATGCGAGTGCTTTACAACGCGATCAATATTCTGGGAATCAGCACGAAGCTGGAATTCGCGATCATCGGGATGGTGATTTTGGCCGGAGCGATCGTCGACGTCGTCGTCAAACGCATCGTCGCCAAACGAGCCGTGTTGGCGGCCGAGGAAGCGGGATAGGATTCCGTTTGCCATCAGGTCGGAATATTGGAGGGCTAGCGGGCTGTCGTTGACGAAAGGCTGAAAGGGTTAGCGGAACGGCGTGAGCGGGCTGTCGATTTAGTCGATGTTCCGAAATCAACGCCTCCATGCCAGCCCGACGCGTCAGCGAGGGGCGCCGCGTGGCCCCTTGCTTACGCGTGCGGGCTTAAATCGACAGCCCGCGAGCCGTCCGGGCGCGTTTCAAAAACACCGTGAAAGACCGGAGGGCTCGCGCCCTGCCGCTAACAAAAAACACTCCGCTTGGCGTCGAAGGAGGCGGCGGTTGGCTTGCGCCACCGGACTCGCAAGCTGGAAGCTTACGCCACGGATTGTCGCAGGCTGGTGGCTTACGCCACGGTGCCGTACTGATCCAACAGGCTTTGGGGAACGCGTTGGATTCGGCCTTCGCGATTGATCACGGCCAGGGTGACCGTGGCGGTGACCAGCGTTCTCGATTCGATCGAGATCGTGTATTCATGAACGATCTTGCCGACGGTGACTGCGGCGATCCGGGTGTGAATGTCGATCAAATCGTCGTAGCGGGCCGGCGATTTGTAACGACAATCGACTCGGGCGACCACAACCAGCAACCCTTCATCTTCCATGTCGCGGTATCGACCACCGCTGGCACGCAACAACTCCGTGCGTCCCATTTCAAAGTACTGGAGGTAGACGCTGTGATGGACGAAGCCCATCGGGTCGCACTCGTCATAGCGAACGCGGTGTTGGATCGTGTTTTCTCGCATCGGCAATCCGCGGTTGACTTGTATGATGGTAAAGGGATTCGTCGCCGGATGACTTGACGACGAGACAACAGTATGGGCAAACCGCCTTTGTTTGGTAACCGAGCTGATGAATCGATTCTCTGCCATGACCGCCGCGTCGCATCCCCGTTGGATGACGTACGTTTTGCTCGCCGCGGCGAGTTACAATCTGGCTTGGGGAGGCTGGGTGCTGCTGCGTCCGATGGACCTGTTCGACCTGACGGGCATCGATCGACCGCTTTATCCGGGGATCTGGCAGTGCGTCGGGATGATCGTCGGTGTCTACGGAGTGGGCTACGCGATCGCAGCACGGGATCCGTATCGGCATTGGCCGATCGTGTTGGTCGGGTTCCTCGGTAAGACGTTCGGCCCGATCGGCATGGCGTACCAGTGGCTGCTGCTGCCCCCAGGCTCGCCGGGCCGATTGCCGATCCAATGGGGCTTGGTCAACGTCACCAACGACTTGATTTGGTGGCTGCCGTTTGCCGTGATTCTGTTCCAGGCATTTAAAACCGCGAGCGCGCCGGCGGCCTGTGGTGCCCCTGAAGCCGCCAGCCGTCTCAACGAGCAATTTCGATCCCAGCACGGTGTGACCCTGGCAGAGTTGTCGCGGCAACATCCGGTGCTGGTCGTGTTCCTGCGTCACAGCGGTTGCACGTTCTGCCGCGAAGCCCTGCAAGACCTTCGCGAACAACGCGACCGAATCGAGGCAAAAGGGACCAAGATCGTGTTGGTGCACATGGGGGACGACGAATCGAGCCGGGCGTTCTTTGAGTCCTTCGATCTTGGCGACGTCGATCGCATCAGCGATCCGCAGTGTCGTCTGTATCGGGCCTATGAGTTAGATCGCGGACGGATCGGACAGCTGTTCGGCCTGTCGGTGTTTTGGCGGGGATTCAAGTGCGCAATCTTGAATCGTCACGGCGTCGGCAAACTGGGTGGAGACGGTTTTCAGATGCCGGGAGCATTCCTGGTTCGCGACAATGAAATCGTCAAAGCCTTTCGCCATCAGACGGCCGCGTCGCGACCGGATTATTGCAGCGTGGCCGAGCCGACGGTCCGCTCCGCCCCGGTCGAGTCGTCGACATCCTGATCGGCAGGCGAATCCGACGATGAATCCGGACGCAGGTAGGGCGTGTTCGGCGGATCCTCGCTCCAGATCCAGGCGGCAAACCTGACGCCACACCGCATGCAGCGCCAGCGAATCCGCAAGGTCAGCAAAAACGGGACCTGCTTGTACCAGCGGGACGGAAAACATTCATTCGGCCGGTTCTGACAGCGGGGGCACTTCACCATGGGATTCAAAAGGGCTGGATAGTAACGACGTCTGCACACCTGTCTGTTCGATTGTGACGTCCCACCGAGAGGGGGAATCGTTCAACTATACGACCCGGCAACGTTGCACGCGGCGAAAGACGGTGTCGAATCCCGGCAGCTGGTCGAGCCGAGCCCGATCGCCGTTACAGCTAGACCAAGACGGACGATCAGGCTGCAGCGGAACGGTGATCCGGCAGGCGGCGGTTCGCGCGCCGTTCCGCTACGAAAGGCACTAGCGGCCCTTCGGTTTCAACCGCCGGACCGCTTTGTGGGCCAGTTTCGGCAACGACCGCTCAATCGAACTCCAGCTGGCGACGGCGTCCTTTTTGGGTCGGACGACGAAATCAAATCCGACCGGAAACGCGGCTTGCTGAGTTCGAAACGACTCGCGGATCCAGCGTTTCCAGCGATTGCGGAGGACGGCATTGCCCGTTTTCTTGGGAATCGTCACGCCCAGACGGCGCGGCTGAGCAGAACGATCATCACCGGGCTCTCGGGGAAACGCAAACACCACCAAACAGCCGTCGGCCGCGCAGCCGCCCTTGCGGAGGGCCAGGGTGAACGAGCGACCGCTGACGACACGTTTCGACTTGGGGAAGGCATTGGGTTTCATCAGTGACGGTCAAAAGGCCAAGTCGTCACGCAGCGACTGGGGGTTTTTCGCCGCGAACTGCCGCAGCAGCTCTTTTGACTCCTCGTCGATCGAATCGGGAAGCTTGATTTGCAGCTGGACGATCAGATCGCCGCTGGGTCCCGATTTGGAGGGAATCCCCTGGCCCTTGAGTCTGAGTTTGCGACCGCCGCTGCTGCCCGCGGGGATATTCAACGTGACGACGCCCGACGGGGTGGGCACGTCGACGCTGGTTCCCAACGCTGCCTCACTGATCGAGATCGGCAGGGTCAGTTCCAGGTTCTGGCCGCGTCGTCGATAGTGTGGATGGGGCGAGGATTTGATCACCAAGATCAAATCACCGCGCTCGCCACCGTTGGGCGAGGGGGCGCCCTGTTGGCGGAGTCGCATTTTCGCGCCTTCGGCCACACCGGGCGGAATCGTGACGGCCAGTTTTTCGTCGCCGACGTAAAACTCCGTCTCCCCGCCGCGAACAGCCAATTCGAGCGGAAGCTCCAGTTCGTGACGGATGTTTCCACCCTTCTGTGGCGCTCGGGCCTGGGCCGTCCGCGCGCGTCCCCCGCCGGGCCGTCCCCCGGGGGCGCGTCCGCCGCCGCCGAGGATTTGCTCGAAAAAGTCGCCAAATCCGCCTTCAAAATTAAATCCCCCGGCTTGGCCGCCGGCACCACCACCGCCGCCGCCGCCGAAGATCTGTTCCAGATCCAGCCCGTCGAATCCGCCTGGCGCCCCTCCCTGGTAGCCGCCCCCGCGGATCTTTTCAAAATCCTTGCCGTAGCGGTCGTACGCCGCCCGCTTTTCGTCGTCGCTTAAAACGTCGTAAGCTTCCTGGATGCGTTTAAACTTTTCCTGCGCATCCTTTCCCGGATTTTTGTCAGGGTGAAACTTGAGCGCCAGCTTGCGATGCGCTTTCTTGATTTCGTCTTTCGAAGCGTTTCGGGCGACGCCGAGTGTTTGGTAAAGGTCTTCAGCCACGGCAAAAATGTTCTCTAACGGTCAGTCAGATTGGGTCGGGTTTATACTGGGTTGCGACAAACTTGGCACGGTCCGCGCCACCTGGTCAGAGGTAGCAAAGCTTGCGCCGCAATCGTATCGGAACGAATCTCGGATGAAATTACGGCAAAGATCCGCCCGTTGGGCGTTTACTGTAGGCGTTCTGGTGATGTCGGCCAGTCCCTGTCTGGCCGCAGGCGGTTCATTGACGCTGAAGTTGGAAGACGAATCGACAGGCGAGCCTGTCATTTCACGCGTCGAGTTTTTTCGCGGTGCCAGTCCGTCAGGGCCACAGGAAAAACAGATGCCCGTTCGTCAAACCGTCTCGGCGGGGATCGGTGTCGTCGTCGATCGCAGCGTCGTCTTGGAATTGCCCGACGGCCCGTATCGATTTCGCATCGTCCGCGGCCCGGAATACCGGGTGATCAACGGCACCTTCGAGCTAGAAAAAACGAGCCTGGATGAAAAAACGGTGGCGCTGCCGAGGATGGTCGACATGGCGGCCGAGGGATGGCTGGCCGGCGATTGCTGTGTCGTTCCCTCGTCCGAAAGCGTGCCGCTGAGGATGGCGTCGGAGGATCTGCACATCGCCGCGGTGCTGGGCAAACGCCCGGCTAAACCGATTCCCCGCCGCGATACAGAGGATCCGATCGAACACCAACCGACGTGGATTCGCACCGACCTGACGGCGGACCGCGGGTTGCTCTATTTCGGATTCGATTCCCAGCTTGCATCGACGCTCGAGCCGACGGAACATTCACTGGCCCAACTGGTCGCGGTGACGGGAGGCGAACACGCTGCCGACGTCAAAATCGGAATCGAAAACCCGTTCGCCTGGGAGCTGCCGGTGTGGTTGGCCAGCGGAAAAGTCGACGGCATGTTCGTGCTGGGGGATTGGCTGCGACTGGACCGCCGCGTCGTGTCGGTTCGCGAAGGCCGGACCCCCTCGTCGTTCTCGCTTGCCGAGCCGACCCAAGTCGGCCGTTACGCCGAGCGGATCTATCGACACGCACTCGAAGCCGGGATTGATTTGGTCCCCTTGGCCGGCGGCGGCGATCGGTCGGCGAAAACACCGATCGGATACAACCGCTTGTACGTCACTTCCAAACCGTCCCAGGGCGGTGACGGCGTGGAATCACCGGCCGCGCCACAGACCGAGCAGGCCTGGTGGGACGCCGCTTGGGCCGGCACCAGCGTGGCGACCAACGGACCGCTGATGCGTCCGCTGGTCGGCGGCAAACTGCCCGGCCATGTGTTTGAAGGCCGCAGCGGTGAGGTGTTGCGGATCCAACCGGAATTGAACCTGGCGGTGCGTGACCCGGTCGAATACTTGGAAGTGATCCACAACAACCGAGTGCATTACAGTGCACGCTTGGATGAATTTGCCAAAGCCGGCGGCGAGATCCCACCGATCATGGCTACCGAAAGCGGCTGGGTGATCCTCCGTGTGATGACGTTGCACGGTGAACATTACCGCGCGGCGATGAGCGCGCCGTGGTGGATCGAGTTTGACGGCCGGCGGCGGGTCAGTCCGGAAAGCGTTCAGTTCTTTCGGGAATGGTTGTCCGAATACGAACAGCGGTTGACGCGATTGCCGGCGGATCAGTTGGCCAGCTACGTGCCCTTCATTCGAGCGGCGCGGCGGTTTTGGGAGACTCGCTGAGCGATCCACTCTAAGTATCAGATCGGGACGTCGATTCTTTTGCTGCAGGATTTTGCAACCCATTTCGATTCTCTCCCTCTGGGAGAGACGGCGTTTGCGCAGCAAGCAAACGCCAGAGAGGGCCGGCGCTGCGAAAGTCTTGGCGACTACCGCTAGGATCAAATCCGCCACTTATACAATTGACGTCCCGAGGGGTCCCAGCGAATCAATCCGCCGGCGGTGAGGCAGCAGGCCGGTCGTGAGGCTCGGGCGCGATTTGCTTCGCCCCCCTCCGGGGTCGCGTCAGACGCGTGGCCGGATCTCCGGAGGTGTCGCAACGCTCACCTCCGGCTACTGGCTTTCACCCCGCCCGGCAACGCTGTGAAGCATTTTCCCCATGTGTTTCTTGAGGTTTTAGCGGCAGGGCGCGAGCCCTCCGGTTCTTCATCTCTGCCACGACACCGGAGGGCTCGCGCCCTACCGCTAAAAAATGCTTCACAGCGTTGCCCGCCCGGGGTCATGTCACCCGCGACCTACTGCGATCCCAATCGGGATGGGAAGACCACCTGTCAGCCCGCGGCAGCCTCAGCCGAGCGTGACGATCTTGCCGGTCTTGGCACTTTCGTAGATCGCGCAGATCACTTCGACGCTGCGTCGGCCTTCGTGGCCATTGATCAGCGACGGGCGGCCCTCGTTGATGGCTTTGATGGACTCTTCAAAGATCTTCGTGTGGCCGTCGTGGCTGATCGCGGACGGGTCGGACGCACCGCCGCCGGTGTCGGTCTTGCCGACCATTTCGGCGCGAATTTTTTCGTCGGCCGGGGTTTCGTTGGCGAATTCCCAGGCCTTGATGTCTTCCTCTTCCAGGATCGCACTGCCTTCGCTACCGCTGATTTCGATGCGTTTGAGGGCTCCCGGGTAGGCCGTCGTCGTGGCTTCGATGACCCCCAGCGCGCCGCTTTCGAATTGCAGCGTGGCGACGGCGACGTCTTCGACTTCGATGCGTTCGTGGGTCAGGGTCGACGTCATGGCGCTGATTTGTTTGACCGGCCCCATCAGCCACAGCAGCAAATCGACGCTGTGAATCGCCTGATTCATCAACGCCCCGCCGCCGTCGAGTTTCCAGGTCCCACGCCATTCGCCGCTGTCGTAGTACGCTTGGCTGCGGTACCACTTGACGTAGGCGTCTCCCATCGTGACCTTTCCGAAGCGTCCCGAATCGACGGCTTCCTTCATCAACCGACTCGACTCGTGGAATCGACTTTGAAAGGCCACGTTCAGTTGGACCCCGGCTTCCTCACAGGCCTGGATGATTTGATCGCAACGCTCGGTCGTGATCTCAAGGGGTTTTTCGACGATCACGTGCTTGCCGGCTTTGGCGGCGGCGACGGCGGGATCCAGGTGCAGCCCGCTCGGCGTGCAGATCGACACGGCTTGGACCTCCGGGTCGGCCAGCATTTCCTCCAGCGAGCTGAATCCGCGGCAGTGGTGCTCGGCGGCAAACGGTTCGTACTCCTCCTTGCGGCGGCTGCAGGCACCGACCAGGTGGGCACCTTCGGCATCGGCGATGGCCCGTGCGTGGAAATTTGCGATCATGCCACAGCCGACAATTCCGATTCCGATACTCATTTAGCGTCCTCTCCCGGTGAATGGATTCAGGTTTTCAGCCCAGTGAATTTTCAGCCCAGATTGTCACTGCAAACTCCGGCCCTGTGAACCGCCCCGCGAAAAAGGGGTCAGGCTGTTCCTTGCGGAACGATGAAACGATTCCTGGCCCCACCGATGGCAGCGCGAACCCACGGATTTTTGCCGCCCTGTCATCGGTGGGATCGCGCTGCGATCGGTGGGTATTATTTCCGCGAGTTGGCCTGATAGAATTTGGCCGGCACCTGACCGTGGGGCTGCCATCGGCGCGCCCCATGGTTGCCCGACGGCACAAACCACCGACGGCACAAACCACCGCCCATCCCACTGAAACCCATCGATCGACCTTGTCCATCGCCAGCCCACTCGGAACGCAGCGTCTGCACGAGATCGTCGACTTGCTGGATGAGCATGCGCGGATCAGCGAAGTCATCGCGGGGTGTTCGCCGGGGGACCAGCTGGCATTTTCGGGCGTCTGGGGATCGCTGCGGGCGGTGTTGGCCGCGGCCGCCGCGCGACGCTGCCCCAACGTGCTGATGCTGCTGCCCCAAGCGGCCGACGCCGATGTCGTCGCCGGTGACGCGATCGCTTTCGGGATCGCCGATTCGGTCGCCCTGCCGTTGAGCGTCGGGCGGTCCGGCAAACACGCCCTGGCCGACAGCGATTTGGCCGAGCGTTTGCAAGTCTTGCAGAAGCTGCGAGGGCGGGACTCTGACGACACCGACCCGTTGCTGGTGACCGCATACATCGGTGGTGCGATTCAACTGGTTCCCACGCCGGCCCAACTGGAAGCGTCCACCCGCAGCCTGGCCGTGGGAGACGAAATTGCGATGGACGAAGTCGCCCGCTGGCTGGACCAGAGCGGGTTTGTCGCGACCACCGCCGTTCAATTACCGGGCGAGTATGCGACGCGCGGCGGGTTGATGGACATTTTTTCGGTCGATCAATCCAACCCGATTCGGGTCGAATGGTTTGGAGACGAAATCGAATCGATTCGCAAGTTCGATCTGGGTAGCCAACGAAGTATCGAATCGATCAACGAGGTTGAGATCACGGCCGTCGGCGCGGACGATCAGACATCCGAAGATTCCCTGCACGACATCGACCTGGGGCCGATCACCGACTACCTGCCCGACGACACGTTGGTGATTCTGGTCGACCCCCACGATAGCAAGCTGTCGGCCGAGACGCTGTTGGGGCGAACCGACGACCACAGCCATTTCACCGATTTCAATGCGTTGCTCGCATCGATGTCGCATCTGAAAGTGGTCACGGCATCGCTGCTGAACGAAGGTGCCGAGACGACGATCGATTTGCAGTCGACCAGCGCCGACGGATTCGCATTGGCGCTCGACGAAACGCAAACGCGGATCGACACCGTCGCCGCCGACCACGAAATCCTATTGGTCGGCGACACGCCCTCGGACAGCCAGCGGCTGATGGAATTGTTGGCCGAAACCGAGGCCGCACGCAGCGGACACATCAAGCCGGCCGTCGCACAGATCAGCGGCGGATTCCGATTGACCGCCGCAAAACGATTGGTGCTCACCGGCGCCGAGCTGTTCCATCGCAGTCCGGTTCGACGCGGCAAGACGCGCGCTCCCGGAAAACCGATCACCGCGTCGATGCAGTTGGAAGCCGGCGATCTGGTCGTTCACCTCTCGCACGGGATCGGACTCTACCGGGGACTGGACCACATCGAAAAGAACGGCCAGCACGTCGAGCATCTGGTCATCGAATACGAGGGCGGTTCCAAAATCTATGTCCCCGCCTCGCGGATCGGATTGATCCAACGCTACGTCGGCGGCACCAAAAACCGTCCCAAACTGGCCAAGATCGGTGGGCAAGCGTGGGTGCGACAGAAAAAAGCGGCCGAGTCGGCGGTGACCGACATGGCCAGTGAGTTGCTCGAGTTGCAAGCCAAACGCACCGGACGACAGGGCATCGCGTTTGACCCCGATCACATCTGGCAACAACAATTCGACGCCAGTTTTCCGTATCAGGAAACGCCCGATCAGGTCACCGCGATCGCCGACTGCAAAGACGACATGGAAATGGCCAAGCCGATGGACCGCTTGATCTGCGGCGACGTCGGATTCGGCAAGACCGAAGTCGCCATGCGGGCGGCGTTTAAAGCGGTCACCAGCGGTTACCAGGTCGCCGTGTTGGTGCCGACGACCGTGTTGGCCGAACAGCATTTTCATAACTTTCGCAATCGGATGGCCGAATTCCCCGTCCGCATCGAAAAACTCAGCCGGTTCTGTACCGCAGCCGAACAACGCCAAACCCTGAAGGATCTCAAGGCGGGAAAGGTGGACATCGTCGTCGGCACCCACCGCGTGGCCGGCAAAGACATCGCGTTTTCCAACCTGGGACTGGTCGTCATCGACGAAGAACAGCGGTTCGGTGTGGGCGTCAAGGAACGCTTGAAGAACAAACATTCCAACGTCGATGTCCTGACGCTGTCGGCAACTCCGATCCCGCGAACCTTGCACATGGCGTTGGTCGGCGTTCGCGATATCAGCAACTTGGAAACACCGCCGGCCGAACGCCGCAGTGTCGAAACCGTCGTGACCCGCTGGGATGACAAACTGATTCGCAGCGCGATCGTCCGCGAGCTGAACCGCGGCGGACAGATCTTTATGGTCCACAATCGAATCGGTGACATGGAACAGGTGGCCGAGAAGATCCGAAACATTGTTCCCGAGATTCGGATCGTGATCGGACACGGTCAAATGCCCGAAGGCGAACTGGAACAAGTCATGGTCGACTTCATCGAACACAAGTACGACATGTTGCTGGCGACCACGATCATCGAAAGCGGATTGGACATCCCCAACGCCAACACGATTTTCATTGACGATGCGGATCACTATGGATTGAGCGATCTGCACCAGTTGCGCGGCCGCGTCGGACGGTACAAACACCAGGCGTTTTGCTACATGATGGTGGCGCCCCACAAACACCTGTCGCCCGAAGCGAGCAAACGTCTACGGGCGATCGAAGAGTTCAGTCAGATGGGAGCCGGGTTCGCGATTTCGATGCGCGACCTGGAAATACGCGGCGCGGGAAACTTACTCGGCAGCCAACAGAGTGGCCACATCGCTGCGATCGGTTACGAGATGTATTGCCAACTGCT
The DNA here is from genome assembly GCF_002289565.1 of Rhodopirellula sp. SM50. Lineage (GTDB taxonomy): Bacteria > Planctomycetota > Planctomycetia > Pirellulales > Pirellulaceae > Stieleria. The sequence goes on along the minus strand of NZ_NTFY01000080.1, from coordinate 22,920 downwards.
CGAAGACGCCGTCCGCCAGATGCAAAATTTGCCGCCTGCCCTGTCCGCGGACGTCGACATCGACCTGCCGATCGAAGCCTATCTGGCACCGGACTATGTGCCGGATTTGCGTCACAAGATCGATTTGTATCGGCGGATCGCGAAAATCGAAAACGCCGAGGAGATCGGATTGATTCGCGAAGAGCTGTTGGACCGATTCGGCCCGCTGCCCGATGCGGCTGAGCGGATGCTGGAATTGGCCGAATTGCGTCTCGATGCCGCCGCCTGGCAGATCGCGTCGATCACCAGCGATGCGCGATTCATCGTGTTGCACTACACCCAGCGTCGCCGCGTGGAACTGTTGGCCAAGCATTCCAAGTACCCGGTTCGAATCGTCGACGCCAAACGCGCCTACATACCGCTGCGGCCACAGAAGAAACCGGGATCGAAAAAACAGCCACCCAAGAACTATCCCGAGATCGACATCGATGATCCGACCGGTGGCGGGTATCTGAAGCTGGCGCGTGGGGTGTTGGGATGATCGGAGTGTGACCCACCGTACCTCGTTCCAAGGCTCCGCCGGGGAACGCACATCCGGTGTGGCTCCGCCACACGTCGATGGCAGGTGCGAGGCAGGAGCCTCCGTGACAGTGTGTTCCCAGGCGGAGCCTGGGAACAAGTAAAGTGGGATAGGCTTCCAGCCTGTCAGCTGCCTCGTTCCAAGGCTCCGCCTTGGAACCCGCGTCCGGTGTGGCTCCGCCACACGTCGATGGCGGGTACGAGGCAGGAGCCTCCGTGACAGTGTGTTCCCAGGCGGAGCCCGGGAACAAGTAAAGTGGGATAGGCTTCCAGCCTGTCAGCTGCCTCGTTCCAAGGCTCCGCCTTGGAACGCGCGTCCGGTGTGGCTCCGCCACACGTCGATGGCAGGTGCGAGGCAGGAGCCTCCGTGACAGTGTGTTCCCAGGCGGAGCCCTACGCCGTGAACGACTTTTTAGCGGTAGGGCGCGAGCCCTCCGGTGTGTTGGCAAAGATGCGCAAGCCGGAGGGCTTGCGCCCTGCCGCTAAAACCTCGTCAAACACAGGAAATAAATCGTTCACGGCGTGGGGCGGAGCCCGGGAACAAGTGAAAACCGATCGACCCTCCCCTCCCTGCCAGGGAGGGTGACTGAAATGGTATCGCCCCCAATGCCCCGAACGGGATACCAGCGGCTACAAATACATCCCCACAAACCCCTGGCCGAGTTCGTTTTCTTCGGCCAACTTTTGCATTCGGGCTTCGGTTTTGGACAGATCACCGGCCTCGATGTAACGATCGAATTCGACCAGCACCGCATGCTGAACCGACTCGGCGAAAAAATCCACGATCGGCTGCGACAGCCAGCCACACGTCTCGCGTAACAGTTTCACGGTCAGGTCCACCGATCGAGTCTTGCGGTCTTCTTCGCCCGTCAGCGCGGTGCCTTCGAATGAGAACGCGATCTCGCCGCGATCGGTCGCGTTGGTCAGGTGGAACACGCACGTGCATCGGTGCAGGTAATACGTGTTGTGTGTGCCGTGTTTTTTCATCGCCGCCTTGACCCGCTGGACGAACTGCTCGTACGCCGGCGACGCGTCCAGGGGCACATCCAATCGCGACACGCTTCGAAGCGGCAGACAATCGAATTCGATTTCGACCCATTGGCCTTTCATTGGATTTTCTCCTGGGGTTGTGAAAAGAATCACATGGCATCACATGGCGTGTGTCCGAGTGGGTGGAAACATCGGCCTTGATGCAGAAAACCTAACGCCACAGCGGCTTTCACGCGAGCCTGGGAACTCCATCACGAAATAATCGACGTCCAGTCTTGCCGAGGCGATGAATCTCCAGGGCAAGAAAATTTTCTTGACACCGCCGTCGCTGCAGCAAAAAACGGAATCCCCGGGCAGCCATTGAGAGGGTGCCTTGGGACCGTCCACCGTTCTCATCGTTTTATCCCGGAGCAAGCCTGATGACGCCCAACACCTGTGCACGCGACATGATGGTATCGAACCTGACGACACTCTCGCCAGACATGGACGTTTTGGAAGCCCTCGATGTTCTGCTGCAACATCGAATTTCCGGTGCACCGGTGGTCGACCGAGACGATCGCTTTTTAGGGATCTTTTCGGAAAAGTCTTGTATCCGATTCGTGGTCAACGCGGCCTACGAGCAGATGCCGTCGAACAACGTGATGGCGTTTGTCGACACCGATCCCCCGACCATCGAAGCGCGCACGGATTTGCTTTCGATCGCCCAGACGTTCTTGGATGCGTCGTGCCGCAGGTTGCCGGTGTTGGATTCCAACCGGCGGTTGCTCGGTCAGATTTCACGTCGCGACGTGATGCGTGAGGTCCGCGATCACCTGAACAAGCAAGAGCCGGTCGCGACGGGTGCGGGACTGTACCTCAGTGCGGTGACCGATGGCGTCGACCGTCCGTTCCGGGCAGCGCGTTAGAACCGAACGGAAATTAAGTGTCGGATCTCGCCAGTGGGATAGGCTTCCAGGCTGTCATCTCAGCATTGACAGGCTGGAAGCCTATCCCACTTAGTTGTCGACAGGCTGGAAGCCTATCCCACTTAGTTTCCGTGCGTTGCTTGGCGCCTCAAGTATCCGTCAGCGTTGCGGCGGCGGCGAGTTGCTGGATCTGACGGAGTTTGACGAAGTTGTCGCGATAGAGCACCGATGTGGCTTCTTTCATTTGCCGCAGGTCTTCGCGGACCTGGTCAAAGTATTCTTTCAACGCAACGTTTTCGACTTGGTGCTGGGCGAGATCCTGCTCAAGCTTCAGCTTTTCTTCCTGTCCTTTTTCCAGCATGCCCAGTGTGGCGGCGATGGCGGCATCCAGGACTTGCTTTTCGTACTGCATTTCGGCGATGCGGATATCGAGTTCGCTGATTTGCAATCGAATCCGTCGCAGGACGTAGCGATAGTCGTTTAGCGGTCGCAAGTAATAGGTGTCGACCAGCGAGGCGACTTTTTCTTGGTCGATCAACAGTTTGGCGGCTTCCTCTTTGACGACCAATTCATCGCCCACGGCAAACGTGATCGATCCGCCATCGGCGCGTTGCAGACTGCTATCGACCGCTCGTCCGTTATTGTCAAAGAAGCCGCCTTCGAGAGCACCACGCTGTTCGGGGCTGTCCACATCGATCGTGTACTTTTTGTCGAAGCGGACTTTGACCCAACGCGCCGCAGGGTCTTCCGGCGATCCACGTTGTCCATCACGGAGGTAATTGGCGATCGTTTCCTTGTTCGATTCCTCGCGATTGGCTCGCAGGATCATGTTGACCAATTCGTCGTCGACGCGTCCCAGAATGTTGTCTTCATCGGGCTTGCTGCCTTCGGCGATGAACGGCTCGTGACCGTCCAGCGGCAACATCTCGTACAGCGACCAACTGGTCGCCCGGCCGCTGTTGATGGCATCCAATTGATTGCGTTCCAAGGGGAACGTCGGGGCAATCGTGACCACGTTGGGTTGGCTGGCGATCACTTTGAATTCGCCCAGGTAGACCATCGGGACGGGTTGTTCCAGATCGCGGAACTTGCCTTCGGCGAATCCGTAAACGACCAAGCCGACCGGAACCAAGGGGCCGGCGGCCGCATCCGCCGCCGGGGCCGGTTGGCCGGGTACGGCGGGGGCGGTGTTGGCTCGCAACGTGATTTGACCGGAAGGATCCGCGCCGCCGAACGCCAGACCTCGCCAGCGTCGACCGGCTTCGGTGCCTAGGTTGGACAACTTCAGCGACAGCGACTTCAAGCCTTCGCCACCGGTCGCCCCTCCGCCGTCGCCGTACTGCAGCTGGCGATTCTCCTCTTCGACGTTGGCCAGTCGCCCCTCCAGGTCTTCTTTGATCTTGTGCCACGCCTGGCGGCTCTTCAGCACCCCTGCGGTCGGGAACAGCAAGATGATCGCCAGCAACATCGCGATCACCGCGCTGGTGATGTGGTACCAACGCCACTGTTTGGCCGCTTTGACCACCATCACGACGAAGGCGATGAACATCGCCAACAAGACTGCCAGAATAATGAATTTCATGATGGTTGGGCGGCGACAGATCGTCGTCAGAGGAGGCGATTTTTAAGGTCCCGCGCGGTGCAGCGCCGGCGTCTGAAGCCTTCGAACAGGCTCGAAAACGGGTTTGGTGCGGAAAAGGTGCAGATTTCCAACCGTTGGATACTAAGTTGGGCAAGATAGAGCGTCAAGCATTTCTATGGTTTCGGAGCATCTTGCCTGGCCGATTCAGTCTTCCTAAGCCCCAAACGTCAAATTCGAGCCGGATTCGGGCGCGTTTGGTCGGTGTGGGGCGGTCGCACGGATCCGTCGCCCAGGCCGAATCACCGGCACAGCCGGAACAACCGGCCCCCCTGCCGTGCCAAAACCGCCCACTCGGCCGGCGAAACGGTGATGATTCCATTCTCGATCGTCCGAATCGATGGTTGGGTTGTTCTGGCAATGCCAGTTGAACGACTCAATTGACTCGCAGCGATTTGCATTTTGGTAGCAATTCGCCGCATCGCAACCATTCGAACGGAATCGCGGATCAAACGTGGCTACAAAACAGACATTGCGTAGAGTGCGAACGCGCCGAAACGGGACCTCGGGCAAACGAAATCATTTGGCCACCGCACTGCTGAGTGCGTCGTTGGCCGCCCTGACCGGGCTCAGCGCGATCGGATGCCACCGCCAGTACTACCGCAAGCAAGCCGACCAGGAAGTGAATTGCTTGTTGCAGGAGAAAACCTCGCATCTGGCGCGGCGACCGAACACCGAGCTGGGGATTGATGTCGACCGTCGCAGCCGGATGTACAACCCGTTCGACCTGGATTTCCAACCGATGCCGATGGATGATCCGGCATCGCATCGCTACATGCAGTGCGTCGACGGGCGTCGCGGCTACCCGATGTGGGACGCAGCTGGATTCACCAATTCGGTCGAGAACCCGGACTGGTGGCAGTTCTTGCCGCTGGACAAGGACGGCGTGCTGGTGCTCAACGCCGACACGGCCGTTCAGATCGCCCTGCTGCACTCGACGGACTATCAACAACAACTTGAGACGCTGTATTTGTCGGCGCTTGATGTCAGCAGCGAACGGTTCCAGTTCGACACCCAGTTCTTTGGTGGCAGCGGCACGTTTTATGACATGACCGGTGGCGGCGACAGTTCTCGATTGGGCGTCGGCACGACGGGGCTGAATTTCCGTCGCGCCTTTGCCCATGGCGGCAGCCTGGTGGCCGGTGTGGCCAATAACATCGTTTGGGAACTGAGCGGCAACAACACTCAGAGTGCGACGTCGCTGATGAGCTTTGAGCTGTTTCAGCCCTTGCTGCGAGCCGCCGGACGCGACAAGGTGATGACGCGTTTGACGCTGGCCGAGCGTTCCTTGCTGGCGAACATTCGTTCCTTTGAACGATTCCGCCGCAGCTTTTATCTAAACGTCACGGTGGGACGGGGGCTGGAAAGCCAGGTTCGACGAAGTGGCGGTGTGTTCGGTGTCGGACTGTCTGGCTTCACGGGATTGGGAAGTGGTTTGGTCGGCGGTGTTGGCGGCGGCGGTGGTGGCGGCTTCGGCGGCGTTCAGGATGCCGGCGGGTTCATGGGGCTGCTGCAGGATCAACTTCAGATCCGCAACCTGGAAGAGAACATCGCGCGGTTGAGCGAGAACCAGCTGGTGTTGGAAAACACGCTGATCGAGCTGTTGACGACGATTCCCGATGACCCCCAAGAGATTGTCTCGCAACGATTGCAGGTCGCCCAACAGAAGAGCGCCCTGTTGAATTCGCAAAGCCAACTGGTGACGCGACAAGCGGCCTACCAAGCGTCAATGGATCGGTTCCTCGGCACGCTGGGACTGCCTCCGTACATTTGCGCACGCATCCAAGACCCGTTGTTGGAGCGGTTTGAACTGATCGATCGCGATCTGCGCTCACGCCGCGAAGAACTGATCCGTCTGCGTAGTGTCGTCGGCGAGCTGAACCTGGCACTGCTGCAAGAAACCGAGTCGGGGACCGACCCTGATACCGGTTTGCCGGTGTCGCGGCTGTCTTGGACGCCGGTTGTTGAGGAGACGGTCGATCGCTTGCGAGCCGAACTGCAACCCCTGGAGGCATTCCTCGCGGAGTTGCAGCAGGAAGACGCGCCGAAGGTGGCCACCGATATCGCGAATCTGGCGGAAACGATTCCGCAACGAATCAAACAGAACGATCAATTGGTCGAACTGTATGAGGTCGAACGCGAGAACATCTGCACGTTGCTGCAGGTCGACAAGATTGACGATTCAGTGTTTGACGTCAGCGAACTGGCGACACTGCAGTCGTACTTGGGAGATTCCTATGACGCCTTGATGGGCCGGCTGGAATCATACCGGGCGAAAGTGGCGACCATCAATGCGTCGCTGGATCGATTCTTGGAAGAAGGTCCCCAAGGCGACACGCCGACCGAGCTGTCCAAGAAGATTCGCGAAGAGCTGATCTTGGCGACGCAAGACCTGTTATCCGAACTCGGCGACGACATCCTGACGATGCAATTGATCCAGGCTCGCGCCCGCACCGAAAGTGCCTTGCTGCCGGAGGTCAACATCCAGCCCGCCGAAGCCTTTGAGATCGCTCGGCGAAATCGTCGCGACTGGGCCAACGCTCGGGCGGCACTGGTCGACAGCTGGCGGGCGATCGAGTTTATCGCCGACGACCTGGAAAGTTCGCTGGACATCCGCGTCAGCGGAGGTGTCGGAACGGCGCCCGGGGAAAACAATCCCTTCGCACTCCGCGGCAAATCCAGCACGTTGAGCGTCGGATTGGAGTGGGACGCCCCGATCACGCGGCTACAAGAACGCAATACCTATCGTCAATCGCTGATCGAATTCGAACAGGCCAAACGCGGGTACTACGAATACGAAGACAGCATCTGGTTGCTGTTGCGGGCACAAGTCCGTCAGCTGCAAGTCAACCGCGTCAATTTCGAATACGGACGTCAGGCGGTTCGCATTGCCGCGTCGCAGATCGAGTTGAACGGAGACATCCGCGAACTCCGCGACGCCCGCGGACTGAGCAGTGGTCCGACCGCGGCTCGGGATACGATTTCTGCACTCGGCGACTTGCTCGACGCACAGAACTCGCTGCTCAATATCTTCGTCAACTACGAAGTGATTCGACGCGGATTGGACTTGGATCTGGGAACGATGGAACTGACTCCCGAAGGTCTGTGGATCGATCCCGGTCCGATCGACCCGGACTACCTGCTGACCTTGCCGGGAACGACCACCGAAGCGGTCCCCGGTGGAGACTGCAGTCGTTGTGGGATCCGGATCAAGAACCAGCCCCAGCCACCAGATTTCCGCGGCGTCTACATCAACGAACCCTCGCTGTTGGAAATCAACCAGGTCGGTTTCGAAGAAGCACCGTAGGAGGTAACTCGTTCCAAGGCTCCGCCTGGGAACGCAATGCCGGTGTGGCTCCGCCACACGTTGTCGGTCGTCGCGAGGCGGGAGCCTCTAAGACAGTGTGTTCCCAGGCGGGAGCCTGGGAACAAGGGCTTGACTACGAATCAAACGCTTCGGCGATCAAACCCGCGGCGCGTTCGACTTGTTCGTTGCTGGTGGTCCAACCGAGCGAGACGCGGAGGGTGCGACCGATTTGCGAATCGTTGCGTCCGATCGCGCGGAGCGACCGTGTGAACTCGTCCGGCGGTGAATTCGCCTGAGCGGTCGCCAAGGCCAACTCTCTGGCCGATTCGTGGATCCGCCGCGCATCGCCGGGCAACTCCAATGCGACGGTGTTGGGCAACCGCGGCGATGCGTTGCAGAGCACCAGCGGCGGGCTCGGCAGTTGCTCCGAGAGATGATTGACAAAGTGGTCGCGGAGCTCGGCCAATTGATCATTGGCTTCGACACAATATCGTTCGGCCAGACTCGCCGCGGCGCCCAGGCCGATGCAGCCCGGAATGTTCTCCGCCCCCGGACGCAATCCCATCTCGCGCGGTTCACCAAAGGTGATCGGGTCGAGTTGCAAACCGCGGCGGACGTAGATCGCGCCCGATCCCTTGGGGCCATAAAACTTGTGACCACTGATCGCAACGGTGTCGGCGCGGAGGTGTTTGACGTCGACGGGAACCTTGCCGAACATTTGGGTTGCGTCGCAGTGGACACAGATGCCTCGGTTGTGGCAGCGGTCGGCGACTTCACGGACCGGTTGAATGGTTCCGACGATCGCATTGGCACCTTGCAGACAGACCAATCGCGTGTCGGGCCGCAGCATCGCTTCGACGGTCAGCGGCGAGATGATTCCCGACGGCTCGCAGGGAATCGTCTCGATCGTCCAGCGGGGATCTCGCGTGGGCAAACCGGACAGCGGGCCCAACACGGACTCGTGCTCCAATTGGCTGACCAGCACGTGTCCCGGTTCGGCAGCCCCGAGCAGTCCCAGGATCGCCAAATTGTTCGCTTCGGTTCCGCCGCTGGTGAAAACAATCTCAAACGACTCGCAACCGGCCATCGCCGCAATGCTTTCCCGCGCCCCCTCAAGCGCTTCACCGACCGCGTGGGCGTGCGCGTGTTCTTGGCCCGGCAACATGTAGTGCGTCGACCAATACGGCTGCATCGCCTCGAGAACCGAAGGCGCCAGGGGCGTGGTGCGATTGAAGTCGAGATAAATCACTGAAACGCGGGATCATCGACGCCGAAAATCGAAACGGCGAAAGAAGAAAAGAACGGGACGGGGACGCAACACCATAATCAGCATCCCCGAGTTTTGCAGGTTCCCGTTTTGGTTCCTAGCGGTGCTCCCCCCATCGGTGAGGTCCGCGGAGCGGGGAACGAGACGTGTTTTTGTTAGCGGCAGGGCGCGAGCCCAATGCCAACTACTTAGACGCTAAGCGGGGTGTTTTTGTTAGCGGCAGGGCGCGAGCCCTGCGGTCTTTCACAGTGAAACCGGACAGCTCGCGGGCTGTCCGATTTATGCCGATCACACATGGGATCAGCCGTTTCGCGCTAGCGTACGGGCCTGCAGCACGAAGAAAACACACCAGGGCCCGTAGGCTCGCGCCAAACGGCTGATTACATCGACAGCCCGCTCGCCCCCGTTCCGCTAACTCCTTCGGTGCCAAAGGAGGTGGCATTCGCCCGCTGGCGCCGGCGGCAACGCCCCCTCCGTCGATGATGCCGATCGGGCGGCCTGGGCGAGGGTCAAATCGACTTTTGCCATCGTTTTGACCAAACATCCCGCTCTCGGCGGCGATTTTTCTAGCAATTCAAGGGCGGATGCATTTGCACTCCCTCGGAAATACCGCGATAATGGGATCTGATCCAATCGTGCGGGAAACGATTACAAACCAACGCCGGCCAGTTCGCATGCCGTGAAGATCCGACTGATTCGGATCACTGGTCTCTTCTTCTCTCTTCGTTCGGAACGCGAGCAAATGAAACGTCAATCAAAGGGTTTCACCCTGGTGGAGTTGTTGGTGGTGATCGCCATCATCGGAATCTTGGTCGGCTTGCTGTTGCCCGCCATCGGTGCCGTTCGCGAGCGGATGCGAAACGTCCAGTGTTTGAACAACCTCAAACAGCTCGGATTGGCCACCACGACGTTCCATTCCAGCAAAGGGCGGTTGCCGAATTACACGAATTTTTACGGGAGTTTTGCCGGCGGCAGCGACCCCGCGGTTCCCGGTGGTCCCGTGATCGCCCCGCACCTGAAGATCGGTGGCTACGGCGTCGAGTTATTGCCGTATCTGGACAACCAGCCGCTCTACGAACGTTGGTCGACGAATAAATTCCCGGTGATTTCGGCAGACGACGGCGGTGGGATTGCAGCCTGGAATCAATTGTCCGGCGCCACGGTCGACGTGTTTCGATGCCCCAGCAGCACCGTGACGCGAGGCCAGTTTGGATACAACAGCTACGTCGGCAACAACGGCTCGATTGACTCGGGGCTCAATAACGCCAACCCCAAGACATTCGTGCAAAATGTCATCGACAATCAAAGTGTGACGGGAGCCGCATTCGTTTTCAATCAATCGGAAAACAAGAAGAACGGACTTTTCCGAAGCGGCTACATGGGCGACCCGATTGCGCCCGCGTTCTTCACGGTTTCGGGAACAAAGATGACGCTGGAGGACATCACCGACGGCCAAACCAACACGGCGATGTTCAGCGAAAACCTTCAAGCACTCGCCTGGTTCCAGCCCGGGTTCACCGCCGGCAATGACATGAAGCAGATCAGTACCACGGGCCAACTGGACTGGGCACAAACCTCGGCGATGCCCAACCCGTCGTTCGCCAACCCGACGATCATGCAAGTTTACTTGCGGGCGAAATTCACCACGGGAATGGTCTGGCATTTCGAAGACGACCGCAACGTCGGTAGTTTCCCCACCGTGCAAGCGGTGCACCGTATCAACGGGACATTGGGGAGCTCCGGTGCCCAGCGAAACGACATCCTGGAAATGAACCTCTCCGATTGCCGGGATCTTGCACGTCCGACTTCCAACCACCCCGATCAAGTGAATATGGTGTTTGCCGACGGGGCCACCAAGTCGGTCTCCAACACGATTGACTATCACGTCTATCAGGCAATCCTGACCCCCAACGGGGCCAAGAGCGAAGTGCCGGCACCGGACTGGATCTTGACCGACGAGTTGACGCAGTAGTTGGTGTCGTCGTGGGATAGGCTTCCAGCCTGTCATCTCAGCATTGACAGGCTGGAAGCCTATCCCACTCTCGCATGACAGGTTGGAAGCCTATCCCACTGTCACGATGCGACACTTCGTTCCTGGCCCGTCACTCCGCCCGCAACACCGTCGAATCGGCGTGGACGGCGATCGAGCACTCGGGCATCGCCGCCGGTAACAGCAGGGACTGTCCCCGCCGTAATTCGATCGATGCGTCACCGGTCGTCAACGTCGCGGTTCCGAGCGGCACGGTCAGAATGTGAAAACGCCCGTCACCACCGACGACGTCGCTGCCGTTTTCTAGCGACGAGAGTACGAACTTGTCACAGGCGACCAATCGCTGCCAACCGCTGGCCGACGGGTCGCTCTTGAGTGCTGCGACGGGGCCGGACTCGTAATCGGTGACCGCCAGCGATTGTTCGATGTGCAGCGGCCGCGGGTTGCCGTCAGCACCGACCCGGTTCCAGTCGAACAGTCGAAACGTCGTGTTGCTCGATTGCTGGATTTCCGCGATCACCAGTCCGGCGCCCAAGGCGTGGACGGTCCCGGCGGGAATGAACACGCAATCGCCGCGTGAAGGCTGAAACGAGTGCAGCACGCGGTCGGTTTCACCGGCGGCCATCGCCTCGGCCAATGCGTCGCGATCGACACCCGATTTCAACCCCGCATAGATCAGGCTTCCCGGTTCCGCATCGACCACGTACCAGGCTTCGGTCTTGCCGCGGTCGGGAACCTCCATCGTTGCCCCGTAGGCGTCATCGGGGTGGACTTGGACCGAGAGGACACGATTGCAGTCCAGATATTTCAAGAGCAGCGGAAACTTCGCTTCCTCAGACGATTCTCCGAGTGTCCAGGCTGCGTCATTTTGAATCAGCCCGGAGAGGGTTTGGCCGGCCAGCGGACCGTTTTCGACCACGCTCTGATCCTGGCCGTGATCGACGATTTCCCAGCTTTCGGCGTAGTTCTGCTCGTCACCGATGGGTTTTCCCAGCAACTGCCCCAACTTGGAGCCTCCCCAGATGGTTTGTTTGATCAGGGGGCGGAATTGCAGGGGATACGGAGATTCTTTCTCAAACATGGTCTTCCTGGAGGTGACAAATGGCGGCGCAATTGGTTCAAATATACGGATGATGAATCCGCGGTCACGAAGATCTGCTTGAAAGCGCCAAATGTAGCGGACATGGACAGTCCGACTTTCCGGACGCTTTTGCTAAACTGTTCGGCTATGGATTTCGGCCGAACCAAGGAATTCTCTCTGATGGAATTCTTTCTGGTGGTCCGATAGCCGTCACTTGCTGTGGACGGCTGCGTCGGTCTATCGCGCTCATTCAACTTTCCTGGAACAGTTAATCAATCGTGGACGCTACGGCTCAACGCAACGCTTCGGCCCGCTCTCCCCAAGCCACACGGCCGAAAGACGATCTCTTCGAAAACTCGACGATGACCTTCGGCGAACACCTCGAAGAGCTCCGGCATTCTCTCGTCCGTGCCATCATCTGCCTAGGCATCGGACTGGCCGTCGGATTGACGGTCGCCAACGAAGTCGTCCGCTACGTCGCCGAACCGCTCAAAGCGGCGATCGTGGACTTCAATGCCAAGCGAAGTTTAGCGATGCTCGGCTACGAAGACTTGGACGATCCAGATGTTCAGGCATTGTTACCGCTGATCACCGAACGCTCGCTGAAGTGGCAGGTGATCTACGAGATCCCCGAAGAATTACAAAACCTGACTCCCGAATCGATCGAGTTGATTCCGGATCCCGTCTCGCCAACCGAACCGCCCGTCGCCAGCGAACCGCAGACAGCGAAGACGAAATCGAAATCGAAACAGCCTGAAACGCAGAAGCCTCAGCCGCAGAAGCCGGAATCGCCGGCCGCCAATCCGCCGGCCGTGAATCCGCCGGCCGTGAATCCGCCGGCCGACGACGACGTTGCCGACGAGGTGGAGGTGGTCGAGTCCGCGCCCACCGTCTCGATCGCTGCGGCAGCCGGTCCGGTCGCAGCAACACCCGGGGCACGTGTCAAACCGCGTGAGATCGCCGACATCTTGCGTGCCCTTCCGGCGGCGTCGGATCTGCGCCCCAAAGTGCAGTTCATCCGCGACACCAAGGGGCTCAGCACGTTCAAGGTGGAAGAGTCGTTCATGATTTGGGTCAAGGCGGGATTGATCGTCGGTGCGGTGCTGTCGTCGCCGGGAGTGTTTTATTTCCTTTGGCAATTCGTCGCCGCGGGACTGCATCAACACGAACGCAAGTACGTCTACGTCTATCTCCCGGTCAGTGTGACGCTGTTTGTGTCCGGCGTCGTGCTGGCGTTCTTTCTGGTCCTGCACTACGTCTTGAACTTTCTGCTCGCGTTCAACGGCAGCATGGATGTGGAAGTCGAGCCTCGGCTGACGTACTACATCAATTTTGTTCTGTTGTTGCCGCTGGGTTTCGGACTGGCGTTTCAGTTGCCGCTGGTGATGCTGTTCTTGCAACGCATCGGACTGATCGAAACCGAGATGTACGTCGGCAGTTGGCGGGTCGCGATCTTGGTGATTTTCGTTTTGTCGATGTTGCTGACGCCCGCCGACGTCACCAGCATGGTTGCCCTGGCGGTTCCCCTGATGTTCCTGTACTTCCTGGGGATCGGGATGTGTCACTTCATTCCACGCGGTCCGGGTTTGGGAAGCGGTGCGTATGATCCGGCATAGGAGCATCCTTGCCCCAGGCCGAACGCAGTGCGAGCGCATCGAACGCTCGTTTAGAAATTGATTCAGGCCAAGCGGTTGCCGAGCAGTTGCATCAACAGTTCTTCGCCCAGGGGCGAGTCGCCGCCGAACACGGTATCGTCACCGCTTTCGCCGAAGATCCAGTCGTTGCCGGTCCCGCCGAAGATGACATCGTTATCGGTTTCGTCACTGGCTGCGTCGTCACTCTCACCGGCGACGACATCGGAGGATTGATCCGTTTCTTCGGCCACCGGATCGACGGTTTCCCCGTCGCTGGAATCGGTGCCTTCGGCGACGGGCTGCGGATCGATGATATCCGACTGTGACTCGGGAGTCTCCGAGCTGTCACCGGTCACTTCACCGGAGACTTCGCCAGCAACTTCCCCCGCGACATCGCCGGTGGCATCGTTGCCAGTCACTTCGCCAGTCACTTCGCCAGTCACTTCGCCAGTCACTTCGCCAGTCACTTCGTCGGTCGGTTCACCCGTGACCTCGGCAACCGGTTCCTCGGTGACTTCATCGGTCGGATCAACGGTGACCTCCTCAACGGGTTCACCGGTCACTTCATCGGTCGGCTCAACGGAGACCTCCTCAACGGGTTCACCGGTCACTTCGCCGGTCGGATCAACGGAGACTTCATCGACGGGGTCAACGGAGACTTCATCAACAGGTTCCCCGGTGACCTCTCCGGCAGGCTCGATCGCATCGTCGCTGGAGTCTTCGGAATCGGGTTGACCGAGGACGCCGACGGCTTCATCCGGGTTCAGGTCGGCGGTGGTTTCGGAATCGGCCTCCGCAGCCGGTTCCCCACCGCAGTCCTGAGATTCCGAGTCGTCGCTGGTCAACAGATCACCGAGCGGCGTGTCATCGACATCGGAGCTTTGATCATCGGAGTCTTCGGCCAACGGCGCATCGGACGTTTCGTCGACGATCGTGTCCTCTTCCACGACCGTGTCGGACGGTGCGTCGCCGGTTGAGTCGATGATCACGTTGTCACCGGGCCCGCCCAAGATCACGTCGTCGCCCCCGCCGCCGAGCACGACGTCGGCGCCCGCACCTGCGACCAGAATGTCGCGGCCCGAACCGCCCAGGACAACATCGTTTCCACCGCCGGCTCGCATGATGGAATCCAACGACGTGTCGTTGACCAGCAAGTCATCGCCGCCCAACGCTTCGAAGATGATGCCATCGATTAACTCCGCGTCAAAACTCTGCTCCATCGACGCGACTTGGCCGTCGGCGTCTTGGGTTTGCAGTTTCACGACGACAGAGTTTTCCACCGTGTAGACTTCCGCGATGTCATTGCCGCCGGTGCCTTCGATATAGAGCGTCGTATCCACAACGCCGATATCGGCAGCCAACAGCTTTCGGCTTTCCAAAGCCTGTACACTCAAACGTTTCATACCTTTTTATCCTTCGATCAAGGTGTGATGCATTGAAACGCGGCCTGCCCATGCAAAGCGATCGCGTTTCAAACGTGAGCCCGCCGGGAATCGTGATGGATTCAAATGCCGGCGAGCATTGACGCGACGAGGGATGCATCGACCGGACCAATCACGGCGTCGAAAAATGCGAAGGACCAGAAATCACCGTGAATTGCCGAGTGAAAATTCAATCGCAGTGATCAAACGGCAACCGGTAGAAACGCCGGACGCGTAGAACGATTTTCAAACCCGCCTGTAAAAAGTTCCGTCGAGGGGAAAACTGTGGCGGGGAGAGGAGCTGGTGATCGGTTTTGCAGCCCACATCGATCGTCGCGGAAGTCGCTAAGCCTTTCGCAACGCCGGCCCTCTCTGGCGTTTGCTTGCTGCGCAAACGCCGTCTCTCCCAGAGGGAGAGAATCGAAATCGGTTGCCAAAACCTGCAGTCAAAGAATTGACGCCCCGAGCCACACCGGCCGTGCGTTCCAAGGCGGAGCCCTGGAACGAGTTGATAGCAGCGCGGCCCCACGGATCCCAGGCTGCTCTCTATCCGTGGGTTCGCGCTGCCATCAGTGGGTTCATTTCAGCTCGGCATCAGCGGACCTTGGGGTGACGCCCCTAACTCAACAGCGCCGTCAACGCCTGCGCCTTGACCAACTCCCGCGGCTGGTTGAGGTGGTTGTAGACGATCGTTTCGGGGTGAATGCCGAAACTGTGATAGATCGTGGCCAACAACTCGGCCGGGTGGACCGGATTTTCCAGCGGGGCCGATGCGGTTTTATCACTCTTGCCGTGCACGTACCCGCGTTTGGTTCCGGCACCCGCCATGACGGCGGTGTAGCAGTACGGCCAGTGGTCGCGTCCGTCGTCGGAGTTGTTGTTGCCGCTGGTGCTGACGCCGCGCTGTGGGCTGCGGCCGAATTCACCGACGGCAACGACCAGCGTGTCTTCCAACATGCCGCGGTCATCCAGATCCTCAATCAGCGTCGACAATCCGGCGTCCAGCATCGGCGCCGATTGTTCTTTCATCCGCTTACTCAATCCGCTGTGATGATCCCACGAGTGGTTGTCGCTGTTGGCGACCTTGGGCCAAATGACTTCGACGACGCGGGTCCCGGCGTCGACCAGACGTCGGGCGAGCAAACAGCTTTGGCCGAACGTGTTGCGGCCATACTTGTCGCGCAGATCATCCGGTTCACTGGCCAAATCAAAGGCCTCGCGTGCGCGGCCGGAAACGATCAGCGACAACGCGCGGTCGTAGTATTCATCCAATTCAAAACTCTCGACGGCCTTGTTGATCTCCGGCATTTGCGCGTTGAGCAAATTGCGCAACTGCGCCCGCCGTTTCAACCGCACGCTAAACACTTCCGGACGCAGTTTCAGGTCATCGATCTTGATGCGGTTCATCTTGCTCATGTCCAGATCATCGCCATCTGGATAGAGCGTGTAGGGGTCATAAGACTTGCCCAAGAAACCGGCGGTCCCGCCCTTGCCGACCACGTTGGATTCTTGCAGAGGCCGCGGCAACATGACGAACGGCAACATCGGTTCGTCGACCGGCTGCATCTTGACGATGTTGCTGCCGAAATTCGGGAAGTCTTTCGGCGAAGGCGGTTCCAGTTGTCCCGACGGGCTGACCTTGTCGGTCGTGTAACCGGTCATCATCTGGTAAATCGCCGCGGTGTGATTGAACAGACCGTTGGGTGTGTAGGACATCGACCGAATCATGGTGAACCGATCGTTCAGTTGGCTCAACTGCGGCAGGTTCTCGGTGAACTTGATCCCGGGGATCTTGGTGCTGATCGGTTGGAATTGACTTTTGACGTTGTCGGGCACATTCTCCTTGGGATCCCACAGGTCCAAGTGGCTGGGGCCGCCTTGCAGATACACCATGATGATGCTCTTGGCTTTGCCCCAACCGGGACCGCCGCCGAGCACCTCACCGGCCGAGGCGTTTTCAAGTTGCATCAATTGGGGCAGCGACAACCCCAGCATCCCACATCCACCGACACGCAAGAACGTGCGGCGTGACGGAGCCAGATGGGGATCGCAAAGGTCTTTGGCGGCGAAGCCTTTGAACGAAAGCATGGTTGGGGTCTCCGTGGAGGCGTGGGGTGATCGCGGTTGACGGCGATCGTGAGTCGATGAAATTCTGGACGTGTCAGAAACGAACGGAACGCTCGCGTCGGATCATGCGAGTGGGAGAGGCTTCCAGCCTGTCATTTCAGCATCGACAGGCTGGAAGCCTCTCCCACTGCACATTCATTCGTTTCTAGTGATTGAACAAAAAGGCGGGGCTGTTGATCAGTGCCCACGTCAGGTCTTCTGCCGCCGTCAAACGTAGCCGTTCGACTTGCTGTTTACTTTGCGCGACGTCATTTCGCAGCCGAATGATTCGGGCGTCATCGGGCGTTGCGACGGACAAGGCGTCGCGACGTTGCTCCAACCGAACCGTTTCGGCGTCGCGGGGGACTGCTTTCCGGGCTTCGGCCAACGCGGCTTCGGCCTTGGTTCGATCCGGGTCGGTCTTGCCGACGTAATCGATTAACGTCTGTTTCGCCGTCTCGTCGCGATCGGCGACCGGTGTCGCGACGATGGAACGAAACGTTTCGGGCAGGTCCAATGGAATCTCGCCGGTGTCGGTCGTCGCGCTGATCCGGAACTTGCCCAACACGTGTTCGGCCGCGTTGTGGAACTGATGGATCTGGAATTGCAGCACGCAGCCGTCGGGATGATCGATCGGTTGCTTCAGCTTGAACGTGGCCCAGTGGTCGACACCGGTCGCACCGGCCACCGCCCATCCGCCTTGTCCGCGTTTGTTGCCGTCAAAGGTCGCTTCGATCGTAAAGCTCGGCTGCAAGAAATCTGCCTTGCCGCTTTCGATCGGCACATCGGCAAAGGTTTTGGGATCGGACTTGGATGCGACCTTGATTTCGAATTCGGTGATCACGAAGTTCCCGTTGGGCGGCAAACCTGGACCGTTGCTCGGCAACGACGGATCCGCGAGGGCTTCCAAGCGGAATCCGGTGATGTTTTTCAGTGACGTCGGATACTCGATCGTGTAGACCGTCTTGCCGGTTTGACCGCTGGCGGTGATCGAGCGATCTTCCGCGGCGACCAGCTTGGCCTTATTGGTCGAGACCGCTTTGGAAGGTCGCAGCGGATGCCACTCGACCGCCGCGGCGTGTTGGGTTTCCCACTGCGTTACTTTTTCGGCCAACTGTTTGTTGACGTCTTCGAGCGCCTTGGTGGCCTTTTCGATTCGCGCCTCACGCTCTTTGGCCAAGCGTTCTTGTTCCGGTTTGGCGGCTTCGATCCGCGCGGCCAATTGCGCGTTGGTTTCGGCAAGTTTCGCTTCCCGGATCTGTTCTAACTCTTGTTTCCGCTCGGCCCACTCGATTTCTTTCGCAGCCAGTTCTTTCTCAAGCAGTTCGTGATCGGTTTTGATCTGTTGCTTGATTTGATCGAACGCCGCGAGTTCGGTTTCGCTGGGCGGCCGACCGATCGAGCGGAGGAAGATTTCGGTGGCCAGTTCGCGGTCGTCCGGATTTTCCTGGACGATGCGTTCCAGTTCGTTCTTGGGATCGGCGATGGCGGTCGCCACCGTGGGTCCGCCGATCAAGGCCATGATCGGGCCGAGTTGCAGTTCGCTGGAGCGTTCGCATTCACAGGCGCTTTCGCGGACCGGGCGTCCCAGGTTCTGCAAGAAGCCGTCATTGAGTTTGACGCCCGAGTCGGTGACGGCAGCGGCTCGTGTGCCTTTGGGCATGCCGGGAATGTTGCTTTGGGCACCGGTCAACGCGTGCACGGCGTCGTAAATGACTTCGGCCGGCAGACGCCGCGGCATCGCACGCGCGTAGTTCAACGTGTCGTCTTCGTTCATCGGGTTGGTCGCGACACTCAATTGATACGTGCGGCTGTTGCAGATTTGCCGCAACATGGCTCGGACATCAAACCCCGACGCGACAAATTGATTCGTCAGATGGTTCAGCAATTCGGGGTTGGTCGGCGGATTGCCGGCACGAATGTCATCGATCGGCTCGATCAATCCGACGCCCAACAGATAGCCCCACAAACGATTGACGAAGCTGCGGGCGAAGTACGGGTTGTCGGCATCGGTCATCCAGGCCGCCAGCTTTTCCCGGCGTGTGCCTTCATCGGGCATTTCGCAGGGTACATCGTACGGGAAACTCGGCGGTGCGATGTCGCCGGTGCGTGCGTGGATGACTTCCCCGTCCTTTTTGTCGACCACTTTTTCATAGAGGGGTTTGGCGCCCTCGACGGCGGTTCCCCCGATCTTTTTGCCACCGGAGGCGGGATCGTTTTCCAGGGCGACTTGGCCAAAGAATGCCGCCATCTCGTAGTACTGGTCTTGGGTCCAACGCTCGAACGGATGATCATGGCATTTATTGCAATTGAATCGAATGCCCAAGAACAAGTGCGTGGTGTTTTCCATCGTGTTCTCGGGATCACGCAGCACTTTGAAGTAACTGGCCGCCGGGTTGTCTTTGTTGGACCCCGTGGCGGTCAGAATCTGTCGGGCAAACTCGTCGTAGGGACGGTTCTCCACGACCGCGTTGCGTATCCAATCGCGGAACGCCTTGCTGCCTTCGACACCGAGAAACTTTCGATTCACCTGCAGCAGGTCGGCCCACTTGTTGGTCCAATAGTCGACATAGCCTTCGCTGCCGAGCAACTGATCGATCTTGCGGGCGCGTTTCTCTTGCGTCGGCGTGTCATCGGCCAGGAAATCACGCACTTGCTCACTGGTCGGTGGCAACCCGGTCAAATCCAAGGTCACGCGGCGCAGGAACGCAGCGTCGTCGCACAACTCACTGGGCTGGACTTTGACGCGTCGCCATTTTGCGGCAACCAGCTCGTCAATTTTTCCCCACGTTTGGTAGTCTTGGTCTTGGTAGTCGTCGCGATTGCCCATCACCGTCAGGGTCGTCGCGGCGTACTTGCCTTCGTAACGTGCCAAGATGGCCGCTTCGCCGCGACGAACGGCTTTCAATAATCCGCCCTTGCCCGACGAGGCGACTTCCGTGTTGCCGCTTTCGATAAACGCTTCACGCGTCACATCACGTGTTTTTCCATCAGCGAAATGGGCGACCAAACGCACTTGCTGTTCGGTCCCGATCGTCTCGATCACAGGGTTCTGCGGATAGATCTCCAACTTCGTCACCCGCGCGACGTCCAAGTTCAATTGGCTGCCGTCGGCGATCCAACGTCGCAGGATCGCGTGATAGGGATCGCCGTGCGCCATCAACGCGCCGCCTTCGTGTGGCGTCAGCCCAAGTGGCTTGCGGAGCATCAGTGACTGTTCCGGGGCGGCCGCGTTGATTCGCCGAGCCGCCAGGTCATCGGTCAATGCCCGCAGATCAAAAATCGGGTCATAGCCTCGGAGCGAAAGTTTGAATCCGTTCTTTCCCTTTTGTGCCCCGTGGCACGTTCCTTGATTGCAACCGAGTCGGCTGAGGACCGGGTTGACGTCTTGAATGAAGTCGACCGCGCCGATCGATTCGCTGGGGCCTTCGGAAATTTGTGTTGCCCAAACCGTCACGGTGCTTTGATGGTCACCGAGCGAAACGACCACGTTGCCGTTTCCCTCCTGGGTCGGACAGAGCAATCCGGTGGAATTGGACGCGACAAACTCTGGGGTTTGGAAGTTGCACGCACGCGTGACGTCCAGTGTTTCGCCGCTGGTGGTCGTGGCGGTGACGACCAATTGGACGTAGGCGTAGGGAGAATTCAGTTCGGCGGTTTGGGGTGCGACATCGATCGATTGAATTGCTTTCGGGTCCACCTCGGCCTGCCCGACGGTGTCGAGTTTGCCGATCCAGGCTTCGGCGTCGAACCGACCCGCGATCGCGTCTGCTTCGCTGGCGGCCTCCCGTTCGGCAGCCCGGAACACTTCAAAGGTTTTGTCCGGCGTGCCGTCGGCGGCGATCCGCTGAAGCTGACCGTTGCTGGCGGCAACGTACAGCGAGTTGTCCGGTGCGAACGCGATCGCGTAAGCCGCAGCATCGTCGATCTGGTGCAACGCTAATTGTTTGGTTTCCGACTGGCGATAGGCATCCGCCTTTTTCTTCTCTTCGGCCGACCGATCGTTGACGCGTTTGGCGAGGATCTTTTTCAGTTCGTCGGTCAGATCACCGCTGAAATCATACGACCACACGCGGACTTCGGATTTGCCGTCCAGGGTTGCGACCGCGGCGATGCGGGTCGCGTCGTGGTTGATCGCGACGTTGAAGATCCGCCCCTTCATCGCGGGCAGCTTACGAATCAAATTGGCATCGTCACCGATTTTGCGGGCGGTTTCGCGGAAGATGCGATAGACCTTGGCGACACCGTCGGCGCCGCCGATCAAGATCTCGTTTCGCTCCGGGTGCATCGCGATGCTGCTCAATCCGCCCGACAGCGCCCCGGGCGTGATCGAAGTGATGTTGTCGATGAAGCGTTCCGTTTCCACCTCGGTCAATTTGCAGGACATGTCCCGCGCGACAGAAACCAAATGCGTTCCGTCGGGCGTGAAGGCGACGTCGCGAATCCAATCGTCGTGGGCTCCCTGGAAGAGCACTTGCTGTCCGGTTTGGGCGTCGATCGCACGGACCACATTGTCCGACGCACCGAAGGCGAGCTTGCTGTTGTCGGGCGACCAGCCTGCCCCGGACAGCGCGTCGTAGGTGAAGGGCACCGACAATTCCAACTCGCCGGTGTCGGGATTCCAAATTTGCACTTCACCGCGAACGCCCGGGGTGCCACCGATCGCCGCCAAGCGACTTCCGTCGGGACTGTAACGCACCGAATTGATCCGTGGACTGATTCCGATCAATCGGCTTTGGATCGCGCCGTCCGCGGTATCGACCAACAAGACTTCGTGGTAGCCCGCGACGGCGATCTGTTTTCCATCGGGGGAGACGTCGATCGAGGGAACCGAAGGGGCGTCGTTGTAGTGCGGGGGATTTTCGCTACTGAACGGCAGCGCGGTGTCAGCTGGCGAGTCATTCGTCGCTCCCTCGGCGATCCAACGCCGCACCAATTCGACTTCGACGTCGCTGAGCGGCTGGGACGGCGGTTTGGGCATCTCGGCCACGCCATCGACCGGGGTGATCTGCGCGATCAGATAGCTTTCCTCGGGTTTCCCAGGAACGATCGCCGGCTCGCCCGTCTCACCGCCGCCGACCAGAGACGCAAAGTCCGTCATCACGTACGCGCCGAGTTGCTTGGCGCCTTGATGACAACCGTAACAGTGCTGTCGAAAGATCGGATCGATTTGCTTCGAGAAACTCACCGGAGTTTCAGCGGCATCCGAACCGACGAGCGCAACAGAGAAACCAACGGACACCAGCACGAATGCGGCGGCGACCCGACCGAAGAAGAAGCGAGTTTTCACAGTGGATACCTGGGTAACAATCCCGTCGGATCCGCAGTGACCGCGCCGGTGACCCGTCGCGTGATCATTTCGAAAGGACAATGACCATTCGACGCGTCGGAAACGGAAAGTCCTGCGGAACATTCATTTCTGACGAAGGCCAGTCCGACACGAAAACACCCGAACGTGGTCAGGACGCTCCGTGTAGGTAGCCCAGGAAGGGGCAGGCGGGGGCAGAAACCCGTGCTTACGGCGAGCTTCCACTCCCTTGACTCTACTGGGAAAACCAACCATCGTCAACTTCTTCGTCTTCCGTTGTTACGGAAATCCGCCAGGCGTTGGCTGGGCAGCGCCACGTTGTCGTGTGTCCCCCCTGCAGGCAACCGATTGAGATTCTCTCCCCCAGGGAGAGACGGCGTTTGCGCGGCAAGCAAACGCCAGAGAGGGCCGGCGCTGCGAACGTCCTGGCGACTTCCGCTACGATCAACTCTGCCACCTATGCAATCGACGCCCCTGCCACACGCCGATGGCGGGTACAAGGCAGGAGCCTCCGTGACAGTGTGTTCCCAGGCGGAGCCCTACGCCGTGAACGATTTGTTTCCTGTGTGTTTCTTGAGGTTTTAGCGGCAGGGCGCGAGTGGGCAGTTGGTTTAGTGAGCCGCGACGCGTAAGATGTAACGTGGATTGTCAAGGGCGTCGAGCGTGATGACGCTTCCTTTTTTTGCATCTTTTTGTCGCTTCGGTTAGGGTGGT